>NZ_CP081496.1:5685509-6317233 GCF_019774615.1 Streptomyces sp. BHT-5-2 | reverse complement strand
CTGGGTGCCGGGGCGGCCGTGGATGCCGCGGAGGCTGACCTCCGAGAAGACGGGCTGGATTCCGGCGAGCAGCAGGCCGCGGTTGTACCAGGCGGCGAGGTTCGGGGTGGAGAGCAGCAGGTGGCCGTCCGGGCGGAGGACGCGGCGGAGTTCGTCGAGGGCGGCGTCGGGGTCGACGAGGTGCTCGATGACCTCGCTGAAGAGGACGGCGTCGGCCGCGCCGGTCGTGAACGGGAGGCCGCCGTCGGTGAGTTCGCCGCGAACGACGTGCCGGATGTGGGTGCGGGCGCGGCGGAGGGCGTCCTGGGACCAGTCGACACCGATGACGCGGTGTCCCGTGAGGGTGTTCGCGGCGGTGGCTGCGGCGGTGCCGTCGCCGCAGCCGATGTCCAGGATGGTGGCGGGTGGGACGCCCGCGTGTACGGGGCCGAGGGCGCGGGCCAGGAGGCGGGCCTGCCGTCGGCTTCGGGCGTCGCCGGATGCGACGGGGACGGCGGGGTTCTCGTAGAAGTTCCGGAGGGCGGGGGGTGGGGTGGGGGTCGCCGGGGCCGCCGGCGCGGGGGGCGGTGTGGGGGTGGTCATGGGGTGGCTCCTTCCGGTTTCGGGGGTGGGGCGTCTCCTTGGGGTCGTGGGGTTTCTTGGGCGGTTCCCGCGTCGAGGGGTGGGCTTCCCTGTCCGGTTGGGGGTGTGAGGGGGCCGGGAGTGGGGTGGGTGGTGGCGAAGGAGGAGCGGAGGAGGGCGAGGAGCTGGGCGGCGGAGGCGTCGTCGAGGAGGGCGCGGGACCAGCGGAGGGCGAGGTGGACGCGGTCGCCGTCGTGGGTGGCGGCGGTGGTGATGCTCAGGCCGCGGGGCATCCGGGCCGGGGCGGAGAACCACACCGCGGTCGCCCGGCCGCCCGCCTCGCCGAAGTCGAGGGGGTACGGGATGCGGCCGATGTTGGAGACGAGCGCCGTGGGTGACCAGGGGGCGGCGAGGGTGCGGAGGGCGCGGACGAGGGCGCGGCGCGGGCCGACGGGGAGGGGGAGGGCGGCCAGCAGGGTTGCGGGCAGGCCGAGTTGGGAGGTGGGGGCGGCGGATTTGAGGGCGCGGGTTCGGGCGGCGGTCTGGTGGAGGAGGTGTGTCAGCGGTGGGGGCGGAGGTGGGGGCGGGGGGAAGGGGACCTGGGTGAGGCGGGTGCCGTTGCCGATGGGCATGTGGGGGCCGGGAGGACGGTCGTCGATGGGCATGGTGAGGACGACGGGGGCGGTGGGGCGGTGGTGGTGGAGTTGATTCCAGCGGGTCGTCATCAGGTAGGTGGCGACGAGGAGTTGGTCGTTGATGGTGTAGAGGGGACGGGAGGATTGGTTGGTGGGGTGTGGGGTGCGGGTGGGGAGGGGGAGGTCGGTGAGGAGCAGGCCGTTGCCGGTTGGTGGGGCGGTGGTCGCTGTCGTGGTGTGGTCGGGGGCGAGGCGGGCCGGGCGGGTGAGGGGGTTGGGGCGGGAGGGAAGTGAGGGGAGCAGGGGGACTGGGGGGAGCGGGTGGACGGTGTGGGGGGTGGGGGCCGGGGGTGGGGGCATGTCGGGGGTCTCGGCGTACAGTTCGGCGGCGGTGGCCAAGATGCGGAGGCAGGCCGGGCCGTCCAGGGCGGTGTGGTGGACGGTGAGCAGCAGCACGGTGCCGCCGGGGACGCTGGTGGCGGTGTTGCCGCCGGTGGGGGGTGGCTCGATCACCTCCAGGCGGAGCGGTGGCGAGGCGTCCAGAGGAGGGCACTCGGTGAGCGCGCGGGTCCGGGCGCGGGCGAGGGCGTCGGGTCCCGGGGGCGGGAAGGCGACCGGGTCCACGTCCGGGGCCGGGGTGAGCTGCCAGGTGTAGTGGCGGTGCCACCAGCGGGTCGGCACCTGGCGCATCAGGACGCGGGGATGGCGGGCGAGGGCCTGGTGGAACGCGGTGCGCAGCCGTTCGTGGTCGAGTCGGCCGGGGAGGTGCACTTCTATGTGGACGGTCTCCGGTTCGGCGTCCTCCAGGCAGTGGCGGGAGATCTCGTCCACGAGGGGGAAGGGGACGCGGGCGTCGGCGGGGCGGCGGGCGCCCCGCGCCTGCGGCGGGTCGTGGCGGGCCGGTTGGAGGGCGGTCATCGGGGGCTGTCCTCCTGGGGCGGCGCGGCCGGGTTCTCCCGGGGCGGTCCCCCTGCGTCTTCCCGGGGTGGTCCTGCCGCGAATTCCCGGCGTGGACGTACGGAGTTGGCTGCGGGCTCGGGCTCGGGACCGGGATCAGCACCGGGATCGGGATCGGACGGGGCCCCGTCCGTGGTGGCGCCCGTTGCGGGCGTCGGCACGGTGATGACCGCCGAGGCGAGGGCCAGGAGGGCCAGGGCCTGGGCGAGGGGACTGAAGGCGCCCGTCTGCTCGGCGACGGGGTGGCCCGCGCCGAGGGCCGCCGTGATGCCGGCCGCGAGCATCGCGGCGCCCGCCAGCGGTACCAGCGCCCGCGGCCGGAGCCGGGCCACCACGGCCAGCGGCAGGACGATCAGCGCGTACGGGCCGGCGGCCAGGGCCAGCACCGCCGTCAGGGCCGGTGTGCCCAGGACCCAGGACGGGGCGGGCGGTTGCTGCGGAGCGGTCGGCGGGGTCGGCGGTGTGCGGCGCGGGCGGCGGATCAGGGCGGAGGCGATGAGCGCGGCGATGCCCAGGACGCCGGCGATCAGGCCCAGGTCGTAGGAGGTTGCCGGGGCGTAGGAGAGCGTGACGGTGCCGCCGGCGCCGGCCGGGACGAGGAACGCCTGCTGCCAGCCGTCCACGCGGAGCGGGGTGAGTTCCCGGCCGTCGAGGGCGGCGTGCCAGCCGTCGTTGGCGTTCTCGTGGAGCTGGAGGTAGGCGGCCTGGCCGGCGCCGATGGTGACGGTGCGGTGGTCGCCGGACCAGTCCTTGACGGCGACGGTCCGTCCCGCCGCCGCAGTGCTCCCGGTGGAGGGCCGGCGGTCGGCAGGGGAACGAGCGGGGGCGGCGGACCTCTCCAGCCGCACGTCCGTGACCACCAGTGCCCCCTGGTCGCCGGCCTCCACGCGGTGTTGGCCGGCGCGGAGGAGGAGGTGGCTGCCGGGGGCGGCGGGGCCGCAGGGGCGGATGGTGACGGGGCGGCGTTCGGTGAGGTCGCGGACGTGGCCGTTGGCCTCGGTGGCGTAGAGGATGCCGTCGACGGCGAGCATGGGGCCCTTGCCGCAGGGGAGGGCGAAGCGCGCGGTGGGGTCCGGGCGGGGGGTGCGGTAGGCGTCGAGGGCGGGGAGGTAGATCTCGCTGAGGCCGACGGGGAGTTGGAGGGGTTGGCCGGCGACGGGGTTGCTGAGGGTGAGTTCCTTGACCTTGCTGATCGTGATGTCGAGGCGGTCGGTGGTGATCGGGTCGAATCGGGCCAGGCCGTTGTCGTCGACGCCGGCGGTGGCGGCTCCGTAGGGCGAGTTGAGCCGGATCTCCTCGGGGCGGGTGGAGATGCCGCCGGCGGCCGCCAGGACGATCCGGTCGATCTTCTTCTTGCCGGGCCAGCGCAGGTGGACGGTGGGTTGGGCGCCGGCGATCCAGGCCGTCGTCAGGTCGCCGTCGACGAGGTTGCGGGGGCTGAGGGAGCGGCCGAAGCCGAAGCCGGTGGAGTCGGCGGTGGCGGTGATGCGGTCCTTCTGCTCGGGGGCGACCTGGTCCAGGAGGCGGTCGAGTGCGCCGCCGGGGACGGCGAGCGCGCTGCCGGTGACGGTGTACGGGGCGGTGCGGCCGGTGCTGAACTGGCGGTGCAGGCCGGTCTCGGCGGAGGCGGGCGAGAGGCCGCCCGGGTCGCTGCCCCGGTGGAGCGAGACGATCTCGGAGGGGGCGTCGGACTTCGCCGCGTCGGTGGGGAGTTGGAGCAGCCGGGTGACCTGGACGCCGGGGACGGAGATCTCGGTGAAGCCGGCGCCGGAGAGGCCGGCGCGCGGGCTCTGGGAGCCCAGGATGGTGAGTTGGAGCCAGCGGGCCTTCCCGGGCGGGGCCTTGATCTGCTGGCGGGTGCCGTCGGGGCGGAGGGTGCTGTCGGCGCTGCCGCGGTCGGTCCGGATGCGGACGGCGGTGGGGGCGGCGCGCAGTCCGTCGCCGGGGAGCGGGGTGACGAAGAGGTGGGCGGGGATGGCGGTGGGCGTGGTGAAGGCGATGCGGATCCACTGGCCGACGGGGTTGCCGGCGCTGCCCTCGGCCCAGGCGGTGTCGGGGTTGCCGTCGAAGGCGTTGACCGGGTCGTACTGCGGCAGGTGGAAGAGCCAACTGCCGCTGGAGGAGGCGGTGACGGCGGCGGCGCCGCGGAGGACGGCGGTGGTCTGGTGCTCGATGCCGTTGGTGGGGAGGATCTGCCGTGGTGGTCGGCCGGGGTCCTGGAGGCTGCCGGGGAGGTTGTTCTCGTCGGCGCTGTAGGTGTACGAGGTGTTGCTGTTGACCAGGCCGAAGCGGGTGTCGGCGCGGCGCAGCCCGTCGGCGGTGAGCTGGAGCGGCGGGGTGCCGATGCCGGGGTGGCGGTCGCCGGTGAGGACGGTGGGCCGGTCGCGCAGCGCGGGGTCGGCGGAGAGTTGGAGGAGGGCTTCGGGGCCGCCGCTGAGCTGGGCGGTGGCCGCGGCGGCGGGGGCGGTGACGGGCCCGGGTTCGGGGACGCCCTGTGGCCGGTAGATCTCCACGGAGCGCTGCCGCGGGTAGAGGCCCTGGACCTGGAGGGGTGCGTCGGCGGGGATGCGGCCGCCGGTGGTGAGCGGCCCGAAGGCGGCGGTTTTGCGGTAGCCGGACGCCTCCAGGGTGCGTTCGACGGTCTGCGGGGGGACGTAGCCGATCTGGTCGGGGTCGAGGTCGTTGCGGACGACGACGTCGTGGATGCCGGCCCGGTGCAGATAGTCGCGCAGTCCGGGGACTTCGGCGCCGGTGAGCAGGGCCTGTTCGACGGCGTCCAGGGCACGGCGGGAGCCGGGGGTGCCGAACGGCACGAAGTCGCGCTGTGCCCACGGGGACCGGGCGAGCACGTCGAGGGGGTCGTCGATGGGGGAGCCCCAGGTGAACAGGCCGTGCGCGGTGGCGGGGACGACCAGGGCGCGGCTGCCGTCGGTGTGGGTCTTCAGCCAGTCGGCGGTCTGCTGCCAGTAGGCGGGGAGGCGGGTGAAGGCGCCGGGCTGGAGGACGTTGCCGTTGAGGTAGGGCAGTGCGAGGGCCGGCAGGACGAGCACGGCGGCGACGGCGGCGGGCAGCCGGCGGGCGGCGGGGCGGGTGGCGCGCCGCCCGGTGCCCGTCCACCGGACGGCGGCCAGTAGATGGGCCAGGCCCAGGGCGAGTGCCAGGCCGAGGCCGGGGGTGAACTTGTAGATGTTGCGGAACGGGCGCAGCCAGCCGTTCAGCCAGTCCTGCCAGGTGCCGTGCAGGGGGCCGCCGAGGGCGCCGCCGTAGCCGGCCAGCGTGATCAGGGCGACGGTCAGCACGGTGAGCAGCAGCCAGCGGCGTTCGGGCAGGTCGCGGCGGGCCAGGCCGGCCAGGCCGAGGGCGGCGGCGAGTGCCGAGCCGGCGACGGCGGCGGCGTTGCCGGTCAGGGTCCACCCGGCGGGCAGCCAGGGTTTGCCGAAGTCGAGGTAGCCGACCCAGTTGCCGGCGCCGCGCAGCAGTTCGGTGGCGGACATGGTGCCGGTGGTGGTGTCGGCCTGCTCGATGAACGGCATGAAGTTCTCGCCGTGCAGCCCCAGCAGGAGCAGCGGGATGGTCCACCAGGCGGTGGCCAGGACGACGCCGGGCAGCCACCGGACGAGCAGGGCGCGGCGGCGGGGGCCGGTACGGGAGAGCAGGTACAGCAGGGCGGGCAGCAGGGCCGCCAGGGTGGAGGCCGCGTTGACGCCGCCCATGCAGGGGATCAGCAGGGCCGAACGGGTCGCCGCGGCGCGGGCGTCGAGCCGGTGGTCGGTGAGCGGCAGCAGGACCCAGGGCAGTACCGCGCCGGGCAGGGCGGCGGCGGAGGTGGAGCCGACGACGAGGGTGAAGGCGGGCCACAGGGCGTAGCAGGCGGCGCCCAGCAGCCGGGTGGGCGGGCTTCCGACGCGGAACCGTTCGGCGAGCCGCAGCGCGCCCCAGAAGGCGGCGGTGACGATCAGCGACATCCACAGCCGCTCGGCGAGCCAGACCGGCAGGTGGACGAGGCGGGCCGCGCCGTAGTACGGGAGGGAGGGGAAGGCGTAGCCGATGTACTGGTCGGCGAGGCCGCCGAAGCCGGCCCGGTCGTGCCACATCTGCCCGAGGTCGGTGAGGAACCGCCAGGGGTCGAGCGCCACCCCCAGTTTCGTCTCGAACGTCGTCCGGCCCGCGGACGGGACCAGGAACGCGATCAGGACGGCGGCCCAGAAGGCGAACAGCCAGCGCCTGCGCCGGGGTTCGCCGGGCGGTGGCGCGGGGGCGGTGGCCGGGGTGCCGCCGGCGTCGGGCGCGCCGGGGGACGGGGACATCTTCAGCGTCTGGGTCATGGCAACCGCCGGAGGATGAGGAGGAGGTTCCAGGTGGCGATCTCGCGGACGCCGGGCAGGCGGGGGATGGTCTCGGCGAGGAACGGCGCGTAGCGGGAGCGGGCGGTGAGGACCGTGACGTCGTCCCGGGCGCGGACCTGGCGCAGGGTGCGGCCCACGTGCACGGCGAAGAGGTTCTCGCCCAGGGTGTGCTTGGCGGGGCGGCCGGTGCGCCGTTGGTAGCGGCGGCGGGCCCGCGCCGCGCCGAGGTAGTGCCAGGGCGCGGTCTCGTGGCCGCCCCAGGGGGAGAGCCAGTTGGTGAACGCCACGTAGATCAGGCCGCCGGGGCGGGTGACCCGCACCAGTTCGCTGAGGAAGGTCTGCGGGTCGGCGACGTGCTCCAGGACGTTGGAGGAGAAGCAGACGTCGGCGGTGCCGTCGGCGAGCGGCAGCAGGTAGCCGTCGGCGAGCACCGCGCCGTCGGGGGCCCGGCCGCGGGCGGTGAGTTCGGCGGTGTCGGGTTCGAAGAGGTAGCCGTGGGCGCCGCGGCGGCGGAACTCCTCGGTGAAGTGGCCGCTGCCGCCGCCGACGTCGGCGACCGTCGCGCCGCGCAGCGGGACGTACCGTTCGACCTGGTCGGCGGCGTCCCGGGCGAGCAGCCGGTAGCAGTGTCCGGGGTCGGCGGGTTCGTTCAGGAAGGCCCGGAAGAGGGTGAGGGACCTGCGCAGCGAGGGGTCGCGCACGGGGCCGTCACCACCCTGGGAGCGGCCGGAGGTACGCCTCCGCGGCGACAGCCCGGAAGCTGCGGACGGTGCGGCTCCATCTGAAGCGGGCGGCACGGTCGGCGGCGGCGGCGCCCAGGGCGTGCCGCCGCCGGGCGCTCAGGCCCAGGGTGCACCAGTGCGCGGCGAAGGTGCTCTCGCCGCGGGCCAGCAGCCCGGTGGTGCCGTTCTCGACGGAGTCCCGCAGCCCGGCGATGTCGAAGCCGACGGTGGGGGTGCCGCGCGCGGCGGCCTCCATCACCACCAGGCCCCAGCCCTCGACGAGCGAGGGGTGCAGCAACAGCCAGGCGGAGCAGAGCAGTTGGTGCTTGCGCTGTTCGGAGATCCGGCCGGTGAAGGTGACGTCGGGGCCGGCCAGCGCGGTCAGCCGGTCGCGTTCCGGGCCGTCGCCGACGATGACCAGCCGGCCGCCGGTGACCGGCCGGACCCGTTCCCACAGCCGCAGCAGCAGGTCGATCCGCTTGTACTCGACGAGCCGGCCCATGGCCAGGAACAGCGGCTCGGGGGCCTCGGGGAGGAGCGGGCCGGGCTCCTCGACGCCGTTGTGGACGAGCCGGATCCGGTCGGGGGCGACGCCGAGGTCCGCGAGGGCGCCGGCGGTCGAGTCGGAGACCGCGACCATCAGGTTGTGGCGGTGGGTGCCGGTCAGCGCCCAGTGCTCCAGGCGGCGGCCGAGCCGGGCGGCGGGCGCCGGGTAGCGCATCCGCCACAGGTCGGTGTGGACGTGGTTGACCAGGCACAGCGTCGGCCCGCGGTGCCACAGCGGCGCCAGGTACGGCATGCCGTTGCAGACCTCGACCAGCAGGTCGCAGCCGCCGGTCCGGCGCGCCACCTGGCGGGGGACGCGCAGGAAGTGGCCGGCGTCGCCGCCCGCCGACAGGACGCGGTAGCCGTGCTCGGCGGTCTGCCCGCCGCACAGCAGGGTGACGTCGTGGCCGTGGGCGGTGAGCCCGTCGGCGATCCGGTCCACCAGCAGTTCGGAGCCGCCGGCGGCGGGGTTGGCCAGGTCGCGGCGGGCCAGGAAGACGATCCGGCGGGGCAGCGGGGGCGCGGCCGGGGCGGCCGGCGTGGGGGCCGCCGGCGGAGCGGACCGGACGGGCGGAACGGGGACGGGCGGTGCGGCGGGCAGCGGTGGGGAGGGGGGTACATGCTGGGGCATGTGCGATCCAACTCGTCTCAGGGTGCGGTACCGGCGGTGGGGGACGTACTGCGTGCTGAGTCGTGCGGGCCGTGCGGAGCGTCGGGGAGCGGTCGGCGGGTGTTACGGAACGGTCTGCGGGTGTACGGGGCGGACGGTGCGGGGGGCGTACGGGGTCGTGCGGGGGCGTGTTCCCGGTGTGGGAGGCACAGTGTTCGCGGCGGGGCGGGGCCGCGGCTACTCACCGGGGTGACAAAAACCGCTCCGGTCCCGCCCGTCACGTCGTCACGCCGCTGAGAATCGGCCACCGGACCGTCGGCCGCGGGCCACCAGCAGCACCCAGGCGGCGGCGAGCACCCCGCCGGCCGCGGCCGCCGCCACCGGCAGGGTCCGCCCGACCAGCACCAGCTTGTCGCGGTCGGCCCGCGCCAGGGCGCTCTGCGCCCGCCGGGTGGCCGGCGTGAACGCCAGGTGCCGGGCCCGCAGCAGCACCACCGCGTCCCGCCGGGCGCCGGGTGCCCGCAGCGTCTTGACCGGCGCGATCGACGCGTCGACGATCCGCCCGGTGCGCTCCTCGACGACCAGGGCGATCCCGGTGTTCGCGTACCACTCCTCGGCCTGGATCTGGCCCTGTCCGGGCCGGCCGACCAGCCGCCCGGGGACCTGCCGGGTGCCGGTCCGGGTGGCCGGCACGGTCCCGGTGAAGCGGTAGCCGGTGATCCCGGACAGCCGCACGGTGCCGGCGAAGCGGAGCGGGACGGCCGCGCCGAGGGTGTCGTCCCACCAGCGGTAGGTCCTCTTCTCCAGCGCGAAGGGGAACTTGAGGTAGGCGTCCCCGTCGAAGCGGGTGGGGTACTCCCCGCAGCAGTGCACCGGTTCGTTGCTGCGCCGGTCGGTGACCCAGCGGCCGGTGGTCCACTGGAACGACCGGCGCGGGTCCGCGAGCGGCAGCGTGCGCGGGGTGTCCACCGTCGTGGACACGTTCCAGACCGCCCGCCCGCTCCGCTCGCTCGCCGCGACATCGCCCAGCACGTGCCGGGTGACGGTGATCCGCTGCCCGTCGCGGGTGGTCAGCGCGCCGGCGTCGAAGTAGCTGCCGGTGCCGGTGAAGACGGTGGTGACGTCCACGTCGACGGGGGTGACCGCGGCCCGCGGCGTCACGTACCAGGCCAGCAGCGGGGCCAGCACCAGCAGGAACACGCCGGCGCCCAGGAGGACGAGGGAGAGTGGCGAGGCGGTGCGGGCGGCCGGCGAGGGGGCCGCGGGGGACGCCGCGGAACGGCCGGAACATCTGGATCGGCGCATACGAGCACTCCTGGAAGCGGTGGGGGAACACGCCCTGGTGCACGTGCGGCGCCGCGACGCGGCGTCATGGGCCGGGAACGTAAGCGAACCCTTGACAGCGCGTCAATGCCCTTCCACACTCGGCAGGCACCACGACCGAAGCGGCGCCGCGCGGTGGGAACGCGGCACCGCCGCCGGTCCTCCGAGCCGTCGGACCCCGCGGGCCGCGGGGCCGCAGGGCCGCCCGCACCGGCGGCCGCACACCTGTCGACTGTCGACGTGCTCCGCTGTGCCGCTTTTCCGATACCGGTCCGGTTCGTGCCACTCGCCCGGTACCGGCTGCCGACGAAGGGACCGCCGCGTCATGCACCGCACGCTCGCCGCCGCGCTGACCGCGCTGGCCGCCGCCGCCCTGGCCGTGGGCGCCGCGCTGGGCATCGTCGCCGCCCTGCGGGCCGCCCCCGAGCAGCCGAACGTGCCGCTGGTGACCTTCGGCCGGCCCGGCGCGTAGGGCCGCGTCGTGGTGACCGCGGTCCGCTCGGCCTGGCGGGAGGTGCCGGCCTGTCAGGTGCACCGGTTCGCCGCCCTCGCCCTGGAGGAGGTCCCCGCGCTGGCGCAGGAGATCTTCCGGGAGATCCGGAGCGAGTACCCCCGACTGCCGCTGGTCCCCGACGAGTCGGGGGAGCCGCGGGCCCTGGTCGGCATCCGCCAGTCCCTGGAGCACTTCGTCGCGCACCTCACCACCGGCCTGGACCGGCCGCACGTCCACCCGCGCGTCTTCCAGGAGTTCGGCCGCGGCGAGGTCCTCCAGGGCCGCAGCCTGGACGTCCTCCAGGCGATCTACCGGCTGGGGGTGCGGCTGGCGTGGCGGCGGCTGGCGGAGATCGGCCAGCAGGTCGCCATCCCCGCCCCCGCCATGTACGAACTGGCCGAGTCCGGCTTCGAGTACCTCGACGGGCTGGTCGCCGAATCCGTCCGCGGCTATGCGGAGGCCGCCGCCCGCCAGGCCGGCGAACGCCTCCGGATGCAACGCCGCCTGATGGACCAGCTGTTCGCGGAACCGGACCCGTATCCCGGGGAGGGCACGGAAACCCTCCGCCGGCGGGCCGGCGCCGGGTACGGCCCTGCGGCCGGCCGCGCAGCCGGCGCAGTCGGCGTGGCCTCCGCTTCCGCCGCTGTCCCCGCCGCCGCCCCCGGTGGACTCTCCGAGGCGGGGGCCGCGGCTCCGCCCCCGTCCCCGCCCGCCCCCGGTGCCGGGAGCCCCCACCCCCGACTTGCCGAACGCGCCCGGCTGATCGGCTGGCCGCTGCCCGAACGGGTCGCGGTGGCGGTGCTGCTGCGCCCGGACCGGGAGGCGGTCGCGCCCGCGGTGGCCGACGGGATCCTGCTGGACATGGAGTGCGAACGGCCCCGGCTGGTGGTGCCGGACCCGGACGCCCCGGGCCGCCGCGAGCTGCTGGCCCGCGCCGCGGCCGGCTGGTCGGGTGCCATCGGCCCCGCCGTGCCGCTGCCGGACGCCGGGAAGTCGCTGCGCTGGGCGGCCTCCGCGGTCGACCTGATGGAGCGCGGACTGCTGCCCGCCGGCGAACTCCTGCAGTGCACCGAGCACACCGAGGCGCTGGTCCTGCTGCCGCCCGGCGAACTGATCGAGGACCTCACCCGCCGCCGCCTCGCCCCGCTCGACCACTGCGGCCCCACCCACGGCCGCCGCCTGGCCGAGACCCTGCTCGCCTGGCTGGAGACCCGCGGCGGCGCCCCCGAGGTCGCCGCCCGCCTCGGCGTCCACCCGCAGACCGTCCGCTACCGCCTCCGCCAGATCCGCGAGCTGTGGGGCCCCGACGTCGACGACCCCGACCGCCGCTTCGAACTCGAACTCGTCCTCCGCGCCCAACGCTTACGAGGCGAACTCGGCTAGCCGGCGGGACGCCTCACCTCCTCAGGTCTCAGGAACTCGTCAGCACGACCAGCTGCCGGGTCGCCCGGGTCATCGCGACATAGCGGTCCACCGCCCCCTCGATCCCGTCGCCGAACGTCTCCGGGTCGACGAGCACGACCAGGTCGAACTCGAGCCCCTTCGACAGCTCCGGCGTCAGCGACCGGACCCGGGGCCGCTCCCGGAACACGGGCGCGCCGATGACGCACGCCGTCCCGTCGTCGTGCGCGGCGAGCCAGCCGTCCAGGACGGAGTCCAGCTCCGCGACGTGCCCGTGGACGACGGGGATGCCGCTGCTGCGGATGGACGTCGGCACGTTCGCGTCCGGCAGCGCGGCCCGGATGACCGGCTCGGCCGCCGCCATCACCTCTTCCGGCGTCCGGTAGTTGATGCTCAGGGACGCCACCTCGACCCGGTCGAGTCCGATCCGTTCGAGCCGCTCCCGCCACGACTCGGTGAAGCCGTGCCGGGCCTGGGCCCGGTCCCCGACGATGGTGAAGCTCCGGGACGGGCAGCGCAGCAGCAGCATCTGCCATTCGGCGTCGGTCAGTTCCTGGGCCTCGTCCACGACGATGTGCGCGAACGGGCCGGCGAGCCGGTCCGGGTCGGTGCCGGGCAGTGCGTCCGAGTCGATCAGGGTGTCCTGGAGGTCGCGGCCGCGCAGCATCGTCACCGCGCCCTCCCCGTCGGCGTCGGCCGCGACGATGTCGCCGATCACGTCGGCCATACGGGCGCGTTCGGCGGCGACGGCGGCCCGGTGCCGGCGCTTGCGCCGAGCCGTCTCCGGGTCGCCGAGCCGCTGCCGGGCCGCGTCCAGCAGCGGCAGGTCGGACGCCGTCCACGCCTGGGGTGCCGCCTTGCGCTGGAGCCTGCGGACCTCGTCGCGGTCGAGCCAGGGCGCACACATCCGCAAGTACGCCGGGACCGACCACAGGTCCCCTACGAGGTCGGCCGCTTCGAGCAGTGGCCAGGCGCGGTTGAGGGTGGTGACCAGTTCCTCGTCGTGCCGCAGCGACCGGCGGAGCCGGTCGGGCGAGATGCCGCTGTCGTCGCCGCCGAGCTTGTCCAGCAGGATCGCGACCAGCTCGTCCCATATCTGCTCGCGCGCCTCGTTGTGCGGGGTGCCCGGGTCCGGTGCGTCGAACGCCTCGGCCCAGTCGTCGGCGCTGAGCCGGACGTCGGCCCAGTCGGTCGTGACGGTCATGCCCTCGGTGGGCGGCTCCTCGTAGAACCTCACGGCCGTCTCGATCGCCCGCACCATGTCCGCGGACGACTTCAGCCGGGCCACCTCCGGGTCGGCCTCGTCGGCCGCGCCGGCGCCCTCGGCGACGAGGTCCCGCAGCGTGCAGATCTGCACGCCCTCCTCGCCGAGGCTGGGCAGCACGTCGGAGACATAGGCCAGATAGGGCTGGTGCGGACCGACGAACAGCACGCCGCCCCTGCGGTGCCCGAGGCGGGGGTCGGAGTAGAGGAGGTAGGCGGAGCGGTGCAGTGCGACGACGGTCTTGCCCGTGCCGGGGCCGCCGTCGACGACCAGCGCGCCGCGGGAGCCCGCCCGGATGACGGCGTCCTGGTCGGCCTGGATGGTGGTGAGCACATCGCGCATCCGGGGCGACCGGCTGCTGCCCAGACCGGCGATGAAGGCGGACTGGTCGTCGAGCGCGGCATGCCGCTCCAGTCCGTCGGCGGTGAACACCTCGTCCCAGTAGTCGCTGATCCGGCCGCCGGTCCAGCGGTATCTGCGGCGGCTGGCCAGCCCCATCGGGCGGGCGTGGGTCGCCGCGAAGAACGGTTCGGCGGCGGGGGAGCGCCAGTCGAGCAGCAGCCGGCGCCCCGCGCCGTCGGTGAGGCCGAGCCGTCCGACGTACACGGGCTCGGGGTCGTCGGCGCGGACCATGCGCCCGAGGCACAGGTCGAGGCCGAAGCGGCGCAGGGCGCCCAGCCGGCCGGTCAGCCGGTGGATCTCCAGGTCGCGGTCCATGGCCTGCCGGCCGACGCCGCCGGGCGCCCGGCGTTCCGCGTCGAGGCGGTCGGAGAGTTCGGCGACGGCCGCGTCGAGGCTCTCCGCGAGGGCCGCGAAGTGCTTCTCGTCGCCGGCGATCAGCGCCGGGTCGGCCTTGGCCGCGAGTCGCTCGGGAAGGCCGAACGCGCCGGTGGTCAGGGAACTCATGCGATCGGCCCCGCTTCCGTGGCCGTCGCGCTCCCGGAGTGCGTCGACGCGCACACCCGGATCTCCGCCTCCGCGGCGCCGAGCGCCCGGCGTGCACCCGGCGCGATCCCCACCACGGGCCCGATTCCGGCCCACCGTTCCAAGACATGCAATTCCACACGCACTTCGCGAGTCCCCCGTTTCCGCAGCTACCGGCTCAGGCCAGTGATTGTGCGGCACTACCGGGGCCTTGCCGCAAGGCCCCCTGTGCGCTATACGTTGAGAGTGGCGAGGAGCGGAAAGTCTCCTCGCCTTTTCCTGTGAGCGGCCGCTTCTTGTCAGTGGCGTCTTCCTGCGAGCGGCGTCTTCCCGCGAGCGGCGTCTTCCCGCGAGTGCGGTTTCCGCTTGCCGTTCCGGCTCCTGCCGTTCCGGCTCCTGCCCTTCCGCCGGGCGCGGCGCCCGGACACGGAGGGAACAACCTCCCTCCCGGCCGCGTTGTGGCCCCGCAGGGGGCCCGCGCATCCCCTACGGGATCCGTTCGCCCCGCCTCTAAGGGATCCGTCCCGGCGACCGCCCCTCCACCACCATCGACATCCCGTCCAGCAGTCGCGCCAGTCCGAATTCGAAGAGCGAGTCCAGGGTCACGGCTTCCCCCTCCACCCCGTCCATCTTCGCGTACATGGGATACGCGCCGGACCGGAGGATGCGCTCGTAGGCCGGCTCCATGGCCGCCATCCACTGGTCCCGGTCCATTCCGGTGTGCTGCTCGGCCTCCAAGTCGTCCTCAAAGCCCGCGGCGGTGGCGCGCACATGGTTCAACAGCGTCACCGCCATGTGCAGCAGCGTCACCGGGTCCACCCCCTCGACCCGCGCCATGGTCCACTCGATGAGCGCCATCGCCCGCCCCATCGGCTGTGGCCGGCTGATCGACAGGTACGGGGCGAGCCACGGGTGCCGCCGGTAGAGCGCCCACTGCAGGCGGGCGCCCGTCTCCATCCGGTCCCGCCAGTCGGCAGGCGCCGGATCCGGCGTCCGCACCTCGGCGAACGCGGCGTCCGCCATCAGCATCACCAGCTCGTCCTTGCCGGCCACATGCCGGTAGAGCGCCATCGAGGAGACCCCGAACACGGCCGCCACGCGGCGCATCGACAGCGCGCGCAGCCCCTCCGCGTCGGCGACCTCGATCCCTGCCCGGACGATCCGCTCACGGGTCAGCGCGCCGTCGGCCTCCCGGGGCCGCCGCCCCCTCGGCGTCCCCTCGGGCTCCGCGCCCGCCGGCATGTATGGAGCGGCCTCGGGGGTGCCCGCCCGGTCGGCCGGTTCGGCGACCACCGTCCCCACTCCCGGTACGACCCGCACGACGCCCTCCTGGCGCAGCGCGACCAGTGCCTTGGTGGCGGTCGCCATCGCGACGCCCCACTCCTGGGTGATCCGCCGGGTCGACGGCACCCGGTCGCCCGGCGCCAGCTCGCCGGCGTCGACGCGCGCCCGGATCACGGCCGCGATCCGTCGGTAGGGCGGTGGCGCGGACTGGTTCACGCGGCGACCTCCGTACTAGTGCACTAGGGGGATCTCCCGGGTTTTCCGGGGTGTTGAGCGTAGCAGCGCCTGTGCCGGCGCCCGTTCGGCCCTCCAGGTGCACTAGTGTGATGCACCTCTAAATCCCTTGTGCGGCAAGGTGTTTGTGCCGTAAACCCCGCGTGCTTACGCTGTCGGCCATGACGTTTACCACGTATACCCCCGCGGTGCCGGGTGCGCCGACCCCGCCCACGACCGCGGGCCGTCGGGAGTGGACCGCTCTGGTCGTCCTCCTGCTGCCCTGCCTGCTCGTCTCGATGGACGTCTCGGTGCTCTACTTCGCCGTGCCGTTCCTGACGGCCCAACTGGAGCCCAGCGCCGTCCAGCAGTTGTGGATCCTCGACGTCTACGGCTTCGTGCTCGCCGGCCTGCTGATCACCATGGGCGCGCTCGGCGACCGAATCGGCCGCCGCCGGCTGCTGCTGTTCGGCGCGGTCCTCTTCGGCCTCGCCTCCTGCCTCGCCGCCTACGCGCAGAACGCCGAGATGCTCATCGCGGCCCGGGCGCTGCTCGGCGTCGGCGGCGCCACCCTGATGCCGTCCACCCTCGCCCTGATCCGCAACCTCTTCCTCGACGAGCGGCAGCGCGGCAAGGCCATCGCCATCTGGTCCGCGGCGGTGACCGGCGGGATCGCCCTCGGTCCGGTGCTCAGCGGGGCGCTGCTGGAGAACTTCTGGTGGGGCTCGGTCTTCCTGGTCAACACCCCTGCCATGGCACTGCTGTTGATCTGTGGGCCGCTGCTGCTCCCGGAGTTCCGGAAGCCGGCCGCCGGCCGCTTCGACCTCCTGGGGTCGGCGCTCTCCCTGGCGGCGATGCTGCCCGCGGTCTACGGGATCAAGGAGATCGCCCGCAACGGCGTGACCGCGCTCCCCGTCGCCGCCCTGGCCGTCGGCGTACTGGCGGCAGCGGCCTTCGTCCTGCGGCAGCGCACCGCCCGTCATCCCATGCTCGACCTGGAGCTCTTCCGGCACCGCGGGTTCAGCGGCTCGGTCCTGATGAACCTGCTGGCGATGTTCGCGGTCGTCGGGTGCGCGGTGTTCTTCACCCAGTACCTCCAGACCGTACGGGGCATGAGCCCGCTGCGGGCGGCGCTGTGGAACCTGGTGCCGACCCTGGCCGTCGGCGGGATGGCTCCGCTGTCCGCGGTGCTCGCCCGCAGGTTGGACCGGGCCTTCGTCGTCGCCCTCGGCTTCGCCGTCGCGGCCGGCGGCTTCGTGTGGCTGTCCTGGTTGGCGCCGTCCTCGCCGCTGTGGTTCGTTCTGGGCGGGTCCGCGGTCTACGCCTCCGGCCTGGTGGTGGTGATGTCGCTCGGCAACGAGCTGGCCCTCGGCGCCGCGCCGCCGGAGCGGGCGGGCTCCGCCTCGGCGCTGCTGGAGTCGGGCACCGAACTGGGTGGCGCCCTGGGCATGGCGATCCTCGGCACCGTCGGGAGCGCGGTCTACCGCGGCGACATACGGGGTGTGCTGCCCGGCGGTCTCACGGATCAGGCCGCCGGGACGGCACAGGAAACCCTGGCCGGGGCGCTGGCGGTCGCCGCCCGGCTTCCGGGCGAGGCAGGTCACGTGCTGGTGGCGGCCGCCAAGGACGCCTTCACGCAGGGACTGCACACCGCCGTGCTGTGTGCCGCGGGCGTGATGGGCACGGGGGCCGTCCTGGCGGTGGTGCTGCTGCGCGGCATGGGGGCGGCGCGGGGCACGGCGAAGGAGGGGGAGACGGCACGGCCAGGGGCGACGGGCACGGCGACGGGCGACGCCTCCGAGGACGCCGCTTCCGCCGCCGTCAACTGACCTCAGCTGAAGTCGAATTCCCCGGTGCGGGTCCGCTTCAGCTCGAAGAACCGGTCGTAGCCGGCGAGCAGCCGGGCGCCGTCGAAGACCCGCACCGCGTCCTCGCCCCGCGGGATCGACATCAGGACCGGGCCGAAGAAGGCCACCCCGTCGATGTGGATCGTGGGCGTGCCGACGTCCTCGCCGACCGGGTCCATGCCCTCATGGTGGCTCTTGCGCAGCGCGTCGTCGTAGGCATCCGTCTCCGCGGCGCGCGCCAGCCCGGCGGGCAGCCCCACCTCGGCGAGCGCCTCCTCGACGACGGTCGCGGTGTCCTCCCGGCCCTCCTTGTGGATCCGGGTGCCGAGCGCGGTGTACAGGTCGCGCAGCACCTCCTCGCCGTGCTCCTGTGCGGCCGCGATGCACACCCGCACCGGCCCCCAGCCGGCGTCCAGCAGGTCGCGGTACTTCTCGGGGAGGTCCTCGCGGCCCTCGTTGAGCACGGACAGGCTCATCACCCGGAACCGCAGCTCGATGTCCCGCTGGCGCTCCACCTCCAGGATCCAGCGGGAGGAGATCCAGGCGAACGGGCAGATGGGGTCGAAGTAGAAGTCAACGGAGTGCCGGGTGGGGCTCTGGTGCGTCATGCGGTCCAGATTAGGACGTCGGCGGCCCGGTCGGCTGGGACACTCCACTGCCGTGCGCCTGGGCCAATTCGGCCGCCGTGCGGCCCGGCCCGCCTTCCAGATCCTCCTGGCCTACCCCGCTGTGCCGCCCTTCTTGCCCCTGCCGGTCGTCCCGGCGCTCCCCGTCCCTCCGGTGTCGCCCGCGTCCTCGTCCGCTTCCGGCTCGACGCCCAGCATCCGCTGGAGCAGCTCCCTGAGCAGGGTGCGCTCGGCGACCGTCAGCCGGCCGAGCGGCTGACGGGCGAAGTCCAGCGACGTGCGCAGCCGCTCGGCCGTCTCCCGGCCTTCGGGGGTCGGCACGGCCAGCTTGACCCGGCGGTCGGCGGGGTCGGGGCGGCGCTCCACCAGGCCGCGGGACTCCAGGCGGTCCACGATGCCGGTCACGTTGGACGGCTCGCACTTCAGGCACTGGGCGAGCTTGCGCATCGGCATCGGCTCCATCACCAGCATCCGCAGCAGCCTGGCCTGGGCACCCGTGAGGGAGTGCTCGGCCGCGGCGCGCTCGTACTCCTCGTGATAGCGGGCGACGACGGTGCCGATGAGATCGACCACCTCGACGGTCAGCGGGTCTGGGCGCGGAGTCATACACACCAGGATACCCAATTGCTTGACAAGCTGAAATATTCAGCTGCATCATTGTTTCAGCATCTGAAGCATTTGGAGGATCACGCTCATGTCCGCACCGCTGCCGACGACCAGCCGCGAATGGCACCTCGTCGCCCGCCCGCAGGGCTGGCCCACCCCCGACGACTTCGCGCTCCGTGAGGCTGCGCTGCCCGAGCTCGCCGACGGCCAGATCCTCGTCAAGAACGTCCACTTCTCCGTCGATCCGTACATGCGCGGCAGGATGAACGACGTCAAGTCCTACGTCCCGCCCTTCCAGCTGGACCAGCCGATGGAAGGCGGTGCGATCGGCGAGGTCCTCGCCTCGCGCGCCGACGGCTTCGCGCCCGGCGACCACGTCCTGCACGGCCTCGGCTGGCGCGAGCACGCCGTCCTCGGCGCCGACCGCGTCGCCAAGGTGGACGCCTCGCTCGCCCCGCTCACCGCCTACCTCGGCGTCCTGGGCATGCCCGGCCTGACCGCGTACGCGGGCCTGCTGGCGGTCGCCGGGTTCAAGGAGGGCGACGCCGTCTTCGTCTCCGGCGCGGCCGGCGCGGTGGGCAGCCAGGTCGGGCAGATCGCCCGCCTCAAGGGCGCCTCCCGCGTCATCGGCTCCGCCGGCTCCGACGAGAAGGTCCGGCTGCTCACCGAGGAGTACGGCTTCGACGCCGCCTTCAACTACAAGAACGGCGACGTCACCGAGCAGCTCAAGGCCGCCGCCCCCGACGGCATCGACGTCTACTTCGACAACGTCGGCGGCGACCACCTCGAAGCCGCCATCAGCGTGCTCAACGTCCACGGCCGTGCCGCCATCTGCGGCATGATCTCGATGTACAACGCCACCGAGCCGAGCTGCGCCCCGCGCAACCTCCCCCTGGTGATCGGCAAGCGCCTCCGCCTGGAGGGCCTGCTGGTCAGCGACCACCAGGCGCTGCAGCCGCAGTTCGTCGAGGAGGTCTCCGCCTGGATCCGCTCAGGCGAGCTGAAGTACAGCGAGACCAAGGTCTCGGGTATCGAGAACGGCGTCGAGGCGTTCCTCGGCATGCTCCGCGGCACCAATACCGGGAAGATGATCGTGAGCCTGGCGGACTGAGGCCACCGTCCGGACGGCCGGGAAGCGCGGCGGCCGGCGGGCGTGCTCAACCGGCCTCCGTCCGGGGCGTGTTCACTCGGCCTCCGTCCGGGGGTGCGCTCGCCCGGCCACCGTCCGGCGGGCGCACCCACCCGGTTCCGACCGGCGGGCGCGCTCCCGGCTTCCGTCCGCCCGCTTTCCCGGCTCGCTCGTGGCGGGGCGAACTCCCTTGCGGCCGCGCCTGTTTCGCGCGGGCTGCACCGTCCCGCCTCCGCGGGCGCTAGCCCGTGGGTCCGTAGGTCGTAACCTCGCCCGTATGAACAACCGGAAGCGCAAGAAGCTCGCCGAACGCCTTGTCGCGGCAGCGGCGTTGGCGGGGGTCGCCCAGGTGACGGCGCTGCTGCGGGCCGGGGCCGACCCGGCGGCGGCCGACGCCGACGGCACCACCCCGCTGTACGCGGCGTCCGTGCACGGCGACGCCGACAGCGTCCGCGTACTCCTGGCGGCGGGCGCGCCGGCCGACGCCGAGAGCGGGCACGGCGAGCAGGGCACCCCGCTGTGCGCCGCCGCCTGCTGGGGCCACACCGCGGCGGTCCGCGAACTCCTCGCGCACGGCGCCGACCCGCGGCTCCGCGAGGACCACGGCACGGGCCTCGGGCCACTGGACTGGGCGCTGGCCGGGCCGCACCCGGAGACGGCCGCACTGCTCCGGGCCGCCGGCGCCGTCCCCACCCGCGCGCCGGCCGATCCGGCCTCCGCACTGTGAGACTCGCCTCCCGCCGGGCGGCCCCGGCCCGTTAGGCTCGTCGGCAAGCCGTCGCGATGAGTGGGCGCGAGTCGCGGCGAACCACAGGAGGATCCGGTATGTCCATCCAGCCCGTCGACGTCGTCTACACCGCCGTCGCCACCGCCGAGAACGGCCGCGACGGCCGCGTCGCCAGCGACGACGGCAAGCTCGACGTCGTCGTCAACCCGCCCAAGGAGCAGGGCGGCAGCGGCGCCGGCACCAACCCGGAGCAGCTCTTCGCGGCCGGCTACAGCGCCTGCTTCCAGGGCGCGCTCAGCGTCGTCGCCCGCCGGGAGAACGCCGACGTCTCCGGTTCCCGGGTGACCGCCAAGGTCGGCATCGGCAAGACCCCGGACGGTGCCTTCGGCCTCGCGGTGGAGATCGTCGCCTCGATCCCCACCGTCGACGCCGCCACCGCCAAGGACCTCGTGGAGAAGGCGCACCAGGTGTGCCCCTACTCCCACGCCACCCGCGGCAACATCGAGGTCACGCTGACCGTCGCCTGACGGACCGGAGCGGTCGGGGCGCCCCGGGAGGTCGGAGCGACCGAAGCGAACCGAGGGAGCCCGGGCGAGTGAGGGCGACCGAGGCGAGCGAGGTCGCCGAGTCCACCGGGACGGTCCGAACCGCCGCGTCCGGCATCGGCACACAGAGGGCCGCACCCCCCGACGGGGTGCGGCCCTCCGCCGTTCCGTACCGCTCGGCCGCGGCCCCGCCGGCATCCGCCGTGACACAGGTCACGTTCGCCGAATCTTGACGCCCGGCCCGTGTAATCGATTACGTAGCCCTCGCGCGACACGCGTAATCGATTACACACCGGCAGGACGGCGGCGGAGCCATGGCGAACATCAAGGACGTGGCGGAGCGGGCGGGGGTCTCCGTCGCCACCGTCTCCCGGGTCCTCAACGGCAACAGTCCGGTCGCCGAGACCCGCGAGCGGGTGCTCGCCGCGGTACGGGAACTGGGCTACCGGCCCAACAACGTCGCCCGTGCCCTGCGCACCGCCCGGACCGGCGCGCTCGGTCTGGTGATCGGCGATCTCACCAACCCCTTCTTCACCGAGCTGGCCGACGCCGTCGAGGACGCCGCCCGGGGCCTGGGCTACAGCCTCGTCATCGGCAACGCCGGCGAACGCCCCGCCCAGCAGGACGACTACATCCGCACCCTGCTGGACCGCCGGATCGACGGCCTGCTGGTCAGCTCGGCCGGCACCGGCTCGGCGATGCTCCGTGAGGTCGTCGCCTCCGGCACCCCGCTCGTCCTGCTGGACCGCGCCGTCCCCGGCATCGACGCCCCCTGCGTCCGCGCCGACGGCCGGACCGCGCTCACCGACCTCGCCGCCCACCTCGCCGCGCTCGGCCGTCGCCGCCCCGCGATCATCGTCGCCCCGGCCGGCACCCCCACCGGCGACGAGCGCCTGGAACTCTTCCGCTCGGCCCTGGCCGGCCACGGCATCGCGCTCCCCGACGAGCGGGTCGGCGCCACCCCCGACCTCCAACCCAGCGGCGGCCGCCGGGTGATGAGCGGTTTCCTGGACCTCCCCGAACCACCGGACGCGGTGCTGGCCACCGACAACCTGATGGCGCTCGGCGCGATGGACGAACTCCGCGCCCGCGGCCTGCGGGTGCCCGACGACATGGCGCTGGTGGTCTATGACGACGTGCCGTGGTTCGCGCACACCGACCCGCCGCTGACCGCCATCGCCCAGCCCACCCGCGACCTCGGCCGGGCCGCCGTGCAGACCCTGCTGGCACGCATCGAGGGCCGTCCCGCCGAGTCGGTCCTGCTGCCCGCCCGGCTGGTGCCGCGCCGCTCCTGCGGCGAGGCCCCCGCCCGCTGACCGCCCCCGCCCGCCGGCACCACCGACCGTCCGGAACATCCGGATCGCCCCGATCCGCCCGTCCCCCGCAGCCGATACGGCCCGCACAACCCACACGACCCGGGGGCCCGCCACCGCCACACCGTCCGGGGCCACCCGCCACCCGACGAACACCCACCCGAGGAACACACCGAGGAGAGAGGGGCAGCGCATGACCGGCGTCAACGACGACGTACCGGACGGCCGCGAACTGCTGCGCGTCGAGGGGGTGACCAAGGCGTTCCCCGGAGTCCGCGCGCTGGACGGCGTCGATCTGAGCCTGCGCGCCGGCGAGGTGCACGTACTGCTCGGCGAGAACGGGGCCGGCAAGAGCACCCTGATCAAGATGCTCTCCGGCGCCCACCGCCCCGACGCGGGCCGCATCCTCGCCCACGGGGGCCCGGACGGCTCGGCCGACGGGCTCCGCGAGGTGCGGATCCGCTCCGCGCAGGACGCCGAACGGCTCGGCATCGCCACCATCTACCAGGAGTTCAACCTCGTCCCCGGGCTGACCGTCGCCGAGAACATCTTCCTCGGCCGCCAGCCGCGCACCGCCCTCGGCCTGGTCGACAGGAAGACCATGCGCGCCCGCGCCGCCGAACTGCTGCGCCGGGTGCGCCTGGACGTCTCCCCGAACGCCCCGGTCGCCGAACTCGGCATCGCCCGGCTCCAGATGGTGGAGATCGCCAAGGCGCTCAGCCTGGACGCCCGGGTCCTGATCATGGACGAGCCGACCGCGGTGCTCACCTCCGAAGAGGTGGAGACGCTCTTCGGCATCGTCCGCGAACTGCGCGCCGCCGGCGTCGGCGTCGTCTTCATCACCCACCACCTCGACGAGATAGGCGCCCTCGGCGACCGCGTCACCGTCCTGCGCGACGGCCGCTCGGTCGCCGAGGTGCCCGCCGACACCGGCGAGGACGAACTGATCCGGCTGATGGTCGGCCGGGACATCGCCGAGCAGTACCCCCGCCGCCGTCCCGACGCACCGGGCGCGCCGCTGCTGCGGGTGCGGGGCCTGACCCGCCGCGGCGCCGGGCGAACCGGCGGCGCCCCGGCCCGGCCGGTCTTCGAGGGCGTCGACTTCGACGTCCGGGCCGGCGAGGTGGTCGGGCTGGCCGGGCTGGTCGGCGCCGGCCGCACGGAGGTCGCCCGGGCCGTCTTCGGCGTGGACCGTTACGACGCCGGCAGCGTCGAGGTGGCCGGTGAGCCGCTGCCCCGGGGCGACGTCCGGGCCGCGATGCGGGCCGGGTTGGGGCTCGTCCCCGAGGACCGCAAGGGCCAGGGCCTGGTGCTGGACGCCTCGCTGCAGGACAACCTGACGCTGGCCCGACTCGATCGGGACACCCGTGGCGGGCTGGTCGACCGGCGCGGGCAGCGTCGCCGGGCAGCCGCCGTCGCCGAGCAGTTGAAGGTGCGGATGAGCGGGCTGGGGCAGCACGCCCGCACCCTCTCCGGCGGCAACCAGCAGAAGATCGTCATCGGCAAGTGGCTGCTGGCCGAGACCCGGCTGCTGATCCTGGACGAGCCGACCCGCGGCATCGACGTCGGCGCCAAGGTCGAGATCTACCGGCTCGTCAACGAGCTGACGGCGGCCGGCTGCGGAGTGCTGATGATCTCCAGCGACCTGCCCGAGGTGCTCGGCATGAGCGACCGGGTGCTGGTGATGGCGCAGGGCCGGCTGACCGGCGAACTCACCGCCGACCAGGCCACCCAGGACGCCGTGATGGAGCTGGCGCTCCAGACCCCGCACGGGGCTTCCGACGGCACGCACACCCACGAGAGCGCGATGGAGGGCTCCGATGTCCGCTGAGCTGAAGACGACAGCCGCCCCCGAGGCGGCGGGCGGGGGCCCGGCCCCGGGCGGCCTCGGGCCGTGGTTCTCCCGGGCCGTCCTGCGCAACGGCCCGCTCGGCGGTCTGCTCGCCCTGGTCGTGGTGATGGCCGTGCTGTCGCGTGACTTCCTCAACGGCCAGAACCTCCTCAACGTCGGTGTGCAGGCATCGGTCACCGCGATCCTGGCCTTCGGCGTCACCTTCGTGATCGTCTCGGCCGGCATCGACCTGTCCGTCGGCTCGGTCGCCGCCCTGTCGGCCACCGTCGTCGCCTGGGCCGCCACCGGCCAGGGGCTGCCGGTCTGGCTCGCGGTGCCGCTCGGCCTCGCCGTCGGCGCGGCCGCCGGCCTGCTCTCCGGCGCCCTGGTCGCCTATGGACGGCTGCCCGCCTTCATCGCCACCCTGGCGATGCTGTCCGTGGGGCGCGGCCTGGCGCTGGTCATCTCCGGCGGTTCGCCGATCCCCTTCCCCGGAGCCGTCAACGCGCTCGGCGACACCCTGGGCGACTGGCTGCCGGTGCCCGTCCTCGTCATGATCGCGATGGGGCTGGCCGCCGCCCTGATCCTGGCCCGCACCTACTCCGGCCGCGCGATGTTCGCGATCGGCGGCAACGAGGAGGCGGCCCGCCTCTCCGGCATCGACGTCAGGCGCCGCAAGCTGGTGATCTACGCGCTCTCCGGGCTGTTCGCCGCCGTCGCCGGCATCGTGCTGGCGGCCCGGCTCACCTCCGCCCAGCCACAGGCCGCCGGCGGTTACGAGCTCGACGCCATCGCCGCCGTCGTCATCGGTGGCGCCAGCCTCTCCGGCGGCTCCGGCAAGGCGTCCGGCACCCTGATCGGCGCGCTGATCCTCGCCGTGCTGCGCAACGGCCTCAACCTCCTGAGCGTCTCGGCCTTCTGGCAGCAGGTCGCCACCGGTCTGGTGATCGCGCTCGCGGTCCTCCTGGACACCCTGCGGCGAAGGAGCGCGCGATGAGGCGGCGCACGGCACTGCTCGGCGCCGCCCTCGTGGTCGGTGCCCTCGCCCTGGCCGGCTGCGACCGCGGCGGTGACACCGACCTCGGCCTGGCCCTGTCCACGATGAACAACCCCTTCTTCGTCGGGATCAAGAAAGGTGCGCAGGCCGAGGCGGATGCCCGGGGACTGCGCATCAACATCACCGACGCGCAGAACGACCCGATGCAGCAGATCAACCAGATGGAGACCTTCACCAGCCAGCAGGTGAAGGCGGCCGTCATCAACCCGGTGGACTCCGACGCGGCGGTCCCGGCCGTCGGCGTCGCCAACCGCGCCAAGGTGCCGGTGATCTCCATCGACCGTGGCGTCAACGGCGGACGGGTCGGCTCGACCATCGCCTCCGACAACGTCGCCGGCGGCCGGCTCGCCGCGAAGACCCTCGCCGAGGCGCTCGGCGGCAGGGGCAAGGTGGCCTTCCTCGAAGGCCAGCCCGGCACCTCCGCCGCCCGCGAACGCGGGCAGGGCTTCGAGGAGGGCATCCGGCAGTACCCCGGAATCGAGGTCGTCGTCCGGCAGCCCGCGGACTTCGACCGCACCAAGGGCATGGACGTGATGTCCAATATGCTCCAGGCGCACCGCGACATCACCGGGGTGTTCGCCGCCAACGACGAGATGGCACTCGGCGCCTCCAAGGCGCTGGGCGCCCGCTCCGGCAAGGACGTGAAGGTGGTGGCGTTCGACGGGACCCCGGACGGGGTCCGGGCCGTCCGCGCCGGCACGCTCACCGCCACCGTCGCCCAGCAGCCCGAGCTCCTCGGCAGGCAGGCCGTGGACTGGGCGCTGAAGGCGGCCCGCGGGGAGAAGCTGCCGCGGACGGTCAGGGTGCCGGTGGTGCTGGTGACGGCGGCCAACGCCGCCCGGTTCGGCGGCTGACCGTGCCGCCGGGCGGCACCGGGGCGGCACACCGCCACCACCACCGGTACCCGCCGGGCGGCGACACACAGGAAGAAAAGGCAACGCGGCGTATGGACACGAGTGAACGACGCCCGGACAGAGAAGAGGAACGGCGCATGTACGACGTCCTGGTGGTCGGCTCGGCCAACGCGGACCTGACCGTACGGGTTACCCGGCGGCCCGGCGCGGGGGAGACCGTGCTCGGCACGGACCTGGTGGAGTCGGCCGGCGGCAAGGGCGCCAACCAGGCGGCCGCGGCGTCCCGGATCGGCGGGCGCACCGCCCTGCTGGCCCGGGTCGGCGGCGACGCCTTCGGCGAACTGCTGCTGGCCGCCCAACGCGCGGCGGGCACCGACGTGGCCCCCGTCATCGTGGACGGGAACGCCCGCACCGGCACCGCGATGATCATCGTCAGCCCCGACGGCGACAACAGCATCGTCGTCTCGCCCGGCGCCAACGCCGCCCTGACCCCGGACGACGTGGCTGCCGCCAAGGACGTCATCGCCGCCTCCGCGGTGGTCTCCCTCCAGCTGGAGATCCCGATGGAGACCGTGCGGGCGGCCGCCGCGGCCGCCGAGGAGGCCGGCACCCGCGTCGTCCTCAACCCCTCCCCGGCGCCCGAGAGCCTCGACCGTGAACTCCTCGCCGCGGCCGACCCGTTGGTCGTCAACGAGCACGAGGCCCGGCAGCTCTCCAGCCGCACCGACGGCACCCCCGCCGACTGGGCGGCCGCCCTGCACGAGCGCGGCGCCCGCTCCGTCGTGGTGACCCTCGGCGGCGACGGCGCGCTGGTCCTGGACGCCTCCGGGACGACCGCCGTGCCCGGCGTACGGGTCGAGGCCGTGGACACCACCGGCGCCGGCGACGCCTTCACCGGCGCCCTGGCCACACGACTGGCCGGCGGCGCGACCCTCGCCGAGGCGGCCCGCTTCGCGGTACGCGTCGGCGCCGCCGCCGTCACCAAGCCCGGCGCCCAGCCGTCGTACCCCACCACCGACGAACTCGCCCAACTGCCGGAACAGCCGTAGCCCCCGCAGACACCGGCCCCCGAGCCGGCAGAGCCGGCAGCGGCGACCGGCCCGTCCGGCCCGTCCCCTGAGCCACCGGAGGGGCCGCCCGGCGGTGCCCGGCGACTCGGCCGGACGGGCCGGACGGGCATGGTGGGACGGTCGGGCCGGACGGGACGGTTGTCGGGCTGGCCAGACCGACCTGGCCGACCTGGCCGAGCCGACGGGGCCGTCTGAGTCGAGTGGATCGACCAGGTGGCGCGGGCCGACGGGGCCGGCCTGGTGCGCCAAGACCGGGCCGGCCGGGGCGGCCTGCCGGGGGCAGGGCAAGGCTGGCCCAACGTGCCAGCACACTACGGCAGTTGACCGCGGGGCCGCCCCTCCCGATCGGCCCCGCCCACCACTCACCGCTCGGCCCCCACCGATCCCGTGCCGCCCGCGCCACCACCCATGCCCGCCGCGCCTTCCCCGTCTTCCTTGCCTTTCGATCCTCCGGCGCCTTCCTTCCCCGCCACCTTCGCCGTCCCTTCCGAGCCCTCCACCACTTCTGTCCCCTCCGTCTCATCGGTCGCAGGCTCCGCGCCCGGTTCCACGGGCCCGTACAGTGCGTGTTCCGCGCCGGTCTCCACTGCCCAGTAGCGGTCGCCGTAGGACCAGTGCCACCACTCGGTCGGGTAGTTGACCAGGCCCGCCCCGCGCAGCGCGGCGGCCAGGATCCGGCGGTGGGCGCGGGCTGCGGGCGTCACGTCCGGCGCCGAGGTGTAGCAGGCGCCGCCGCTCTCCTCCGGGGACGCGTCGACCGGTGTCCCCATGTCGACCTCCTCGCCGTCCGCGGTGACCAGCGTGAGGTCCACCGCACCGCCCGCGCTGTGCGGGGCGATCTCCGGTGGCGACACATAGCGGCTGGCCGCCCGGCGGATCCGTGCCTCGTCCCAGTCGGGGTGGTCGGCGCGGAGCCTGTCGGCGTACCCCGTGAAGTAGTGGCGCTGGAGGGCCGGCGGGCGGTACCCCTCGACGACCCGGAGCCGCCACCCGTCGGGCAGTGCCTCCTGCGCGGCCAGCAGCCGGCGCAGCACACCCTCCCGCAGCTGGGCGAACACGCCGTCCGCACCGTCGCCCTCGCCGTCCGCCCCGGTCCTGAGGCGGCCCGCCATCAGCTCGGGCGCGGCGGTGCGCACGTCCACCAACGGCTCGCCGCACTCCCGGACCGGCACCGCGGCCACCGCGGGGTCGGCCATCAACGTGATCGCGTCCCGGACGTCGCTCAGCACCAGCTCCGCACCGTCGCCGCCGGGACCGGCCGACGCCACCGGTTCGCCGGACGGCAGCCAGCAGCCGCTGAGCCCCGCGGCCGGCCCGGGGCTCCCGACGCCCGTGCCGTTGGCGAGCAGGACGTGCAGTCCGTGCTCGCGGGCCAGCTCGCCATAGCGCGCGACCCGTTCCGCGTCGCCGTGGAAGGCGCTGGACAGATACACCCGGCAGCCGTCCGCCACGGCCCGCTCCGCCACCTCGGGGAAGGAACTGTCGAAACAGGTGGCGAGCGCGAAGCGGATCCCGCCCAGGGTGAACCGGCCGTGCGCGCTGCCCGGCGCGAACACCGCGCTCTCGGTCTCGGTCAGATGCCGTTTGTCGTAGCGGGTGAGCAGGGCGCCGTCCGGTCTGTAGACGAAGCTGGCGATGGTGGGCCGGGCGCCGTCCTGGCTGCTGCCCCCGGGGCAGTTGACCACCGCCGCGACACCGGTCGCGCGGCACACCTCCCGTATGGGCGCCAGCCGGGGGTCGTCGGGCGGGACGGCCGCCTTCGCCGGATCGTCGGCAATCGGCCGGAGGTCGTAGTGGCTCAGGGCCAGCTCGGAGAACACCACCAGTCCGGCGCCGCGCTCGGCGGCCTCGGTGATGAGATGTGCCATCCGCGTGGCATTGCCGGCGATGTCGCCCGGTACGGAGGGGAGTTGTGCGGCTGCGATGATCATTCCCTCATGATGCCCACCCCGCATCCCGCCCGCGGCGGCCTGTGGATAACTCCCGACCAAACAGTCGGCACAGCACATGCAGCACACGCGGCCCGCGACGGCCGGCCGAGTCCCTCACCCCCGCTCCCCGCCCACGCCGCACCCACCCCTCCCGCCGAACCCACGCCCCTCATCTCCCCGTCCCCTCCCCGGACTTCCCGTCTCCGAGCAGCGTCAGGAAGTCGCGGAACGAGGCGGGCATGTCGACCCGTTCCGGATCCAGCAGCCACTGCAGCTGGAGTCCGTCCATCACCGCGACCAGGAGCGGGGCCGCCCGCTCCGGGGACAGGCCGCCGGGCAGGCGGTCGCCGAACTCGGCCCGCAGCGCGCCGGCGAGCGCCTCGCGGACGGCGCGGAAGCGGGCCTCGAAGAAGTCGCGTGCCGGGTGGTCCTCGGTGACGCTGTCGGCGGAGAGCACGGTGTACGCCTGGACGACGCCGGGGCGGGTGGCGTTGTAGTCGACGAGCTGGGCGAGGGTGGCGGTGCGCCAGGAGCCGGAGGCCGCGGCGGCCGCGTCCCAGCGGTCGCGCGCCTCCAGTACGCCGACCAGCAGCAGCTCCTTCGTCGGGAAGTGGTGCAGCAGCCCCTGCTGCGTCAGTCCGGCCCGCTCGGCGACGGCGGCGAGCGAGGTCCGGCGGTAGCCGCGCTCGGCGATCAGCTCCATGGCGGCCTCCAGGATGGCCTGCCGCCGTTGCGCGCGCTGCGCCTCGCGCCCGCCGCCGGCCCGCCGGGTACTGCGGGCCGGGCCCTGCTCCTGTGCACTCACCGGCCGAGGGTAACCCTCCCGTTCCGCCCCCTCCGCGGCGCGGCACAGGGGTAACGGAACGGGAACAGTGCCTACCTGCCATCCGGTGTGGCGGTAAGAATTCGGCCAGGGGGTCGCCCGTCCACGCAAGGGAGCGCCGCACATGACCGACCAGTCGCACGCCCGCCATGCCGCGCCCGGCCCCCGCACCGCCCCCGGCCCGGACGGGACCGCCCACATGGACCCCCGCGACCACGCCGCCGCGGTGGAGCGGGCGCTCGGCGCGCTCGACCTGGACACCAAGGCCCGGCTGCTCTCGGGCCAGGACATGTGGAGCCTCCCGGCGGTGCCCGCGATCGGACTGCGGTCGCTGGTGATGTCGGACGGTCCGATCGGCGTCCGGGGCCGGCAGTGGAGCGCGGAGGACCCGTCGGTGGCGCTGCCCAGCCCCACCGCCCTGGCCGCCACCTGGGACCCCGAACTGGCCCGCCGGGCCGGCCGTCTGCTCGCCCAGGAGGCCCGCCGCAAGGGCGTGCACGTCCTGTTGGCACCGACCGTCAACCTGCACCGCTCGCCACTGGGCGGCCGCCACTTCGAGTGCTACTCGGAGGACCCGCTGCTGACCGGCGCGATCGGCGCGGGCTATGTGCGCGGCGTGCAGGACGGCGGCGTCGGCACCACCGTCAAGCACTTCGTCGGCAACGACGCCGAGACCGAGCGCTTCACCGTCGACAACCGCATCGCCCCGCGCCCGCTGCACGAGCTGTATCTCGCGCCTTTCGAGCACATCGTCGCCCACGCCCGCCCCTGGGGCGTCATGACCGCCTACAACCAGGTCAACGGCTCCACGATGACCGAGCACCACCACCTCGTCACCGAAGTGCTGCGCGGTGCCTGGGGCTTCGACGGCTGCAACGTCTCCGACTGGACGGCGGCCCGGAACACCGTCCGGGCCCTGCGAGGCGGCCTGGACGTGGCGATGCCGGGGCCCCGCACGGTCTTCGGCGCTCCGCTCGCGGCGGCCGTCCGCGCGGGCGAGATCGACGAGTCGGAGGTGGACGCCGCGGTCCGCCGGGTGCTGCTGCTCGCCGCCCGGACCGGCTGTCTGGACGGGGTGCCGCCCGCGGTGGCCCCGGCCGACGCGCCCGGGGGCATCGACGGCCGGGCCGTCGCCCGCGAACTGGCCCGCCGTGCCATGGTGCTGCTGCGCAACGAACCGGTGGGCGAGACGCCCGAGGGCGGTGCGCGCCCGCTGCTGCCGCTGGACGCCGACGGGCTGCGCAGCGTCGCCGTCGTCGGCGCGGCCGCCCGTGACGCCCGGGTGCTCGGCGGCGGTTCCGCGACCGTCTTCCCCGCCGGGATCGTCTCCCCGCTCGCGGGCCTGCGCGCCGCGCTCCCCGAGGGCGTCGAGGTGCTCTTCGCCACCGGCGCCGACCCGCGCACCCGGATCCCGCACGCCCGCGAGGGCTTCACCCTGCGCGCCCGCTACCTCGCCGCCGACGGCCGGGTGCTCGCCGAGACCCCGCAGTTCGACGGCCGGGTCCAGGTGCTCGGCAGCTTCCCCGACGGCGTGGCCCGGCGGGACCTGCACGCCGTCGAACTCACCGGCAGCTTCACCCCTCGGGCCACCGGAACCCACACCCTGGCGGTGGCCGGCTCGGGACGGCTCCGACTGACCCTCGGCGCCGCCGTCCTCTTCGACGGCGACGGTGCCGGGCAGGAGAGCAGCAGCGACCCCTTCGAGGCGTTCATGCAGCCCACCGAACACCTGGTGGCAGCCGATCTGGCGGCAGGTCAGGAACTTCCGCTCACCCTGCGGTACATCCCGCACCACCTCGGCCTGGGCGGGGGCCTGGACACCCTGAACTTCGTCCTCGGCCACCGCGAGCCGCAGTGCGACGGGGACGCCGAGATCGCGGAGGCGGTTCGCACGGCGGCCGGCGCGGACGCCGCGATCGTCGTCGTCGCGACCACCGAGGAGGTCGAGTCGGAGGGGTTCGACCGCACCGACCTCAGGCTGCCGGGCCGGCAGGACGAGCTGGTCGCCCGGGTCGCCGCCGCCAACCCCCGCACCGTGGTGGTGGTCAACGCCGGCTCCCCGGTGGAGATGCCCTGGCGCGACCTGGTCCCCGCAGTGCTGCTGAGCTGGTTCCCCGGCCAGGAGGCCGGGGCGGCGCTGGCCGACGTCCTGCTCGGCGCCCACGAACCGGGCGGCCGGCTCCCCACCACCTGGCCGGTCCGCCTCGCCGACGCCCCCGTCACCGCCGTCACCCCCACCGACGGCACCCTGCCCTACGAGGAGGGGCTGTTCATCGGCTACCGCGCCTGGCAGCGCATCCCCACCGCCCCCGCGTACCCCTTCGGCCACGGCCTCGGCTACACCCGCTGGGCGTACGACTCCCTGGACACCACCCCGGACTCCGTACGCGTCCGGCTGCGCAACACCGGTGACCGTCCCGGCCGCGAGGTCGTCCAGATCTACCTCGCGCCGACCGGCGACATCTCCGGAAGCCCAGAACGCCCGTCCCGTTGGCTGGCCGGTTTCACCACCGTCGAGGCGGGCCCCGGCGAAAGCGTGGAGGCCGAGATCCCGCTGCCGGGGCGCGCCTTCGAGGTCTGGTCGGAACCGGACGGCGGCTGGCGCCGCGTCCCGGGCACCTACACCGTCGAGGCGGCCCACAGCAGCGCCGACATCCGGCTCACCGCGCGGATCACTGCCGACTGAGCACCGAGACGTCGCCGCCGCTCGTCCGGGCGGATATTTTGTGCGCCGAGCCCTCGTCCGTCGCGACGGAGACCTTGCGGTTCCCGCCGCTGGTCCCCGCGTCGACGGCGTAGGTGCCCTTGGGCACGCGGATCGTGAGGTCGCCGCCGCTGGTCCGCCCGGACACGTCGTCGGGCACCGCGTCGAGCGTCAGCTGCACATCGCCGCCGCTGGTCTTCACCTTCGCCCTGCGGACCTTGCTGTCCTCGACGGTGATGTTGCCGCCGCTGGTGTCCGCGGTGATGCCGCCGGAGGCGCCGCGGACGGTGATGTCCCCTCCGCTGGTGTGCAGGTCGACGGAGGCGTCACGCGGCAGCAGCACGCGGTAGCCCACCTCGCAGTGGCTGCCCGTCGAGCAGTCGTCGGCGGTCAGCGTCAGCCGGCCGTCCTTGAGGGTGTGCGCGGTCTGCGGCTTGGCGTCGTCGTAGCGGAACTTCTCCGTCACCTTGACCGGGACGCCGGCCTCCACCGGCACGATCTCGATGTCCCCGCCGTGCGTCGTGGCCGACAGCGAGCGGACCGTGCCGTCGACGCCGTATGTCCGCTGGGCGGACTTGAGCGGGCCGGTCACCAGCGAGCAACCGGTCGTCAGCAGGGTCAATGCCGCACAGGGCAGGACGAGATGGGCGGCGCGAAGACGGGCCATGGCGATTCCCCCGAAGCAGTGGTGACGGTGCGGATGCGGAAGGGCCGGAGCCGGCCGAACCGCATGGTCAACATCATCCCCATGCCGCACCCCGCGGACGTCGCCGCACGGTATGAGCTTCGCCATCCCCGCACGGTATGAGCCGCACCGCCGCCCCCTTAGGGGTATCCCCGAGACCGGTGAGGGCCGGACCGGCTCACCCGGCGGACGCCGCCTCACCCTTCAGGGGGTTTTCCTTGCGCGTGATCGTCCGGAACGCCAGCTCCGCCAGCTCCTGCTGGCCGCTCGGTCCCGGATGGAACCAGTCCCAGGTGCTCAACTGCCGCCCGGTGAAGCGGTAGTCGAAGACCGACCGGTCGAAGCGGCACAGCGCGTCCCGGGCACAGACCGCCGCCAGCGCCTCGTTGTACGCCATCACCCGCTCCCGGACCAGCGTCCGCCGGTCCTGTGCCGGCTTCGTCAGGTCGTCCGGGTCCCGCAGCATCGACCCGCAGATGCCCAGCTTCCACACCTGCTTGCCGAGCTCGTTCCGGCGCCCCTCCGACCACAGCCGCAGCAGGTCCGGCACGGCCGCCACGTACACCTGGGTGCGCGGCAGGCTGCGCCGCAGGGTCTTCAGGGACCGCTCGAAACCGGCGCGGAAGTCCGCCGGGGCGGTCATCGCCCCCACGTTGCTGCGGCAGGCGTCGTTGGCGCCGATCAGGACGGTGACCAGCTCGGGTCTGCGGGCCGCCGCCGCGGTGATCTGCCGCGGCAGATCGCTCATCAGGGCGCCGGTCCGGGCGAAGTTCCAGCTGTGCCCGGCCGGGTTCCTGAGCAGCCGTCGGGCGAGGCTGTCGACCTTGGGGCTGGTGCCGGTGGACCAGGAGACCTCCGGGCAGTCGGAGAGCACCGTGCAGGCGTCGAAGCCGACGGTGATGGAGTCCCCGAGGGCGGCGATCGAGGCGGGGTCCGTGCGCCAGGCAGGCGTGGGCTTCACGGTGGGTTTCACCGCGGCCCGGCCCTTCGGGGCGGAGTCGTCGGCGCAGGCGGTGGCGGTGGCCAGCAGCGCGGAAACCGTCGCGCAGGCCAGCGCGGCGCGGGCGGCGAGGCGGGGACGGCGAGGGCGGACGGGCTGATCGATCGGCGTCATGCCCTGTCCTCTCCGGCGTGCGAGTGATATCTCTTCGGGTACCGACGGTACGTCACTTCCGGTCCGGCACCGCGCGGTAGCTTGGCCCTGTGCCTGCCGGTCGGTGACCCGAAGTGGTACATGCAGTCGGCACAGACAAATTACAACACGTCATTTCCTGTCCCTTTTGCGGCAAATTCCGCCTAGTGGTGTTTACTGTAGGTCACCTCGCATGCTGGTGCCGAAGTGATCACTGGGGCAGAATGTTGGAAGCTGTCCCGGCCGCGACCGGAACGGGCACGAGGCCGCTGGGGAAGGCGAACCTCGAACCGCACGGGAGGTCCCGGTGACGACACGTGGAGTCTTGTACGTCCACTCCGCTCCACGAGCACTCTGCCCGCACGTCGAATGGGCGGTGGCGGGTGTCCTCGGGGTGCGCGTCAATCTCGACTGGATCCGCCAGCCGGCGTCGCCCGGCACCTGGAGAGCGGAGTTCTCCTGGCAGGGCGAGGCCGGCACCGCCTCCAAGCTCGCCTCCGCGCTGCGCGGCTGGCACCTGCTCCGCTTCGAGGTGACCGCCGAGCCGTGCTCCACCGCCGAGGGCGAGCGCTACAGCTCCACCCCCGACCTGGGTATCTTCCACGCCGTCACCGGCCTCCACGGCGACATCCTCATCCCCGAGGACCGGCTGCGCGCCGCCGTCGCCCGCTCCGCCCGCGGCGAGACCGAACTCGCCGCCGAGGTCGCCAAGCTGCTCGGCAAGCCCTGGGACGACGAGCTGGAGCCCTTCCGCTACGCCGGCGAGGGCGCCCCCGTGCGCTGGCTGCACCAGGTCGTCTGAGCGACGTCCCGCAAAGGGGCCCGTACGGAGCCTTGTGCGGGGGCCGCACGACGACACACGGTACGTGGTTGACCTGGAGTCCGCTCCAGGTCCTAGCGTGCGTCCATGGCTGACAACAACACCTCCGACACCCTCTCGGTCGCCGTCCTGGGCACCGGGATCATGGGCGCGGCGATGGCCCGCAACCTCGCCCGCGCCGGGCTGGACGTCCGCGCCTGGAACCGCACCCGCGCCAGGGCCGAGCCACTGGCCGCCGACGGGGCCCGGGTCACCGACACCCCGGGAGAGGCCGTCGACGGCGCCGACGTGGTCCTCACCATGCTGCTCGACGGCCCCGCCGTCCTGGACGCCATGCGCCAGGCCGCCCCGCACCTCGCCGCCGGCACCCTCTGGCTCCAGATGAGCACCGTCGGACCCGCGGCACTCGAACCGCTCGCCCGGTTCGCCGCCGAACAGGGCCTGGGCTTCGTCGACGCGCCTGTACTGGGCACCAAGGCGCCCGCCGAGAAGGGGCAGTTGACCGTCCTCGCCGCCGGGGCGCCGGCGCTGCGGGAACGCGCCGGGCGGGTCTTCGACATCGTCGGCGGCCGCACCCGGTGGGTCGGCGAGGACGCCGCGGGCGGGGCCGCCAGCCGGCTCAAACTCGTCGTCAACAGCTGGGTGATGACCGTCATCAGCGGTACCGGTGAAACCCTGGGGCTCGCCAAGGGGCTGGGCGTGGACCCGCGGGAATTCCTGGAGGCGGTGGCCGGCGGCTCGCTCGACATGCCGTACCTGCGGATGAAGTCGGAGATGATCCTCTCCGGCGAACTCGCGCCCAGCTTCACCGTCTCCGCGGCACGCAAGGACCTCCGGCTGATCACCGAGGCCGCCGAGGCGGCCGGCGTCCGGACGGACCTGGCGGCCGCGGCCGGGGAGCGCTTCCGCCGGGCCGAGGAACAGGGCCACGGCGGCGAGGACGGCGCGGCCGCGTACTTCGCCAGCTTCGACGGCTGACGGCCGCCCGCGGCAGCACGAGGGCCCGCCCGGTCGTCCTGACCGGGCGGGCCCCTGTTGCCTCTGTGCTGATCGTCGCCTGGTGGCGGGTCAGACCGTGCGGAAGGCGAGGACGACGTTGTGGCCGCCGAAGCCGAACGAGTCGTTCAGCGCCGCGATCCGGCCCTCGGCGGGCAGCGCGCGGACCTCGTCGCGGACGATGTCCGCCTCCACCTCGGGGTCGAGGTTCTCGATGTTGATGGTCGGCGGGGCCGTCCGGTTGTGCAGCGCCAGGATGGTGGCGACCGTCTCCACGCCGCCCGCGCCGCCCAGGAGGTGGCCGGTCATCGACTTGGTGGCGGAGATCGCCATGTGCCGCACGTCGTCGCCGAAGACCTTGTGCAGCGCCTTCAGCTCCGCCAGGTCGCCCTGCGGCGTCGAGGTGGCGTGCGCGTTGACGTGCACGATCTCGGACGGGTCGAGGTCGCTGTTGTCGAGGAGGTTCTGCAGCGCGTGCGCGATGCCGTTGCCCGAGGGCTCCGGCTGCACGATGTCGTGGCTGTCGGCGGAGATGCCCTGGCCGACCGCCTCGGCGTAGACCCGGGCGCCGCGCTTGGCGGCGTGCTCGGCCGACTCCAGGACGATCACACCGGCGCCCTCGCCCAGGACGAAGCCGTTGCGGTCGGTGTCGAACGGGCGGGAGGCGCCCTGCGGGTCGTCGTTGTTCTTCGACATCGCCATCATGTTGCCGAACGCGGCGATCGGCAGCGGGTGGATGGCCGCCTCCGTGCCGCCCGCGACGACGATGTCGGCACGGCCCGTACGGATCATCTCGATGGCGTAGCCGATGGCCTCGGAGCCGGACGCGCAGGCGCTGACCGGGGTGTGGACACCGGCGCGGGCGTTGACGTCCAGACCGACGTTGGCCGACGGCCCGTTGGGCATCAGCATCGGCACGGTGTGCGGCGAGACCCGGCGGACGCCCTTCTCGCGAAGGATGTCGTACTGGCCCAGGAGCGTGGTGACCCCGCCGATGCCGGAGGCGATGACCGTGCCCAGGCGGTCGGGGTTGACCGAACCGGCCGGGCCGGCGGCGGCGTCCGGCTCTCCGGCCTTGGCCGTGAAGCCGGCGTCCGCCCACGCCTCACGGGCCGCGATCAGCGCGAACTGCGCCGAGCGGTCCAGTCGGCGGGCCTGCGGGCGGGGCAGCGTCTCGGTCGGGTCCACCGCCGCCTGAGCGGCGATCCGGACCGGAAGCTCGGCTGCCCAGTCCTGCTCCAGGAGGCTCACGCCGGACCGGCCGGCGAGCAGGCCCTCCCAGGTCGAAGCGCTGTCGCCACCCAGCGGTGTGGTTGCGCCGATACCGGTGACGACCACGGTGCGATTGGTCGCGTTCACGGGAATTCTTACTCCACGGGTAGAGGTGTCTGAATCGACGGCGCCACCGCCGGGTGGCGACATGCGCTGCGCCAGATCAGGACTGGTGCTTGAGGATGTAGTCGGTCGCGTCGCCGACGGTCTTGAGGTTCTTGACGTCGTCGTCCGGGATCTTCACGTCGAAGCGCTCTTCGGCGGCGACGACGACCTCGACCATGGACAGCGAGTCGACGTCCAGGTCGTCGGTGAAGGACTTGTCCACCTTGACGTCCTCGGTGGGGATGCCGGCGATCTCGTTGACGATCTCGGCGAGACCCTTGACGATCTCTTCCTGAGTGGCGGCCATGATGGCGCTCCTTCGTATAGCGGGAAACTGCTTGATCTGACAGTGAAGCGGTGAAGGCCCGCACAGCGGCCGGCACGTCGTGCTCGGTGCCGGACTGCGCAGATCTTGCCTAGGGGAGAGTAACGACCGTCGCGGCGTACACGAGACCCGCCCCGAAGCCGATGACCAGCGCGGTGTCCCCGCTCTTGGCCTGACCGGTCGCCAGCAGCCGCTCCATGGCGAGCGGAATGGAGGCGGCCGAGGTGTTGCCGGTGGTCTCCACGTCACGGGCGACCGTGACGCTCTCCGGCAGTTTCAGAGTCTTCACCATCGAGTCGATGATCCGCATGTTGGCCTGGTGCGGGATGAAGACGTCCAGGTCGTCCGGGCTGACTCCGGCCTCGTCCAGCGCCTGCTGGGCGACCTTCGCCATCTCGAACACCGCCCACCGGAAGACCGCCTGGCCCTCCTGGGTGATGGCCGGGTAGCGGACCGCCTCCAGGGCGGGGCGCTCCGCCACCCCGTCGCCACCGGGCGTCGGGGTGGTGCGGTACACGTCCCAGGGGAGGGTCTGCTTGATGGTGTCGGACTTGTCGCCCTCCGAGCCCCAGACGGTCGGGCCGATCGCCGGCTCCTTGGCCGGGCCGACGATGACCGCGCCGGCGCCGTCGCCGAAGAGGAAGGCCGTGGCGCGGTCCTCCAGGTCCGTCAGGTCCGAGAGCCGCTCGACGCCGATCACCAGCACGTACTCGGCGGAGCCCTCGGTGACCAGGCCCTTGGCCAGCGTCAGCCCGTAGCCGAAGCCGGCGCAGCCCGCGGAGATGTCGAAGGCGGCCGGCTTGCCGGCGCCGACGAGGTGCGCGATCTCGGTCGCCACGGCCGGGGTCTGCTTGAAGTGCGAGACGGTGGAGACGATCACCGCGCCGATCTGCTCGGGCGTGATGCCGGCGTCCGCGACGGCCTTGCCGGACGCCTCGACCGCCATGGTCGCGACGGTCTCGTCGGGGCCCGCCCAGTGGCGCGTGGCGATGCCCGACCGCGAGCGGATCCACTCGTCGGACGAGTCGATGTGCTTGAGGATCTCCTCGTTGGGCACGACACGGGTCGGGCGGTAGCCGCCGACACCCATGATCCGCGCGTACGGGGCGCCCTTGGAGGGCTTGATCTTCGAGGTCATGCGCTGCGACTCCTATTCGGCCGGTGCTGCGGAAGCGGCGTCCGCGGCGGTGGCGATCAGCTCACGGGCCGCGTCGAGGTCGTCGGGCGTCTTCAGGGCGAGCGTCCTGACCCCGGGCAGGGCGCGCTTGGCCAGGCCCGTGAGGGTGCCGCCGGGCGCGGCCTCGACGAGCGCGGTGACCCCGAGCTCCTTGAAGGTCTCCATGCAGCGGTCCCAGCGCACGGGGTTGGCCACCTGGCCGACCAGTCGCCGCACCACTTCCTGGCCGGAAGTGACCACCTGGCCGTCCTTGTTGGAGACGTACCGGACGCGCGGGTCGGCCGGGGACAGCTCGGTGACCGCGGTCTCCAGTGCCGAGACGGCGGGTGCCATGTGGTGGGTGTGGAACGCGCCGGCCACCTTCAGCGGCACGACCCGGCGGGTGCCCTCCGGCTTGTCCTCGACCAGCGCGGCGATCTGCTCGGCGGTGCCGGCGGCCACGATCTGGCCGGCGCCGTTGACGTTCGCCGGGGTCAGGCCGAGCTTCTCCAGGTGCGGCAGGACGACGTCGGCGTCGCCGCCCAGCAGGGCGGCCATGCCGGTCTCGGTGACCGCGGCGGCCTCGGCCATGGCCAGCCCGCGGCGGCGCACCAGGGACAGCGCCTCGGCGTCGGAGAGGGTGCCGGTCAGGGCGGCGGCGGCGAGCTCACCGACGCTGTGGCCGGCCGCGGCGCCGGTGTGGGCGGCGACGTCGTCGACCGTCGGGAAGAGCTGTCGCGCGGAGATCAGAGAGGCCGCCACGAGGAGCGGCTGTGCCACCGCGGTGTCGCGGATCTCCTCCTCGGTGCCCTTGGTGCCGTAGTGGACGAGGTCCAGGTCGATGGCCGCGGACCATTCGCGGAGCCGGTCCTCGACTCCGGGGAGGTCGAGCCAGGGGGTCAGGAAGCCGGGCGTCTGAGCGCCTTGGCCGGGAGCGACGAGTACGAGCACCCTCACACTCTCTCTTGTGGGAGGTCCCGCCCGCCCGTGGGGACAGGGACGAAGAACCATCGGGGGAATTGTTGGTGTTCGACAAAAGTCTAGGGTTGCGTCTCGGCGCCGCTCAGGCGCCCCAGGATCAGCGCGATACGCAGCGTAAACGCGGAGCGTACATCCGACGGCGACCAGCCGGTGACGTCCGTCACACGTCGGAGCCGATAGCGCACGGTGTTGGGATGGACGAACAGCATCCGGGCGGCGCCCTCCAGGCTGCTGGCCTGCTCCAGATAGACGCTCAGAGTCTCCAGGAGCGCCGACCCGGCCTCCTCCAGCGGTCTGTAGATCTCCTCCACCAGCTGCTCGCGTGCGACCGGGTCGGAGGCCATCGCGCGCTCCGGCAGCAGGTCGTCGGCGAGCACCGGCCGGGGGGCGTCCGGCCAGGCCGCGCAGGCCCGCAGGCCGGCGGCCGCGGCCTGTGCCGAGCGGGTCGCGGCGAGCAGGTCGGAGACGACCGGGCCGGCCACCACGGGGCCGGCGGCGAACGGCCCGATCAGCGCCTTGGCGGCCTTGAGCGGATTGTCCGAGCCGCCCGCGATCACCACCAGCCGGCTGCCCAGGACACCGGTCAGCACCTGGAGCTTGGCGTGCCGGGCGGCCCGCCGGATCGCCTCCACGGTCAGCTCGCTGTCGCCGTCCGGGGCGGTGCCCAGCACCACGCACACATGCTCCGGGGAGTTCCAGCCCAGGGCCGCCGCCCGGGAGACCGCGCCCTCGTCGGCCTCCCCGGAGAGCACCGCGTTGACCACCAGGGACTCCAGGCGGGCGTCCCACGCCCCGCGCGCCTCGGCGGCCTGCGCGTAGACCTGGGCGGTGGCGAAGGCGATCTCCCGGGCGTAGACCAGCAGCGCCTCGCGCAGCACGGACTCGTCGCCCGGTGCCGCGACGTCGTCGATCGCGGCCTCCATGACCTCGATCGTGGTGCGGACCATCTCGACGGTCTGCCGCAGCGTGATCGCCCGGGTCAGCTCGCGCGGCGCCGTCCCGAAGACATCGGTGCTGATCGCCTGCGGCGTCTCGGGGTGGCGGAACCACTCGGTGAACGCGGCGATGCCGGCCTGTGCCACCAGGCCGATCCAGGAACGGTTCTCCGGAGGCATCGCGCGGTACCACGGCAGCGTGGCGTCCATACGGGAGATCGCGGCGGCCGCCAGTTTGCCGGAGGAGTTCTCCAGCCGCCGGAGGGTCGCGGAGTGCGGGTGCGCGTCGCGCGATGCGGGTTCAGACACGGGACCAAGCCTGCCCTATCGGGATGAGCGGGTGGAGCGGTGGGGCTACGGTGGCCCGATGATCGAGGTGCGCAGGGGCGGGGAACGCCATCGGGGCGGCGACGCGGACGCCGGGATCGGGTCGCTGCACGCGTTCTCCTTCGGGCCCCATTTCGACCCGGACAACCTGCGCTTCGGCGCGCTGGTCGCCTGCAACGAGGAGCGGCTGGCGCCCGGCGCGGGCTTCGACGAGCATCCGCACCGGGACACCGAGATCGTCACCTGGGTCGTGGAGGGCGAGCTGACCCACCGCGATTCGGCCGGGCATGCCACGACCGTACGCCCCGGCGACCTGGCGCGGCTGAGCTCCGCCGGCGGCGTCCGGCACGTCGAGCGCAACGACGGCCCGGTGCCGCTGCGCTTCGTCCAGATGTGGCTGACGCCCCGCGACCCCGGCGGCGAGCCGGAGTACGAGGTGGTGCGGGAGGTCGCCGACGGCGCGCCCTACGCGCTGCCGCGGGCCGGCGCCACCCTGCGGGTGTGCCGCCTCGGGGCGGACGGTCGCGCCGCCGTCCCGGATGCCGCCCGGGTCTACGTCCATGTCGTACGGGGCGAGGTGCGGCTCGGGGACGCGCTTCTGGCGGCCGGGGACGCGGCGCGGATCACCGACGCGCGGGGGCTGGAACTGCGGGCGGTGGCGGAGGCGGAGTGCCTGGTGTGGGAGACGGGGCCGGAGCCCGTGTACGGGTGAGACCGGGCACCGGGCACCGGGCCCCGGGCCGGCCGGAACGCCTCAGCCCGTCCCGGCCAGCTCGGCCAGGACCGCGTCGGTCAGCGGCGGCCACGCCTCGATCGCCCACGGGCCGAAGTCCCGGTCGGCGAGCGCGACGCAGGCCGCGCCGGCCGCCGGGTCCACCCACAGGAACGTGCCGGCCTGCCCGAAGTGCCCGAACGTGCGCGGCGAGGAGGCGGCGCCCGTCCAGTGCGGCGCCTTGCCGTCGCGGATCTCGAAGCCCAGCCCCCAGTCGTTGGGCCGCTGGTGGCCGTAGCCCGGCAGCACGCCGGTCAGGCCCGGGAAGGCCACCCGCGTCGCCTCGGCGAGGGTCTGCGGCGCCAGCAGCCGCGGCGCCTGCAGCTCGGCGGCGAAGCGGGCCAGGTCCGCGACCGTGGAGACGCCGTCCTTGGCCGGTGAGCCGGCCAGCTCCGTCGACGTCATCCCCAGCGGGGCCAGCACCGCCTCGTGCAGATACTGCGGGAAGGGGATCTCGGTGGCCTTGGCGAGGTGGTCGCCGAGCGCCTCGAAGCCGGCGTTGGAGTAGATCCGGCGGGTGCCGGGGGCGGCCACCTGGCGCGCCTCGTCGAACGCCAGCCCCGAGGTGTGGGCGAGCAGATGACGGACCGTGGAGCCCTCCGGGCCGGCCGGCTCGTCCAGCTCGACGGCGCCCTCCTCGACGGCGAGCAGCGCGGCGTAGGCGGCCAGCGGCTTGGTGACGGACGCCAGCGGGAAGCGGTGGTCCAGCGGGCCGTAGGTGCCGGCCACCGAGCCGTCGGCGCGTACGACGGCGGCCGCTGCGGTGGGCACCGGCCAGTTCTCGATCATCCCCAGGCTCTGCATGGCTCCGAGCCTACGGGGTGCCCCCATGCCTTCAAATTCCGGTCAAGAACGCTCGCGGTCGGCGCTTGCCTGGAGTGCACTCCAACTCTCTAGCGTTGGGGAGGTCGTGAAGGCGCCCCGGCGGAACGTCCGGCGGCGCGACGGCATCCGGGGCGGCGCGCACCGGGGACGAGTAGAGGGAAGACGCGGCATGACGGTGACGCAGAGCGAACCGGTGACCGGTGGCACGGCCCTGGCCGGACTGCCGGAGACGGTGTGCCCGGACCGGCGCCCGCTGCCGGCGGCGGCCCGGGACTGCGGGACGTCCCGCGGCGGCCATCCGCGCCCGGCCGGCCAGGACCGCTACACCATCGGCGAGGTGGCCGAGCACACCGGACTCAGCGCCCACACCCTGCGCTGGTACGAGCGGATCGGCCTGATGCCGCACGTGGACCGGACGCACACCGGGCAGCGCCGCTTCACCAACCGCGACCTGGACTGGCTCGACCTGGTCTCCAAGCTCCGGCTGACCGGTATGCCGGTCGCCGACATGGTCCGGTACGCGGAGCTGGTGCGGGAAGGCACGAGCACCTTCCACGAGCGCGAGGAGCTGCTCACCCGGCACCGCGCGGACGTACGGCAGCGGATCGCCGAGCTGGAGAGCACGCTCGACGTCCTCGACTACAAGATCGGTATCTACGCCGACGCCCGACGGGCGTCCGAGAGGTTCTGAGTTCCATGGCGAACGACACGAAGATCCGCACCGTCCAGCTGGGCACCGGCGGCCCGCAGGTCGGTGTCCAGGGCCTGGGCTGCATGGGCATGAGCTGGGCGTACGGCCCCACGGAGGACGCCGGCGAGGCGCGGGCCACCCTGGAGCGCGCCCTGGAGTTGGGCATCACGCTCTACGACACCGCCGACGTCTACGGGGACGGGGAGAACGAGCAGTTCATCGCCCCCTTCGTCCGGGCGCACCGGGACGAGGTCGTGCTGGCCACCAAGTTCGCACTCGCCAACGATCCGCAGGAACCCACCAGGCGCATCATCCGCAACGACCGCTCCTACATCCGCCGGGCCGTCGAGGCCAGCCTCCGGCGCCTCGGCGTCGAGCAGATCGACCTCTACTACATGCACCGCCGCGACGTGGCGACCCCCATCGAGGAGACCGTCGGCGCGATGGCCGAACTGGTCGCCGAGGGCAAGGTGAAGTACCTGGGCCTGAGCGAGGTGACCGGCACCGAGCTGCGTGCCGCCCAGGCCGTGCACCCGATCGCCGCCGTCCAGTCCGAGTGGTCGCTGTTCAGCCGCGACATCGAGGAGGGCGTGGTCCCGGCCGCCGCCGACCTCGGCGTCGCCCTCGTCCCGTACTCGCCGCTCGGCCGCGGCTTCCTCACCGGTGCCTTCGTCCACGCCGACCAGGAACTGGCCGCCGACGACTTCCGCCGTCAGCAGCCCCGCTTCACCGGCGACAACGCGGCCGCCAACGCCGCCCTGCTGGAGCCGGTCCGCACCGTCGCCGAGGCGCACGGCGCCACGCTCGGGCAGATCGCGCTGGCCTGGGTGCAGCAGCAGGCCGCCGAGCGCGGACTGACGGTCGTCCCGATCCCCGGCACCCGCCGGCGCGCCCGGGTCGAGGAGAACGCCGCCGCGACCCGGATCCGGCTGACCGCCGAGGAGTTGACACTGCTGGAGCCGATCGCGGGCAAGGTGGCCGGCGACCGCTACGCCGACATGCGGTTCACCTCGGCCGGGCGGGAATAGCCCGGCCGGCGGCGCGCCGCGGGGCGCCACGGCAGGTGTCGCCCACCCGCCGTGGCGCCTCGGCGCCAGCGCCCCGACGCTCCGCGCGCCGGCTACGCGTACCCCAGCGCGAACGTCGCGAAGGCCGCCGCCAGCACCGCCGCCGTCACCCGGCGGGTCCGTCCGGCCCCCGTCCACGGCGCCTCGAAGCGGCGGGTGACGGAGCCGATCAGGACGAGCAGCACGGCGAGGACAGGCATCCAGGCCAGCCGTGCCGCGATCCAGCCGAGGCCGTCCGGCACGGTGGTCAACCCCGGGACGGCGCCCGCGAACGAGGCCGGGACGGCCGCCGCGAACAGCGCCGTCTGATGCCAGCACAGGATCGTCATCGCGCTCAGGTTGACCGCCACCACCGGCGCCCACAGGGCCGGCCGCCGCAGCAGCCCGGCCAGCCGGTCCCGGAGCAGCACCGCCGCCCCGCACTGGGCCGCGGCCAGCGCCAGGACCAGCAGCGACGGCGGATGGGAGTTGGTGCGGTCCTGGCCGGGGACGCCCACCATGCTCGCGGGGTAGTGGAAGAACAGCAGCAGCGCGGCGAACAGCGCGGCGCCGCCCAGCAGCAGGGCCCCGGCGGCGCGCCGGCCGAGCCGCCGCTCGCCCCAGCAGACGCCGAGCTGGTAGGCGAACAGCCAGCCGGGCAGCAGATTGAGCAGACTCAGCCAGGACGGCATCGTCGGGGCGAACGGCCCGTAGCGCAGGAAGTCCACGGCGGCGACCGACGCCAGCAGCGGCGCCGCGCTCCAGATGCCCCACCGGCGCGCGACGGCGGCGCAGTACGGGGTGAGCGCGGTGACCACGGCGTAGACGCCGACGAACCACAGCGGCTGGATCACCAGCGTCGCCCCCGTGCGCAGCGTCGCGGTGGACACTCCCAGGCCGTGCAGCAGCGGCACCAGCGTGGCCCAGACGGCGGTCACGCCCAGCACCGGGCGGCCCAGCCGGGCGATCCGGCCGCCCAGCCAGCGGGTGGTGGAGCCGCCGAGTGCGGCGGTCCGGCGCAGCGAGAGCACCGAGGCGTGGCCGCCCACCAGGAAGAAGATGCCGAGCATCTGGAGCACCCAGCTCGCCGGGGCGAGCCAGCCGAGCGCGGTCAGCGGGCTGGCGTTGTGCAGGGTGCCGTCGGCGTCCCGGGCGAAGCCGCCGAGCAGCCAGTGCCCGGTGGGGACGGCGAGCAGGGCGAGGGCGCGCAGGCCGTCGAGGGCCCGGTCGCGGTGGGCCGGGGTGCGCGCGTCGAGGGCGCGCACGGCGGCACCGGTCCTGGCGTTGAGCGCGCGCAGGGCACGGAGCGGGACGAGAAGCGGGATCAGAAGCGGGACGAGGGCACCGGACCGTCCGGTGCGGACGGGGAGTTCGGTGCGGACGGGGGCTTCGGTGGACGGCCGTTGTGCGGTGGTGGTAGGTCTCGCATGGGCCGGGTGGCTCTCGGTGGTCATGTGGCGTCCTTGGGCGAGAAGGTCCGGGGGAGGAGGTCCGGGAGACGGGGTGGGGAGACGAGGTCCGGGAGAGGCGAGGCGGCAGGCGAGGGCGCGCGGCCGCCGGCGACGACAGGGCACGCTCGGCAGCGCCCTAGCGCACCTCGGCGTAGCGCCCCAGCGTGATCGCGGCGAAGTTGTGGAGGGAGTCGGTGCCGGGGGCGAGGTAGCCGGTGTGGCCCTGGGCCCGCTCGGCGGGGACCCGGTGGGCCCCGAACGCCGGGTCGGTGGGGTCCGTCCCGTGCCCCAGGCCGAGCAGTTCGACGTGCGGGATGTCACCGATCCAGTCCGAGGTGTCCCGCGCCGCCCAGACCCGGGCGGTGGTGTGCAGCTCCGCCGCGCTGTCCCGGCGCATCCCGGGCGAGCCGAAGACCACCAGGTCGCTGAGCAGGCCGGGGCCGGCGTGCGGGACGGCCAGGCCGCAGACCACCGAGCCGTAGCTGTGGCACAGCACGGCCGGGGCGGGGGCGCCGGTGGCGGCCAGGCCGGTCAGGAAGCGGGTCAGCCGGGGCGCGCCGGCCTCGGCGAGCCGGCCGGTCGCGGCGTCCGGGCCGAGGCCGACGGGTGTGGTGTACCCGACCCAGGCGATCACCGCCGTGCGGACGCCGGGCGCCTCGGCGGCCATCTGCCGGCGCAGCGAGGTCGCCATCCCGGTCGGCGTGCCGTACGGGTCGGTGGTGCGGTCGAAGGTGGCCAGGTCGATGTCCGAACCCGGCACGATCACCGCGGTCCGCTGCGCGGTCGCCAAGTCGCCGTGGACCTCGGCCACTTGGCCGCGGCCGCGGGGGTCGAAGGCGAGGATCCGGCGGCCGGGCGCGAGCAGCGCGGCGTAGCGCGCGGCCGTCTTCCTGGCCTGCTGGTGGTCCTGGAGGGTCCCGGCCGGGTCGGTGGCGCGGGCCAGCTCGCGGTCCCGTTCCGCGCGCAGAGCATGGGCGTTGGCGGCGTACCGCAGGGCGATCGGCGCCCCGTCGAGGTTGCCGACGGTGAGCGGGTGGCGGGCGGCGAGGGCCTGCTGCCGGTCCTCGGTCAGACCGGCGAAGAACCGGGCGACCTCGGCGGGGGAGGCGCTCGCCGGGTCCGGCAGGCGGACCCCGAGCGAGTGGTCGGCGCGCCAGTCGGCGGCGCCGGGAGCCGGGCCGGTGACCGCGGTCTGTGCGGAACCGGCCGCCCAGCCGCCGGTCCCCGCGACGACGCTCAGTGCGAGGACGGCGGCGACGAGCGTCCGCTTGCTGCGCCGGGCGGCGTTCCGCAGCACGGTCATGGTGGTCTCTCCCTCTTCCAGCGGTGTGGCGGAGGGAAAGGTACGAAGCGGCCCGGTGACGTGGCGTCACACCGCGGAGCCAACTCCCGGGTGATACCGGGGTAGGGGGTGCCGGACGGCGCTCGTACCCCGGGAGGAGGAGTCGGGGGCTGTCCCCTCGGGGCAGGTGGGGCTACCCCGAAGACCCGGTGGGGACAACCCGAAACGGCGGTCTCACCGCTCCCCGGGCGAGACCAGTCCCGACTCGTAGGCGAAGATCACGGCCTGGGCGCGGTCGCGCAGCTCCAACTTGGCCAGCACGCGGCCGATATGGGTCTTCACGGTCTGCTCGGCGAGGATCAGCCGCTCGGCGATCTCCTGATTGGACAGGCCGCGGGCGATCAGCTCCAGGACCTCCGTCTCGCGCGGGGTGAGGCCGTTGAGCCGGAGGGCGGTGCCGTCCGTGCGGGCCGCCGGCCGCTGGCGGGCGAAGTCCGCGATCAGCCGGCGCGTCACCGACGGCGCGAGCAGTGCCTCCCCGGCCGCCACCACCCGGACCGCGGAGATCAGATCGGCCGGCGGCGCGTCCTTGAGCAGGAATCCGGACGCGCCGGCACGCAGTGCCTCGTAGACGTAGTCGTCGACGTCGAAGGTCGTCAGCATCAGCACCTTCGGGCGGTGGGCGACCCCGATCGGCGGGTGGAGCAGCCGGCGGGCCGCCTCCAGCCCGTCCATCTCCGGCATCCGGACGTCCATCAGCACCACGTCGGGGTGCACCCGGCGGCTCAGCTCCACGCCCTGTGCACCGTCCGCCGCGTCGCCCACCACGTCGATGTCGCTCTGCGCGGCGAGCAGCGCGGCGAATCCCGCCCGCACCATGGCCTGGTCGTCGACGATGATCACGCGGGTCGTCATGGGGCGTCGGAGTCCTTCGCTGGGAGGGGGGCGGACGGGGAGCGCGGTGCGGCGAGGGGGAGCTGCGCGGCGACCCGGAAGCCGCCGTCGGGCAGCGGCCCGGTGTCCAGCGTGCCATCCACCAGGCGCACCCGCTCCCGCATCCCCACCAGGCCGTGCCCGGTGCCGCTGGTCTCCAGGGGCGCGGACACCGGCGGGGCGGGCGGTTCGTTGACCACCAGCACCGTCAGCCGCGAGCGGTCGCCGGTGACCGTCACCGACACCCGGGTCCGGGCGCCCGGGGCATGCCGCACCACGTTGGCCAGCGCCTCCTGGACGATGCGGTACGCCGACAGGTCCACCGCCGGTTCCAGCGCCACCGGCTCCTCCGGCAGCACCAACTCGACCGGCACGCCGGCCCGTACGGTCGCCTCGACCAGCTTCGGCAGCTGGCCGACGCCCGGCTGCGGGGCCTTCTCCGGCGCGCCCTGCCGCTCGGCCTCCTCGCTGCGCAGCACCCCGAGCAGGCGCCGCATCTCCGCCAGCGACTCCCGGGCGCTCGCCGCGATCGCCGCGAACTCCTCCTGCGCCTCCTGGGGTATCCCGCCGATGCGGTACGGGGCGCTGTCGGCCTGGACCGTGATCACCGACATGTGGTGGGCGACGACGTCGTGCAGCTCGCGGGCGATACGGGTGCGCTCCTCCAGCAGCGTGCGCCGGGCCCGCTCGGCTTCGCTGATGGTCTCCTGCTCCAGCAACTTCCGCTGGGCGTCGCGCCGTTCCCGCAGTGCGGCGCCGAGCAGCAGCAGCACACCGGAGAGCACGAACATCAGCACCCAGGTGCTCTGCACGCGTGGGGGTGCGACCGCCTCGAAGAGTATTCCGGCCGCCCCGGTGGTGAGCCAGACCGCGATCAGCGTCCTGCGGCGCTCGCGCATCGACAGTGCCAGCATCAGCGCGAGATAGCCGACGATCACCGTGGGCGGCCACGGCCACGCGTGGTCCACCACACCGTCGGTGCCGGTCAGCACCCCGGCGCAGACGACGGCCGCGGCGAACATCACCCACCACGCCTGCAGCGGCCGGGTCACCGCCAGCAGCAGCGGCACGCTCTGCGCGGTGGCCAGCGCGCCGGCCAGGCCGCCGGCCATGCCGTAGTCGTTGTGGAGGACGTTGACCCCCGACGGCAGCAGCGACACCGCGAAGGCGAACGCCACCGCGTACGGCAGGGCGCGCACCCAGCGGCGCCGGGAGCTGCCGAACAGCGGGGCGCCGGGCCGGGTCGGGGTGCCCAGCTCGGTGGCGAGCACCCGCAGCGCGGGCCGCGCGGCCCGCAGCACCCGGCGGGTGACGCGCAGCGCGGCGGCGCGGGCCGGCGGGCGTCCGTCGCCGCCGGCCGGCTCTTCTTCGGGGGTAGGAGATCGTTTGGACATCGCGGGATCAATGTAAGCGGATCCCGCCCACCCCGACGTCATACCGTGGTGCGGCCTTCCTCCCCGTACCACGGTATGAGGCCGGGCCCTGGCGCCCGGCCCTACAGTTCCGCCAGCAACTCCGCCTTCTTCGCGGTGAATTCGGCGTCGGTCAGCAGTCCCGCGCCGTGCAGCTCGCCGAGGTGCCGGATCCGGTCGGCGATGTCGGCGGGGTCCCGGCCGGTGCTGCCGGGGCGCCGTGCCGCGGGCCGTTCCGCACCGTCCGGCACGGGCCCGGCGGCGCGTACGGCCTGGAGCACGGAGGCCGCGAACGGCAGGGACTCGTGCACCGGCCCGTAGCCGAGGTCGAAGACCACCGCGGTCGGGTCCTGGTCCGCCGCGCCCGTGCGGACCTCGGGGGCGTCGCGTTCCAGCAGCCGCAGATAGCCGTTGACGATCTCCGGCGAGCGCCACTCCACGCCGGCCAGTTCCCCGACGGGGAAGGTCTGGTCGCCGCTCTTCCACTTCGCCGACGACGCGCCCGTCCAGAACCAGCGGAAGGCCACCGACCGCCCGTCGAAGGACGCCTTGCCGTCGTACGCCTTGAAGTTCAACGGGGGTTCCGGCGCGGCCACCAGGTGCCGCTCGGCGGGCTCCCGGGCGTCGGGGCCCAGCGCGGCGCGCAGCTGGTCGGCGTAGTACGCGGCCAGCGTCTCGCGCTCGGCCGGCAGCACCAGCCGGTACGGGTCGGCGTCCTCCTTGAGCTGCCCGTCCGCCGCCTCCATCAGGGGGTCGGCGCCCAGCCGCGGCACGGCATGCAGCACCACCGTGCCGCGCCTGCCCGTGGAGACCTCGACGGCTCTCAGCGCCTCGTACGGAATGCGTCGCTCGCCGAGTGCCTGGAACAGCTTCGGCCTGCGGATCCCCCGTTCGAAGCGGATGAGTACGGAGTCCGAGTCGAACTCCCAGACGGCGTGAAAACCGGCCAGCACATCACCCATGCGGCTCATCGTATGCGGGTGGTCGCCCGCCCGTCCCCCTTCCGGACACCAGCGCTGCGCGCGTCAAAACGGGTGCTCGGTCCCCCGGCAGCCGCCCTTGTCCTGTTCACGCCGACCGGCGTGGCGGCGGTTCCCGCGGGTACGGCCCGTCCCCGGGCGCCGGGCCGTACCCGCGGCCGCCGGCAGTGCGCGCCCGGCCGTCAGGCCAGGTCCGCGCTGCAGTGGGGGGCGGTGGTGGCGCAGTCCACCGAGCCCAGGTCGCCCACGCCGACCAGTGCGAAGTTGTGCAGGCTCCGGGTGCCGGGGGCGAAGTAGCCGGCGTGGCCGGCCGCGCCCTCGGCGGACAGGACCCGGGCGCCGAAGGACGGGTCGACCGGGTCGGCACCGTGGCCGAGCCCGCCGACCTCCAGGTACGGCACGTCCTGGATCCAGTCGTCGGCGTCCCGCATGGCCCAGACCCGGGCGTGCGTTCCCAGGCCCGCCAGGTTCCCGGCGCGCATGCCGGGGCTGCCGGCCACCGCGATGTCGGTGACGTTCCCGGGGAGGTTGCGGGCCGCGACGCCGCACACCACGGAGCCGTAGCTGTGGCAGAACAGCGAGACGTCGTCGGTCGCCGGCAGCGCGTCCACCAGGGCGCGCAGTCGGACCGCGCCGGCCTCGGCGAGCTGCCCGGTGGCCGCCTCGACGCCCAGTCCGGACGGTGTGGTGTAGTCGGCCCAGGCGATCACGGCGGTACGGGCGCCGGGGCGGGCGGACCGCTCGGCGCCGTAGAGGGACTCCGCCATGCCCACGGGGGCGGCGGTCGCCTTGGCGGTGCGCTCGAAGGTCGACAGGTTGGTGTCCACGCCCGGCACCACCACGGAGACGCGGTCGGCGGTGGCGAGGTCGCCGAAGACCTCCGCGGCCCGGCCGTCGCCCGCCGGGTCGAACGCCAGGATCTGGCGGCCGGGGCTCATCAGGGACTCCATGCGGTGCATCAGCCGGCCCGCCTCCTGGCGGCCGACGGGCGTGAGCCGGTGGTCGCCCATGCGGCGCTGCTCGACCTTGCGGGCGGCGTCGATGGCCGTCCGGTTGGCGCGGTAGCGGAGGTCGACGGGGGCGCCGCCCATGTTGCCGACGACCAGCGGGTAGCGGTCGGCCAGCTGCTGGCGCTCGGCCCGGTCGAGGGAGGCGAAGAACGCGCGGAGGGTGCCCGGCGCGGCGTCCGGGGCGGGCAGTGACCGTCCGTGGAGTGTGGCGTGCCGCCAGGCGGCTCTAGCCGTGGCCAGCGGGTTCGCGTCCTCCTTGGTGTTTCTGATCGCCGTCCAGCCCGTCAGCGCGAGCATCACGAACACCACCAGCAGGGCGAGCGCGGCACGCCAGGCGGTGGACTGCAGGAAACCGAAGGAGGGACCGAGGCCCGGGAAAGAAGTCACCGCGGGCCACCCTAGGAGACGTGACAGGGTGCCTGTGGGCCCTCGTGAGGCATCTCACGTTTTGTGGAGGGTATTTGGTCTAAATCGGACAGAACGGGTTGACGCTCAGTGTTCGATCGTGTGGATCCGGTCTCGTCGGGAGGTGGGCCGATCACGCACCGGGCGAGGGCGGTTACCGCTGGTCATGGGCGTGTTCATGCGCGGCGGCGGGCGGGCTCCGGTGCGCCCGCAGGTCCATCTCGATCGCCGGCCCGATGTGATCCAGGTAGGACTGCGTCAGCTCGCGGATCGCCTCCACGCTGCAGTCCTGCCCCTCGCCCCATACCTTTCCGGCCACCCGCAGCACCCCGCTGAACGCCGCCACCAGGACCCGCGGCCGCGGATCGGCGTCCACGTCCAGTCCCTCGCGCCGGGCGATCAACTGCGCGATCTGCTCCTCCAGTTCGGTGGAGCGCCGCAGATGCGCGGCGACCAGCGCCGGGGTCGACTCGATCATCTGGTACGTGCGCATGTGGAGATCCACCGGGACCACCGACGCGAGGGCGCTGCCGATCTCGTCCCAGGCGGTCATCACGGCGCGGCGCAGGGCGGTCAGCGGCGGCTCCGCCGCCGGCCGGGCGTGCAGCTCCTCCAGGAACCGCGCCTCGACCATGTCCTGGACGGCGAACGCCACTTCCTGCTTGTTGGCGAAATACCGGAAGAAGGTCCGCTGGGAGACGTCCACGGCCTCGGCGATCTCGTCGACCGTCGTCGTCTCGTAGCCGTGCTCGGTGAAGAGCTCCAGTGCCGCCCGGATGAGGGCGTCGCGGGTGCGCTGCTTCTTGCGTTCGCGCAGCCCGCCGGCGGGAGCCGTCCGCGGCGTCGGGTCTGCCATCCTGCGCCGCCTTTCCCTGGTGTTCTCGCTGCTCAGAATACCTGTGAGCTAAATGACAGTTACCGACTCATGATTCGCTTTGTCAACTGTCAGTGGCTGACATTAGCCTCGAATCATGAGCTCTCAGACCCCGGTCGCCGACGTCGCACCGGAACTTCCCGTACCGGAGCCTCGCAAGGGGCTGCGGGGCCATCCGTGGCTAACTCTCTTCTCCGTCGCCATCGGCGTGATGATGGTGGCGCTCGACGGCACGATCGTCGCCATCGCCAACCCGGCCATCAAGGAAGATCTGGGCGCGTCCCTCGCGGACGTGCAGTGGATCACCAACGGCTACATGCTCGCCCTGGCCGTCTCGCTGATCACGGCCGGCAAGCTCGGTGACCGCTTCGGCCACCGCCAGACCTTCCTGATCGGCATCACCGGCTTCGCCGTCGCCTCCGCCGCCATCGGTTTCTCCAGCCAGGTCGCGCTGGTCATCGTCTTCCGCGTGCTACAGGGGCTGTTCGGCGCACTGCTGATGCCGGCCGCGCTGGGCCTGCTGCGCGCCACGTTCCCCGCCGAGAAGCTGAACATGGCCATCGGCATCTGGGGCATGGTCATCGGTGCCTCCACCGCCGGCGGCCCGATAGTCGGCGGACTGCTGGTCGAGCACGTCAGCTGGCAGTCCGTCTTCTTCATCAACGTGCCGGTCGGCGTGCTGGCCCTCGCCCTCGGCCTGGTGATCCTCAAGGACCACCGCGCGGAGAACGCCCCCCGCTCCTTCGACATCCCCGGCATCGTGCTGCTGTCCGGCGCGATGTTCTGCCTCATCTGGCCGCTGATCAAGGCGTCGGAGTGGGGCTGGGGCTCCATGACGACCTGGGGCTTCCTGATCGGCTCGGTCGTCCTCTTCGGGCTCTTCGCGGTCCTGGAGAGCAGGGTGCGCGAGCCGCTCATCCCGCTGCGGATGTTCCGCTCGGTGCCGCTGACCGCGGGCACGGTCCTGATGGTCCTGATGGCCTTCGCCTTCATGGGCGGCCTGTTCTTCGTGACGTTCTACCTCCAGAACGTCCACGGCATGTCCCCCGTCGACAGCGGACTGCACCTGCTGCCGCTCACCGGCATGATGATCGTCGGCTCGCCGCTCGCCGGCGCGCTGATCACCAAGTTCGGCCCGCGCATCCCGCTGGTCGGCGGCATGGTCGTCACCGCCGTCGCGATGTACGGCATGTCCGGGCTGGACGCCGGCACCACCACCGGCCCGATGTCCGTCTGGTTCGCCCTGCTCGGCCTGGGCCTCGCGCCCGTCATGGTCGGTGCCACCGAGGTCATCGTGGGCAACGCCCCGCTGGAGCTCTCCGGTGTCGCCGGCGGTCTCCAGCAGGCCGCGATGCAGGTCGGCGGCAGCCTCGGCACCGCCGTGCTCGGCGCGGTGATGGCCTCCCGCGTAGACAAGGACCTTCCGGGCAACTGGCAGGGCGCCGGCCTCCCGCCGCTGCAGCCCGCACAGCTGTCCCAGGTGTCCGACGCCGTCTCGGCGGGCATCGCACCGGTACCGAAGGGCACCCCGCCGGAGTTCGCCCAGAAGATCACCGCCGTCGCCCACGACACCTTCGTCTCCGGCATGGGCCTCGCCTTCTCCGTCGCCTGCGGAGTGGCGGTGCTCGCCGCCGTCGTCGCGCTCTTCACCAAGCGCGGGGCGAACGCCGAGGCGGGCGCCGGCGTCGGCCACATCTGACCGCCGCCGCAGGGCAGTTCCGCGGCGTCCACCGGTCCGTTCCCACGGCGCGCGACCGGCCGAACCACCCCCTCGGCCGGTCGCGCGCCGTCGCGCGTGCGGGCCCGGGGCCGTTCCCCGGCCGGTCGCGCGCGACCGGACCGCACCGCGCGCGACCGGGTCACGCCGCCGTCCGTGGCCGTCAACCCCCGCTCCGCCGTACCCCGCGCCGGCAATCGCCATGCCCCAAGCGACAGTTGGCCTCTTCTCCGGCGCGGTATCCCTCATCCGGGTAACGCCGACCGGGAACCGGACCGCAGGCTGCCGTCCTCCTGGGCGAGAGGTCCGCCCAACTCCCTTTCCCCGCACGCGCAGAACGGTTTCCGCGAACCGCCCGTCGCCGTCCGCGGCACGTCAACTCCGCGTACCCGCCACCGGCTCACGACCTGCGGATTCGTCCCCATCCCCGATCCGGGTGGAGCAGCCGCCCCGGGCTTGGCGGAGGCGCCCGCTCCGCCGCACGCTCGAACCCGAACCCGCCGCGGGCACCCGCCCGCCGCGGACATCACCGCCGAGGCCCGCGCCCACCGCGCGGCCCGCCACGGCCACGACACGGGGGAGAGACTCCTATGCGTATCCGCACCAGCCACCCGACCGGCACCTCCCGCACCTTCCGAGGGGCCGCGCTGGCCACCGGACTCGCCGCCCTGGCCGCGGCGTTGGCCACACCGTCCGCCCTGGGCGCCCCGGCCGCCCGCGCGGCCACCGGCGGCCGCGCCCCGGCCGCTTCCGGCGACTGCTCGACCGGTCAGCTGTGCCTCTGGCCGCAAGCGGACTTCGGCGGCCGGCGGCAGACCTACGAGCTGTCCGGCACCGACCTCGAAAGCTGTGTGACCGTCCCCAAGGGAACGACCGTCGCCTCGCTCGCCAACCGCACCGGCCGACCGGTCACCACCTACCAGAGCGCCGTCTGCGCCGAGACCGGCGAGTTCGACACCTACCCGGGCGGCGGCAGCTGGGTGCCCCGATCCCCTTACCAGGTAAGGGCGTTCAAGCTGTGGGAGCGCTGAGCGGACGGCCCGCGGCGGACGCACCGCGCCCCCCGACCGGCGGGCTTCGCCGGTCGGGGGGCGCGGGGGAGACGGTGCGGCGGACGGCCGCGGAGAGGTCAGGCGTCGCCGCCGGCCTCACCCGCGTCGGCGGCCGCCACGTCCAGGAGCTGGTAGCGATCGATGGCCTGCTTGAGCAGCGAGCGGTCGACCTTGCCCTCCTTGGCCAGCTCGGTGAGGACGGCGAGCACGATCGACTGGGCGTCGATGTGGAAGAAGCGGCGGGCGGCGCCGCGGGTGTCCGCGAAGCCGAAGCCGTCGGCGCCCAGCGACTGGTAGGTGCCCGGCACCCAGCGCGCGATCTGGTCCGGGACGGACCGCATCCAGTCCGAGACCGCGACCGTCGGGCCCTCGGCGCCCTGCAGCTTCTGCGTCACGTACGGGACGCGCTGCTCCTCCTCCGGGTGGAGCAGGTTGTGCTCCTCGACCTCCACCGCCTCGCGGCGCAGCTCGTTCCAGGAGGTCGCCGACCAGACGTCGGCCTTGACGTTCCACTCGTCCGCGAGGATCCGCTGGGCCTCGACGGCCCACGGCACCGCGACGCCCGAGGCGAGGATCCGGGCCCGGTGCTCGCCCTTCTCGCCGGACGAGATCCGGTGCAGACCCTTGAGGATGCCCTCGACGTCGACGTCCGCCGGCTCCGCGGGGTGCTGGATCGGCTCGTTGTAGACGGTGAGGTAGTAGAAGACGTCCTCGCCCGGCTTGCCGTCGGCGGTCTCGCCGTACATCCGCCGCAGACCGTCCTTGACGATGTGCGCGATCTCGTAGCCGTAGGCCGGGTCGTAGGCGACACAGGCCGGGTTGGTCGAGGCCAGCAGCTGGGAGTGCCCGTCGGCGTGCTGCAGGCCCTCACCGGTCAGCGTGGTCCGGCCGGCGGTCGCACCGAGCACGAAGCCGCGCGAGAGCTGGTCGGCCATCTGCCAGAACTGGTCGCCGGTCCGCTGGAAACCGAACATCGAGTAGAAGACGTAGACCGGGATCAGCGGCTCGCCGTGGGTCGCGTACGCCGAGCCCGCCGCGATCAGCGACGCGGTGCAGCCGGCCTCGGTGATGCCGTCGTGCAGCATCTGGCCGGTCGGCGACTCCTTGTAGGCCAGCAGCAGTTCGCGGTCCACCGACTCGTAGCTCTGCCCGAGCGGGTTGTAGATCTTGGCCGACGGGAAGAACGCGTCCATACCGAAGGTGCGGTACTCGTCCGGCGCGATCGGCACGAAGCGCTTGCCGATCTCCTTGTCCCGCATCAGGTCCTTCAGGATGCGGACGAACGCCATGGTCGTGGCGATCTTCTGCTGCCCGGAGCCCTTCTTGGCGGTGGCGTACGCCTTGTCGTCCGGCAGCGCGAGCGGCTTGGCGCGCACGACGCGGGTCGGCACGTATCCGCCGAGTCCGTGGCGGCGGTCGTGCATGTACTGGATCTCCTCGGACTTGCGGCCCGGGTGGTAGTACGGCGGAAGGCCGTCCTCCAGGTCCTTGTCCGGGATGGGCAGGTGCAGCCGGTCGCGGAAGCGCTTGAGGTCCTCGACCGTCAGCTTCTTCATCTGGTGCGTGGCGTTGCGGCCCTCGAAGTTCGGGCCGAGGGTCCAGCCCTTGACGGTCTGGGCCAGGATCACGGTCGGCTGGCCCTTGTGGGCCTTGGCCGCCGCGTACGCCGCGAAGATCTTCCGGTGGTCGTGGCCGCCGCGACCCAGGTGCAGGATCTGGTCGTCGGTCATGTTCTCGACCATCGCGCGCAGTCGGTGGTCGTCACCGAAGAAGTGCTCGCGGATGTACGCGCCGGTCTCGGTGGCGTAGGTCTGGAACTGCCCGTCGGGGGTGGTGTTGAGCTTGTTGACCAGGATGCCGTCGCGGTCCTGCGCCAGCAGCGGGTCCCAGCTGCGGTCCCACACCAGCTTGATGACGTTCCAGCCGGCGCCGCGGAACTGCGACTCCAGCTCCTGCATGATCTTGCCGTTGCCGCGGACCGGGCCGTCCAGGCGCTGGAGGTTGCAGTTCACGACGAAGGTCAGGTTGTCCAGACCCTCGCGCGCGGCGATGGACAGCTGGCCGAGCGACTCCGGCTCGTCCATCTCGCCGTCGCCGAGGAACGCCCAGACGTGCGACTTGGAGGTGTCGGCGATGCCGCGGGCCTCCATGTAGCGGTTCATCCGCGCCTGGTAGATCGCGCCGAGCGGGCCGAGGCCCATCGAGACGGTCGGGAACTCCCAGAAGTCCGGCATCAGCCGCGGGTGCGGGTAGCTGGAGAGGCCCTCGGGGGCCTTGGACTTCTCCTGGCGGAAGGCGTCCAGCTGGCCCTCGGAGAGCCGGTCCAGGAGATACGCGCGGGCGTAGATGCCGGGGGAGGCGTGGCCCTGGAAGAAGACCTGGTCGCCGCCGTCGCCCTCGTCCTTGCCGCGGAAGAAGTGGTTGAAGCCCACGTCGTACAGCGAGGCGGAGGAGGCGAAGGTGGCGATGTGGCCGCCGACGCCGATGCCCGGGCGCTGGGCGCGGGAGACCATGACGGCGGCGTTCCACCGGGTCGCGTTGAGGACCTTGCGCTCGATCTCCTCGTTGCCCGGGAAGAACGGCTCGTCCTTGGTCGCGATGGTGTTGACGTAGTCCGTGCTGCGCATCTCGGGCACGGCCACACGCCGTTCGCGGGCGCGCTCGATCAGGCGGAGCATGAGGTAGCGGGCACGTTCCCGGCCCCGCTCGTCGACGGCCGCGTCGAGCGAGTCGAGCCATTCCTGGGTCTCTTCGGGATCGAAGTCCGGGACCTGGCTGGGAAGGCCACCAATGATGATCGGGTTTCGATCGGATCCGGAAGCCACGCTGTTCCTTCGTGTTCGGTTCGTGTCGTGCTCTGCCTGCTGCTGCCGCTGCGCACGGGGACGAATGCTGTCTGTGCCTTGTGTCGCGCCGTCTTCCATCGTGTACCGAGCCACTGGGATACGTCACCTCTACCGATGGGTAACCACCCGCTGAGAGAGGGCGCTGAAAGGGCCGGTACCTGTGGTCGGCCAAATCGCAACCATACGCCCATCTCGAAAGGGGTCCGCGTGCGGCCGTGCCATGCCCGGCGGCACGGGCGGGACGCTCCGATACCCTGCGCGGGGGCCATTCCTTCCCCCGTACCCCATATACCCGGCACAATGCTGTGGTGGGTATCACTTCATGGTGTCCTGGTGGGGGCCGGGCCGCAGTGGCAGGCGCGTCGATCGTCACCGTTTCGGCGGTCTCGATCGCCGGGTACTTGCGCGATCCGCCCGTCACGTGTGGACTACGCCCAATGCTCCGCGCACGCGCGGAGTCCCCGAGTACTTTCCGAAACATGACAGGAGGCAATCCGTGAGCGCGACCGCGGACCACGCGGAGGAGCGGACCAACCCTGCCACCAAGCTGGGGTTCGAGCCCGGACAGGTGGTCCAGGAGATCGGCTACGACGACGACGTCGAGCAGGAGCTCCGCGAAGGCATCGAGGCCATCATCGGCCAGGAACTCGAGGACGAGGACTACGACGACGTCGCCGATGTCGTCGTCCTGTGGTTCCGAGACGACGACGGTGATCTCACGGACGCGCTGGTGGACGCCATCGGTCTGATCGACGAAGGCGGCCAGATCTGGCTGCTGACGCCCAAGACGGGCCGCGACGGCTATATCGAGCCGAGCGACATCAACGAGGCCGCACAGACCTCGGGTCTGTCCCAGACCCGGAGCATCAACGCCGGCAAGGACTGGACCGGCAGCCGGCTGATCTCGCCCAAGCGCTGACCGGCCGCGTCACCTCACGTCCTCGCCGAGCCCCTCCCGGAGCCGATCCGGAAGGGGCTCGGCGCAGTTCAGGGGCGGGCGCGTAGGGTGGTCGCGTCCAGTTGAGAGTGACGCGGAAGGACCCAGTCCCATGGCGATCGAGGTCGGCACCAAGGCTCCGGATTTTGAGCTGAAGAACCAGCACGGCGAGCTGGTGAAGCTCTCCGACTTCCGCGGCGAGAAGAACGTCGTGGTGCTCTTCTACCCCTTCGCCTTCACCGGCGTGTGCACCGGTGAGCTGTGCGCCCTCCGTGACGAACTGCCGAAGTTCGTCAACGACGACGTGCAGCTGCTGGCGGTCTCCAACGACTCGCCGTTCTCGCTGCGGGTGTTCGCCGAGCAGGAGGGCCTGGAGTACCCGCTGCTGTCGGACTTCTGGCCGCACGGCGAGGTCTCCCGGGCGTACGGCGTCTTCGACGAGGAGAAGGGCTGCGCGGTCCGCGGCACCTTCGTCATCGACAAGGAGGGCGTGGTGCGCTGGACGGTCGTCAACGGCCTGCCCGACGCCCGTGACCTCGACGACTACGTCAAGGCCCTCGAAGCCCTCTGATCCCGCAGCCCCTCCGGTCATGGAGTGCGCGGTGGCCGATCGGACATCCGACGGGATCCGTGTGCGATATCTGCATTCGGCGGGAACCGCTCACTAGGATCAAATCGTTGATCCGATGCCATGCACGATGGGGGCGCAGATCTTGACGTACCCCTCGAATCTACGGGAGGACTCGTGGGAGTCAGCCTCAGCAAGGGCGGCAACGTCTCGCTGACGAAGGAAGCCCCCAATCTGACCGCCGTCCTCGTCGGTCTGGGCTGGGACGCGCGTACCACCACCGGTACGGACTTCGACCTGGACGCCAGCGCCCTGCTGACGAACGACCAGGGCAAGGTGGCCAACGACCAGAACTTCGTGTTCTTCAACAACCTCAAGAGCCCGTGCGGTTCGGTGGAGCACACCGGCGACAACCTCACCGGTGAGGGCGAGGGCGACGACGAGGCCATCAAGGTGAACCTCGCCGGTGTCCCCGCCGACGTCGACAAGATCGTCTTCCCGGTGTCGATCTACGACGCCGAGACCCGTCAGCAGAGCTTCGGTCAGGTCCGCAACGCCTACATCCGCGTGGTCAACCAGGCCGACGGCAAGGAACTGGCGCGCTACGACCTCAGCGAGGACGCCTCGACCGAGACCGCCATGGTCTTCGGCGAGCTGTACCGCAACGGCGCGGAGTGGAAGTTCCGTGCCATCGGCCAGGGCTACGCCTCGGGTCTGCGCGGCATCGCGCAGGACTTCGGGGTCAACGTCTGACCGCACGGCGACCGCGTCCGGCGCCGTACGCCCCGTCCGGGGAGTGCGGCGCCGGGCGCGTTTCCGGGGCGCGAGCGGCGTCCCGCACCGATACCGGGGAGGAAACGAACACCATGGGCGTGACACTCGCCAAGGGGGGCAATGTCTCCCTGTCCAAGGCGGCACCGAATCTCACCCAGATCACGGTCGGCCTCGGCTGGGACGCACGGTCCACCACGGGAGCACCCTTCGACCTCGACGCCAGCGCGCTGCTGTGCCGGTCGGGCCGGGTGCTGGGGGACGAGTACTTCGTCTTCTACAACAACCTCAAGAGCCCCGAGGGTTCCGTCGAGCACACCGGTGACAACCTCACCGGTGAGGGAGAGGGCGACGACGAGACCATCCTGGTCGACCTCACGCAGGTGCCCGAGGAGGTGGAGGCCATCGTCTTCCCGGTCTCCATCCACGAGGCCGATCTGCGCGGCCAGAGCTTCGGCCAGGTCAGCAACGCCTTCATCCGGATCGTCGATCAGGCCGACGGCGGCGAACTGGCCCGCTACGACCTCAGCGAGGACGCCGCCGGCGAAACGGCGATGATCTTCGGCGAGGTCTACCGCCGCAACGGCGAGTGGAAGTTCCGGGCCGTGGGTCAGGGGTACGCGTCGGGTCTGCGGGGCATCGCCCTGGACTTCGGGGTCAACGTTTCGTAAACGGCCACGCACAGAGTGTGGTTGGCGGCAAGGAGACGGAAGGCCACCCGCTGCGCCGGCGACGAGGCGGGTGGCCTTCCTGGGCCCGCCGCTCTCGAAGGACGGGAGTGTGCTCATCATGCCCAGGCGGTCACGCGGGTCCGAGCGGCCGGCCGGCCGCGGCGCGTCAGGCCCTCATGTACTGCGCGGCGTTGGCCGCCGGCGTCGCGCTCGTCGCGGCCGGCCGGGCCACGCCCGTCGAGGCGTCCGGATATGTCTCGCCGTTCCTCGTGATCTTCGAGAGGGCCCGACGGCGGAGCTGACGACGGCCCCACCTGCGACTCTCCGGCCGGGCCGGGGCCGACCGGCCCGGCCGGAGGGGAAGCGCTCTACACTTCGGGTCAACGTTTAGCAAAGCGCCGCGCACTGCGCGCGGGGGACCCACACAGCGAGGGAATGGGTAGGCAGTGCTCCTGAAAACCTTTGGCTGGTCGTTCGCCATCACGGTGCTCGGCCTCGGCCTGGCCGGCGTCCTCTGGGGGTGGCAGGGGCTCGCGATCGTCGGGATCCTGTCCATCCTGGAGATCTCGCTGTCCTTCGACAACGCGGTCATCAACGCGGGCATCCTGCGCAAGATGAACGCCTTCTGGCAGAAGATCTTCCTCACCGTCGGCATCCTCGTCGCGGTGTTCGGCATGCGGCTGGTCTTCCCCGTCGTCATCGTCGCGATCACCGCGAAGATGGGGCCGATCGAGGCGGTCCAGCTCGCCGTCAACGACAAGGCGCACTACGAGCAACTGGTCACCAGCGCGCACCCGGCCATCGCGGCCTTCGGTGGCATCTTCCTGCTGATGATCTTCCTCGACTTCATCTTCGAGGACCGCGACTACAAGTGGCTGTCGTGGATCGAGAAGCCGCTCGCCCGGATCGGCAAGCTCGACACCCTCTCCATCATCGTGGCCCTGGTCGTCCTGCTGGTCAGCGCCATGACGGTGGCGCCGCACGCCGCGCACGGCGGTGGCGACAAGACCATCACGGTCCTGCTGTCCGGTATCGCGGGCCTGATCACCTATCTCGTCGTCGGCGGGATCTCCGGCTACTTCGAGGGCCGCCTGGAGGACGACGAGGCCGAGGACGGGGACGGCGCCGAGGCGGCCGCGGCGGAGAAGAAGGGCGCCAAGGCGGGCTCCGTGGCGGGGCTGGCCGGCAAGGCGGCGTTCTTCATGTTCCTCTACCTGGAGGTCATCGACGCCTCGTTCTCCTTCGACGGGGTCATCGGCGCGTTCGCCATCACCAACGACATCTTCGAGATGGCCCTGGGCCTGGGCATCGGCGCGATGTACATCCGCTCGCTGACCGTCTTCCTGGTCCGCAAGGGCACCCTGGACGACTACGTCTACCTGGAGCACGGTGCGCACTACGCCATCGGCGCGCTGGGCGTCATCCTGCTCGCCACGATCCGCTACGAGATCAACGAGGTCGTCACCGGCCTGGTCGGCATCGTGCTGATCGCGCTCTCCTTCGGCTCCTCGGTGCTGCGCAACCGGCGCGAGGGCAAGCCGGGCGCGGAGCCGTCGGCACAGTCGGAAGTGACGTCCGGAGTGTGACGGGCCTCTTATTGAGGAACGCTTTCTGCGGGGCGGCCACGGGGACACACCCATGGACCGCCCCGCAGGTGGTTTACGGGCGAAAACATGGGGTGGGAAAGGTGTCGTTCCTGGAGAACCTGTGGCGCGGCAACGCGCCGAAACTCGACGGCGGCGGCGCGTCGTACGTCGTCGAGCTGACGAAGCGGAATCCGGTCGTCTCGCTGACGAAGCAGGGGGCGGCCAACGGACATCTGCGGGTCAATCTGAGCTGGCAGATGCGCACTTCGGACTTCGGCGAGCGGGGCGGGCAGCGCTCGGCGAGCCTGCTGCGGAACCCGAGCCGGCTGTTCCGGCCCGAGATCGTGCAGGCCCAGGGCCCGGCCGTGGTCAACGTCGACCTGGACCTGGCCTGTCTGTACGAACTCCAGGACGGCAGCAAGGGCGTGGTGCAGCCGCTGGGCGACTTCCTCGGCGATCTCAACGGCCCGCCGTTCGTCAAGCTCAGCGGCGACGACCGGTTCGGCTCCGGCTCGGGCGAGACGCTGTACGTCAACCTCGACCATCGCGACGAGATCAAGCGGCTGCTGATCTTCGTCTACATCTACGACGGGACGCCGGCGTTCGACCGCACGCACGCGGTGGTGACGCTCTACCCGAGCACCGGGCCGCGGGTCGAGGTCAAGCTGGACGAGCGGGCACCGCAGGCCCGTTCCTGCGCCGTCTTCATGCTGGAGAACGGCAAGGACGGCCTGTCGGTGCGGCGCGAGGTGAAGTACGTCTACGGCTTCCAGGCCGAGCTCGACCGGCTCTACGGCTGGGGGCTCCAGTGGGGCCGGGGGTACAAGTCGAAGGTCTGAAGGGCCCGCGCGGAACCGGTGCGGCCGGGTGCGCGGGCGGCTGTGCGCCGCCCGCGCCCCGGCCGTTCGCGCGGGGGCGTCAGCGGCGCTGGAACTGCGGCCCCTGGGGCGGCAGGACGAACGACGGGTCGGGCACGAACGGCTGCGGCTGCGCCGGCACCGGGTAGCCGTACGTGGGGGCGACCGGCGGGGGCTGCTGCGGATAGCCGTAGGCGGGCGGCTGTTGCGGCGGGTGGTAGGGCTGCTGCGGGGGCGGCCCCGGGTACCCGTACGTCGGCTGGGCCGGGGGCTGGGCCGGCGGGGGCGGGACGTTGGCCGGATAGCCGTAGCCGCCGGTGGGCGCGGGCGGCAGCGGGGCGGCGGAGAAGGGTTCCGGCATCCGGTCCGGCACGTGCTGGGTGACCGCGTCCGGGTCCGTCTGCGGGCCGCCGGCGGGCGGCGCGGTGGCCTCCTCGGGCCAGGCGCCGGGCGGCGGGGAGACCGGGCCGGACGGTGCGGGGGCCGGTGCGGCGGCGGGCGGTGTGCCGTCGGCGGGACGCGGCGCGGCCGCGGTGGGCCCCTCGCCGCCGGCCTCCGCGGCGGACGCCTCCGGGGACGGCGAGCCCGCCGCGGGAGCCGGCCGGCCGGCGGTCGCGTCGTTCTCCTCCACCGAGATGCCGAACTCCGTGGCCAGGCCGACCAGTCCGCTCTCGTAGCCCTGGCCCAGCGCCCGGAACTTCCAGTGCTCGCCGCGCCGGTAGAGCTCCCCGCAGATCAGCGCGGTCTCCTCGCCGGTCTCGGGCACCACGTCGAAGTACGCCAGCGGCTCGCCGTCCGGCGCCGCCGCGTCGTACAGCAGCACCCGCAGATCCGTCACCCCGGCGAACGGGCCGCCGTCCGAGGAGGCGGCGAGCACCACCCGCGCCACCGACGGGTCCAGCGGCGTCAGCTCCGCCTCGATGGTGTCGGTCAGCGCCTCGGACAGCTGGGCCTTGGGCAGGTGCCGGACCAGGCCGCAGGGGTGCCGCGGCTGGTTGTAGAAGACGAAGTCCTCGTCGGAGCGCACGCGTCCGTCCGGCCCCACCAGCAGGGCCGAGGCGTCGACGTCGGGGACGCCGGCGCCCGGCGTCCAGCGCAGGACGGCCCGGACGGCCGTGGCGTCGAGGGGTACGTTCGACCCTTTCAGCATCGCGTGCGTCATGCCGCAATCCTGCCTTCCCTCTGGTGACGGTCACAACGCGGGGGCCGGGCACGGCGCTTCCCGGTCACCCGGCGGCCGCTCGGGGGTGGCGAGATTCTCCCCGCGGACGGGAACTTTCGGTACCCCCGCGCACGTACGATTACCGGCTGGATCCAGACAGCGAGACGCAGCGGGGGTGCCCGGGTCCCGCTCTATACGGGGAGTTCTATGCGGCACTTTGGGCATCTTGCGCCAGACATCCGGAAGACCCTGTTCCACAAGGAGCCGGTGGAGTTCACCGCCGACTCCCCGGCCCGCATGCTCGCCGTCGCCCTCGGTGCCACGCTCTACAGCCCCGCCACCCGCTCCCGTCTCGCCGCCGACGTCCGCAAGCAGGCCGCCCGCGGCGTCACGTCCATGGTGCTGTGCCTGGAGGACTCCATAGGCGACGGGGACGTGGCGGCCGGCGAGGAGAACCTCGTCCGGCAGTTCGCCCTGCTCGACGAGGCCGCCGCCCGCGGCGAGGACCTTCCGCTGCTCTTCGTCCGCGTCCGCGAACCGGCCCAGATACCGGACCTGGTGGGACGCCTGGGGGAGGCTGTGCGAAGGCTGTCCGGATTTGTACTTCCCAAGTTCACCGCGGAGCGCGGCGCACCCTTCCTGGAAGCGCTGGCCGCCGCCGAATCCGCCTGCGGACGGCGACTGTTCGCCATGCCGGTGCTGGAATCCCCGCAGCTGCTGCATCTGGAGAGCCGCGCCGCGACCCTGGAGGGCATCGCCCGCACCGTCGACCACCACCGCGACCGGGTGCTCGCCCTGCGCCTCGGCGTCACCGACTTCTGCTCCGCCTACGGCCTGCGCCGCGCCCCCGACATGACCGCGTACGACGTCCAGATCGTCGCCTCCGTGATCGCCGACGTCGTCAACGTCCTCGGCCGCGCGGACGGCACCGGCTTCACCGTCACCGGACCGGTGTGGGAGTACTTCCGGCTGCACGAGCGGATGTTCAAGCCGCAGCTGCGCCGCAGCCCATTCCTGGGCCAGGCCGAGGAGCTGCGCACCAGCCTGATCGAGCACGACATGGACGGCCTGCTGCGCGAGATCGAACTGGACCGCGCCAACGGCCTGACCGGCAAGACCTGCATCCACCCCTCGCACGTCGCCCCGGTGCACGCCCTGTCGGTCGTCAGCCACGAGGAATACAGCGACGCCACCGACATCCTGCGCCCCGAGCGCGGCGACGGCGGGGTGCTGCGCTCCTCGTACACCAACAAGATGAACGAGGTGAAGCCGCACCGCGCCTGGGCCGAGCGCACCTTGCTGCGCGCGGAGGCGTTCGGGGTGGCCCGCGCGGACATCGGCTTCGTGGAGCTGCTGACCGCGAGCGTCCGGCCGGCCTGAGCGGCCGGGCGGGCACGGAAGACGACGAGGGCGACGGTGACGGCGACCATGGCGGACACGAACGACGGCACGAACGACCGCACGAACGACGGCAAGAGCGACGGTATGGACGACGGCTCGAACGGTGGCTTGGACGACGGCATGGACGCGGCGACGCAGGAGGCACGGCACGTGGTGTGGACGGGAGAGTGGGTCGCCCGACGGCTCGGGGTCGCGCTGAGCGGCGGGGACGAGCTGCCGGAGCTGCTCGGGCTGGCGCTGCGGCGCAACCCCAGGCGCGCCCACCTGCTCGTCTCCCACGTCCTTGGCAAGCACATACCGCAGCGTCCCGACGTGGTGCACGGCGCCGGCGCCGGACTGGGCCGCCGGGTGCGCGCCCTGCTCGGCGACGCCGAAGCCGCCCGCGCCGTCGTCCTCGGTTACGCCGAGACCGCCACCGCCCTGGGGCACTCGGTCGCCGACGGGCTCGCGCTCGCGCCGTATCTGCACTCCACCCGCCGGCCGGTACCCGGTGTGCCGCACGTCGCCGGCTTCGAGGAGGAGCACAGCCACGCCACCTCGCACCTGCTGCTCCCCGAGGACGGTGCCCTGCTCGCCGGCGACGGCCCCCTGGTCCTCGTCGACGACGAGTTCTCCACCGGGCGGACGGTGCTGAACACCATCCGCGCGCTGCACGCCCGCCACCCGCGGCGGCGGTACGTCATCGTCGCCCTGGTGGACATGCGGTCCGCCGCGGACCAGGAACGCCTGGCGGAGTTCGCCGCCGAACTGGGCGCCCGGGTCGACGTGGTGGCGCTGGCCGGCGGCGGCGTCCACCTGCCCGCCGACGTCCTGGAGCGCGGCCGGGAACTCGTCGCCGCGCACGAGGAGCCGCCCGCGCCCCCCGGAGGCGGCGCGGCCCGGCGCCCCGAGGCGCTCCGTGTCGACCTCGGGTGGCCCGCCGGCCTGCCCGACGGCGGACGGCACGGCTTCACCCCCGCCCACCGCGCGCGCCTGGAGGAGCACCTGCCCGCCATGGCCGCCCGGATCGCCGCCCGCCTCGGCGCCGCCCGCCGCGTCCTCGTCCTCGGCAACGAGGAACTGATGTACGCCCCGCTGCGGCTGGCCGGGGCCCTGGACGCGCACCTCACCGGGACCGGCGCGGCCGTGCACTTCTCGACCACCACCCGCTCGCCGGTGCTCGCCGTCGACGACCCCGGCTACGCCATCCGCACCCGCCTGACGTTCCCCGCCCACGACCGCCCGGCGGACGGCCCGGGGGAGCGCTACGCCTACAACGTCGCCCCCGGCAACGACCCGGCCCGCCGCTTCGACGCCGTCGTCGCCGTCGTCGACTCCGCCGGCGACCGGCCCGAACTCCATGCCCCCGGCGGCCTCCTGGACCGGCTCGCCGACCACACCGACCGGCTGCTGCTGGCCGTCGTCCCCGCCCACGCACCGCGCGGCGCGCTCCCCGGCCCGCTGCGCGGCCCCGCCTTCTCCTCCTACGCCCCCGACGAGGTCGGCTGGCTGCTCCAGGACCTCTCCGGCGTCACCCTGGAGGCGCCCACCGAGGAGCGCGAGGAGGCGATCCAGCAGGGCGGCGCCCACTACGCCGAGTCGCTGCCGGTCGAGTACCAGCCCAGCCAGGAGTACCAGGAGCTGTTCCACGCCGCGCTGCGCACCTCCGCCGGCCGCATCGCCCGCGCCGTCGGAGCGGTCACCGAGACCGTGCTCGCGGAGCGGGGCCCCCGTCCCGTCCTGGTCTCGCTCGCCCGGGCCGGCACCCCCGTCGGCATCCTGATGCGCCGCTGGGCCGCCCACACCCGCAGCCTGGACCTGCCGCACTACGCCGTCTCCATCGTCCGCGGCCGGGGCATCGACACCACCGCCCTGCGCTGGCTCGCCGCCCACCACGACCCGGCGGACGTGGTCTTCGTCGACGGCTGGACGGGCAAGGGCGCCATCACCCGCGAACTCGCCGGTGCGCTCGCGGACTTCACGGAGCGTTCCCACTCCGCCGGGTGCCGCGGTTTCGACCCGCGGATCGCGGTGCTCGCCGATCCCGGCGGCTGCGTCGAGACCTACGGCACCCGCGACGACTTCCTCATCCCGTCCGCCTGCCTGAACTCCACCGTCTCCGGGCTGGTCTCGCGCACCGTCCTGCGCGCCGACCTGGTCGGACCGGACGACTTCCACGGCGCCAAGTTCTACCGCGAACTGGCCGGCGCCGACCTCTCGGCGGAGTTCCTGGACACCGTCACCGCGCACTTCGCCGAGGTGGCCGACGCGGTCGCCGCCGACGCGCGGGAACTGGCCGCCGCAGACCGCACCCCGACCTGGGCCGGCTGGGCCGCCGTCGAGCGGATCAGCCGGGAGTACGGCATCCACGACGTCAACCTCGTCAAACCCGGCGTCGGCGAGACCACCCGGGTCCTGCTGCGCCGGGTTCCCTGGCGCGTCCTGGCCCGGCGCGGCGCCGGCCGCGACCTCGACCACATCCGCCTGCTGGCCGGGCAGCGCGGCGTGCCCGTCGAGGAGGTCGACGAACTCCCCTACACCTGCGTCGGGTTGATCCACCCCCGCTTCACCCGCGGCGCCACCGGTGCCGACGGCCGGGCGGTGGCCTCCCGATGACCGCATCCGCCCCGCTGGTCGCCAGCGACCTCGACCGCACCCTGATCTACTCGGCCGCCGCGCTCCACCTCGACGGCCCGGACGCGACCGCCCCCCGGCTGCTCTGCGTCGAGATCTACCAGGGCCGTCCGCTCTCCTACCTGACCGAGACGGCCGCCGCCCTGCTCACCGAACTCGCCCGCCGCACCACCTTCGTGCCGGCCACCACCCGCACCCGCGAGCAGTACCGGCGCATCCGATTGCCCGGCCCGCCGCCGGAGTTCGCGGTCTGCGCCAACGGCGGCCGGCTCCTCGTCCGGGGCGAGTCCGACCCGGACTGGCAGCGCACCGTCGCCGCCCGGATCGCCGCCCGGTGCGCGCCGCTCGACGAGATCCGGGCGCATCTGGACCGCACCGCCGACCCGGCCTGGCTGCGCTCGGCGCGCACCGCCGAGGACCTCTTCGCCTATCTCGTCGTGGAGCGGCCGCTGCTGCCGGAATCCTGGGTCGAGGAGCTGGCCGCCTGGGCCGAACCGCGCGGCTGGACGGTCTCCCTCCAGGGCCGCAAGATCTACGTCGTGCCCGGGCCGCTCACCAAGAGCGCCGCGGTGGCCGAGGTGGCCCGCCGCACCGGCGCCCCCGGCATCCTCGCGGCCGGCGACTCGCTGCTCGACGCCGACCTGCTGCTGGCCGCGGACCGGGCCTGGCGCCCGGGCCACGGCGAACTGGCCGACTCCGGCTGGCGGGCCCCGCACGTCACCGCCCTCGCCGAACGGGGCGTGGCCGCCGGCGAGGTGATCGCCCGCGCGTTCCTGGAGGGCGCCACCGCCCAGGGGTGTGCCTGGTGACACCCCGCGGGTGCCCGCAATAGGCTGCCCGCGACTGGGAGGAGAGTCCGTGACCGAGCCGAAGAGCCCACCGCTCACGCCCGATCTGTACGACTACGTATTGGCGCACAACCCACCGCTGGACCCCGTACTGCAGGACCTCGCGGACCTGACCCGCGAGCGGTTCCCCGAGGCGGCCGGCATGCTGTCGGCGCCGGAGCAGGCCTCGCTGCTGGCGTTCCTGGTCCACCTGACCGGGGCCCGGCAGGTGGTCGAGGTGGGCACGTTCACCGGCTTCGCCACCCTGGCCATGGCCCGGGCGCTGCCCGACGACGGGATGCTGACCGCCTGTGATGTCTCCGAGGAATGGACCGCGTACGGCCGGGACGCCTGGGCGAAGGCCGGGGTCGCGGACCGGATCCGGCTGCGGATCGCGCCCGCGCTGGAGACCCTCCGGGCGATGCCGGCCGAGCCGCACCTCGACCTGGCCTATCTCGACGCCGACAAGGGCGGCTACATCGCGTACTGGGAGGAGCTGGTGCCGCGGCTGCGGCCCGGCGGCCTGCTGATCGCGGACAACGTCCTGTTCCACGGCGCGGTCACCGACCCCGCGGCGACCGGATCGGCCCTGGCGATCCGGGAGTTCAACGACCACGTCCTGGCCGACGCGCGCACGGAGGCGGTGCTGCTCACCGTCGCGGACGGGCTGACGCTGGCCCGCAAGCGGTAGGGGCGGACCGGCCCGGGCCCACTCCCGGCCGGCGTATCCGGCCCGCCGGTCAGCCGCAGCAGCCGCCACCGCAGCAGCCGCCGCCCCCGCCGCGCGGGGCCGCCGGGGCCGCCGCGGTCCCCCCGACGGCGACGGTCGAGAGCAGCTTCACGGTGTCCTCGTGGCCGTCGGGGCAGACGGCCGGGGCGGACGACTCGGCCATCGGCCGGTTCAGCTCGAAGGTGGTCCCGCAGGGACGGCAGCGGTATTCGTAACGGGGCATGGGCCCAGATTACGGGGCGCGGCCACGGCTGCGGGCAGGTCCCTGGGGACGGCCGCCACGCCGCACCCCGCCCTCACCGCACGACGGTGCCCGGCGGCGCGCCCAGCAGCCCCAGCTCCGCGCGGGTCGGCGCGCCCTCCCAGTCTCCCGGGGAGGCGGCCGCGAACGCGCCGGTGGTGGCCGCCCGCGCCAGCCGCCCGGCGACGTCCGCGCCGTCCAGCAGCGCCGAGAGGTACCCGGCCGCGAAGGCGTCGCCGGCGCCCACCGGGTCCACCGCCTGGACGGGGACGGCCGGTTGGTGGCACGGGCCGCCGTCACCGGTGAACGCCGTCGCGCCGTCCGCGCCGTACGTGACCACCACCTCGCGCACGCCGCCGTCCAGCAGCCGCCGGGCCGCGTCCTCGGCGGGGGCGCCGGCCGTCCCGGGCACGCACAGCGGCAGCTCGTCCTCGGAGGCGAGCAGCACGTCCACCCAGGGCAGCCAGCCGCGCAGCACCTCGGCGGCCTCCTCCGGGGACCACAGCCGGGCACGGAAGTTGACGTCCAGACAGACCTGCGTGCCGTGCCGGCGGGCCAGGCGGAGGGCGTGCCCGGCGCTCGCGCGGGCCGTGGGGCCGAGCGCCGGGGTGATGCCGGTCAGGTGCAGCACGCGCGGCGGCGCCGTGGCGAAGACCCGCTCCACGGCGTCCGCCGCGGGCCGCGAACCGGCCGAGCCCGCGCGGTAGTAGTGCACCCGAGTCAGCTCCGGCAGCCGCGGCTCGAAGAGGATCAGCCCGGTCGGCGCGCCGGGGTCGCGGGTGGCGCCGGACACCTCGACGCCCTCGGCGCGCAGCGTCCGCAGCACCAGCTCCCCGGCCTCGTCCGCGCCGACCGCGCCGGTCCAGTGGACGCGGTGGCCGAGCCGCGCCAGGCCGATCGCGACATTGCTCTCCGCCCCGGCGACCGAGACCCGCATCGTGCCGCCGAGCTTCAGCGGGCCGCTGCCGCGCAGCGCCAGCATGGTCTCGCCGAAGGTGAGGAGGTCGGGGGAGGCGGGGACGGGGGCGGCCTGCGGTGCGCGGGGGCTCGTCACCATTCGGCGAAGCCGCCGTCCTCGTACCGCCAGACCGGGTTCCGCCAGGCGTGGCCGCCCGCCGCGTCCGCCGCGCGGAGGGCCGCCTCGTCCACCTCCACCCCGAGGCCCGGTCGGTCGGTGCGCGGCAGCGCGCCGCCGTCGAAACGGAACGGTGCGGGGTCGACGACGTAGTCCAGCAGCTCGGCGTCCCGGTTGTAGTGGATGCCCAGGGACTGCTCCTGGATGAGGAAGTTCGGGGTGGTGAAGGCCACTTGGAGGGTGGCGGCGAGGGCGATCGGGCCGAGCGGGCAGTGCGGGGCGAGATGGGCCCCGAAGGTCTCCGCCAACGCCGCGATCCGGCGCAGTTCGGAGATCCCGCCGGCGTGCGAGACATCGGGCTGCACCACCGCGATCCCGGCCTGGAGTGGGGCGAGGAATTCACGGCGGGTGTAGAGGCGTTCACCCAGTGCGAGCGGAATGCCGGACGCGTCGACGAGGGAGGGCAGCGCGTGCACGTGGTCGGGGAGGACGGGCTCCTCGACGAACATCGGCGCGTGTTCCGCCAGCAGGGGCAGCAGTCTGCGGGCGTTGGAGGGGGAGACCCGGCCATGGAAGTCGAGGGCGAAGTCCCGGTCGTCGCCGAGGACTTCACGGGCGGTCTCGGCGCGCCGCAGGCACGCGCGCACCTCCGCGCGGGTCGCCAGCGGGGACATCCGCCCGCAGCCGTTCATCTTGACCGCGGTGAAACCGGCGGCGACCTGCGCGGTCAGCGCGTCCCGGATCTCCGCCGGCTCGTCGCCGCCGACCCAGGCATAGGTCCGCACCCGCTCGCGCACCGGCCCGCCGAGCAACTGGTGGACGGGCAGCCCGCAGTGCTTCCCCTTGATGTCCCACAGCGCCTGGTCCAGGCCGGCGACGGCGGAGGAAAGCACCGGGCCGCCCCGGTAGAAGCCGCCCTTGGTCAGCACCTGCCAGTGGTCCTCGATGCGCGCCGGGTCCTGCCCGAGGAGATACTCCGCCAGCACCGCCACGGCCGCCCGGACCGGCTCGGCCCGCCCCTCGACCACCGGCTCGCCCCAGCCCACGACGCCCTGGTCGGTCTCCACCCGGACGAACAGCCAGCGCGGTGGCGCGAGAAAGGTCTCGACACGGGTGATCTTCATGGAGTCGGCCATGGCGCGGGCCCGTCCTTCCGTCGCGGCGTCCGTCGGGGGCGTCCGCCCGCGGAGCCGCGGGCGTTCACCGACGGAGAGATGCCCACTCGTCGGGAGGCGCGCACGCGTACGGAGGCGCGTACTCGTCGGGAGAGGCGTACTCATCCGGAGACGTACTCATCTGCCGAGGGGCGCCCGCGTGTCGGCACGGCTTCCCGCCCCGGCCTTACGGATGCTCGCGCGCCGACTTGTCGAGCAGTTCCAGCATCGCCATGTACGCCCCGTCCAGGTCCCGGTCGCGCACGGCCTCGGCCACCGCCGCGTGCACGGTGTGCGGATGCTCGAAGGCCCCGGAGGCGTACACCTCCCGGCCGCGCTGGATGATCACGGGCACGATCACCCGGTGCATCTGCGCGTAGAAGCGGTTGTTGGAGGCGAGCAGCATCGCGGTGTGGAAGGAGGCGTCGGCACGGACCAGCAGCACGGGGTCGTCCTCGGTCGCGGACATCGCGGTCAGCGCGGCGTTGAGCGCTTCGAGGTCGTCGTCGGTACGGCGCTCGGCGGCCAGCGCGGAGGCCGCGGGCTCGATGGACCGGCGGAGTTCGAGCATGTCGGCGAAGAAGTCGGACGAGGCACCGGCCGCGAGCTTCCAGCGCAGCACGTCGGAGTCGAGGAGGTTCCACTCCTCCCGGGGCCGGACGTACGTGCCGTGGTTCTGGCGGGTGGCGAGCAGGCCCTTGCCGGTCAGCACCTTCACCGCCTCGCGCAGCACGGTCTGGCTCACGCCCAGCTCCGCCATCAGCTCCGGCAGGGCGAGGACGTCCCCCTCGCCATAGCCGCCCTCGAAGATCCGTTTGGCGAGCGCCTCGACGGCCGTGCCGTGCGGACCGTTTCCCGCATGCGAGGCGGGATTCCCCAACTGCCCCATGGTCGCTCCCACCTGCCCGGTGCTCCCGGTGTCACGCGCCCGCCGGCCCGCCACTCCCGGAATCCACCACTCCGCGCAACTCCGCGTGCCGGCACGCCCGTTGTGGCAGCCGTCGTACGCCGCCGCGCGCTGCACGGCTGCCGGCCGACCGCGCCCCGTCACCGTCAGGGCGCACCGGGCATCTTTCTCTCTCCCCGCCCGCTCCTCACAGTTCCTCGGAGCTGCCGGCCGGGGGTGCTCCGCCGGGGCGGGTCCCCTTCCCGGGCTCGGTGCCTGCCGCGCGGGCCTCCGAGTCCGGACGGGCCGCCCCGCGCAGAGAGGTCTCCACACGGGCGGTGTGCCGGGGGTGCGGGCCGGTGCGACTGGTGCCCGGGCCGAGCGAGCCGAGCCCGCCGTGCCAGGAGCCCTGCATCCGCCGCCGCGCCGACTGCCGGCCGGCCGTCATCCCGGACACCGGGTGCAGATCCCCGCTGGCGAAGCGTTCGGCCTCCTCCGGATGCCTGGCGCGCCAGTACGGGTTGTCGTGCGACAGCCCGCCGCTGACCCGCCCGTACATCCCGAACACCAGCAGCAACAGCCCCACCACGAAGCTGAAGAGCACGTTCTGGATCTTGAAGGCGAGGAAGTTGGCGTCGGTCTGCAGCAGCCCCAGGTTCACGAACCCGCTCAGCAGGAAGAGCGCGCCGAGCACGATGTTGAGGGTGGAGGCGAAGTTCCCGCCGACCACCATCCCGGCGAAGAGCACCGCCCCGACGACGATCGAGATCACGCTGAGCGAACCGTTGGTGCTCAGTCCGGCCACGGTCGCACCGCCGGTGTCGAAGAACCCGATGTTGTGGGTCAGGCCGAGGATGCCGAACGCGACCAGCACCAGCCCCATCAGGCCCGCACCGATGCGGTAGACCTGGTTCAGCCGGTGGTCCACGGGCAGGTGCTCGTTGATCTGGGCGCGCCGCCGCTTGAACCGGCGGAGGGGGTTGGTGGGCCTGTGCAGCATCTGGCCAGGTGCACCGGTGGCAGCCATGTCCGGCCTCCTTCGCGCAGTCGAACCGCCTGGGCCGGCCGTAGGCGGCCCGGTCCAGGTCTCCAGCATCCGACACACGGGGCTTTCGTGCCATCGCGAACGAAGGGCCCACCCATGCGGAAACCCCGGAGAAGGGGAGACGACAAGCGAGAAGGCCCCCGGCATGGGCCAACGGACCAACGGACCACTGGGCCGATGAGCCAACGGGTCGACGGGGCAATGGGTCAATGTGGCACCGGACGCCTCGGAACCCGACGCCCCTCAGCGGCCGGAGGCTCTCCGACGCCGGCGGCTCAACCGCCCCCGTGCTTCAAGCGGCTCCCCATGCGCTCAGCGGCTGCCCATGCCCTCATCGACCGACCTGCCCGCAGCGTCCCCCATGCGTTCAGCGGCCGCCGCCCGGCATCGTCCCGCCCCGCTCGTCGCGGATCTCCTGCACCACCCGGGCCGCCGTCTCCCGCACCGCCTCGGTCTCGGTCAGGAAGTGCCACCAGTCCGGGTGGCGCCCCTCCAGGCCCGCGACCGCGCGGTCCAACCGCGCCACCGCCTCGTCCAGCGGCCCCGCGTGCCGCGGGTCGGGCGTGCTGCGCCCGGTCATCGCCAGCCGCTGGGCGTCCCGGACCGCGAAGCGCGTCCGCTCGATCTCCTGCTGCCGGTCGGCCGCGACGGTGTCCAGCCGCCGCAACCGGTCGCCGGCCGCCGACACCGCCTCGTCGGTGGTGTTGAGCAGCGCCCGTGCGGTCGCCAGCCGGCTGGTCGCGTCCGCCCACCGCTGCTCCGTACGGGCCTGGCCGGCCTCCTGGAGGGCGGTCCGGGCCTGCTCGACGGAGGCCACCGCCTGCTCGGGCACCTTCTGGAGGTCCTGCCAGCACGCCGCGCTGTACCGCCGCCGCAGCTCACTGAGGACCGGGGCGACCTGCTGCGCGCGGGTGGTGATCGCGTCCGCGCGGGTCCGCAGCGACACCAGCCGCTTGTCGATCTCCGCGGCGGTCGCCGGCAGCCGCTCGGCCTCCGACCGGATCGCCCCGGCCCGCCGCTGCGCCTCCTCCGCACGCCGGATGGTCTCCGGTACGCCGTGCTGTGCGGCCCCTTGGTTCAGCTTGGTCAGCTCCGGGCCGAGCGCCGCCAGCCGCGCCGCGAGATCGTCCGCCCGCAGGCCCTGTTCCCGGACCGCGTCCAGTGCGTTGCTCGCCCCCAGCAGCGCCTGCCGGGCCTGCTCCACGGCCGGGGCCACCCGGGCCAGCTGGGTCTCGGCGTTCTGCAGCAGCGGCGCGAGGCTCTGCGCGAACCAGTCCAGCTCGCCGCGAACCCGCTCCAGTTCCTCCCGGGCCCGGGTCAGATCGGCGCGCGCCCGGGCGAGCGCGGCGCCGTCGATGTCGTCCCGGTCAAGATCATGGGAGTCGACCGCGGTGATGTACCCCTGGCTGACCTGGTCGATCCGCCGGCCGAAGCTCTCGTACTCCGCCACGGCCTGCCGGGCCCGCGGGGAGTCGTCGACCGCGGTGATCGTCTCCACCGAGATCCGCAGGTCGCGGTGGGCGGTGTCGAGGTCGTAGAACGCCGCCGCCGCGGCGTCCTTCGCGGCCTGCGCATCGGCCCGCTGGCTCTCCCCGCGCCCGAACCACCGCCGGGTGCCGCCCCCGGCGAACGCCATCGGAGCCACCGCCACCAGCAGCGGCAACGGCAGCAGGGCCAGCCCCACGGCCTCCCGCGCCGCCCGGCCGAGCCGGCTCCCGCGGGCGCGACGGCGGTTCCCTCGCCCGGACTGCATGTGTGTCGCCGTCACATCCCTCTCCCGATCGGATCGCCCCAGGACCGGCTGACATTCTCCCACCCACCCGAACGAACATCCCGGCCGGTGAGTTCTCGTCCCCACCCACCACCCCGAACCGCCCGCCCGCACGCCCACACCGCGCCGTTCCGCCGCTCGGCCCGGGTTTGCAGTCCTGGCCCCAGGGCAAGGTAGTCTGTCGGCTCGGCCAGGGCGCATAGCTCAGCGGTAGAGCGCTGCTCTTACAAAGCAGATGTCACAGGTTCGAATCCTGTTGTGCCCACCACCCGAACCACCCCACCAAAAGGCCCAGGCAACCCCCACCGGGAACCTGGGCCTTTGTCATGCTTTCCGTCCGAGATGGCCTTCCCGTGGCCACGGCCAAGGCCATACGCGCGGGCTGGCTCCCCAGCCTGCCTCTCGAATTCCTCCTGAACCACCACGTAAGCCTGCGAGCAACCGATGGTCAACTACGGCCCGGCATCAGTTGCATGCGAACTGTGATTGGAAGGGGGGTGAAGGTCCTCGCTGATCGTGCAAATCGAAGCCACGGGGTGTGAGTCCCCTGCGAGGAGCTCCAGTTGACCGAGCGGACGGGCGTCGACGCTGGATAGCTGATTGCGTGGCGACCGGCGCCATGGGATCTTGCGATCCGCTAACAAGCGGACGAGTGGGGAGAGTTACGTGGTGAGCACTGAGGCTTCGGCGAGTTGGGACCTCAATCCTGGGGAAACGATCCAGCGTAAGGCGCTGCACGCCAGGTTTGGTGGGCGGACTCAGGGGGGCATCGGGCCGTCCGCCAAGACGCCCAACGTCTTCATCTTCACGGACCCCGTGGCCGGCGAGAAGCACGGGTACTACGACGACTGGATGCCGGACGGCCGCTTCCACTACAGCGGCGAGGGGCAGAAGGGGGACCAAAAGATGGTCTCCGGCAATGCAGCCATAGTCAATCATCGGGAAGAAGGGCGTGCGCTCCGGGTTTTCCAGGGTGCGAGGGGTACGGTCACCTACCGCGGCGAATTCGTTATAGACCAGGAAGAGCCTTGGTGCGAGGCGGATGCCCCAGAGACGAACGGTGGCCCCCTCCGCAAGGTCATCGTTTTCCGGCTGAAGCCAGTGGATGCCAGTCCGCAGAGCCCAGCCACTCGGCTAGGACGCTTGTTGGACAGTGGGCCCAATAAAGTCGACAAACTCCCGATCGAACGGAGTGAGACGGAGCGGACTTTCGTTAACCCGAACCGTGAAGCGTATGTAGCCGAGCGCGCGGAAGGTCGTCTCGTGCGGGGGTTTGCGGACTGGCTGACCAGCAAGGGGTTCGAGTCGCACCGTCATCGGGTCTTTCCTCCGGGGGAGTCCCGGCCATTGTTCACCGACCTCTATTGCGGGGGGCTTGCGCTGCTCATCGAGGCGAAGGGGAGCGTGACGCGGGAGAACGTTCGGATGGCGATAGGGCAGCTGGCGGACTACGGGCGCTTCGTCGATCACTCGACGCGCGCCATATTGCTTCCTTCGAAGCCGCGCGCCGATCTCTTGGCGCTCACGGAAAGCCAAGGAGGGGTAGCCATATGGCCAGAGGGTAGCGGCTATATATGCTCCGATCCGAATGTTCTCCCATAGTCGGGTCAATGCTCCGCACTCCCTCGATTCTCTGCTGTCTGCGTCTTTTCTGTGTTTTGGGTCACCGGAAAACGAAATGAAGTAAGGCGGCCTTGGGTGTATGGGGCTGCGGCGGTCCGGAGGGGCGGTCGCGAGGCGGGACAGACCCTCCGGCTTGCGTCGCGGGTGGCTGGAAGCGGGCGAGTAAGGGCGATTTGGGGGGTTTGGTGTGTGGTGGGGGGCGGGTAGGCTTGAGGGAGACTTGAATGTTCAAGTAAATTGATGGGTGGTTCGTCGGCGGTGGGTGGTGGCCGGCGCGATGGGAGATGGAGGGTTGATGTCTGTTCGGCGGCTCAATCATGCGGTGCTGTACATCCGTGAGGTGGCGCGGTCGGTGGCGTTCTACACCGAGGTGCTGGGGTTCACGGTCGACGTGGAGATTCCGGGGCGGGCGGCCTTCCTGAGCGCGCCCGGTTCGCACAACGACCACGATCTGGGGCTGTTCGCGGTGGGGCCGGACGCGCCCGGGCCGGAGCGCGGCCGGATCGGGCTGTACCACCTGGCCTGGGAGGTCGGGACGCTGGGCGATCTGGCGGCGATCGCGGCGCAGTTGCGGGAGCGGGATGCGCTGGTGGGCACCAGCGATCACCTGGTCTCCAAGTCGCTCTACGCCCGGGACCCGGACGGCAACGAGTTCGAGGTGATGTGGCGGGTGCCGCGGGAGGACTGGCCGGGACCGGATGTGGCGGACCGGCTTCGGCCGCTCGATCTGGCGGCGGCGATGGAGCGCTGGGGCCCGGATCTGTTGACGGGCGCGGCGGCCGGATCGGCCACCTGAGGAGTCGGGCGGCGGGCGTCTCAACGTCACGGATGGCAGGCAGCGGCAGGCGCGGGTCGCGGAATGTGGTGCGGATGAGGCGGTGCGGCCCGTCCCTTCGATGGAGGGGCGGGCCGCGATTCGGTGGGTGGGGGCGGCTATGGGGTGGTGTCGGGTTCGTCGGTGCGCGGGGTTGGGGTGGTGGGCTCGGTGGCTTGGGTGGTCTTGGCGACCTGGGCGACCTCGGTGGGCTCGGTAGTCGGGGTGGGCTCGGCAGGCTCGGTGGTTGATGTGCGGGTGGCCCAGCGTTTTTCGACGCCGCCGAAGCGCCAGTACGCCAGTGCCGCGGCCCACACCACGACGAACAGGCCGACGATGACGAAGCCCACGTTGTCCAGGTCGAGGGCGGAGATCCCCGAGGTCAGCGGGTCGTCGAGGCCGAGCTTGTCGTGCAGGACGGTCACCAGCTCGATGGTGCCGACGAGGAACGCGACCGCGATCGACAGGCCGGTGATGGTGAGGTTGTAGTAGACCTTGCGCACCGGGTTGGCGAACGCCCACTGGTACGCGAAGTTCATGAACGTGCCGTCGAGGGTGTCGAACAGGCTCATCCCGGCGGCGAACAGCAGCGGCAGGCACACGATCGCGTACCAGGGCAGGCCCGCCGCGGCGCCGCTGCCCGCCATCACCATCAGCGTCACCTCGGTCGCGGTGTCGAAGCCGATGCCGAAGAGGAAGCCGAGCGGGAACATCTGCCCCGGGCGGCTGATGGACTTGGTGAGGCGGCCGAGAATCCGGTTCATGAAGCCCCGGGAATCCAGGTGCTGTTCCAGCTCCTGCTCGTCGTACGCGCCCGACCGCATCGCCCGGAAGACCTTCAGGATGCCCACCAGGGCGATCAGGTTGAGGGCGGCGATGAGGTAGAGGAAGGTGCCGGAGACGGTCGTGCCGACCACGCCGAGCGTCTGGTGCGTACGGGAGTTGTCGTCCATCAGCGCGCCGGCGAGCTGGGCGCCGCCCGACACCAGCGCGGCCATCACGACGACCACGCTGGAGTGGCCGAGGGCGAACCAGAAGCCCACCGAGACCGGCCGTTTGCCGTCGGCCATCAGCTTGCGGGTGGTGTTGTCGATCGCCGCGATGTGGTCGGCGTCGAAGGCGTGCCGCATGCCCAGGGTGTATGCGGTGATGCCGAGCCCGGCGCCGAACACCTGGCTGCCGACCGTGTAGTGGCCCGGCACGACCAGGAGGAAGAGCACACCGAAGGCGACGATGTGCAGCGCGGCGATCACGGCCATCAGGCCGGCGGTGCGGACGGTGTCGCGGCGTTGCCAGCGGAACGATCCCGGGGGTCCGGGTATGCCGAGGCGGGGGGTGGGGGTGTTGTGGGGGGAAGGGGAATTGTCCTGCGTGTCAGTGGACAGGGCCATGCGGCCATCACGCTCCAGCACCTCGTGGATCACTTCGTGAGATGCCGTGGCCGGTCTCCTGGCTTACGGGTATCCGCGTCCGCCCCGCCTTCCCGGCCGCAGGCTGCGGTCAGTGGCGCCGTACGCGCACGGGGCGCGCACACGGGGGCGGAAACTCCCCGATCACAGTGGCGAGGGCCGCGCCGGCCTGGGACACGAAGGTCCTGCACCGGTCTTCCCGAACACCACGGCCCGGTCACTGTAGCCGTCATGGCCGGGAACCGGCCATGACGGCCCCGCCCCGGGCGGCCGACCGGAGCGGGGGCGGGCCGAGTTCAGAGCTCCAGGGACGACAGGAAGGCGTGCAGTTCCTGGTCGAAGCGCGGGGTGTTCTCGAGGTTGACCATGTGACCGGCGGCCGGGACGCGTATGCGGCGGGCGCCCGGGACCTGTAGCGCTATGGCGTGCGCGTTGGCCGAAATGTCGGTGGAGTCGAGGTCGCCGTCGAGGACGGCGGTGGGCACCCGTATCTCGCCCAGGCGGTCCGCGGCGCCGACCTCCAGCGGCATACCGGCCCCCAGGCCGTCGGCGTGCACCTCGACATTGGCGGACGCGGAGGCGCGCATCCGCTCCCGGAAGCCCGGGTGCATGGCGGCCGGCGCGCGATACGGCCCGTCCACCCACATCCGCAGGAAGTGCTCCACATAGCGCTCCGCGCCGTCCGCCTCGCCGATCGCGGCGACCTGCTCCCGGATGTGCTCCAGGATGAAGGGGTCGGTGAAGGTGCGGCCGCTGAGCCCGGGCGCGGCCAGGAAGAGGGCGGACACCCGGGACGGGTGGGCGAGCGCGGCGTCCAGCGCGATCCGGGAGCCGTGCGAGAGGCCGACGAGGACGGCCCGGGGTATGTCGAGCGCGTCCAGCAGGGCCACCAGATCGTCGTGGTTGGCCCAGTCGCCGGTCACCGTGGAGGAGAGGCCGTGGCCGCGGGAGTCGTAGCGGACCACCCGCAGGCCGGAGTTGACCAGCCAGGCGAACTGCTCGTCCCACATGTGCTGGTCGAGCATTCCGCCGTGCAGCAGTACCACCGCGGGCCCCGAGCCGGCCGTCTCGTAGAACAGCTCGCCGTCGTCGATCGGTACGGTGCCGTTGTCGATCTCGGACCATGCCTGGAACTCGTGGGTCATTCTGCGGGACCTTCTGTGGGCGTCGGGCGGTCGGTCGGGTGGGCGGGCGCCGCTGGTCGGTGCCCGGTTGCGGGCGATATCGCGGCCTGTGTGGCGTCCAGGGCGGTGGCATCCTGCTTTTCGGGATTGCCGCTTTCCTCCGGGGGAACGCGCGAGCCGTCCGCCAAGTGCCGGAATTCCTCGCCGAGCCGGTCCAGGACCCGCAGCGCCGTGCGGACCTCACCGGTCGACAGGTCGGTCAGCCCGCGGCGGAGTTCCGCCGCCTCGGCGTCCTGTATCCCGCGCATCACCTCCGTGCCCTCGTCGGTGAGCCGGATCAGGGACGAGCGGCGGTGCGCGGGATTGGGGGCCGTCACGACCAGACCCAGCTCCGCCGCGTGATTCACCCAGCGCTGCACCGGCTGTCGGTCCAGGCCCAGTGAGCGCGCCAACTGCGGGACGGTGCGTGGCCCGTGGGCGCGCAGCGCGTCGAGCAGGGCGTGCTCGCCGGCGGTCATGCCGGTGCCTTCGAGCTCGCGCTCCACTGCGCGCACGATCGTCCGGTGCAGCGGCCACAGGCGCCGGATGACGTCGTACAGCAGCTCCTCCGTCGATGCCCTGCCCTCGTCGTCCGCACTCGCATGTCCTCCCCTGGCGCCGTGTCCGGCGGTGTCGCGGCCCCTGGCGTCGCGGCCGTCCGCATCGCCTCCGCCGGAATCGCGTCGACGCGCGTCGCGGCGGTCGGAATGTGCGTCGGTGCCCTCATCGGCACCCCCCTCGATGACACTCATACTGTCATGATGACATCGCTGATGTCGTTTTGGAAGGGGTGTGGAAGCGCAGGCGGAGGCAACGCGCCGCCGCGTGCCGGGGAGTTGGGCGGGGTCAGTCGTCCAGCGGGGGCGGGGCCTCGTCCTCGGTGAAGGAGACGACGAGGTCGGCCCGGGTGCGGGTGGCCGCCACGAGGCGTGCGTTGGCCTCGTCGGAGTTGCGGACGAAATCCTCGGCGTCGACGCGCAGGCGGCCGAACCGCTCATGGCGGTCGATCAGCCGCCGCACCCGCTCCGGGGCGTCCAGCTCCATGAACCAGACCTCGTCGAGCAGTTCGCGGATCCGCGCCCAGGGGTCCGAGTGCAGCAGGAGGTAGTTGCCCTCCGTGATGACGAGTGGGATGTGCGGCGCCACCGGGATGCTGCCGGCGACCGGCTCCTCGATGCGGCGGTCGAAGGTCGGGGCGTAGACGGGCGTGCCGGGTTCGGGGGCGCGCAGACGGGCCAACAGGGCGGCGTAGCCGGCGGGGTCGAAGGTGTCCGGCGCGCCCTTGCGGTCGATACGGCCCAGGCGGCGCAACTCCGCCTCGGCGAGGTGGAAGCCGTCCATCGGGACGAGCGCGGCCTGGCCGGCCAGCGCCGCCGTCAGCCGGACGGCGAGGGTGGACTTCCCGGCGCCCGGCGGTCCGGCGATGCCGAGCAGCCGGCGCCGGCCGGGCGTCGCGGAGGCGGCGAGCCGACGGGCACGGGCGACGAGGTCGTCGAGGTTCATGATGGGACCATCGTGCCTGATGGGCCGGGGTGGGCGCCGGGCGGTCGGGGCGGTTCGCCGGGCGGAGTCCGATTCTGCCCGGTGTGCGGCCAGTAGCATCGTCGGCATGTCCCCGACCTCCGTTCCCGCCGCCTCCTCCGGGCCGCAGCGCCGGCCGCGGGCCGACGCCGAGCGCAACCGCGGCCGGGTGCTGGAGGCCGCGCGGGAGGTGTTCCGGGCGGCCGGCGACGAGGCGCAGATGCCGGAGATCGCCCGCGCCGCGGGCGTCGGGATCGGGACGGTCTACCGCCACTTCCCCAGCCGGTCGGCGCTGATCGCCGCCGTGGGGGAGCAACGGCAGGCGGAGATCGTCGAGTTCGGGCGCAGCCGCTGCCTGGCGTGCCCGACGGCCGCCGAGGGGCTGGCCGCCTACCTCACGCACATCGGGGAGGTGCTGAGCGCCGAGCGCGGACTGTCCGCGGCGATCGAGGCGGCGTTCGGCTCCACCGAGCCGGCCGGGGAGGGGCGGCGGCGCGCGGAGGAGGTCGCCGCGCAACTCCTCGCCCGGGGCAAGGAGGAGGGCACGGTCCGGGCGGACGCCGAGGTCACGGATGTGGTGATGGCGGTGTGCGGGCTGGCCGCGGTGATCCGCAACGGCGCGGGGGACTGGCACCGCTACGTGCGCACGGTCTGCGCCGGGCTGCGGACGTAGCGCGCCCACGGGGGTGTCGTCGCCGGCCCGGGGCCTGTCCGCCGTCCGCGCCGTGCCTCCGCTGCCCCGTTGCCCGTCCCGTCGCCCCGGCTACTCCGCCGCGCCCAGTCGCCACAGGGACGTGACCTCGGCGGCGCGGGCCACGTGCAGCGGGTCGGAGGCGTCGCGGGCGCGCGGGTGACGGGGTGCGATGTCGAGCCGGCCGAGGACGGTCAGGCCGCCCCGGGCGACGGCGTCGAGGAGTTCGTCGCGCGACCGCAGACCGAGGTGTTCGGCCAGGTCGGAGAGGATCAGCCAGCCCTCGCCGCCGGGGGTCAGATGGTCGGCCAGACCGGTCAGGAAGCCGTGCAGCATCCGGTTGCCGGGGTCGTAGACCGCGTACTCCACGGGGGAGGTGGGCTTGGCGGGCACCCACGGGGGGTTGCAGACGACGAGCGGGGCCCGGCCGGCGGGGAAGAGGTCCGCTTCGACGACCTCCACCTGGTCCGCGACGCCCAGTCGTTCGGTGTTCTCCCGGGCGCAGGCCAGGGCGCGCGGGTCCTGGTCGGTGGCCACGATCCGCCGCACGCCGCGCCGGGCCAGTACGGACGCGAGCACGCCGGTGCCGGTACCGATGTCGAACGCCAGCTCCCGGCCGGGCAGCGGGGCCCCGGCGACCAGGTCGACGTACTCGCCGCGGGCCGGGGAGAAGACCCCGTAGTGCGGATGGATCCGGTCGCCGCCGAGGGCCGGGATCTCCACGCCCTTGCGGCGCCATTCGTTGGCGCCGATCAGGGCGAGCAGCTCCCGTAGGGAGACCAGGGTGGCCGTGTCCCCGGTGGCGCCGGCGGGCAGCTCCGTGCCGTCCGGCGGGCCGTAGGCGCGGGTGCATGCCTCGCGGACGTCGGGGGCGCGGTGCAACGGGACGGCCAGGTCCGCGCTCAGCGGGATCAGCAGCATGCCGAGGATCCGGGCGCGCTGGTTCTGGGCGGCGCGGTGCAGGTGGAACGCCTCGGTGACGTCGGCGGGTGCGGCCTTGCGCGGGCGGCGGTCCACGCGGCGGGCCAGCGCGGTCAGCAGCTGGCGGGCGTTGTGGAAGTCGCCGCGCCACAGGAGCGCGGTGCCCTCGCAGGCGAGCCGGTACGCCTCGTCGGCCCGGGTGCGGTCGTCCGCGACGACGATCCGGCGGGGTGGCCGGGCGCCGTTCTCGGAACGCCAACGGGCGGTACGGACCTGCTCGTCCTCGGTCCATTCGACGACCGGGGGGTGGTTCACCGCAGTGTGCCTCGCGTCAGTGGTTCGGGCCCGCGCCCCCGGTGGGGAGGAGGGTGGGGGCGGGGTGGTGACGTTCGACTCTACTCCGTGCCGGGGGCGGGACCTTTGTCCCTGTCAGGGGCGCAGGGACGGGGGGAAGGATGGGGGCAGCCGGTCGAAAGCCGTGAAAGTCGCGAAAGCTCCTGGTTAGTTTGAAAGGCGCATTTCGCTGATAGGCGGGACGCTGCACCGAAATGGACGACGTGGGGCGTGCCGACCCACCGCCGCTGCGTCGCGGGTGTACGGGCGCGGCCGCATGCGGGTGGCAGTGGGCCGGTGCCCGTCGACGGATACGGATGCGAGTTCCTGGTGGAGGCGTGTATGGGCACCTTGCCGGTCATTGTCGGCGTGGACGGATCGCCGGACAGCGAGCGGGCGTTGCGCTGGGCGGCGGAAGCGGCCCGGGCGCGGTCGGCGCCGCTCCAGGTGGTGCACGTCTGGCCGTACGCCACCGCGGAGCGGGCCGCGGCCGGCGAGCAGGGCGGCGACCCGGTGCTGACCGAGCTGCGGGACCGGCCGTTCCTCGCCGGGCTGCCGGAGGTGGCGTTCCGCGGGCTGAGCGGGCTGGCCGACGCCGAGCTGCCCGCGCTCGGCGCCGAGGGCCGGCTGCTGGTCCTCGGATCACGCGGCCGGGGCGGCTTCGCCAGTCTGCTGCTCGGTTCCAACGGCCTGGCCTGTGCCGCCCGGTCCGCCTGCCCGGTCGTGGTGGTGCCGCGTCCGGACCGCGCCGGCACCGAGCGGGGCCCGGACGGCGAGGCGGTGCCGCCGGCCGTCCGGCAGGTGACGCTGGGCATGGACCCCTCCTCCGACGAGCCCGCCGCGGTCGGTTTCGCGTTCGCCGAGGCGGCCCGGCGGGGCGCCCGTCTCCGGGTCGTCTCCGGCTATGCCTGGCCGATGCTGCTGCCGCCCGCCTTCGAGTACGTGGCCGTCTACGAGGGCACGCAGCAGCAGTACGAGGACGCGCTCGGCGTGCAGTTGGTGGGCGCGCTCGCTCCGCACCGGGCCCGGCACCCGGAGGTCGAGGTGGCGGTGCGGCTGCGCGCCGAGGACGCCGCCGGGCAGTTGGTGGCGGCGTCCGCCGGCAGCGATCTGGTCGTGGTGGCACGGCACCGGCGCCGGTTGCCGATCGGCCCGCGGCTGGGCTCGGTGGCGCACGCGGTACTGCTGCACGCGGTCTGCCCGGTCGCCGTGGTGCCGGAGACGCCGGCCGAGGGTGGCGGTGCGGGGGACGGTGGCACCGGGGACAGTGGTTCGACGGGTGCCTCCGGGACGTGAGACGGGCGCCACCGGACGTTGCGGGACGCGGGCCGCCGGCTCGCGCCGCGGCCGCCCGCCGGTCAGTGTGCGGCGGTCTCCCGCTCCGGGCGTCGGACGAGGTAGGCGGCCACCGAGCCGGCGACGAAGAGTGCGAGGACGGCCAGGGCGGTGCTCACCCAGGAGGTGCCGAGCCAGTGGCCGCCGAAGTAGCCCAGGCTGACGCTGTAGGCGGCCCAGACCAGCCCGGCCAGCGCCGACCAGGGCAGGAACTCGCGCGCTGTCCGGTGGGCCACCCCGGCGCCCAGGCTGACCACGGAGCGTCCGGCGGGCGCGAAACGGGCCAGCACGACGATCCCGCCGCCGCCCCGGGTGAGCGCGGCGCCCAGCCGCTGCTGGGCCGCGGACAGCCGTCGGGAGCGGCCGATGGCGCGGTCGAAGCGGTCTCCGCCGCGCCAGGCCAGCCGGTAGGCGACCAGGTCGCCGAGGACCGAGGCGGCCGCCGCGCAGAGCACCAGGAAGGCCATTTCGGCCAGGTGGTTCCCGGTCTGGACGGTGGCGGCGACGTCGGCGGCGGGGCCGTAGCCGGCGGCCGTGGTGGCCGCGGTGATCACCAGGACCCCGCTCGGCAGGATCGGGACGAAGACGTCGAGGACGATCGAGAGGCTGACCACCACGTACACCCACGGGGTGCCGCTCAGCGACCCCAGGCTTTCCAACAACGTCCTGCTCCCGGTCCGAACCCGCCGCGACGTCGCTCGGCGCGGCAGGGGCGGCACTACGGCCATACAGCGTACGCCTGGCCGGAAACACACCATGGGCCGGGGCGGCGAAACGCTTCGCCCCGGCCCATGGCCGGCCGTCGACGGCCGTCGAGGTGCGTCAGACGGTGCTCGGCGCGCGCTCGGCGGCGGGCGCCTGCTGCTGCGCCGAACCGCCGAAGAAGAGCCGGTCCAGCGCCCAGGAGCCGGGGCCGGTGAAGACGATCAGCAGGAACGCCCAGGCGAACATCGCGGCCGCCTCGCCGCCGTTCTGTATCGGCCACAGCGCGTTCGGCTGGTGCATCGAGAAGTAGGCGTATGCCATCGAGCCGGAGCTGACGAAGGCCGCGGCGCGGGTGCCCAGGCCCAGGATGACCAGGAGGCCGGCGGCCAGCTGGATGACCGCGGCGTACCAGCCGGGCCAGGTGCCGGTCGGGATGGTGTGGCCGGGGCCGGCCCCCATCGCGCCGCCGAGGATGCCGAACAGCGAGGAGGCGCCGTGGCTGGCGAAGAGCAGGCCGACGACGACGCGGAAGAGCGCCAGGACGTGCGGCCGGTTTTTTTCGGTGAAGGAGTTGAGGGGAGCGGACATGGGGTGACTCCTAGGTTTTCGGGGGGCGAACGGACGCGGGGGACGGGCGCGCCCGTCGGAGTCTTCGAGATTAGGCCGACCTAACTAGTACTTGCAAGTTCAACATTCGATGAATAGGGAACCTATTGGTCCGAACCAAGGGGGGCAGGGGTGGCGTCGAGGGCACGGAGTGCCGACATGACTGATGGCCGGTGCGCGGGAGAGCGCACCGGCCATCAGTGAGGGCGGTGGGTGGCGGGCCGTGGCCCGGGGGCGGCGGGGCCGCGGGGTGGCTCAGGCCGTGATCCGGACGGCGATCCCGCCGTCCACCAGGCCCTCGATGCGAACCTGGTCGAGGTCGCGGACGTGGGCGGTGGGGCCGAACGCGGCGGCGCGGTCGCCGACGCCGACGACCCGCATCCCGGCGGCCCGGCCGGCCTGGATGCCCGCCTCGGAGTCCTCGAAGACCAGGCAGTCCTCGGGGGCGAAGCCCAGTTCGGCGGCGCCCTTGAGGAAGCCCTCCGGGTCCGGCTTGCTGGCGCTCACGCACTCCGCGGTGATCCGGACGTCCGGCATGGGCAGTCCGGCGGCGCCCATACGGGCCTTGGCCAGCGCGGCGTCGGCGCTGGTCACCAGGGCGTGCGGGAGCCGGGCGAGGGCGGCCATGAAGGCGGGGGCGCCGACCACCGGCACCACGCCCTCCAGGTCGGCGGTCTCCTGCTCCAGCATCCGGCGGTTGTCCGCGTGGTTCTGCTCCATGGGGCGGTCCGGCAGCAGCGCTGCCATGGTGGCCCAGCCCTGCCGCCCGTGGACGACCTTGAGGACGTCCTCCGCGGGCAGCGACTGCTCGGCCGCCCAGCGTCGCCAGCAGCGCTCCACGACGGCCTCGGAGTTCACGATCGTCGAGTCCATGTCCAGCAGCAGGGCGCGGGCTATGAGCGTGGTGGTGGCCGTCATCGGCGGGCTCCTGGGCGCGAGGGGCTGGCAGCGAACTGTCAGGACGTGCAGGGAAAGCAGGGAAATGCAGGGCGAGAACACAAGCGGTCCCGCCCGCCGGTCAGGGAGTGCGGGCGGAACCACTTTGTTTTTTCACGATACAAAACGGGTGCCGGCGCGACAACCGCCTGACGCCCCCGACTGGCATGGCATTCGTCACGGTCCGGTGGACATGTCGCCTCTTGTCGGGTCTGTGACAGGTCGGGGCGTGCCCGACGCGGGGTTGGGCTCACGGCTGCCGGGTGCGTGCCTCCAGGGACGTCCGGGTCGGGGCCCCGTAGACGCCGTCCGGGTCGCCGTGCACCCCGTAGGTCCGCTGGTAGCGCGCCACCGCGTCCCGAACCGCGGCGCCGTACAGGCCGTCCGCCGTGCCCGTATAGAGCGCCATCTGTCGTAGGCGCTCCTGGAGTTCGACCACCTCGGGGCCGCTGGAGCCCTCGCGGAGCACGATCGGCCCGCTCGGCGCCGCGCTGGGGGAGGGATCGCCCGGTGGGAAGGCGACGCTGCCGGACGCCCGTACCGGGGGCGGCGGGGGAGGAGCCGGTGACCGGGAGGGGCGGGGCGGGGGTCCGGGAGCCCTGGAGCGCGAGGTGGCGGGGGCGGGGCGGACGGGCACCGACGCTGAGGTGGTGGGGCCGGCGGTGGTCGGGACGGCCGCGGTGGGGGCGGTGGCGCCGTCGTCCGGGGGCGCCGCACGGTCGCGGTCGCCGCCAGGGAGCGCCCCGGTGCCGATCACGATCGCCGCGGCGGCCACGGCGGCGCCGGTGACGGCCAGTACGGCGGGCCGGGCACGCCGGCGCCCGGTGGAGGCGGGAGGACCGGAGCCGGATATCGGGGGGTGCGGAGTGGTGTCCTGCCCGGTGGCCGGGGCGAGGGGCGTGACCACCGGTAGGGGCGCGCCCACGGGGAAGGGTGCGGACGACGTCCCCTCCTCGGGGAACGGGCCGGACGTATGGAAAGTCCTGGAAGCCAGACCGGCGGAGCGGCGGACTCCGCCAAAGCCGGAAGCGGAGCCGGAGCCGGAACCGGAATCGGGGCCGGAACCGGAATCGGGGCCGGAAGCGGGACCGGGGCCGTCCCTGCCGCCGAGATCGGCACCCCCCTCTCCTGCCCCCTCCCCGTCGCGGGCCCCGTCGCCGTCGTCCGGCAGTGAGACGTACGGCCGTAAGCGCAGCGGATCAAAGTCGTCCGCTCCGACCGCCGCGCACAGGCAGGTCGGCCGGCCGTCCCCGCGGACCGGGGCGAAGCAGTGCGGGCAGGTGGCTGCTGCCGTCACGAGTGGTCCCCTCTCTGTACGAGTGGTCCCGTCTCCGGAGGTCTCCGGAGGCCCTCTGGAAGTCTTCTCCGGAGGTCTTCGGAGGCGCGAACCGGCAGCCGATTATGCAGAGCGACCGTCGCCCTCGCAGGCGCTCCACCACATCCACCACAACCGCCCGGGGCGCCTTCACCCCCCTCGCCCGTCCCCTCGCCCGTCCTCGCTTCCGTCTCCTCATCCCCCTCGCCGCCTCCTCACCGTCCCCTCGGCGGGCCATATCGGGTGGAACCGCCCACGATGGAGGGAAGCCCGGAGGGCCGGGAAGCCGACCGGGCGCGGTCGTACGCGCCGACGCCCACCCCAAGCGCCGGCGCCCGCCCCGAGGAAAGATCACGCCGGACACGAGGGAGACGACGCTCATGGCGCAGGACACCGGCGCTCCCGCCGTCGCCGGCGAGGACCGGTCCCGGCGGACGATCCTCGTCCCGATAGGCGCGCTGCTGCTCGGTTTGCTCATCGCGGCACTCGACCAGACCATCGTCGCCACCGCGCTGCCCACCATCGTCAGCGATCTCGGCGGCCTGGACCACCTCTCCTGGGTGGTCACCGCCTATCTGCTGGCGTCCACGGCCGCGACGCCCCTGTGGGGCAAGCTCGGCGACCAGTACGGCCGCAAGAAGCTGTTCCAGACGGCCATCGTGATCTTCCTGATCGGTTCGGTGCTCTGCGGCATCGCGCGGAACATGGGCGAGTTGATCGGTTTCCGGGCGCTCCAGGGGCTGGGCGGCGGCGGCCTGATCGTGCTGTCGATGGCGATCGTCGGCGACATCGTGCCGCCCCGCGAACGCGGCAGGTACCAGGGGCTGTTCGGCGCCGTGTTCGGCGGCAGCAGCGTCCTCGGGCCGCTGCTCGGCGGGCTGTTCGTGGACCACCTCAGCTGGCGCTGGGTCTTCTACGTCAACGTCCCCATCGGAGCCGTCGCGCTGGTCGTCATCGCGGTCGCGCTGCACATACCGGTCCGCCGCACCCCGCACCGCATCGACTACCTGGGCACCGCGCTGATCGCCGCGGTCGCCGTCTGCCTGGTCCTGATGACCTCGCTGGGCGGCGTCAGCTACCCGTGGGCCTCCTGGCAGACCGCCCTGCTCGCCGGGCTCGGTGCGGTGCTGCTCGCCGCGTTCGTCCTCGTCGAGCGCCGGGCCGCCGAACCCGTCATCCCGCTGCGGCTGTTCACCCTGCGTACTTTCACGCTCTGCGCGGTCATCGGCTTCGTCATCGGCTTCGCGATGTTCGGCTCGATGACGTACCTGCCGACGTTCCTGCAGGTCGTCCAGCGGGTCTCGCCGACCCTGTCCGGTGTGCACATGCTGCCGATGGTGTTCGGCATGCTGCTCTCCTCGACGGCCTCCGGGCAGATCGTCTCCCGCACCGGCCACTACAAGGTCTTCCCCATCGCCGGCACCGCCGTGGTCACCCTCGGCCTGCTGCTCCTGCACCGGCTCGACCCGTCCAGCGGCGTCGCCCTGATGAGCACCTACTTCTTCGTCTTCGGCTTCGGGCTCGGCCTGGTCATGCAGGTCCTCGTCCTCATCGTGCAGAACGCCGTGCCCTACGAGGACCTCGGGGTGGCCACCTCGGGCGCCACCTTCTTCCGCTCGATCGGCGCCTCGTTCGGCGTCTCCATCTTCGGCACGATCTTCGCGAGCCGGCTCGGCCCGCGGATCGCCGACGTCCTCTCCGGCGCGACGCTGCCGCCCGGCGTCTCGCCGTCGTCGATCGCCCAGGACCCGCGGACGATCGGCAAACTGCCGCCCGCGCAGGCCGCCGGCGTCCTCGGTGCCTACTCCACCTCCATCACCGACGTCTTCCTCTACGCCGCCCCGGTCGTCCTCGTCGCCTTCGCCCTGGCCTGGTTCCTGAAGGAGGAGCCGCTGCGCGGCAGCGTCACCGCCCCCGACACCAGCGAGGTCCTCTGTTCCAACCCCGTCGAGCGGTCCTCCCGTGAGGAGGTCGCCCGCGCGCTCTCGAAACTGGGCAGCATGGAGGGCCGCAAGGACATCTACGAGAAGATCACCGCCCGTGCCGGCCTGGACCTCAAACCGGCCGCCAGCTGGCTGGTGTTGCGCATCCGGCGCTGCGGCTCGGTGGAGCCGGGGCTGCTGGCGGAGCGCAGCCGGGTGCCGCTCGGCGTGATCACCGAGGGCGTCCGGCAGATCGAGGAACGCGGACTGGCGCAGCGCGAGGGGCTGATGCTGCTGCTGACCGACCGGGGGCGGGAGGCCGCGGAGCGGCTCTCGGCGGCCCGTCAGCAGTCGCTGGCGCAGCTGCTCGGCGACTGGTGGACCATGGACCGGCCCACCGATCTCACCGAACTCGTCCAGGAGTTGTCGGCGGAGCTGTGCGGCTCGGACGGGGAGGAGCCGCACGACGGCGACGCCCGCCAGCCGGTGCCGCGCTCCCCGGCCCGCACCACACCGCGCCCGCCCCGGCCCCCCGACCTCACCAAGTGACCGCCGTCTCCGCCCCGTCGGCCCCGGCGCCGGCCCCGGTGCCCTGCCGCGGTGCGGTCAGCCGCTTCTCGAAGAAGATCTCCGCATACGGATCACCCCAGTGGTACGGGGCGATCTCGACGTAGCCACGCCGCCGGTACAGCGCGATGGCCTCGGTCAGATCCAGCCGGGTGTCCAGCCGGATCCGCTCGGCGCCCAGCCGCACCGCGGTCGCCTCCGCGGCCCGCAGCAGCCCGTTCGCGATGCCCAGACCGCGCTTGCCGGGCCGGACGAACACCTGCTTCAGCTCGGCGGTGCGGGCGTCCAGCAGCCGGATCCCGGCGCAGCCGGCCGGCTCGCCGCCGTGCCGGGCCACCAGCAGCACCCCGTGCGGCGGCCGCAGCCCGTCGCCGGTGTGCCCGGCCACGCCCTGGTCGATCTCCTCCGGCGTCGCGCGGCGCGCCTCGTGCAGCGTGTAGTAGCGGTCGGCGACCTCGGTGTAGTACGCGCGGAACAGGGTCCGGGCCACCGGCGCGTCGACCGGCTCGGGGGTGATCGTCCAGGACGGGGCGGCAGCTTCGCTCATGGCGGCATTCTCCCGACGCCACCGGCCGCGAACGCAACGGGATTCGGCGCGACGTGAACGACGCGCGGGCCGGGCGCCCGCCCCGGTGCCGTCCGTACACCACCGGGGCAGCCCGCCCGTCGCCACACGGACGCGTATCCGCGTGCGCGATCAGCCCTGCTTGGGCGCGGCCTGCTGCACCACCTCGAAGGACCACAGCGTCGAACCGCTCGCGGCGGGCTTCGGCCGCTCGCCACCCTCCCCGCCGTGCTGGTGCGCCGCCTTCATCGGCCCCTCCATCCACGCCTGGAACGACTCCTCGTCGCGCCACCGCGTGTAGACGAGGTACTGGTCGGTGCCCTCCACGGGGCGCAGCAGCTCGAACCACTCGAAGCCGTCGGCGGAATCGACCGTTCCGGCACGCGAGGCGAACCGCTTCTCCAACACCTCACGCTGCTCCGCGGGAACGGTCAGCACATTGATCTTCACCACGCTGGCCACAGGGCACCTCTCCTCGAACGGACGCCGAACCGGCGTCACAACCTCATCCGGATGCCTAGCAGTCTCCTACACCACCCGGTCAAAACGCCGTGAGGACGACCCCGGGCCGGACCGTCGGCCGGAGGGCCCGACGGGTCCGGCAGTTGGCGGTTCGGCACGTACGACGACGGCCGGCCGCCTGCCCCGAGGGGCGGGCGGCCGGCCGTCGTCAGTGGTGGCGCGGGGCGGCGTCTGCGCTCAGCCCGCCGTGCCGGTCGCGACCAGTTGACGGGCCTCGGCCTCGGTCTCCACCGCCGGCGGGGAACCGGGCAGCGGCTTGCGGGCGCTCTCCGACATCAGCAGGACGGCGATGCCGCCGATGACGGCCGCCGCCATCATGTAGTAGGCGGGCACCATCTTGTTGCCGGTCGCGCCGATCAGGGCGGTGACCACCAGCGGCGTGGTCCCGCCGAAGAGCGACACCGAGATGTTGAAGCCGATCGACAGCGAGCCGTAGCGCACCTTGGTCGGGAAGAGCGCGGGCAGCGTGGACGGCATCGCGGCGGTGAAGCACACCAGCAGCAGGCCGAGCGCGCCCATGCCCACGGCGATGGCGGCCAGCGAACCCTGACGGATCAGCAGCAGCGCGGGGACGGACAGGACCAGGAAGCCCACGCAGCCGGCGCCGATGACCGGGCGGCGGCCGAACCGGTCGGACAGCTTGCCCACGAAGGGCTGCACGCCCATCATCACGGCCATCACGCCGAGCACGACCAGCAGTCCGTGCGTCTCGTCGTACTTCAGCTCCGAGGTGAGGTAGCTCGGCATGTACGACAGCAGCATGTAGTCGGTGACGTTGAAGACCAGGACCAGACCGACGCAGAGCAGCATCGCCCGCCACTGACCGAAGATCATCTCGCGGATGCCGATCCGCTTCTCGGCCGCGCGCCGCTCCTTCTCGCGGGCGTGCGCCTCCTTCTCCATCTGGGCGAAGGCCGGGGTCTCTTCGAGGCGGAGCCGCAGGTAGAGGCCGATGATGCCCATCGGGCCGGCGATCAGGAACGGGATCCGCCAGCCCCACGAGTGGAGGTCCTCGGTGGACAGCAGCGCGGTCATCAGGGTGACCAGGCCGGCGCCGCCGACGTATCCGGCGAGGGTGCCGAACTCCAGCCAGCTGCCGAGGAATCCGCGCTTCTTGTCGGGCGCGTACTCGGCGATGAAGGTCGAGGCGCCGCCGTACTCGCCGCCGGTGGAGAAGCCCTGCACCAGGCGGGCGGCCAGCAGCAGGATGGGCGCGCCGACGCCGATCGCGGCGTACGACGGGATCAGGCCGATGGCGAAGGTGCCCGCGGCCATCATGATCATGGTGATGGCGAGGACCTTCTGGCGGCCGATGCGGTCGCCGAGCGGGCCGAAGAACATGCCGCCCAGCGGGCGCACCAGGAAGGCCGCGGCGAACGCGCCGAAGGTCGAGAGCAGCTGCGCGGTCGGGTTCCCGGACGGGAAGAAGACATGGCCGAGGGTGACCGCGATGTAGCTGTAGACGCCGAAGTCGAACCACTCCATCGCGTTGCCGAGGGCGGCCGCCGATACCGCGCGCTTGACCATCGCGGGGTCGACGACCGTGACCTCGCCCGGTGTCCGCGGGGCCGCCGCGTGGGGCTCGGTGGTGGCGCCGGCGCTTCTGGCGACGCCGGTACGGGAACCGGGTGCGAGGGGGGACTGCGTCGGCACGTGTTCGCTCGCCTGCGCTCTCTGGGACGACTACAAGGACCTGCCCCACCATGGCGTGGAGGGGCAAAGGACGACCATACGGGCAGACCGGGTCATCACGGACAGTATGCAGTTGACTGCACAGACGCCCGCCTACCCCCTCCTCGCTGGGTAAACATGCATCCGTAAACTTTTTTCCGAGAAGCGGGTTTGTGATCCATCTCGCGAGGAACCGCCGCAACCGAGGGCGGATTGTGGCCCGCGTCACGTGACGCGGGTCGCCCGGGTGTGTTCGTTCGCATACGGAAACGACAGGGGCGGCGGCCGGAGGGGCGCAAACGGAGACGGCGCGGTGGTGCGTCGCGCACCACCGCGCCGAAGGATCGTCGCGTCCCTCCAGGATCGGCCATCGACCCGGACCCCGCCACTCGGGCGGGCACCGCGCGTCCCCGGTCGGCACTTCACGGCATCCACGCCTCGTACGACAGCACCTGGCCCGCGCCGACCCGGAAGTCGGGCAGAGCCCTGGTGAAGGTGATCTCCGTGCCGAGGAGTTGGCCGGTGTGCGGATCGAGGATCACCATCTGGCGGGTGGCGTCCAGGGCGCCGTCGGACCCGTCGTGCACGAACGCCTGCCCGCGGCGGCCCAGTCGGTCGGTGACCGCACCGGCCGGCCGCAGGTCCCTGGTGTCCGCCAGCAACCGCACGATCGCCGCCGTCTCCCGCGGCCCCGGCGTCCACTCCTGGCGGAACGAGGCGAGCGCCGTCAGGAGTTGCGGCACGGCCGCCGCGTCGTCGCCGCCCGCCGCGCCGTAACGGGAGACGAGCAGCGCGCGCAGCGCCCCCGGGTCGGTGGGCGGCTCCGTACGGGCGGCGGGGCCCCCGTGCGATCCGCCCGAACCCGCCCGATAGGTCGCGCGGTGCAGCACCCGGCCGTCGCTGACGGTCCGCCAGCGGCCGCCGTCGTCGTGGATGACCGGGCGTCCCGGATGGCGCGGGTCGGTGGCCACCACCAGTTCGGAGCCGCTGCCGTCGGGGTTCCACCGGGTGATGCGCTCCTCGGGGACGGTCACCGGGGACGCCGCGTCCGGACCGGTCCCCATGGACAGACTCCAGCTCTGGAGATGGCTGCCGCGCCGCGGCCCGTCCTGCGGCCCGGCCGTCCGGGCCCGGGCCGCCGCGATACGGGCCAGCCCGTCCAGCGAGGGCTCGGCGCCGACCGCGCGCGGCACGAGCGCGGACGGTGCCGCCACCGCTGGGCTGCTGCCGGCGTCGGTGAGGGTGAAGGCGAGCACCGCGACCAGCGCCAGTACGGCCGCCTCGGCGCGCAGCACCAGACGGCGGCGGGCCCGCCGGGTGCGGGCGCTGTGCAGCAGGCGGTTGAGGGCGCGCTCGGCGGCGGCGTCCAACGGGCGGTCCCGCCAGCGCCCTTCACCGGCCGGCGCCGGGTCGGCCGCCCGCAGCAGCTCCAGTTCGTCACTCATGGCCGTCGCCTCCTCCTCGTACGGACACGGTGGTCCGGGAACGGTCGATCTCCGCGCGCAGGCGGCGCCGGGCCCGGTGCAGCCGCATGGCCGCCGCGCTCCGGCCGCAGCCGAGGACCACCGCCAGCTCCTCGACGGTCAGTTCCTCCCAGGCGGTCAGCCGCAGGACCTCCTGGTCGGCGGCGGACAGCCGGGCCAGCGCCTCGTGCACCCAGGAGCCGGGCCGCTCGGCGTCCGGGCTCGCCACGGTCTGCCGGCCGTGCGCCGCCTCGTGGTTGCCCAGCCGGTGCAGCAGCCGCCGATAGCGGCCGATCCCGCGCACCGTATTGGCCAGGCAGTTCCGGGCCACCCCGTACAGCCAGGGCAGCGGCGCGTCGGGGAGTTCGGTGCGCCGCCGCCACGCTATGGAGAAGACGTCGGCCACCACCTCCTCGACCTCGTGTGCCGGGGCGTCCAGCCGCCGCGCCACAAAGCGGCTGACCGCCCAGTAGTGCGCGCGGTAGGCCGCGGCGAAGGCGTCGTCCGTGCTCATGAAACCCCTGTGTCCGGCATCGCCCCGATCGTCACACCCCGCTCTCGTGACCCATCCCACCCTCCCGGCAGCCCGATTCGCGTCCGTCACCTGTGACGAGGCACGGGGAGGCGGACACCTACGGGGCATGAAGCTCCCCGCAACCCCCTCCCCGGCGGCCGGAACCGCCGTGCCGCGGTCCGCCGTGGCACGGCCCGCGCGGCGCCGGAACCCGGTGGCATGGCTGACGACCACCGACCACAAGACCATCGGCACGCTCTATCTGGTGACCGCCTTCGCCTTCTTCTGTGTCGGCGGGCTGCTGGCGCTGCTGATGCGCGCCGAGCTGGCCCGGCCCGGTCACCAGCTGCTGTCGAACGAGCAGTTCAACCAGGCGTTCACGATGCACGGCACGATCATGCTGCTGATGTTCGCGACGCCGTTGTTCGCCGGTTTCGCCAACTGGATCATGCCGCTCCAGATCGGCGCGCCCGATGTGGCGTTCCCGCGGCTGAACATGTTCGCCTACTGGCTCTACCTCTTCGGCTCGCTGATCGCGGTGGGCGGCTTCCTCACCCCTCAAGGTGCGGCCGATTTCGGCTGGTTCGGCTATGTGCCGCTTTCCGACGCCGTCCATTCGCCCGGCGTCGGCGCCGATATGTGGATCATGGGTCTGGCCTTCTCGGGTTTCGGCACGATCCTGGGTTCGGTCAACTTCATCACCACCATCATCTGCATGCGTGCGCCGGGCATGACGATGTTCCGGATGCCGATCTTCGTGTGGAACGTGCTGCTGACCGGTGTGCTGGTCCTGCTGGCCTTCCCGGTTCTGGCGGCCGCGCTGTTCGCGCTGGAGGCGGACCGTAAATTCGGTGCGCATGTCTTCGACGCGGCCAATGGCGGGGCATTGCTCTGGCAACACCTCTTCTGGTTCTTCGGGCATCCGGAGGTGTACATCATCGCGCTGCCGTTCTTCGGCATCATTTCCGAGGTCATTCCGGTCTTCTCCCGGAAGCCGATGTTCGGTTACATCGGTCTGATCGCCGCGACGGTGTCGATCGCGGGTCTTTCGGTGACGGTGTGGGCGCACCACATGTATGTCACGGGTGGCGTGCTGTTGCCGTTCTTCTCCTTCATGACGTTCCTGATCGCGGTGCCGACCGGTGTGAAGTTCTTCAACTGGATCGGCACGATGTGGAAGGGTTCGTTGTCCTTCGAGACGCCGATGCTCTGGGCGATCGGCTTCCTGATCACGTTCACCTTCGGTGGTCTGACGGGTGTGATCCTGGCGTCGCCGCCGATGGACTTCCACATCTCGGACTCGTACTTCGTGGTGGCGCACTTCCATTACGTGGTGTTCGGTACGGTCGTGTTCGCGATGTTCGCCGGTTTCCACTTCTGGTGGCCGAAGTTCACCGGCAAGATGCTGGACGAGCGGCTGGGCAAGATCACGTTCTGGACGCTGTTCATCGGTTTCCACGGCACGTTCCTCGTCCAGCACTGGCTCGGCGCGGAAGGAATGCTGCGCCGGATTCCCGACTATCTCGCCGCCGACGGCTTCACCACACTCAACACCGTCTCGTCCCTCTTCTCCTTCCTGCTGGGTCTGTCGATCCTGCCGTTCCTCTACAACGTCTGGAAGACCGCCAAGTACGGTCAGAAGGTCGGCGTGGACGACCCGTGGGGCTATGGCCGTTCGCTGGAGTGGGCGACCTCCTGCCCGCCACCGCGGCACAACTTCCGCACCCTGCCGCGCATTCGCTCCGAATCCCCGGCGTTCGATCTGCACCACCCCGATGTCGCGGCCGCGATCGAACGGTGAGGAGGAAAGCGTGAGGGGGCGTGAAATGCCCGGGGCCGACGAGACCGGCGGGGAAGAGAACCTCCGGACGGCGGAGGCGATCAACGAGATCGAGGGATATCTGCTGTGGGCGGCGGAAGAGGAACGGGCCCGCGGCCGGGCGGAGGAGTTCTGCGCCCGGCTGCCCTGGCTCACCGCGTCCCAGCGCGCGGACGTCGTCCGGCAGTACTGCCGGGAGCAGCGCGCGCAGTCCCGTTCCTACTGCGAGCGCGTCGCGGCCCGCAGCGCCGCCCTGCGGACCGAGTACGAGGACGTCTACCGCAGGCTGCGGCGCCGCGCGGTGGCCGTGCTGCTCGGCGTCGGCGTCGTCGAGGTGCTCGCCCTGGTGGTGCTCTCCCAGGTGGTGCCCTCCCTCAGCGGTAGTGCACCCGGAGTTCCTTGACCCCGTTGAGCCAGGCGGAGCGCAGCCGCCGCGGGTCGCCGGCCAGCGAGATCCCGGGGACGGCGTCCGCGAGGGCGTTGAAGATCAGGTCGATCTCCAGCACGGCCAGGGACTTGCCCAGGCAGAAGTGCGGTCCGCCGCCGCCGAAGCCCAGGTGGGGGTTGGGGTCGCGGGTGATGTCGAAGACGTCGGGCCGGTCGAAGACCGAAGGGTCGTGGTTGGCGGAGGAGTAGAAGATCCCGACCCGCTGGCCCTTCCTGATGTGCGCGCCGCCCAGCTCGGTGTCCTGGGTGGCGGTGCGCTGGAAGGAGACCACCGGGGTCGCCCACCGCACGATCTCCTCGGCGGCGGTCGCCGGGCGCTCGCGCTTGTAGAGCTCCCACTGGTCGGGGTGGGTGAGGAAGGCGTGCATGCCGTGGGTGATGGCGTTGCGGGTGGTCTCGTTGCCGGCCACCGCCAGCAGCAGCACGAAGAACCCGAACTCGTCGGAGCCGAGGTTCCCCTCGTGCTCGGCCGCCACCAGCCGGCTGACGATGTCCTTGGCCGGGCACTCCTTGCGGGCCGCGGCGAGGTTCATCGCGTACGAGATCAGCTCCATCGCCGCGTTGGCGCCGACCTCCTCGGTGATGGCCAGTTCCGGATCGTCGTAGGCGATCATCTTGTTCGACCAGTCGAAGATCCGGGCCCGGTCCTCCTGCGGGACGCCGATGAGCTCGGCGATCGCCTGGAGGGGGAGTTCGCAGGCGACGTCGGTGACGAAGTCGCCGGAGCCCTTGTGCCGGGCCTCCTCGACGATGTGCCCGGCCCGCCGGCGCAGCGCCTCCTCCAGGGCGCGGATGGCCCGCGGGGTGAAGCCGCGCTGGACGATCTGGCGGACCCGGGTGTGCTCCGGCGGGTCCATGTTCAGCATGATCAGCTTCTGGACCTCGATCTGATCGCGGGAGATGCCCGAGTTGAAGCGGATGATCGAGGTGTTGAGATTGGCCGAGAACACCTCCGGTTTGGTGGAGACCTCCTTGACGTCCTGGTGGCGGGTGACCACCCAGTAGCCGTCGTCGTCGAAGCCGGCGATGCCGTGCGGCTGGGCGTTCCACCACACCGGCGCGGTCCGGCGCAGCCGTGCGAACTCCGGGAGCGGGACCCGGGACTGGTAGACGTCGGGGTCGGTGAAGTCGAACCCTTCGGGCAGCTCGGGGCAGTGCATCGGCGACTCCTGGTCCAGCTGACGTGGGACGCCCTGACGGCACCGCCGTCCGGCCAACAGCTTGACTGACGGCCCATCAGATGCAGGTCGCGGTGAAGGTAGTAACGAGTTCTACAAGTGGCAAGAGGCACGGCAAGGCCACTTGTGCACAAGGGCGTTGCAGCCCCCTTGCGCCGCGCCGGACAGCTCAAGAGACTGTTCGCAGAACTAGAACGCGTACTAGTTCTTCCCTCCGTGGGCGCCGGGACGCACGCGGACGCGAGGAGAGGACGAGTTGAGTCATGGCCGCGGAACCCGTCATCGTCGAAGCAGTACGCACCCCCATCGGCAGGCGCCAGGGCGCGCTCGCCAACCTCCACCCCGCCTACCTCCTGGGTGAGACGTACCGCGAACTCCTCGCCCGGACGGGCATCCAGCCCGACTGCGTGGAACAGATCGTCGGCGGCACCGTCACCCACGCCGGCGAACAGTCCATGAACCCCGCCCGTAATGCCTGGCTCACCATGGGCCTGCCCTACGAGACCGCCGCCACCACCGTGGACTGTCAGTGCGGCTCCTCCCAGCAGGCCAACCACATGGTCGCCAACATGATCGCGGGCGGCGTCATCGACATCGGCATCGGCTGCGGCGTCGAGGCGATGTCCCGCGTCCCGCTCGGCAGCGGCTCCAAGCACGGCCCCGGCAAACCCTGGCCCGACGAGTGGAACGTCGACCTGCCCAACCAGTTCGAGGCCGCCGAGCGGATCGCCCGCCACCGCGGCCTGACCCGCGAGAACGTCGACACCCTCGGCCTGCTCTCCCAGGAGCGGGCCGCCACCGCCTGGGCCGAGGAGCGCTTCAAACGGGAGACCTTCGCCGTCCAGGTCCCCACCACCGAGGACGAACAGGCCGCCGGCCAGGGCATGTGGCGGCTGGTCGACCGCGACGAGGGCCTGCGCGACACCGACATGGCGGCCCTCGCCGGCCTCAAGCCCGTGATGCCCACCGCCGTGCACACCGCCGGCAACTCCTCGCAGATCTCCGACGGCGCCGCCGCCCTGCTGTGGGCCTCCAAGAAGATGGCCCGCGCCCTCCGGCTCCGGCCCCGGGCCCGCATCGTCGCCCAGGCGCTCGTCGGCTCCGACCCGCACTTCCACCTCGACGGGCCGATCGACGCCACCCGGGCGGTCCTGGGCAAGGCCGGGATGTCGCTCAGGGACATCGACCTGGTCGAGATCAACGAGGCGTTCGCCTCCGTGGTGCTCTCCTGGGCGCAGGTCTTCGACCAGGACCTGGAGAAGGTCAACGTCAACGGCGGAGCCATCGCCATGGGGCACCCGGTCGGCGCCACCGGCGCCCGCCTGCTCACCACCGCCCTGCACGAACTGGAGCGCCGGGACAAGGAGTTCGCCCTGATCACCATGTGCGCGGGCGGCGCGCTGGCGACGGCGACGATCATTCAACGGCTGTAGGGCCTGTCGTCGAACTCCCGCCCGGCGCGCCCGCGGGGCCGGTCGGGTACGCGGTCGCCCGGCCGGTCCCTGAGAGCGGAACTCGGGGGAACCCTCAGGGAGTTGGGGGTCGACCCGCATGTCGCGGCCGGCCGGGTCGCCGTAGCGTCGGAGCCATGAAGAACACCGCTCCGCACCACGCGTCCCGTCCGTCCGTCCCCCGCGCCACCGCCGGCCGTGCCGCCGCCCTGCCGGCGGTGCAGGCGGTGCTCCCGGCCGCGCCGCCCGGCGCCCGCGCGGGTCCGTCAGGACCGGCCCGCCGGCCCGGCCGCGTCCACGAACGCCACCGGCGCCTCGAACGCCGCCCGGCGCGTCGCCCGCCGCAGCGCCTTCAGCACCGTGCCGCCCAGCGTCAGCGTGAGCACGACGGTGACCACCGCCCGCGGCAGATCCCACCCCAGGGACGTCGCCAGGCAGTACGCGAGATAGCGCGCCAGGTTGGCGGAGAGCGGATCGCCCGGCACGAACGACACCCCCGACGCCAACCCGCCGATGTACGGCCAGCCCTGGAGGTTCATCACCAGCCCATAGCCGACCGACGCCACCGCCCCGTACCCGGCCAGCAGGAGCAGCTCGCGGCGGCCCCGCAACCTCCCCCGAGCTCTCGACTCCGCTCGATCAGGGGGGACCCCCATGGTCCCCGGCAGCAGTCCCGCCCCCATCGACACCCAGCCCATCGACAGCATCTGGAACGGCATCCATGGTCCGACCCCGCCCGTCAGCAGCGCCGAGGCGAACATCGCCACCGACCCCAGCACAAAACCGAAGCCCGGCCCCAGCACCCGCCCCGACAACACCATCAGGAAGAACATCGGCTCGATCCCCGCGGTCCCCGCACCCAGCGGCCGCAACGCCGCACCCGCCGCGGCCAGCACCCCGAGCATCGCGATCGCCTTGGCATCCAGGCCGCTGTCGGCGATGGTGGCCACCACCACCGCCAGCAGCAGCGGCAACAGCGCGGCGAACAGCCACGGAGCGTCCTGCGAATGCGCGAGCCCGGAAGCGGAACCGGCCAGCAACGGCCAGCCGAAGGCCACCACGCCGATCGCCGACACCAGACACAGCGCGGCGACCGACCGCGGCCCGAGCCGCACCGCACGCACCCGCCGCTCCGGTGCCGTCACGCCGACGCCCCTTCCAGGGAACGGGCCACTTGGGCGACGGTCAGCCACGGCAGCGGCGCCAGCACCTTGGCGACCTGCGGGGCGAACGCGGGGGAGGAGACCACCACGTCCTCGGTCGGACCGTCCGCGACGACCTCCCCGTCCGCCAGGATCACCACCCGGTGCGCGAGTTCGGCGGCCAGCTCCACATCGTGCGTGGCCAGCACGCACGCCTGCCCCTCGGCGGCCAGCCCCCGGACGACCTCGACCAGCCGCGCCTTGGCCGCGTAGTCCAGGCCCCGGGTGGGCTCGTCGAGCAGCAGCAGCGGCGGCCGGGCGGTCAGCACCACCGCCAGCGCCAGGGTCAGCCGCTGTCCCTCGGACAGATCCCGCGGATGGGCCGCATCCGGCACCCCGGGCAGCAGTCGCGTGACCAGCTCCCGGCAGCTCCCGGCCGGTGCGTCCGCGTCCCGGTCAGCCGCGGCGCACTCCGCCGCCACGGTGTCCGCGGACAGCAGGTCGCGCGGCTCCTGCGGCACCAGGCCGACCCGGCGCAGCAGCTCCCGCGGCCGCGCCTTGTGCGGGACGGCGCCCCCGACCCGCACCGAGCCCGCCGACGGCGGATGCATCCCGACCAGCGTGCGCAGCAGTGTCGACTTGCCGGCACCGTTCCGTCCCATCAGGGCGACGGTCTCGCCGGGCCGGACGGTCAGCCCGACGCCGTGCAGCACCGGAGTGCGGTCCCGGTGGACGCCGAGCCCCGCGACCGCGGCGACCGGCTCGGTGTCCGCCCCCGGTCCGTCGCCGGAGTCCTCGCCCGGCCCGGCTCCCGGCCGGCCTCCCGGTCCCGCCACCGGTCCGGGAGACGGTGCGGCCAGCGCCGACAGCCGGTCCCGCAGCCCGGCCGCCTTCCGGCGGGCGTCCCGCACCGTCAGCGGCAGCGGTGCCCAGCCGGCCAGCCGGCCCAGTTCGACCACCGGCGGCCGCACCGGCGAAGCGGCCATCATGCCGGCCGGATCGCCCATCACCGGGGCCGCACCGGGCCCCGGCAGCAGGATCACCTGGTCCGCGTACTGCACCACCCGCTCCAGCCGGTGCTCGGCCATCAGCACCGTCGTCCCCAGGTCGTGCACCAGCCGCTGCAGCACCGCCAGCACCTCCTCGGCGGCCCCCGGGTCCAGCGCCGACGTCGGCTCGTCCAGCACCAGGACCTTGGGGTGGGTCGTCAGCACCGAACCGATCGCCACCCGCTGCATCTGCCCGCCGGACAGCGTGCGGACGGCACGGTCCCGCAGCTCGGCCAGGCCCAGCAGGTCCAGGGTCTCCTCGACCCGGCGGCGCATCACGTCCGGGGCGAGCCCCAGCGACTCCATGCCGTAGGCCAGTTCGTCCTCGACGGTGTCGGTGACGAAGTGCGCCAGCGGGTCCTGGCCCACCGTCCCGACCACATCGGCCAGTTCACGCGGCGGATGGATGCGGGTGTCCCGCCCGCCGACGGTCACCCGGCCGTGCAGGGTGCCACCGGTGAAGTGCGGCACCAGCCCGCTCACGGCGTTCAGCAGCGTCGACTTGCCGACCCCGGACGGGCCGACGAGGAGGCACAGCTCCCCCTCGGGCACGGTCAGGTCGACCCCCTGGACGGCCGGCGCGGCGGCGTCCCCATAGGTGACCGAGACCTCCTCGAAGCGGATCACTGGGCGGACTCCTTCGTGCACGGGTCGGAATCGGAGGGACGGGAGAGAGGAGAGCTACGCGAGGTGGGAGAGGTTCCAGAGGTGCCATGGGCGTTAGGGGGAGAGGAAGCCGATGAAGACGACGGTGGCGAAGACGCCGAAGCCGAAGAAGACGCCGAAGCCGAAGAAGACGCCGCCGAGCCGGCCGTCCGGCCCGGACCGCGGGCTCCGCCCCGCGTGGGCCCCGGTGCCGGCGCCACCACCGCCGGCACCAACCCCACCAGCAGCGAAAGCGCCGGCCACAGCGGCAGCACCGGCGCCGTCAGCGGCACCGCCGGCGGATGCAGGGCCCCCGGCGCACAGCCGTTCGCCGCGATCATCAGCGCCGCGACCGCGACCCCCGAACCGGACACCAGCCAGGCCCGGACGCCCCACGCCTCGGGCCGGTAGCGCGTCCGCACCGACCGGCGGCCACCCAGCCACAGCCCGGCCAGCGCGGCCACCAGACCGACCGCCAGCAGCGGCAGCCCGTAGCCGCCCCCGGAATCGCCCAGCAGCCCGTACGTCCCCGCGCACACCCCGAGCAGCCCGCCCAGGGTCAGCACCGACGTCAACCGCCGCACGGCGGGCGGCACCTGGGCCGTCCGCCCGTAGCCGCGGGCGTCCATGGCCGCGGCCAGCGCCACCGACCGCTCCAACGCGCCCTCCAGCACCGGCAGTCCCACCTGTAGCAGCGCCGCGACCCCGCGGTCCGGGCGGCCGCGCAGCCGGCGGGCCGCCCGCAGCCGCTGTACGTCCGCCACCAGGTTCGGCGCGAAGGTCATCGCGACCACCACCGCCACTCCGGCCTCGTACAGCGCACCGGGCAGCGACTTCAGCAACCGGGCAGGATTGGCCAGCGCGTTGGCGGCGCCCACACAGATCAGCAGCGTGGCCAGCTTCAACCCGTCGTACAGCGCGAAGACCATGCCCTCCGCGGTCACCCGGCCGCCCACCCGGACCCCCTTCGCCCAGTCGGGAAGCGGGAGTTCGGGCAGCGTCACCAGGGTGTGGGTACCGGGGATCGGCGAACCCAGCACGAAAGCGAAGACCAGCCGGATGCCCAGCACCACCAGCCCGAGCTTGACGAACGCGCTGTACGACCGGGCCCACGGCGCATCGGTCCGGCGTGCCGCCACGACATAGCCGGCCACTCCCACCAGCAGCCCCAGGAGCAGCGGATTGGTGGTCCGGGACGCCGCGGTCGCCAGGCCGAGCGCCCACACCCACCAGGCGCCCGCGTGCAACGCGGTACTGCGGGTGGCGCGCGGGGCCCTCATCCGCGCCGCCGGCGCGCCTGCCACACGCCGGCCGCGCCCAGCACCACCACGGCCCCGATACCGCCGAGGACACCGGCCGACGGCCCCCCGTCGTCGTCCCCGCCCGCGGCACCGCCGGCACCGCGTTCGGCCGTCGCCGTGGTCTTCGGCTGCGCCCCGCTCCCGTCCACCTGCTCCGCGCAACCGGACCGCGGATAGCCCGCGATCCCGCACAGCAGCGCATCGGCGTCGTAGCGCAGCGGCTTGGCGACCGCCGCCAGCGCCTCGCCCGCCGAGGCGTCCGCGGGCACCCGGGCACAGCCGGTGCGCCCGGCCGGCGGACGCTCACCGGGCGGGGCGTCCGCCGCGGTGCCGAAGTCGATCACCACGCCGATCCGCTTGTCCCCGGACCGGGCCGGGGTCGTACCGCAGAGCGCGGCGAAGTCAGGGGCGGTGCGCGGGCCGGCCGCCTTGACGGAGTCCGCGCTCACCGAGAAGCGGAAGCCCACCACGGCCCCGTCGGCCGGCCGTGCGGTGCCGGGCCCCTCCGTCGCGTACGCCCACGCGGTCTTCTTGCCACCGGCGGCCGGGGCACCGCCGTCCCAGAAGGACCAGTAGCGGTACTGCTGCGCCTGGGCGGGCCCGGCCCCCAGACCGGCCACCGCCCCCGCCAGCAGCAGCCCGCCGGCGGCCCGCCGGGTCCAACCGTGCCGCAGCCTGCTCACAGCGCGTTCTTGTTCTTGTTGCGGCCGCTGATCAGGAAGCCGATGCCGGCGCCGATGGCCAGCCCGACACCGATCACCCACCACGGGCCGAAGCCGCCCCCGTCCGAGGTGTCCTGCTCCGCCGCCGGCGACGGCGCGGCGGTCGCGGCCGGCGCGGGCCCGGTCGCGTCGAGCGCGCTCACCAGGTCGGTGCCGCCGAACGCCCGCGGGTCGGTGCCGGTGGCGTGCGCGGCGAGGATCAACTGGGCGTACGCGGCCGGGCCGTTCTGCTTCGCCCAGGCCCCGGCGTTCTTCTCCAGCCACGCCAACGGCTTCTGGGCGGCCGCGCCGTGCCCGCCGGCTGCCAGCGCGACCACCGTGTCCGCGGTGTTGCCGACGTCGGGCTGCTGCTCGGCGCCCGGCATCGCGGACCGCAGATGCTGCCCGCCGGCGTCCAACTGCCCGACGAGCCAGTTCGCGCCGCCGTCCGCGGCCGCCGCCCGGGCGTCCGCGCCGCTGCCCCGCATCGCGTCCTTCGCGCAGTCCGGCGCCTTGACCGGCCGGTTCGCGGCCTTGCCCGCCGGCGCCACGACGAAGCCCTGGCCCAGGGCCCCGGTGACGGCGGCCGCGGTCGCGTCGGCGTTCGGCGCGGAGTTCTTCAGCTGGAAGGTGAACGCCCCGCGCTCGGCCTCCTTCGCATCGCACCCGAGCCGGAACGTCAGCAGCGCGTCGTACGGCGACTTGCCGCCCTTCGCCGTCACCGACTCCGGCTTCTCACCGGCCGCGGCGAGCGCGCCGATCACCACCGCGGTGGAGTTGGCGTCGCTCTCCTCGCCGCCCTGCCCACCGGGCATCGAGCTCCAGCCGCCGTCCTCGTGCTGGACGGACTTCAGCCACTGCACGGCCTTCTGCACGGTGTCGCCGTGCCCGCCGAGCGCGGTCAGCGCCTGGATCGCGGCGGCGGTCTGGTTGGTGTCCCGCATCGTGGCCGCGTCGCACGCCTTGCCGGGCTCCGGCCGGTACGCGGCGAACGCCCCGTCGGCGCACTGCTGCCCCGCCAGCCAGTCCACCGCGGACGTTGCCGGGCGGACCCCCACCGTGTGCTGCGCCAGCAGCGCCAGCGACTGCCGCCACACGCCGTCGTACTGCGGGTCCTTGGCGCCGTACAGGCCCTTGGGCAGCTTCTGCTGCGAGGGCTGCGGAGCCGCCGGGCCGTCGGCGTACGCGACGGGGGCCGCGGCGCCGGCCAGCACGGCGGCGGTCGCCGCGGCGGCCAGCGCCGTGGCGGCGCGGCGCGCCCGGGGGGCGGCGGAGTGCGGCTGCGGCGCGGTGGCCTGGGGAGCCGTGGGGGCCATACGGGCCATCGGGTGGGTGCCTCTCGGGTCGGTCGGGTCGCGGCGGGCTACGAAGCCGATCCGGGCCCGGGCGACCGCCCGTGCAGCACGCGCGGCGTGCGGCACGGTGGCACCGGGCTCAGCTCCGTAGACCTCGACGGTGCCGCGCACCGGCCGTCCGCGGGGCGGCGGTTCCGGTGGCGGGAGCCTTGGTCGTGCCCTACCGGGTGCTCCGGCTCGTCCGGTCGCGCCGGGCGGCCGGAGTCACGGATGGGGGTGCCCCCGGGCACGAGCGAAGTCGAGAGCTCGGGGGAGGGGCAGCGCCGGATTTCCACCGGCTTTCCCCGATCGGGTACGGGATGAAGTTGTCCCGCACACTTTAACTCCGGAGGGGCAACGCACCGCCTCGCGGTCGCGTTCGCGGACGCGACCGCCACGGCCCGCCGACGGGTGACCGCCGTCACGAGAATCCGACCGGCGAACCGACCGACGGACCAACCGGCAAACCAGCTGGCGAACCGACCGGCGAACCGACCGGGACCACTCGATAGACCCCCTAAACCGCCATGTACCGGACCGGATCCGAGCCGGCCACCACCTCCACATGCCCGCGCTTGACCAGGTGCCGTAGGTGCGCCTCGGCCTCGGAGACCGCGATGGTGCGGGAGGCGGGCGGGATGTCGCCCCAGGGGCGGTTCCACCGCATCGACGCGGCGAGCTGCCAGGAGGTGAGCGGCTCGCGCAGCAGCGCGCGCAGGCCGGCGAGGCGCTCCTCGTGGTGGGCGATCAGTTCCTGGACGCGGCCCGCGGCGTCGGGGAAGGCGTGCTGGTGGGCCGGCAGCACCTCCGCCGGAGCGAGCCGGGCGATCCGTTCGAGCGAGTCGAGGTAGTCGCCGAGCGGATCGCCCCGGTCGAGCAGGTCGGGGGCGATGTCGTCGGGGTCCTCGTACAGGCCGATGTGCGGGGTGATGCCGGGGAGGAGGTGGTCGCCGGAGAAGAGCCGGCCGAAGCCGGCCGGGCGGGCGGCGTCCGGGCGGGGGCGGTCCGCGAGCGCGGGGTGGGCCTCCTCCAGGTGGAGGCAGACGTGGCCGGGGGTGTGGCCCGGCGTCCAGATCGCGCGCAGGCGGCGGCCGGGTAGGTCGAGGAGCTCGCCGGGTTCGATGCCGCGGTCGGGCAGTGCGGCCCGGCGGCCGGGCGGGCGTCCGCCGCGTCCGGCGGCGCGGGCGGCCCGCAGTGGCTCCAGGTGGCCGTCCGGTGCCCCGGCCGCGGTGAGTGTGGCGAGCAGATGGTCCAGCCACCGGCCGGGCTCCGCCTCGCGGGTGCGCCGGACCACCGCGGCGTCCGCGTCGTGCATGGCGATCCAGGCGCCGGAGGTCTCCCGCACCTTGGCGGACAGGCCGTGGTGGTCGGGGTGGTGGTGGGTGAGCACCACGCCGTGGAGATCGGCGGGGCCGAAGCCGCAGGCGGTGATGCCGGCGGTGAGGGTGTCCCAGGAGCCGGGGTCGTCCCAGCCGGTGTCGACGAGGACCGGGCCGCGGTCGGTCTCCAGGAGGTGGACGAGGGTGTGGCCGAGCGGGTTGTCGGGGATGGGGACGGCGATGCTCCACACTCCGCCCCTGTGGTCGATCACCTGCGGTGCCATGGATCCCGCCCCCTCCGGTGCCGTCGTGGCCTCAACTATAACTAGAACGAGTTTCAATGCGAGGTGAACGCACTTCGCCGGAAGGGGAGTTGGAATTCGGCCGCCGGGCGTGGACTCCGCGGAGTGGAACTGGTATCAGTTCTGGGAGGCGTCTCCTGACAGTTCGTCAGATACGAACGGCCGGCGACGTCGTCCGTCGAGAGCGTCATCCGTCGAGACCGTCGGGAGGCGGCAGCATGAGCGACCTCGTCGAACACGGAAAGCTCTACATAGGCGGTGAGTTGGTCGACCCGGCCGGTCCGGACACGATCGAGGTCGTCTCGCCGCACACCGAACGGGTCATCGGCCGGGTCCCGCACGCCGCGCGGGCCGACGTCGACCGGGCGGTGGCCGCGGCCCGCGCCTCCTTCGCGTCCGGTGTGTGGGCCGATGCCCCGCTGGCGGAGCGGATCGCGGTGGTGAGCCGGATCAAGGACGCCTTCGCGGTGCGCAGCGAGGAGTTCGCCCGGGTCATCGGAGCGCAGAACGGGACGCCGGTCACCTCGGGCGTCATGGTCCAGTCGCTGGCCGCGATGATGGTGTGGGACGCGGCGCTCACGGTGGCCCGGGACTTCCCGTTCGAGGAGCGCCGGGCCGGGGCGCTGGGACCGCTGCTGGTGCGCCGGGAACCGGTGGGCGTGGTGGCGGCCGTGGTGCCGTGGAACGTCCCGCAGTTCACCGCCGCCGCCAAGCTCGCGCCGGCCCTGCTGGCCGGGTGCTCGGTGGTGCTGAAGGTCTCGCCAGAGACGCCGCTGGACGCGTATCTGCTGGCGGAGATCGTGACCGGGGCCGGGCTGCCGGAGGGGGTGCTGTCGATCCTGCCGGCCGACCGGGAGGTGAGCGAGTACCTGGTCGGGCACCCGGGCGTGGACAAGGTCTCGTTCACCGGGTCGGTGGCGGCCGGCAGGCGGGTCATGGAGGTCGCCGCGCGCAACCTCAGCCGGGTCACCCTGGAACTGGGCGGCAAGTCCGCGGCGGTGATCCTGCCGGACGCGGACCTGGACGCGGCGGTGGCCGGGATCGCTCCGTTCGCCTGGATGATCAACGGGCAGGCGTGCGTGGCGCAGACCCGGATCCTCGCCCCGCGCAGCCGTTACGACGAGATCGCCGAGCGGTTCGCCGCGGCGGCGGGCGCACTGACCGTCGGCGACCCGCTGGATCCGGCCACCGAGCTCGGACCGCTGGTCGCCCGCCGCCAGCAGCAGCGTTCGCTGGACTACATCGCGCTGGGGCAGCAGGAGGGCGCCAAGGTCCTGGCGGGCGGCGGCCGTCCGACGGGGCAGCCGACCGGCTGGTACGTCGAGCCGACGCTCTTCGGCGACGTCGACAACGGCATGCGGATCGCCCGGGAGGAGATCTTCGGCCCGGTGATCTGCCTGCTCCCGTACGGGGACGAGGAGGAGGCGGTGCGGATCGCCGACGACTCCGAGTACGGGCTGTCGGGGTCGGTGTGGACGGCCGACGTCGAGCACGGCATCGACATCGCCCGGCGGGTGCGCACTGGCACGTACTCGGTGAACACCTTCAGCATCGACATGCTCGGACCGTTCGGCGGCTACAAGAACTCCGGCATCGGGCGGGAGTTCGGCCCCGAGGGGTTCGCCGAATACCTGGAGCACAAGATGATCCACCTGCCGGCGGGTGCCTGATGGCGGAGCCGGAGCGCTGGCGGGTGACGGTGGACCGGGGCGTCTGCATCGGCTCGGGCCTGTGCGCCGGGACCGCGCCGGAGCGGTTCCGCCTGGACACGGCGCGGCAGTCGCACCCCGTCGAACCGGAGACCGAGCCCGTGGACACCGTCCTGGCGGCCGCCGAGGGCTGCCCGGTGGAGGCGATCACGATCACCACGGTGGACGGCGACGAGCCGGTGTTCCCGCCGGAGGAGTGAGCCCGGGGAGTGAGCGGCGAGGCGGGGACCGTGGCCATCTGCGGTCGGCCCAGTCCCAACGGCCATCCTCCGTGCCGGAGGGGGGCGTTGGGCCTGGGGCCCGGGTGGGGCTATCAGTTCAACGCCGGAGAACGCAGCCGTCGCAGGGTCATGCTCGGGCGCCGCCGGCAGTTGGTTCCTGTGGTTCCTGCCTCATAGCGTGTACGGATCCTCTTGCATGGCCTCACTTACTCCGTGGAGGGTGTCGCGAAGGCTCTCAGGAATGTTCGCTTTCCCCTCCCCGAATGCGACGGTTCCCCTCAGTAGATTCCGCGTGCGCACCGAACCGGTTTCGGAAACAGTCGGAATGATGGATTCCAGCAATTCCTCTGCTTCTCGCCACGCCTTCTCTTCGAGGAGGCAAGCGAGGAGTCTTGCGGATGACATGCTCTGATACCCGACCCGTGGGCCGTTTGGGCAGTGTAGATTCTCTTGAAGTAGCGAGATGGCGGACCTCCAGCGGCCCGAATTCTGAAATCCAGAAGCTTGATGGCCGTTGATTTCTTTAATGCTGATCCACCAAGCCCAGGAAGGGTCGTTGTTCCTCGTTCCCTCTTCGACGAGGGCGCGTGCACGGTCGAATTCTCTGATGGCTTCCGCCGTTCGCCCCGATGCGAACAGGCCGTTGGCCTCACGTGTTCTGAAGATGGCTTCAACGCGCGGCGACAAGTTTGCTCGATCGAGAATGGATCGAGCAATAGCCAGCTCTTCCCGTGGTCGCCCAAGCCATCCGGACTGCATGCCCATGTTCTGGAGAATCAGGAGTTCGATAGTCCGGTCTCCCGACATTCGCGCGAGGAAGAGCGCTTGCTGATTGAAACGGTGTGCCGCTTCGTACTCCTCCGCGTCAAATAGAGCCCATCCTGCAACTTCTGCCAATTCTGCAGCTGCGGCCTGAATGTCTCGCTCGCACTTCGGCTCAGGTTCGCCACTGCCGAGACGGCGATGCACGGCCTTGAATGCCTGTGCCGCAGTGGCTGCAATTGGAAGGCCGCTGAGGTCATTGTCGAGAGCCACTAACCTGCGTGAGGTTTCGCGAATTGCCTCGACGTACTGATCGCCTCTCGCTTCGTCAAAAATCGGGACGCGTTGCGGTACGATGCGGCCAGGAAATTCGTCAGCGACTCCCGCCCGGGTTTCCCAGGGTCTGGGTGCGAGCCTTAGCGTATATCCTGGAATGCGAAGGGCGTCGGCTACCTTTTCGATTTTCGCCAGCGTGGTAATCGACCCCTCGCCGCGCGCGAGTTCGCTGATGCGGGAAGACTTGATGTCGCATGCTTCCGCAATTCGGTTGTAGCTGATCCCGGCCCATTTCCGAACGAGGTGGAAGAGCTGGCCGAAGTCATGTGCCTCAATGGCTTCTCGGACATCACTCCGAGCTAGTACCTCTGACGGGATGGCAGTTGATGGCCTCATGACCAACTCCGGTTAGCCGAATGATGGTTACTGCCCATGCTACGTCCCGTCACCCGACGGCACGCTCATGGTGGGTGACCCACCGTGGGCTTACGACCGCACCGCCACGGCGGAAGGTTGGCGGACACGGAAGGCGAAGTTATGGGCGAACGGGGCCGAGTTGAGGCCGCCGGAGCGGAGGACGCCGCTGGTGGCGACAGGCGAAGGCGTCATCCACGTGCCTCCCGGTGATCCGTTGCCGCCGTGCAAGGAGCCGTGTGCCCTGTGTCGTGAGAAGGGGTGGCAGGTGACATCTGGGGAGTAGCCCGACGGGCCTCGCCTCGGTGAGCGTTCGTCGGAGCGGCAAGCGTCCCCCGCGGTGTTCCCGCCGGAGGAGTGAGCGGCGGGGCCCGTAGGGGGTGGGGAGGGGGATCCCGTAGGGGGCGGTAGGGCCCCTTGCGGGCCAATTACCCGCGGAGGCAGGGGAGTTAACGGGATTCCGGGGGAGTCGACGGGATTCCGAGGGGAGTCACCGGAATCTCGGGGGAGTCACTGGAATCCGGGGGAGTCACTGGAGTCCGGGGGAAGTCAACGGGGGTCCGGGGCCGTTACGTCGATCAGACGGCAGACCGTTTCGATGTCGATCTTCACCTGGGCGATCGAGGCGCGTCCGGACAGCCAGGTGATCAGCGCCGAGTGCCAGGTGTGCTCGATGACGCGGACCGCGGAGAGCTGTTCCGGGGTCGGCGGGCCGTCCAGCCCCATGGCGTCGAGGATGATCGCGGTGGTCAGCCGGGAGACGGTGTCCACCTCGGGGCTGACGGAGCGGTCGGCGAAGGTCAGTGCGCGCACCATGGCGTCCGCCAGTTGCGGTTCGCGCTGCAGGGCGCGGAAGGCCCGCATCAGCGTCTGGGCGACCCGGGCGCCGGGGTCCTCCTCCGACGGGGGGTGCTTGCGCAGCGTCTCGTGCATGTGCTGGAGCTGGTCCTGCATGGTGGCGACGAGCAGGTGCACCTTGGACGGGAAGTAGCGGTAGAGGGTGCCGAGCGCCACCCCGGAGGACTCGGCGACCTCGCGCATCTGGACCGCGTCGAAGCCGCCGCGGCCGGCCAGCCTGGCGCTGGTGTGCAGGATGCGGCGGCGCCGGGCCTCCTGACGCTCCGTCAGGGGAGGACTCGCCGGAAGCGTCGGCCCGGACGCCTTGGATTCCGTAGTCATGTGTCCCATTCCGTGGCTTTCCCTCCGCGATGCGGTGAGTGCCGGTGGTGCGTGATCGGCACAGCATGGCAGGGGCCATGCCGTGGCGCGAATCACCTGGTGCGGCTCTTTTCGCTCCGTTCCCGGCCGGTAGATTCGAAACTCGGCGAACTGATCAGTAGCTTTTCAGTTCTGAAACTTGTTCTAGATTACCGCCAGCGGTTACGCTCCGGCGAAAGTCCAGTGAGAAGGGGGCCGTGCGTGACCGCAGAGGCCGTCCAGGCAGCCGCGCCCCGCCCGGCGGAGACCCCCTCGGCCTCCGCCCCGACGGACCGTGAGCGTCCCCTGAGAATCGCCATGCTCACGTACAAGGGGAACCCGTTCTGCGGCGGACAGGGCGTCTACGTCCGCCACCTCTCCCGCGAGCTGGCCCGCCTCGGCCACACCGTCGAGGTCATCGGCGCCCAGCCCTATCCCGTCCTCGACGGGGGAGTGACGCTGACCGAGCTGCCCAGCCTCGACCTCTACCGCCAGCCCGACCCGTTCCGCACCCCGGGCCGGGACGAGTTCCGCGACTGGATCGACGGCCTCGAAGTCGCCACGATGTGGACCGGCGGCTTCCCCGAACCGCTGACCTTCTCGCTGCGCGCCCGGCGCCACCTCGCCGCCCGCCGCGGCCAGTTCGACGTCGTCCACGACAACCAGACCCTCGGCTACGGCCTGCTCGGCGGCCCCGGCGCGCTCGGTGCGCCGCTGGTCACCACGATCCACCACCCCATCACCGTCGACCGCCGGCTCGACCTGGCCGCCGCGCACGACTGGAAGCGCCGCCTCTCGGTCCGCCGCTGGTACGGCTTCACCCAGATGCAGAAGCGGGTGGCCCGGCGGCTGCCGTCGGTCCTGACCGTCTCCGGCTCCTCCCGCCAGGAGATCGTCGACGACCTCGGCGTTCACCCCGGCCGGATCCACGTCGTCCCCATCGGCGCCGACACCGACCTCTTCTCCCCGGACCCGTCCGTCCCCGAGGTGCCGGGCCGGATCGTCACCACCTCCAGCGCGGACGTCCCCCTCAAGGGACTGGTCCACCTCGTCGAGGCGCTGGCAAAGGTACGCACCGAGCAGCCCGACGCCCACCTCGTCGTGGTCGGCAAGCGGGCCGACGACGGGCCGGTGGCCGCCGCCATCGAACGGCTCGGCCTGTCCGGCGCCATCGAGTTCGTCAAGGGCATCAGCGACGCCGAACTCGTCGACCTGGTGCGCGGCGCCCAGATCGCCTGCGTCCCCTCCCTCTACGAGGGCTTCTCGCTGCCCGCTGCCGAGGCGATGGCCACCGGCACCCCGCTGCTGGCCACCACCGGCGGTGCCATCCCCGAGGTGGCCGGGCCGGACGGCGAGACCTGTCTCGCGGTGCCGCCGGGCGATGCCGGGGCGCTCGCCGCCGGCCTGCTCCGGCTGTTGGGCGACGAGCAGCTCCGCCGCCGACTGGGCGCGGCCGGCCGGGAGCGGGTGCTCGCCCGCTTCACCTGGCGGCAGGCCGCCCTCGGCACCGCCGACCGCTACCGCGAGGCCATCGCCCGCCAGGCCGGCCGCGCCACCGCCGCGACGGCCGCCGGCCGCCGGTGACCCGCACCATGCCGTCCCCCCGCAGTCCACGCCGTACCTCCCCCCGACCCTGACCGCCGGACGAAAGCGTAAACGCCGTGCTGACCGTCGACTTTTCCCGTTTCCCGCTCGCCCCCGGCGACCGCGTGCTCGACCTGGGCTGCGGCGCGGGCCGGCACGCCTTCGAGTGCTACCGGCGCGGCGCGCAGGTCGTCGCCCTGGACCGGAACGGCGAGGAGATCCGCGAGGTCGCCAGGTGGTTCGCCGCGATGAAGGAGGCCGGCGAGGCCCCGGCGGGCGCCTCCGCCACCGCCATGGAGGGCGACGCGCTGGCACTGCCGTTCCCCGACGAGAGCTTCGACGTCGTGATCATCTCCGAGGTGATGGAGCACATCCCCGACGACAAGGGCGTGCTCGCCGAGATGGTCCGGGTGCTGCGCCCCGGCGGCCGGATCGCGGTGACCGTGCCGCGCTACGGCCCGGAGAAGGTCTGCTGGGCGCTCTCCGACGCCTACCACGAGGTCGAGGGCGGCCACATCCGCATCTACCGCGGAGACGAACTCCTCGGCAAGATGCGGGAGGCCGGCCTGGAGCCGTACGGCACCCACCACGCGCACGGGCTGCACAGCCCGTACTGGTGGCTGAAGTGCGCCTTCGGTGTGGACAACGACCAGGCGCTGCCGGTGAAGGCGTACCACAAGCTGCTGGTCTGGGACATCATGAAGAAGCCGCTGGCCACCCGCCTCGCCGAGCAGGCCCTCAACCCGCTCATCGGCAAGAGCTTCGTCGCCTACGCCACCAAGCCGCATCTGCCCGAGCCCGCGCCGGAGTCCGCGCCGGAGCCGAAGCCGAAGCCGAAGACGGCCTCCGCCAAGCCCGCCGCCAAGCGCACCGCCGCCCGCGGGGCCGCCAAGTGACGAGTCCCGGACGCACCGAACGGCTCGTCCTCCCCGGCGTGCTCACCGCCGAACAGGCCGCCCGCACCGTCGCGGGCATCCTGGCGACCCAGCGCACGGACGGCGCCATCCCGTGGTTCCGCGGCCACCACCTCGACCCGTGGGACCACACCGAGGCCGCCATGGCGCTGGACGCCGCCGGCGAGCACGAGCGCGCCGAGGCCGCCTACGACTGGCTGGTCCGGCATCAGAACCCGGACGGCTCCTGGTACGCCGCCTACGCCGACGGCGACGCGGACGCGCCCACCGACCGCGGCCGGGAGAGCAACTTCTGCGCCTACCTCGCGGTCGGCGTCTGGCACCACTACCTCTCCACCGGCGACGAGACCTTCCTCGACCGGATGTGGCCGGCGGTCCACGCGTCGATCGAGTACGTCCTCGAACTCCAGCAGCCCGGCGGCGAGATCGGCTGGAAGCGCGAGGACGACGGCACCATCGTCCGCGACGCGCTGCTGACCGGCTCGTCCTCCGTCTACCAGGCGCTGCGCTGCGCCCTGGCCCTGGCCGAACAGCGCGAGGAGCCGCAGCCCGACTGGGAGCTGGCCCTGGGCCGCCTCGGCCACGCGATACGCCACCACCCCGAGCGGTTCCTCGACAAGTCCCGCTACTCCATGGACTGGTACTACCCGGTGCTGGGCGGCGCGGTGCGCGGCGCGGCGGCCCGGGAGCGGATCGACGCGGACTGGGACCGCTTCGTCGTCCCCGGCCTGGGCGTGCGCTGCGTCGTGCCCAACCCCTGGGTCACCGGCGGCGAGAGCGCGGAACTGGCGCTGACGCTCTGGGCGATGGGGGAGTCCGACCGGGCCGTGACGATCCTGAAGTGGATCCGGCACCTGCGCGCCGAAAACGGCATGTACTGGACCGGCTACGTCTTCGAGGACGAGGCGATCTGGCCGCGGGAGCAGACGTCCTGGACGGCCGGTTCGCTGCTGCTCGCGGTGGCCGCGCTGGGCGGTGACGAGGCCACCACCACGGTCTTCGGCGGCGAAGACCTGCCGACCGGCCTGGCCCCGGACTGCTGCCGCTAGGGCGCTTCCGACCTGGCGGCGCACCGGCCACGCCCATCCGGCCGTTTCCCGGTGGCGGCCCTCCGGCGGGCGGGTCAGGCTGCGGACGAGTTCCCCAGCCGACCCGAGCCCGCCGGAGGCGTGCCGTGCCCCTTCCGCCGTCCCCCCGCCGCGACCGCTCCGCCGCCCTGCGCCGGGCCGCTCTCGCTCTGCTGCTGGCCTGCACCCTCGCCCTGGGCGCCGTCGCCTGCGGCGGCTCGAAGAAGAACGCGGGCGCCGCCTCCGCCTCGCCCGCCCCCACCAGCTCGGCGGAGAAACAGAAGTTCGCCAAGACCCGCTTCGTGACCAACGCCGGGCTCGCGGCCGGCGCCACCTACCAGTGGATCGTCAAGCCGTACAAGGCCAGAGGCTTCGACAAGGGCGCCAAGCACCGCAAGACCGCGTTGGTCAAGGCGGGCCTGGCCGGGGTCTTCACCTACAACCGGCTCAAGGCCGCGGTACGCAACGCCCAGGGCGACCCGACGCTCGCCAAGGCCCTGGCCCCGCTCGACCGGGGCATCGACTCCCTGAAGAACCTCGGCACCAAGCTCCGTAAGGGCGAGGCCGACACCGCCGACGTCAACCAGTTCCAGAACGTCATCGGCAACGTCAAGGACGTGGGAAAGAAGAACGGCGCCGAGGTGACGGACCAGGTGCCGACAACAGCGCAATTGGGCGGCTAGCCGCTGCGCTTGGCTTTGCTTCCCACGTTGTCGGCTTTCCCGCCGTAGGGGTTCGCCTTTTGCGCCTGACGGCGCTTGCCGGTCCGCTGCGCGGGGCTGTTCCGGCCCGCTTCGCGGGCTTGTTGTCCGCTGCGCGGGGCTGTCGGGTGCGGTGCCGGGCCTCCGGGGCAGGGGTGTGCCGGACTGCTGCGCTTTACGTCCGGCACACCCCTGCCCCGGAGGCCCGTCCCCTCCCGTGGGTGGGAGGATTCCAGGCCAGTCGGGGCGGGTGTCGGTGGGCTGGTGCGGGTTGGTGGAACCGAGCGATGGCGTACTAATGTTCGATGCATGACGTTCCGAGGCTCCCTCGCTCACGAGGAATATTGCACCCAACTGCTTGTGGAATCCGAGAAGTTCAGGGATATCGTCCGGCACGGGGACCTCACGGCGCAGGTGCCGACCTGTCCCGACTGGACCCTGGCCGACCTCGCCCGGCACGTCGGCGGCGCGCACCGCTGGGCCGGCGAACTGGTCGCCACCCGCGCCACCGACATGATCGACCCGACCACCATCGCGGGCGCCGGCGGACCCGACGAGGCCACCCCCGAGGCGCTCGACGCCTGGCTCGCGGAGGGCGCCGAACGCACCGTGGCGGCACTCCGCGAGGCCGGTCCCGACGCCCCCGTGTGGTCCTGGTCGGGCGACAACTGGGCCGGTTTCTGGGCCCGTCGGATGGTCCACGAGACGGTGATCCACCGCGCCGACGCCGCGTTCACCACCGGCACCGCCTACGAGGTCCCGCCGGAGATCGCCGCCGACTGCCTGGACGAGTGGTTCGAACTGTGCGCGCTGCCGGCCACGGCGGACCGCTGGGCCGACCGCGCCGAGGGCCTGCTCGGCCCCGGCCGCACCCTCCACCTGCACGCCACCGACACCCCGCCGGCCCTGAACGCCGAGTGGCTCCTGGACCTGACCGGCGAACACGTCACCCACCGCCGCGCCCACGAGAAGGCCGCCGTCGCCCTCCGCGCCCCGCTCACCGACCTCCTCCTGGCCCTCTACCGCCGCCGCCCCCTGGACGGCGAAGGAGCCGAACACATCGAGGTCCTGGGCGACCGCCCCCTACTGGACCGCTGGCTGACCTACGCCTCCTTCGCGTGACCCACCGGGTCTCCTTCGCGTAACCCACCGACGCGTGCCCCCACCAACCGTCATTCCCTCCCACCCACGGGAGGGGACGGGTCGGAGGGGCAGGGGGTGTGTCCGGACGTAAAGCGCAGCAGTCCGGACACACCCCCTGCCCCGGAGGCCCGTCACCGCACCCGACAGCCCCGCGCAGCGGACCAACAACGCGCCGTCAGGCGCAACAGGCACGCGCCGCCAGGCGCAAAAACCGGCCCCCGCGGCGGGAAAGCCGAAAACGTGGGAGGTCAGGAGTTCAGCTCCGCCAGTATTCGCAGGGTCCGCGCATCAGGCGCCGTCACCAACAGATCCGTCACCGGCCCCGCCCGCCACGCCGCCAGCCGCGCAGCGATCCGCTCCCGCGGCCCCACCAGCGAGATCTCGTCGGCGAAGGCGTCCGGGACGGCCATCACCGCCTCCTCCTTGCGGCCTTCGAGGAAGAGCCGCTGCACCCGCCGGGCCTCCTCCTCGAAGCCCATCCGCGCCATCAGGTCGGCGTGGAAGTTCCTGGCCGCGTGCCCCATCCCGCCGATGTAGAAGCCGAGCATCGCCTTGACCGGCAGCAGCCCCTCGGCGACGTCGTCGCAGACCACGGCGCGTGCCATGGGGGCGATCAGAAAGCCCTCCGGGGCGTCCGCCAGCGACTCCCGGTAGACCTCGGTGCGGTACGGCGACCAGTACAGCGGCAGCCAGCCGTCCGCGATCCGCGTGGTCTGGGCGATGTTGCGGGGCCCCTCGGCGCCCAGCAGGATCGGCAGGTCCGCCCGCAGCGGGTGGGTGATGGGCTTCAGCGGCTTGCCCAGGCCGGTGCCGTCCGGACCCCGGTAGGGGTGCGGGTGGAAGTGGCCGTCGGCCGTCACCGGCCCTTTGCGGGCGAGGACTTGACGGACCACGTCCACGTATTCCCGGGTGGCGGTCAGCGGGCTCTTGGGGAACGGCCGCCCGTACCAGCCCTCGACGACCTGCGGCCCGGACAGCCCCAGCCCCAGCAGCATCCGCCCACCGGAGAGATGGTCCAGGGTGAGCGCGTGCATCGCGGTGGCGGTGGGTGTGCGGGCGGCCATCTGCGCGATGCCGGTGCCCAGTTTGATGCGCGAGGTGTGCGCGGCGATCCAGGTGAGCGCGGTGAACGCGTCGGAGCCCCACGCCTCCGCGGTCCACACCGAGTCGTAGCCCAGCCGCTCGGCCTCGCGGGCGAGTTCGAGGTGCCGGGGGTCGGGGCCGCGGCCCCAGTAGCCCAGTGCCAGACCGAGTCGCATGGGCCCGCCCTCCGTCGACGACCGGTTGCCGCCCGCCGGCTGACGCAGTGTCAACAGCGGGTCCGCGCACTGTACGGTGCCGCTGCGGACATGGCAACGGCCCCCCGCCCGCAGGGGCGAGGGGCCGTTACCGGCCCGTGCGGGCCGCGACAGGACCGCGGGGGTGCGGCGGCGTCAGCCGCGCTGGATGCCGGTGGTGTCCTGGAGGATGCCGCGCCGGCCGTCCTGGGTCTGCGCGATCAGCGCGGCACCGCGCTGCTCCACCGCGAGGTACCAGGTGCCGGGCGCCAGTTCGGCGATCGGCGACGGCGAACCGTCCTCGCCGTACAGCGGGCGGGGCACCGGCACCGCGAACCAGAACGGGGCGAAGTCCGCGGGGCCGCCGGCCGCCGGGGCGGCACCCGTCGCACCGCCGGCCGTGGCGCCGGGGTCCCCGGCCGCGGCCGGCTGGCCGCCGTAGCCCGGGCCGGGCTGCTGCCCACCGGGGTAGCCGTAGCCGCCCTGCTGCTGGGCGCCCGGGTAACCGTAGCCCTGGGTGCCGGCGCCGCCGCCGTACGGGCTGCTGACCTGCGGGCGGGGCGCGCCGACCAGGGCGACCTTCAGTGCCGGGACGAGCGGGGTGGCCACCGCGGCGCCCGCCTGGGCCAGTGCCGCGATCAGGCCGAGGATCAGGCCCGCGCCCGCGCCCCGGCTGTCGATGATCGCCCAGAACGCGGTCCAGGCGGCGAACACGGAGAGCGCCACCCCGAACTGACCGAGCTCCAGCCCGGCGACCTTGGGCGGGTGCGGCAGGGCCCGCGCCGTGACGATCAGCGCGGCCGCGATGACGCCGGCCAGGTAGACGCTCATCAGCAGCTGCAGCGATTGCCAGGCGTTTACGTCGCCGTACGCGGAGAGGCTGAGGAACGAGGCGATCAACAGCAGCACCGCTGCTCCGATCACCACGCCGTCGCCTCGACTGAGGGAGCGGATGTTCACGTAAAGGTCCTTTGTCGGTTTCGTGTTCCTGGTCGACTTCGTGAGGGCGTCGACGCTGTCGCTGGCGCGGTGCGAGGCACGGCGATGGCCCCCCATCGTAAAGGGAACCTATCGTCGAATCCTGTGGGCCGCCCCGGGTATCGGTCCGGCCCCGGCCGCAAGTCCGTTCGGTGCGTCGGAAGTGCGTTCAGCGCGTCAAGAAGTCCGTAATGCCCTCCGTGATCCCCCGGGCCGCCTTTTCCCGCCACTGTGCATCGGTCAATTGCGCGGCGTCCTTCGGATCGCGCATATTGCCGCACTCGATGAACACCTTCGGTACCGCCGAGAGGTTGAGTCCGCCGAGATCGGAGCGGGTGTCCAGCCCGGTTCCGTGGCCGATGTAATTGGAACGGGCGCTTCCGGTCGCCGCGGCGAACCGGTCGGACAGCCGCCCGCCCAGTTCCCGCGACGGCCCGACGATCCGCGAGGTGTCGGCCGCGCCCGCGGTGACCCGCGCCGGGAGGATGACATGGAAGCCCCGGTTGCCCGGTGCCGAGCCGTCGGCGTGAACGGAGACCGCCGCGTCGGCGTGCACCTCGTTGCCCGCCGCGGCCCGCCCGTCCACACACGGCCCGTACGGCCGGTCGCCGTCCTGGGTGAGGACGACCCGGGCGCCCTCGGCCCGCAGCAGCGCCCGGGCCCGCCGGACGACGTCCAGCGTGAACGACGCCTCGGCATAGCCGTCGTCGGTGGCGGTGCCGGTGGTGTCGCACTCCTTGCGGTCGTTGCCGATGTCCACGAGCCGGGCGATCTCCCGGGTGTGGTCGCGGTTGTGCGGGTTGTGCCCGGGGTCGAGCAGCACGGTCTTCCCCCGGAGGCTGTGCGGGCCGTGGGACGGGGCCGGGCCGTCCGGGCCGCCGCCAGGGCCGGGCGTGTCCGGCGCCGGCGAACCGGAGGCGGCGGCATCGGCGGGCGAGCGGCCGCCGCCCGGCGGCCGCCAGACCAGCCAGCCGCCCACCCCGACGGCCACCACCACCGCCAGCACGATCAGCAGGGTGCCGCGTGAGCGGCGGGGCGGGGGGAAAGTGCTGCCGTTCGACACCTGCGCGATGGTAGCCGCCTCAGATTCCGGCCCCGGTGCGCCGCAGAACGCGCAGCGAACGGTGGACCGACACCTCGGTGAACGCGCCGGACTCCAGGGCCCGCCGGTAGATGCGGTACGGGGCCTGGCCGCCGTCCGCCGGGTCGGGGAAGACGTCGTGGATCACCAGCAGCCCACCGTCCGCGACGCGCGGGGCCCAGCCCTCGTAGTCGGCGGTGGCGTGCTCGTCGGTGTGCCCGCCGTCGATGAAGACCAGACCGGCCGGCGCCCGCCACAGTGCCGCGGCCAGCGGCGAACGGCCCACCAGGGCGATCACGTGCTCCTCCAGGCCGGCGGCGTGCAGGGTGCGGCGGAAGGCGGGCAGGGTGTCCATCCGGCCGACGACCGGATCGACGACCTCCGGATCGTGGTACTCCCAGCCGGGCTGCTGCTCCTCGCTGCCCCGGTGGTGGTCCACGGTGACGACCGTCACGCCGGCGGCCCGCGCCGCCTCGGCCAGCAGCAGCGTGGAGCGGCCGCAGTAGCTGCCGATCTCCACCAGCGGCAGCCCCAGCGCGGCCGCCTCGCCGGCCGCCGCGTACAGGGCGAGCCCCTCGTCGACCGGCATGAAGCCCTTCGCCGCCTCGAACGCGGCGAGGATCTCCGGCCGGGGAGCGGTCGGGGCGTTGGCGGCGGTCATGGGCGTCCTCCTGGTGGGGTGCACTGATGGGTGGGGCCTGGCGGGTGGTAGCTGCTGGTCCGGTAGGGATCGTGCCGTACGGCCGGCGCGATATCTGAACGGGGGTTCGTTTTCGGTTTCCGTGACGGGTTCGGCGACGGGTTCGGTGACACTTTCCGCGACGGGTTCCGTGACGGGTTCCGTGACCGGTTCGGGGAGGGTGACCGCGGCCGTTTCCCGATGTTTCCCGACGGCCGGGGCGGTCCCGTGCCGGCTGTCGGGGCGCTCCCCTTCCCTCTTCTTCCCTCGTGAATTCCCGCATTCCGGCAGGGTGGAGGTGGCGGTGACGGTGGAGGTGGCGGGAGAGGAAGAAGGAGAGGGCGAGGGCGGGGAAGAGGGCGGGGAAGAGCGGGTACGCGGTGGCCGGGGATAAACCGCCGTGAGTGGCGGGCGCCCGGAATTGCGGAGGGGTGACCGGCCGCACGGAATTCACCGGACCGTTTCCGGACCGTGGCCCGGTCCGTCCTGCCCGCCCCGCCCCGCCCCGCCCCGCACCCCGCCCCGCATCCCACCCCGCACCTGACCTTCCGTCAGATTGGAACGTGTTCTACTCTGCCCGCCATGGCTATCGCAACGGGCACCGGCGCGGGCATCGGTACGGACACGGGCATCGGCATCACACAGGACCACCGTGACCTCGCGGCGGCGGCGCGCGGCTGGGTCGCGCGGGCCGTCCCGCCCGAGGACGTCCGCAAGCTCCTCGACGCGCCGCCCGCGCGGACCGGCCGCCCCGCCCACTGGGACGGGCTCGCCGCGCAGGGCCTGCTCGGCCTCCACCTCCCGGAGGCCGACGGCGGGGGCGGCGGCGACCTGCTCGATCTCGCCGTCGTCCTGGAGGAGTTCGGCCGCGCCGCGCTCCCCGGCCCGTACCTGCCCACCGTCCTCGCCGCCGAACTGCTGCACCGCGGCGGCGCGCCCCGGCACCTCGTCCGGGCACTGGCCACCGGCGGGCGGATCGCCGCCGTCGCCCTCGACAGCGGCTCCCTGACCGCGGTGGAAGGCGCCGACGGATACCTCCTCGACGGCGCCGCGCCGCCCGTCCTGGCCGGCGGTGACGCCGATCTGCTCGTGCTGGCCGCGGAGGCCGCCGGGGGCACCGTGTGGCTGGCGGTGGACGCCGCCGGGCTCGCCGTACGCGTCCAGGACAGCGCCGACCCGACCCGGCCGACCGCGGAGATCCGCGCGGACGGGACGGCGGTCCCGGGCGACCGGCGGCTGGCGGTCGACGGCGCCCTGGTCCGGGACCTCGCCGGGGTGCTGCTCGCCGCGGAGGGCTGCGGAACCGCCGGCTGGGCGCTGCGCACCGCCGCCGAACACGCCGCGGTCCGCGAGCAGTTCGGCCGGCCGATCGGCCAGTTCCAGGGAGTCAAGCACCTCTGCGCCGACATGCTCGTCCGCTGTGAGCAGGCCCGCGCCCTGGTCTGGGACGCGGCCCGGGCCGCCGCCGACGAGCCGCCCGAGGTGCGCGGCCTGGTCGCCGCGCTGGCCACCGCGGCGGCCCTCGACGCCGCCGTCGGCTGCGCCAAGGACTGCATCCAGGTCCTCGGCGGCATCGGCTTCACCTGGGAGCACGACGCCCACCTCCACCTGCGCCGCGCGGTCACCGCCCGCCAGCTGCTCGGCGGCGCCGACGCCCACCGGCTGCGCGCCGCCCGCCGTGCCGCGGCCGGCGCCCGCCGCGCACTGCGGCTGGAACTCCCCGCCGAAGCCGGGGAGTTCCGGGACCGGGCGCGCGCCGCCCTCGCCCCGGTGCGCGGCCTGACGTCCCACCTCAGGGGCTCCGCCGCGGAGGCCGCCACCCGCCGCGCACTGGCCCCCACCGGTTACGCCGCGCCGCATCTGCCCGCCCCGTACGGACTGGGCGCGGGCCCCGTCGAACAGCTCGCCATCCAGCAGGAGATGGTTGCCGCCGGGGTCCGGGTCGGCGAACTGGGCATCGCCACCTGGGTGGTGCCCGCGCTCCTCGCGCACGGCACGGCCGCGCAGCAGGAGCGGTACCTGCCGCCGACGCTCCGCGGCGACCTGCTGTGGTGCCAGCTGTTCTCCGAGCCGGAGGCCGGTTCGGACCTGGCGTCGCTGCGTACTCGCGCGCAGCGCACCGCGGACGGCGGCTGGCGGATCAACGGCCAGAAGGTGTGGACCTCGGCCGCGCAGACCGCCGACCACGGCATCCTGCTAGCCCGCACCGACCCGGACGCACCCAAACACCGCGGTCTGACCTTCTTCGTCGTCGACATGTCGACGCCGGGGATCGACGTCCGGCCGCTGAGGGAGATCACCGGCGACGCCCTCTTCAACGAGGTGTACTTCGACGAGGTGCTGCTGCCCGCGGACGCGGTGGTCGGCGCGGTCGACGACGGCTGGCGGGTCGCCCGCACCACCCTCGGCAACGAACGCGTCCACATGGCCGACCAGATGGCCTTCGACACCGGCCTGGAGGCGCTCGTCGCGCACACCGCCGAAGGGGACGGCGCGGTCCGGGCCCGGGTCGGCGCGTTGGTCGCCGAGGCGCACGCGCTGGCCTGCATCGGGCTGCGCACCACCCTCCAGCGGGTGTCGGGCCTGGAGCCGGGCGCCGGCGCCAGCGTCCGCAAGCTGGTGCAGACCGCGCACCAGCAGAAGGTCGCCGACCTGGCCCTGGAACTCCTGGGGCCGGCCGGTGCGGTCCGCGAGGGGCCCGGCGCCCGCGCCCTGCACGGATTCCTGATGTCGCGCTGCCTGACCATCGCCGGCGGCACCACCCAGGTCCAGCTGAACGTCGTCGCCGAACGCCTGCTCGGCCTGCCCCGCGACCCGGAACCGCGCCCGCTGATCTGACCGCGCCCGCAGGCGGCCGCATCCGCAGGCATCCGTGTCCGTATCCGTCACCGCGTCCGCACGCAGCCGTATTCACACCGCCCCGTCACCTGGACCCGGGCCCCTGGCCCCTGGCCCCTGGAGGATCGCATGGCCGGCACGGCGTACATCATCGGCGTCGGGATGACCCGGTTCGAGAAGCCGGAGACCCGCGACTGGCAGTACTGGGACATGGTCGAGGAGGCGGGCGGCGCGGCGCTCGCCGACGCCGGCATCGGCTACGACGCCGTCGAGCAGGTGCCGGTCGGCTACTGCTACCAGCCGTCCACGGCCGGCCAGCGCGCCGTGTACGAGCTGGGGCTCACCGGCGTCCCCGTCTACAACGTCAACAACAACTGCGCCACCGGATCCACCGCGTTGATGATGGCCCGGCAGTTCGTCGCGTCGGGTCTCAACGACTGCGTGCTGGCGTTGGGCTTCGAGAAGATGAAGCGCGGCGCGCTGGGCGCCGGTGCGGAGGGCGGTGCCCGTGGCGGGGCCACTCAGGTGGGGGGCGCCTCCTCGCCGGTCGCCCGGCACTACGGGGTGATGGCCGCCGCCCACGGCTTCGAGGCGACCCCGCCCACCGCCCAGATCTTCGGCAACGCCGCCCGCGAGCACATGGCGCGCCACGGCACGACGGCCGAGCAGCTGGCCATGGTCGGCGCCAAGAACCACCGGCACTCCGTGCACAACCCCTACGCGCAGTTCCGGGACGTGTACACGGTCGAGGAGGTCCTCGCCGCGCGCACCGTGCACCGCCCGCTCACCAAGCTCCAGTGCTCGCCGACGTCCGACGGTGCCGCGGCGGCGGTGGTCGCCTCGGAGCGGTTCGTCCGGGAACACGGCCTGGCGGAGCGTGCGGTGGAGATCGCCGGGCAGGCCATGGCCACGGACACCGAGGAGAGCTTCGCCACCGGCTCCTGCATCGACGTCGTCGGGGCGCCGATGAGCCGGGCTGCGGCGCGCCGGGCCTACGAGGCCGGCGGCCTGGGCATCGAGGACGTCGACGTGATCGAGCTGCACGACTGCTTCTCCATCAACGAGCTGCTGACCTATGAGGCGCTGGGGATGTGCGCGGAGGGCGAGTCGGGGAAGCTGGTCGCCGACGGCGCCACCACCTACGGCGGCCGCTGGGTGGTCAACCCGTCAGGCGGGCTGATCTCCAAGGGGCATCCGCTGGGCGCCACCGGCCTGGCCCAGGCGGCCGAGCTGGTCTGGCAGCTCCGCGGGACGGCCGGCGACCGCCAGGTCCCCGGAGCCCGCGTCGGCCTGGCCCACAACATCGGCCTGGGCGGCGCCGCGGTGGTGACCCTCCTCCGCAGTTGACGCAGGCAGTAGTTGATTTCCCCTGTTCTCCCCCGCTGATTCTCCCGGCTGATTTCCTCCGCGCGTTAAACCCCCGCCCCATGCGGGTAGTTGGCTCCCCGGGGGCCCTCGTGACCCCTAGGGGACCCCGGCCCCCACCCCCTACGGCCCCATCCCAGGCCCCACCCCGCCCTACGCCCCCCGTCCTAGGACCCAAGCGCATGGTGAATGCACCGATATCCCGATGCGGGTGGTGAGGGGCTGGTGCGAGCATGGTCGGCATGCCCCCGATAGCCACTTCTCCCACGCTGTCCACGTCCGCCCGGCGGACGGCCGCCCCCGCCTGGCTGGTGATGGTGCTGGTCTGCGCCGGACAGTTCCTCGTCGTGCTGGACGTCTCCGTCGTGAACGTGGCACTGCCCGCCATGCGTTCCGGGCTCGGCCTGTCCGAGCTGGGCCTGCAATGGATCGTCAACGCCTATGTGATCACCTTCGCGGGCTTCATGCTGCTCGGTGGCCGGGCCGCCGATCTCTTCGGCCGCAAGCGGGTCTTCCTCGTCGGGCTGGCGCTGTTCACCCTCGCCAGCGTCGCCGGCGGCCTCGCCCAGGAGCCCTGGCAGCTGATCGCCGCCCGCACCATCCAGGGCGTGGGCGCCGCGGTGCTCTCGCCGGCCACGCTCACCATCCTGACCACGTCGTTCCCCTCCGGCCCGGCCCGTACGCGGGCCATCGCGACGTGGACGGCGGTCGGCGCGGGCGGCGGCGCGGTGGGCGGTCTGGTCGGCGGGGTGCTCACCGAGTACCTGTCGTGGCGCTGGGTGCTGCTGATCAACGTGCCGGTGGGCGCGCTGGTGCTGGCCGGTGCCGCGCTGTGGCTGACCGAGAGCCGGCAGGGCGCCGCCCGGCGCCTGGACGTGCCCGGTGCGCTGCTGGTGACCGCCGGGCTCGGTCTGGTGGCGTACGGCATCGTGCAGACCGAGACGCACGGTTGGGGTTCGGCGTCGGCGCTGCTGCCGCTGGCCGCCGGCCTGTTGGTGGTCGCGGTATTCGTCGCGGTCGAGGCGCGTGCCAAGGCCCCGCTGATGCCGCTGGGGCTGTTCCGGCTGCGCTCGGTCTCCTCGGCCAACGCGGCGATGGTGCTGTCCGGCGCCGCGATGTTCTCCATGTGGTACTTCCTGTCGCTCTACGTGCAGAACGTCCTCTCCTACACGCCTCTGCAGGCCGGTCTCTCCTTCATCCCGCACTCGCTGTCCATCGTGCTGGGGTCGAAGGTCGCGCCCCTGCTGATGCGCCGCCTCGGCGCCAAGGTGCTGGCGGTCGGCGGTGCGGTGATCTCGCTGACCGGGATGGTGTGGCAGAGCACGATGACCGTCGACGGGACCTACCTCGGGACGATCCTCGGCCCGGGTGTCCTGATGGCGCTGGGCGCCGGGCTGACCGCGACGCCGGTCGCCGCGATCGCCACCTCCGGCGCCGACCCGGCCGAGCAGGGGCTGGTCTCCGGCCTGATCAACACCTCGCGCCAGATGGGCGGTGCGCTGGGCCTGTCGGTGCTCTCCACCGTCGCCGCCTCCCGGATCACCGTGGAGTCCGGCCGGGTGGGCCTGGCCGCCGGCTACGGTCTGGCGTTCCTGGTCGGGGCGATGGTGCTGGCGGCCGCCGTCGTGCTGATGCTGCTCGCGCTGCCGCGCCGGCGGACGGACGCGGCCCAGGGCTGAGCGGCCGCCCCGCGCTCCCGGCCCCGCCCTACAGCCAGCCGTTGAGGCGGGCCGCCCGCACCGCCTCCATGCGGTTGCGGGTGCCGGTCTTGCCGATGGCGGCCGAGAGGTAGTTGCGGACCGTGGCCTGCGACAGGCTCAGCCTGCCGGCGATGTCGGCGACCGTCGCGCCGTCCACGGCGGCGGTGAGGACGTCGCGCTCGCGCTGGGTCAGCGGATTGGGCCCGGCGCTCAGGGCCGCGGCGGCCAGACCGGGGTCGATCACCCGCTCACCGGCCAGCACCCGGCGGATCGCCGCCGCCAGGTCCTCCACCGGACCGTCCTTCACCAGGAAGCCGGACGCCCCGGCCTCCATCGCGCGGCGCAGATAGCCGGGCCGCCCGAACGTCGTGACGATCAGCACCTTGCACGACGGCAGTTGGTCGCGCAGGTCGGCGGCGGCGTCCAGGCCGCTGCGCCCGGGCAGTTCGATGTCCAGGAGCGCGACGTCCGGTCGGGTCTCCAGCGCGGCCTCGACGATCCGGTCGCCCGCCGGCACCTGCGCCACCACCTCCATGTCGTCCTCTAGGTCGAGCAGCAGCGCCAGTGCGCCGCGCATCATCCGCTGGTCCTCGGCCAGCAGGATCCTGATCACCTGGACAACTCCTCCGCATCCGCCAGATCGCCCGCGCCCACCGGAAGTTCGGCCGTGACACGGAAGCCGCGCCGGCCGTCGGGGCCGCTGCGCAGCGTGCCGCCGGCCGCGGCCAGCCGCTCGGCCAGCCCCTTCAGGCCCGTGCCGCCCACCGGACCGGGGGCGGTGCCGGACGGTGCGTCGGACGCTCCGGAGCTTACGGGACCGCGGCCGTCGTCCGTGATCGTCAACCGCACCCGGTCGTCGTCCGTGTGCACCTCGATCTCGCAGCGGGTGGCGCCGCTGTGCCGGACGGCGTTGGTGACGCCCTCGCGGACCACCCAGCCCAGCAGCGCGGCGGCCTGCGGTGGCAGCGGCGGCCCGGACTGCCGCACCACCGGCTCGATACCGGCGCCGTCCAGCGCCGAACGGGCCCGGTCCAGCTCGGTCGCCAGGCTGCCCTCGCGGTAGCCGGTGACCGCCTCGCGGATCTCGGTCAGCGCCTGCCGGCCCACCGCCTCGATGTCGGCGGCCTGCGCCAGCGCCGCGTCGAGGTTGCGGGGCGCCAGCCGGCGCACCGCCTCGGCCTTCACCACCACCACGGACAGGGTGTGGCCCAGCAGGTCGTGCAGGTCCCGGGAGAACCGCAGCCGTTCCTTCTCCACGGCGTTGCGGGCCAACTCCTGTCGGGTGGCCCGCAGTTCCTGGATGGTGTCGAAGAGGCTCAGCACCGAGGCCGTCACCATCCCGGACAGGAACGTGCCGTAGCCGATGCCGAACGAGCCCCAGGGGCTCTGGTCGTACCAGCCGGAGAGGAACCCGGCCGACCCGCTGACCGCGATCAGCCAGAGGGCGAGCGGCCTGCCGCGCAGCGAGCGGACGGTGCCGGAGGCCAGCGACAGCAGCGGGAAGAACATGAACCACTCGCCGCCGAAGCCGAGCGCGACGGCGTAGGTGACGGCGGCCAGCGCGGCCAGGGCGTAGACCGGGTAGCGGGTGCCGCGCAGCCGGGGGCTGAACGCCGCGAAGACCACGGTCACGTAGAGGGAGTTGAAGGCGAGGAGGCCGGCGCCGGCCAGCCAGGGGTTGCCGGTCCTGCCGTGGATGATGTTGGAGAACGCGCCCAGCCCCATCAGCAGCCAGGGCAGGAAGGCGTACCGGCCGGGGCCCTTGGGCTCCTGCTCGAAGTGCCGCGCCCCCGCGCCGCGGCACTGCTTCCGGTCGCCGCCGGGCGCGTCGCCCGGCTCCCGCCGCCATCTCATCCCTGCCATGTCGTTCCTCGCCTCATGTTGTGCTCGCCGCCCTGTGCGGTGTCCGTGCTGCCGCGGTCCGCCGGGGTCCGCCGGGCCTTCCGTGCCCGTTCTGCGTGATTCGCGCGCTTTCGCGTTCTTCCGTGTTCTTCCGTGTTCTACATGCGCTCCGTCGCCGGTCGCAGCGTGCGTGCCGCCCGGCGGTAGGCGTACACCGCGTAACCGCCGAAGAGTGCCAGCCAGGCGGCCAGCACCGCCACCGTGGTCGGCCCCGGTGCCGCGCCGGGCCCCCGCACCCCGCTCGCCGTCCGTGCCACTTCCGCCTCCCCATGCCGTCGGCGCGCCCTTCGCGCCGTGCGCTGCGCGGTGAACGTCGTCATCCGCTGCCGAAGACGCTACGGAGCGTTGCCGCCGGGCGGCAGAGGCGAATGTGGGTGAACGGCCCTGACAAATGTCACCGGCCGGTGCGCCGAAGGGCGGGTCCGGCCGTCCGGAACGCACGCCCGCACGCATCTGACATACCGTCAGGGGTCTTCCGGCTCCCGCCCGCATCGGCTATACATGACTGCCATCGGCTAGAACGCGTTCTAGAAGTGCCGAGGAGCGCGGGCCCGCCGACCCGATACGACCCCGGCGCGGCCGACGGTGCGGACGGCCGGGCCGGGGTCTCACACCGTGGTGAAGGAGCAGCACCTCCATGCCCATCGACGCCGCCAAGGCCACCGCCGCCCCGCCGCGGACCACCGAACTCGCCTGGGACCACAAGGACGTCCAGCTCTACCACCTCGGCATCGGCGCCGGCGCGGCCACCCCGGAGAAACCGCACGCCGCCACCGACCCGGACGAGCTCTGCTACACCCTGGAGAGCGCACTGCACGTGCTCCCCAGCTTCGCCACCGTCGCGGGCGGCGGCATGGCCCTGGCCGGCGGACTCTCCGCCCCCGGCATCGAGGTCGACCTGGCGGCCGTGCTGCACGGCGGGCAGACCGTCACCGTGCACCGCCCGCTGCCCGTCCACGGCCGCGCCATCCAGACCTCCACCGTCCCGGCCGTCTACGACAAGGGCAAGGCCGCCGTCATCGTGCTGCGCTCCGAAGTCGCCGACGACGACGGGCCGTTGTGGACCTGCGACACCCAGATCTTCGTCCGCGGCGAGGGCGGCTTCGGCGGCGAGCGGGGCCCCTCGGTCGGCGGCGAACTTCCCGACCGGGCGCCCGACCTGACCACCGAGCGCCTGGTCCGCGCGGACCAGGCGCTGCTCTACCGCCTCTCCGGCGACTGGAACCCGCTGCACGCCGACCCGGAGTTCGCCGAGCTCGCCGGCTTCGACCGGCCGATCCTGCACGGCCTGTGCTCGTACGGGGTGACGCTCAAGGCGGTGGTGGACACCGCGCTGGGCGGGGACGTCTCCCGGGTGCGGTCGTACGGCGCGCGGTTCGCGGGCGTGGTGTTCCCGGGGGAGACGCTGCGGATCCGCCTGTGGCGCGAGCCGGTCGGGGAGGCCGGCGGCCGCATCCGGGTCGCGGTCACCGCCGCCGAGCGGGACGACGCACCGGTCCTGGCGGACGCGGTGGTCGAGTACGGCACGACGGTCCCGCCCGGCGCCTGAGGACGCGCGGCCGCCGGGCCGCGAGAGCCCCGACGGCCGGCCGGGCCCAGGGGCGCAACGCCCCCTACGTACGAGAGGAGCCGTGTCGCATGCGCGCAGCCGTACAGCAGGAGACGGGACGGGACAAGCTGGAGGTGCTCGACGACGTCGAGGCGGTGGGGTTCGGTCCCGGCCGGGTCAGGATCCGCATCCGGGCCACCGGACTGTGCCACTCCGACCTCTCGGCGATGAACGGGGTGCTGCCGCAGCCCACGCCGTTCGTCCCCGGGCACGAGGGCGCCGGGGAGATCCTCGACGTCGGCGACGGCGTCACCGGACTGCGGCCCGGCGACCGGGTCCTGATGTGCTGGCTGCCGGCCTGCGGTGACTGTCCGTCCTGCAAACGCGGGCAGACCCACCTCTGCCTGGCCGGGTTCATGAACGCCGGCACCCCCAACTTCAAGCGCCCCGGCGGTGACGTGTTCGGCTTCGCTGGCACCGGCACCTTCGCCGAGGAGGTGGTGGTCGCCGCCAACTGCGCCGTCCCGATCCCGGACGACGTCCCCTACGAGATCGCCGCCCTGATCGGCTGCGGGGTGACCACCGGGCTCGGCGCGGCCCTCAACACCGCCGAGGTGGCGGCCGCGTCGTCGGTGGCGGTGATCGGCTGCGGCGGCGTGGGCATCTCCGTCATCCAGGGCGCCCGGGCCTGCGGCGCCGCCCAGATCATCGCCGTCGACCCGGTGGCGACCCGCCGCGAGGCCGCCCTCCGGTTCGGCGCCACCGAGGCCGTCGCCCCCGAGGAACTCGCCGACGCCAAGGCCCGGATCACCGGCGGCGAGGGCTTCGACTACGTCTTCGAGGTCGTCGGCAGGTCCGCCACCGCCCGCACCGCCTACGAGACGACCCGGCGCGGCGGCACCCTCTGCGTGGTCGGCGCGGGCGCGATGGACGACACCTTCCAGGTCAACATGTTCGAGCTGTTCTTCGACGAGAAGCGGATCCTGCCGTCGCTGTACGGGGGCGCGGACGTGCTGCGCTCCTACGAGCGGGCCATCGCCCTGTGGCGGGCCGGCCGGATCGACCTCGAAGGGCTGATCACCCACCGGGTCCGGCTGGACGGCGTCAACGACGCCCTGGACCAGATGCGTTCGGGCACCGCGCTGCGCACCTGCATCGAGATCTGAGGCACAGGAGAGGACACGCATGGCACAGCCACTGGAGGGCCTGACCGCGCTCGTCACCGGTGCCGGACGAGGGCTGGGCCGGGCCGAGGCCCTGGAACTGGCCCGCCTCGGCGCCCGGGTCGTCGTCAACGACCTCGGCCGGCCCGGCCGATGGGGGTCCCCCCTGCCCGAGCGAGGTCGAGAGCTTGGGGGAGGTTCCGGTGCCTCCTCGGCCGCCCCCGCCGAGGAGGTCGCCGAGGCGATCCGCACCGCCGGCGGCCAGGCCGTCGCCCACAGCGGCGATGTCGCCGACCACCAACAGGCCGGCGAGATGGTGCAGTTGGCGATCGACACCTACGGCCGGCTGGACATCCTGGTCAACAACGCGGGCATCCTGCGGGACCGGATGGTCTTCTCGATGACCGAGGACGAGTGGGACTCGGTGATCCGCGTCCACCTCAAGGGTCACTTCAACACCACGCACTTCGCCGCGGCCCACTGGCGCGCCCGCTCGAAGGAGGCCGGCGGCCCGGTCTTCGGGCGGATCGTCAACACCTCCTCCGAGGCGTTCCTGGCCGGCTCGGCGGGCCAGCCCAACTACGCCGCGGCCAAGGGCGGCATCGTCGGCCTGACCACGTCCACGGCGCTGGCGCTGGCCAAGTACGGCGTGACCGCAAACGCCATCTGCCCGCGCGCCCGCACCCGGATGACCGAGGACGTCTTCGCCGGCTTCGCCGTCCCCGAGGACGGCCGGCTCGACCCCCTGGCGCCCGAGCACGTCGCGCCACTGGTCGGCTATCTCGCCTCGCCGGCCGCCTCCGGGGTCAACGGCCAGCTGATGGTCGTCCACGGCGGCATGGTCGCGATCGCCGAACGCCCGCGGATCGCCGCGAAGTTCGACACCGCGAAGGAGGTCTTCGGCTACGAGGAGTTGGACGGCCTGCTCACCCCGTACTTCGCCGGGCGGCCGGCGCACGAGACCTTCGCGGCCGCCGAGGTGCTGGGCCTCAAGCGCGACTGACGCCTGGGGCCGGGGGCCCGCACAACGGCCGTGGGCGCCGCCCGCGTTCGCGGTGCGGCGGCCACGGCCTGCGGCGTGCCGGTCGGCTCAGTGGACCTGGACCCGGTGGTCGCGGCGGTGCCTCCCCTGGGCGGCGCTCTGCGCCTCCTCCGAGGCGGCCGGGCCGCGGTGCCTGCCGGAGCCTACGGCCTCGGCGGCCTGGGCGGCTGCCTCCTGCGGGCGCGCCTGGGTCGTGTCGGTTTGGGCTTCGGACATGAAAAGAGTCACTCCGTCAGATCGCTTACAGCTGTACGCGTCGGGACCTCCCCCGGCTCCCGCCGGAACACGCCCCGTGCGGTGCCGTCGGTGGCCGGGTCAACCGGCTGCACAGCCCCCGCCGGAATAGTAACGGGGCGGGAAACGGCACTCCACTGGGACTCCCGGGCCGCGAGAGGCGCCTGTTGCAGCGGAACTGGCCTGCACATCCGGGGATGCGGGGAACGCATGAGCGGTTCCTGGCCACGGGCGTTCGGTTGTGGAGATGCTGTGGAGTCGACGTCGCTATCGCCCGCTTCCAGGACAATCCCCCCGCCACCCACGGGTGCCCACCCGGACGGAACCACCACCTCCGCCGCCCCCGGAAGCGCTGCCTGCTCCGGAGGCTCCGCCGCCTCCGGATGCTCCGCCTCCGGATGCTCCGCCTCCGGATGCTCCGCCTCCGGATGCTCCGCCTCCGGATGCTCCGCCTCCGGATGCTCCGCCTCCGGATGCTCCGCCTCCCTGGCGCCGCCCTGCGGAAGGTCGTCCTCCGGGCCCTCCTCGCGGGCCGCCGCGCCCGTCCGCCCCGACGCCGGGACCTCCGGCCCCGCCACCGGCCCCAGTGGTACGGCCATCCGCGCCACCCCGCACGGCACCGCTTCCGTCGTGTACGGCAGCAGCAGTGCGCCGTCCGTCGTCCACCGGCCGCTGCCGGCCAGCCAGCCGTCCGGGGCCGGGAACTGCCGCAACCGCCGCTCCGAGGGCCGCCAGGCGCCCAGCCGGGTACCGTCCGGACCGTCCAGCCGGAACGCCACCGCGCAGCTCTCCGGCAGCAGCGCCCGCCCCGGCTGGATCGCGAACGGCGTCACCGCCATGTCGGGCGCCCGCAGACACTCCGGGAAGCGCACCGGCAGACTGCTGTCCAGTACGCCCCAGCCCAGCCGGTCGTGGCCGGGGGCGTCCGAGCGCACCAGCAGCAGCCCGCTGTCGGGATCGGCCAGCAGCAGCCGGTCGTCGCTCTCCTCGGTGATCTGCAGCAGCGGGCTGATCTCCCCGCCGCGCGCCAGGTCCACCACCACGGTCTTGGTGCGGCCGTCCGACTCGCGGTCCACCGCCAGCAGCCGCCCGTCGTGGTCCAGCCAGACCCCGCCGGTGCAGCGGCCCGGCACCACGGCGATCCGCTCCGGCCCCGCCGTCCCGCCGTGCACCCGCCACAGCGCGGTGGTCCCGGCGCCGGGCGCCAGCGCATAGCCCAGCTTTCCGCCCGGGGCGGGCGGCAGCAGGGTCAGCTCCCGCGCCGCCACCGCGCCGACCAGCACCTCCTGGGTGCCGGGCCCGGTGGGGGAGAGCAGCGAGACGGTGAAGCGGTCGGCGACCCGGCGGACGATCAGCACCCGGCCGTCCGCGAGCGGCAGCAGCGCACTGTCCGGCTCCTCCGGCTGACTGCCCGGCAGCGGGACCGCGTACGGCTCCGGGCCGCCGATCGTCCAGCGCTCCGGGTACCAACTCCCGGCGGCGTCGTCGTGACGGGCGAGCCGGGCGGCGTACGAGCCGTCGGCGGCGAGGGTCAGCGCCGCACGGTGCGGGCTGTCGAGCGCCGCGGCGTCCTCACTGGCACAGATCGTCATGGGGGTGCCACCTCCAGTGGAGGGACGTTAGTTTTCGCACTTCCGGCCGATCAACGAGAGTTGCCGGTCTTCACGCATAAGGGTGGCCGTTGTCCGATTCGCCGGTGTGGGCAGGGGCGGCTGTGCTGCGAGTTTCAAGGATGTTTAAAGTTAGGCGGACCTAAGTTGCCGTCGGGTGGCCGGGCGGCCCCTGCCTGCCCGGCGGCACCCGCGTTTCGACCTGGAGTGACGTGATGCCCCTTCGCCGCCGCGGCGCCGCCGCCATAGCCATCGCCGCCGCCGGCGCCGTCGCGCTCGCCGGGTGCGGTGCGTCCGGCGCGGACGGCGGCAGCGACCGCGGGGCCGGCTCGAAGTCCGTGGCCCAGGGCGGCAAGGACTTCGGCAGGGCCGCCGACGAGACCGCGAAGATGGGCACCGACGCCGAGCCGGGCCAGTTCCCGCGCAGCGTCAGGCACGCCATGGGGACCACCACGATCCCGGCCGCGCCCAAGCGCGTGGTCGTCCTCGACGTCGGCGAGCTGGACAACGTCGTCTCGCTCGGCGTCAAGCCGGTCGGCTACGCGCCCACCGAGGGCGACGCCGCCGTCCCGGACTACCTGGCGAAGAACGCCGGCCACCCCAAGAGCGTCGGCACCGTCAACGGCCTCAACCTGGAGGCCATCCACGCCCTCAAGCCCGACCTCATCCTGGGCAGCAAGCTGCGCGCCGAGAAGCAGTACCAGCAGCTCAGCAAGATCGCTCCGACCGTCTTCTCGATCCGCCCCGGCTTCACCTGGAAGCAGAACTACCTGCTCAACGCCGCAGCCCTCGACAAGACCGCGGCGGCCGAGCACGAACTGGCCGACTACCAGGCCAAGGCGAGGAAGCTCGGCGAGGACCTCGGCCCCCGGAAGCCGACCGTGACGATGCTGCGCTACATGCCGCAGTTCACCCGCCTCTACGCCCAGCGCTCCTTCATCGGCACCATCCTCAAGGACGTCGGCCTGCCGCGGCCGAAGAACCAGCAGGTGGACGACCTCGCCACCGAGGTCAGCCCGGAGAACATCAACCAGGCCGACGCCGACTGGATCTTCACCGGCGTCTACGGCGACCCCAGGTCCACCAAGCGCGACACCGCCGAGCAGAACCCGCTGTGGAAGAACCTCAAGGCGGTCAAGGACGGCCACGCCAGGAACGTGCAGGACGAGACCTGGTACCTCGGCCTCGGCGTCACCGCGGCCGACAGCGTCCTCGCCGAGCTACGGTCCTTCCTCGTGAAGTAGCCGTCCCGCGAACCGGCTCGCTCGCCAAGTGGCCGACGGCGGCGGCCGGGTGGCGAGCGCCGCGGCCGGCGGCCGGTGGCCGGAAACCCCCGGCGCGCACCGGCCCGCGGCCCCCGCGCGCACCGCGGCCCGGCGCGCGGGCGCGGGGGAGAGGTAACCTTCCCCCCGTGCCCGCACTGTCTGAAGTCCTCGCCGCGCTCGACGTCCTCTGGCCCCCCGAGCGGGCCGAAGGATGGGACGCCGTCGGCACTGTCTGCGGCGACCCCGACGCCGAGGTCGGCCGGGTGCTGTTCGCGGTCGACCCGGTCCAGGAGATCGCCGACGAGGCCGTGCGGCTCGGCGCCGACCTGCTCGTCACCCATCACCCGCTCTACCTGCGCGGGACGACGACGGTCGCCGCCGGCACCTTCAAGGGAAAGGTCGTGCACACGCTCATCAAGCACGACATCGCCCTGCACGTCGCGCACACCAACGCCGACACCGCCGACCCGGGCGTCTCCGACGCCCTGGCCGGCGCGCTGGACCTGCGGATCCTGCGCCCCCTGGTGCCGGACCCGAGCGATCCGGCCGGCCGCCGCGGCCTGGGCCGGATCTGCGAACTCCCGCACCCGATGACGCTGGCCGAGCTGACCGCGTACGCCGCCGCCCGCCTGCCCGCCACCGCGCAGGGCATCCGGGCGGCCGGCGACCCGGACCGCGAGATCCGCACCCTGGCGGTCTCCGGCGGCTCCGGCGACAGCCTCTTCGACGACGTACGGGCGGCCGGCGTGGACGCGTTCCTCACCGCCGACCTGCGCCACCACCCGGCCTCCGAGGCCATGCAGACCACCGGGCGGAACAGCCCGTTGGCACTGCTGGACGCGGCCCACTGGGCCACCGAATGGCCGTGGTGCGAGCAGGCCGCGGCCCAGCTCGACGCGGTCTCCGACCGGCACGGCTGGGGACTGCGCACGCACGTCTCCCGCACGGTCACCGACCCCTGGACGGCCCACGCGGCGTCCGCCCCGCCCACCAGCCCCGCTGACAACTCGCACACCACAGGAGCCCCCCGCTGAACGCCGCGCCCGCCGACCAGATCCGCCTTCTGGACGTCCAGAACCTCGACGTCCGGCTCACCCAGCTCGCGCACCGGCGCAAGAACCTCCCCGAGCTGGCCGAGCTGCAGACCTTGGAGGCCGACCTCACCCAGCAGCGCGATCTGCTCGTCGCCGCGCAGACCGAGGAGAGCGACACCAGCCGCGAGCAGACCAAGGCGGAGCAGGACGTCGACCAGGTCCGCCAGCGCGCCGCCCGCGACCAGAAGCGCCTCGACTCCGGCGCCGTGACCTCCCCCAAGGACCTGGAGAGCCTCCAGCGCGAACTGGCCTCGCTGGCCAAGCGCCAGGGCGACCTGGAGGACGTCGTCCTGGAGGTCATGGAGCGCCGCGAGGCCGCCCAGGAGCGGGTCCGCGAGCTGACCGAGCGGGTCGAGGCCATCCAGGCCAAGGTCGACGACGCCACCGCCCGCCGGGACGCCGCCCACGCCGAGATCGACGCCGAGGTCGCCACGGTCGACAAGGAGCGCGAGCTCACCGTCGCCGACATCCCCGAGGCGCTGATCGCGCTCTACGACCGCATCCGCGCCAAGCAGGGCGGCGTCGGCGCCGCCCGCCTCTACCAGCGCCGCTGTGAGGGCTGCCGGCTGGAGCTGGACATCACCGAGCTCAACGACGTGCGCCGGGCCGCCGCCGACGCCGTCGTCCGGTGCGAGAACTGCAGCCGCATCCTGGTCCGCACGCCCGACTCGGGGCTGTAGGCCGTGGCGCGTGAGCTGATCGTCGAGGCGGACGGCGGGTCCCGGGGCAACCCGGGGCCGGCCGGCTACGGCGCGGTGGTCCTCGACCCGGCGAGCGGCGAGGCGCTGGCCGAGGCCGCCGAGTTCATCGGGACGGCGACCAACAACGTCGCCGAGTACAAGGGCCTGCTGGCCGGGCTGCGCGCCGCGCACGCCCTGGACCCGGAGGCCGCCGTCCACGTCCGGATGGACTCCAAGCTCGTCGTCGAGCAGATGTCCGGCCGCTGGAAGATCAAGCACCCGGACATGAAGCCGCTGGCCGCCGCGGCCGCGGAGATCTTCCCGTCCGGCCGGGTCACCTACGAGTGGATCCCGCGCTCCCGTAACAAGCACGCCGACCGGCTCGCCAACGAGGCGATGGACGCGGGCAAGCGCGGCAAGCAGTGGGAGCCGCGCGACTCCCGGGCGGCGCTCGCCGGCCCGGCCGACGCGGAACCCGCCCGCAGCGCCGCGGCCCGCGCGGCGGACGCGGCCGCCGACGAGGCGGAGAGCGGCCCGAGCACGGCCGCGCCGCCGGTCGGCTGGGGCGCGCCCGACCTCGGCGTCCCCGCGACGTTCGTCCTGCTGCGGCACGGCGAGACCGCGCTGACACCGGAGAAGCGCTTCTCCGGCAGCGGCGGCACCGACCCCGAGCTCTCGGCCGCCGGCCGTCGCCAGGCCGAGGCGACCGCCGCCGCGCTCGCCGCCCGCGGCACCGTCCAGGCCGTGGTGAGCTCGCCGCTGCGCCGCTGCCAGGAGACCGCCGGGACGATCGCCGCCCGGCTCGGCCTGGACGTCCGCGTCGAGGACGGGCTCCGCGAGACCGACTTCGGCGCCTGGGAGGGGCTGACCTTCGCCGAGGTCCGCGAGCGGTACCCGGACGATCTGGACGCCTGGCTCCGCTCCGCCAAGGCGGAGCCCACCGGGGGCGGCGAGTCCTTCGCGGCGGTCGCCCGCCGGGTCGCGGTCACCCGCGACAAGCTGATCGCCCGGTACGCGGGCCGGACGGTCCTCCTGGTCACCCACGTCACCCCGGTCAAGACGCTGGTCCGGCTGGCCCTGGGCGCTCCGCCGGAGTCCCTGTTCCGCATGGAGCTGTCCGCGGCGTCGCTCTCCGCGGTGGCGTACTACGCGGACGGGAACGCGTCCGTGCGGTTGCTGAACGACACTTCACATTTGCGGTAGCGGAGGGGGCGGGGCCCTGTGGCCCGCCCCTACCGTCTTTTTGCGGCCCTCCCCGGGTCTCGGCCGCGGCCCAGCGCTGCCGCCTCCCGTGCCAGATGCTCGATGCGCGGCCAGTCCCTGGCGGCCAGCGCGTCCCCGGGGAGCATCCAGGTGCCGCCCACGCAGCCGACGTTGGGCAGGGCCAGGTACGAGGGGGCCGTGGCCGGGCCGATGCCGCCGGTCGGGCAGAAGCGGGCCTGCGGGAGCGGGGCGGCCAGCGACCTGAGGTAGGCGGTGCCGCCCGCCGCCTCCGCCGGGAAGAACTTCATGGCGGTGATCCCCTCGTCCAGCAGGGTCACCACCTCCGAGGCCGTCGAGACGCCCGGAAGGAACGGCAGCCCGGAGTCCCGCAGCGCGCCCAGCAGCCGGGGCGAGCAGCCCGGGCTCACCAGGAACCGTGCTCCGGCCGCCCCGGCCGCCGTGGCCTGCGCCGGGTCCAGTACGGTCCCGGCGCCGACCACCGCGTCCGGGACCTCCTCGGCGACGGCCCGGATCGCGTCCAGCGCGGCGGGCGTGCGCAGGGTCACCTCGATCGCCGGCAGTCCGCCGGCGACCAGCGCCCGGGCGAGCGGCACGGCGTCCGCCGCGTCCCGCAGGACCACGACCGGGAGGACCGGGGCGAGCCCGAGTACGGCGGGGAAGGGCACGGCGGAGCAGGCGGCGTCAGGCACGCCGCCCATACTGCGCCGGTCGAATCACCGTCCGCAATGTTCGTTGCACATGCTGCAACAGGGATGGATGCGGGTCAGCGGGAAACGGAGCGGGAACGGAGCAGGAAGCGGGGCAGGGGGAACAGCCGCCCCTCACAGCTCCGTGACGATCACATCCAGTGCCCACGGCTTGCCGGCCTTCGCCGGGGCCTGCGCCTCGACCGCGTAGCCCAGTCCGCGCAGCGTCTCCACCAGCTCCGCCGGGTCCGCCGGTTCGGCCCCGGCCACCAGTAGGTCCCGGACCAGCCGTCCCTTGGTCGCCTTGTTGAAGTGGCTGACCACCGACCGCTTCTCGACCCCGTTCACGATCTTCGACTGGAGCACCCGCACCGTCGCGGTCCGCTCCGCAAGCTCACCCTTGGGCTTCCACGCCGTCGCATACGCCGCCGACCGCAGATCCAGCACCAGCCCACCCGTCGCCCGACCACCGCCCCTGCCGGAGGCGCTTCGCGCCGCCCCTCCTGATGCGGCCGCCTCCGGCAGCACCTCCGCCATCGGGCCCCGCCAGTACGCCCCCAGCGCGCCCAGCCCCGGCAGCTTCACCCCCATCGAGCAGCGGTACGAAGGAATCCGGTCGTCGATCCGCACGGCGCCCCACAGCCCCGAGAACACCAGCAGCGACCGGGCGGCCCGCTCGTGCGCCGCCGCGTCCAGCGACGCCAGCCCGAGGGCGTCGTAGAGCACCCCGGTGTAGATCTCCCCGGCCGGCCGGGTGCCCGCGGTGCGCAGCCCCGCGTTCTTGGCCACCTCGCCCTTCAGGCCCTCGCTCAGGCCCAGCACCTCCCGGGCCTTGACCGCGTCGGCCGAGCACAGCTCGACCAGCTCCGCCAGCACCTCCGCCCGCGCCGCGGTCAGCCCCGGCAACGACAGCGTCCCCAGATCCAGCGCACTCCGGGAGGCGCCCCCTCGCGCCGCCTCGATCGGATCGGCCTTCCCCTCGGACGGCGGCAACAGCACGAGCACGGTGTTTCTCCTTCACGGCGGTACGAGCAGGGGTGCGGCCCCGCCGAAAAGCTTAGAAGCCCGGCCATCCCGGCGCGGCGCCCGCCCGGTGCCCGCACGCCGCGCCGGGAGCGCCCGGCGGCCATACGCTCGGTTCCATGCCCCGTCGCCATATGCATGTGACCGACGCAGCGGAGGCGCCCCTCCGGGCCGCCCTCCACGAGCTGCGCGTGCGGCTGGACGTCCCCGACCACTTCCCGCCCACCGCCCAGGCCGAGGCGGACAGCGCCGCCCGCGCCCCGCGCATCCCGGCCGGCGACGGCGAGGTGGCCACCGAGCACACCCTGTACGACGCCACCGACCTTCCCCTCTTCACCCTCGACCCGCCCGGCGCCCGCGATCTGGACCGGGCGATGTTCCTCGCCCGCCGCCGAGAGGGCGGCTACCGCGTCCACTACGCCGTCGCCGACATCGCCTCCTTCGTCACCCCCGGCGGCGCCCTGGACGCCGAGGCCCACCACCGGGTGGCCACCCTTTACTTCCCCGACGAGCGGATCCCGCTGTACCCCACCGTCCTCAGCGAGGGCGCCGCCGGCCTGCTGCCCGACCAGGACCGCCCGGCCGTCCTGTGGCAGTTCGAGCTGGACGCCGACGGCGCGCTGACCGGCACCTCCGTCCGCCGCGCCCTGGTCCGCTCCCGCGCCCGCCTGGACTACCCGGGCGTCCAGCACGTCCTCGACGACGGCACCGCCGAGGAGCCGCTCGGCCTGCTCCGCGAGATCGGGCGGCTCCGCGCGGAACAGGAGGCCGCCCGCGGCGCGGTCTCCCTCACCGTCCCCGAGCAGGAGATCCTCGAACGCGACGGCCGCTACACCCTCGCCTACCGCGCCCCGCTCCCGGCCGCCGCCTGGAACGCCCAGCTCTCCCTGCTCACCGGCATGGCCGCGGCCGAGCTGATGCTCGCCGCCGGTACCGGCATCCTGCGCACCCTGCCTTCCCCCAAGCTCTCGACTTCCCCTCCACTCTCAACTTCGTCCGAGCGGCGGGACCCCCGTGCGCAGGGGGGACCCCCCTCCCCGACCGGCTCGGTCGCCCGGCTCCGCCGCACCGCCCAGGCACTCGGTGTCGACTGGCCCCACCACACCTCGTACGCGGCGCTGATCCGCACCCTCGACCCGCACCGCGCCGCCCACGCCGCGTTCCTCCAGGAGTGCACCGCCCTGCTCCGCGGCGCCGGCTACACGGTCTTCGACGGCACCGCCCCACCGGCCGGCACCGTCGTGCACGCCGCGGTCGCCGCGCCCTACGCACATGCCACCGCGCCGCTGCGCCGGCTCGTCGACCGCTACACCTCCGAGCTGTGCCTGGCCGCCGCGGCCGGCCACGCCCCGCCCGCCTGGGTCCGCGCCGCCCTCCCCGCCCTCCCGCGCGACATGGAGACCGGCACCCAGCGCGCCAACCGGATCGAGCGGGCCTGCGTCGACCTCGTCGAGGCGGCCCTGCTGCGCGACCGCGTCGGCGAGACCTTCGAGGCCGTGGTCGTCGACCGCAACCACGACGACCCCAACCGGGGCACCGTCCACCTCCGTGAACCGGCCGTCATCGCCCCGGTCCGCACCGTCCCCACCGGCCCCCCACTACCCCTCGGCGGCTACCTCAGGGTCCGCCTCACCACCGCCGACCCCGGCCACGAACCGGTCCTCTTCACCCCGGCGTGACCGGTGTGCCCGGCGTGCCCGGCGTGACCGACTCCCCGTCGCCCACCCCAGCTGTTACCGCATCCACCGCATCCACCGCATCCATGGCCTCCCGTACGGCGCGTACCGCGCCCCGCGCGTCATCGGCATGGAACCGCACCGTCCGCACCGTCTCCCGTCGCCCCAGCAGCCGCACCGCGACGACCGGTTCGGCCAGCTCCAACGTCACCGACGTCTGCCCGCCGACGGCCAGCTCCAGCATCCCGTCGTCCTCCGCCCCGTCGTCCCCCGCTCCGGCCGCCCGCGCGCTCCGCCCGAACCGCAGGTCGTACCGCACCGACGCGATCCGCTCCAACGGAATCCGCACCGTCATCCGGGCACCGTCCCGCAGCACCACCCCGTCCGCCCCCACCACATGCGGCCGGGTCACCGCCGCGGCCTGGCTCCCCAGCACCATCAGCACGGTGTAGACGTCGACCACCAGCATCACCGCGTGCAGCCCCGGGGTGTCCCGCAGCAGCACGCTCACCCCGACCGTCTCCACCGCGAACACGAACGTCAGGCCGTACAGCAGCGCCGCCTGCGCCCCCGCGTACGGCAGCGCCCGCGCCCCCGCGGGCACCCCGACCCGCCGCCGCGCCACCCACCACACCAGACTCGCCAGCCACCGCCCTTCATGCCGAAGCAGCGACCGTACCCGCACCCCGACCCCGCGCCCGCTCATCCCTTTCCGCGCTCCCCGTCCCCTCATCGCTCCCCCTCCGCGATCATCCGCATGGCCATCCGCATCGCCTCCGCCTGCGCCGGCGCCAGCTCCATCACCAGCAGCTCCGCCCAGACCTCGGCCCCGCGCCCCGAGCCCTCCACGGCCCCGGCCGCGATCGCCGCCACCACCTCCTCGGGCACGCACTCCACCATCGCCCGCGCGGCCTCGGCCACCCGCGGATCGTCCACCGCCGCCCCCGCCAGCGCGTCCAGCAGCCCGTACGCCGCATACGCCCGCTCCATCGAGCCCGGCTCCGTGAACATCTCCCGCAGCGCCGCCGCCATCGCTCCCCGCGCCCGGCCGTCGCCCGACGCCTCCAGCAGCGCCAGGATCTCCCGCTCCCGCACCGCCATCGCCGGCTCCGGCCCGGGCAGCGCCGCCGACGTCCGCGCCATCTCCGCGAAGAGTTCCGCCAGTTGCTCCGACACCGGCCCCTCCTCCGGCAGCCCGCCCGGCTCCTCGGTACGCCGCAGCAGCTCCGCCAGCCGCGCCCGCCGGGCCCGCAGCGCCTCCTCCTGCCGCGCCAGGTCCGCGTCCAGCTCCGCCAGCACCTCCCGCAGCTCCCGACCGGCGTCGTCCGCCAGCACGTCCCGGACCTCCTCCAGCCCGAGCCCGAGCTCCGTCAGTCGCCGCACCCGCGCCAGCGCCACCGCGTCACGCAGCCCGTACTCCCGGTAGCCGTTCGCCCGCCGCTCCGGCTCCGGGAGCAGCCCGAGATGGTGGTAGTGCCGAATGGTCCGCGTGCTGACGCCGGCCATCCCGGCGAGTTCCCCGATACGCATGCGGCCAGTAGAAACGTTGCCGCAACGGCAAGGTCAAGCCGCCGGAATCCGCCAGGTAGCATGGTCGGCACGGCGGACGAGCCGGCCGGGCGGTCGCGTGGGGATCATCGATCCCCCCGAGGAACGTCCGGGCTCCACAGGGCAGGGTGGTGGGTAACGCCCACCCGGGGTGACCCGCGGGACAGTGCCACAGAAAGCAAACCGCCGGGGACCTCGGTCCTCGGTAAGGGTGAAACGGTGGTGTAAGAGACCACCAGTGCCCAGGGCGACCTGGGCAGCTAGGTAAACCCCACCCGGAGCAAGGTCAAGAGGGGCCATCGGCTGATGGCCCTGCGCGGACGATCGAGGGCTGCCCGCCCGAGTCCGCGGGTAGACCGCACGAGGCTGCCGGCAACGACAGCCCTAGATGGATGGCCGCCTCCCGGCCGACCGCAAGGTCGCCCGGAGACAAAACCCGGCGTATAGGCCGACTCGTCCGCCCCACCTTATTCCCGCAGGTCAGAGGGTATCTTCTCGGCTTGAACAACCTGTCGGGGTCGAATCCGGGGCGATTTCGGGGCGTGCAGGTGGCCGACATCGTGGACGTGTACGCCGAGTTTTGTCGTCCGCGTCCGGCCATGCGGGCCGGACGCAAGGCATTTCGGGCGTTTTCAGGGCTGGTGCACAGGCGTGCGCTGCGCCAACGGCGGCCAGGGCGGTGAGGGCAGGGCTGGCCAGTCCGGCACCGGCTCGCCCGACCACATCCCCGGTCGCGGCGGACACACGGGCCGCTTCCACAACAACTACGGCAGGCCCGGCGACGGCGGAACCCGGCCGGGCCCCGGCGCACTAACACTCCCCGACGGCACCGTCCTCACCGTCCCGGCCGGCATCGCCACCGGCGGTACCGGAGGAAAGGGCGGAGCGTGCGGAAACGGCGGAGGAGGCGCGGAGGGCTGGTCCAGCGGCTGGAACGCCAACGCCGGCATGGACGGCACCTCCGGCAGCAACGGTGGAGGCGGCCTGATGATCATCGCCTGGTGACACCAACTGACACACCACCAGTCCTGGTGGCGCCGGGAACCCCCAGCAACAGGGACTCGGCGTCACCAGCACCTCGGAGGCAAACAGGCTGATGACCTCGGCGAAAGGCTGGGCATCGCCGAGCACCGCTCCGCCGTCCTCGCCCGCCAGGGAGGCGGCGCTTACTGCCGCGCAACTCGGAACTCCTGATACAGCTCGGGAAGATGTCGCTCGCGGCGTACACGCCCCCCATCAGCTTCACCGCCCGCACCACCCGGCTCGCTCCGGAACCCGGCCCACCACGCGTCAGCGATGCCCCGCAACCGGTCCGCCTCGGCAGCAGAGGCAGGACGGACCGGGGCTCTGGCAGCCGTCACACGGCCGACTCCCCAAGGAGCGAGGGAAGTCGGGCGGCTAGTGTGGCTGGGGAGGGCTGACCCGTGATGTCCTCCCGCAAGAGGCCGGCCTGCTCGGCGAAGCGGGGTTCCCCGACGATGCGGGCGCAGGCGGCGGCCACGTCTTCCGGGCCCGTGCCGCCCTGGTCGAGGCGGATGCCCACGCCCGCTCGGGCCACGTGTGCCGCGTTGCTGAACTGATCGGTCGCGTAAGGGGTGACGACCTGCGGTACGCCCGCGCACATCGCCGTGAGGGAACTGCCAGACCCGCCGTGGTGGACCAGCACGTCGCACGCGGGCAGGACACCGTGCAGCGGGAGCCAGCCGATGTGCCGTACATCGGGACACAGCGTGCGGATGTGGGGGGCGAGCTCGTCGCCGACCGCGAGCACCACGTCGTTCCCTGCGGAGAGAAGAGTCGAAGCCAGCTCTGCGATGGACTCGGCGGCTCCTGGGTAGACACCGATCATGGTGCCGAAGGTGACACACACCCTCGGTCGTGCCGCCCGCGTCCGCACCCACGTGGGCAACCGTCCGCCGCCGTTGAACGGCGTGTACCGCATGTTCAGGTAGCGCTGGCTGTCTGTACGCGCTCCGGAGAGGGAGGGCGGGCACACGTCGATGTGCAGGCGCGGGTCGGGCGGTGCGGTGAGATCCAAGTCTGCGAGTTCGGGCTCGAGTTCGGCCGTCAGTCCGTCCATCATGCGCCCGGGTACGGGAAGTCCCCACTCGTGCACGATATGAGGGAGGCCGGCGGCGAACGCCGCGAGCCGTCCCGCGAAGTCGGTAGGTTCGCTCATCACTACGTCGGGTGAGAAGTCGTGCGTCAGCTCCCGTACGGCAGGGAGCGTCGCGACATTGGCTCTGGCGAATCCGCGGCCGCTGCGGTGCAGTTTGCCCTCGATATCGTTAGGGTCGGGCACCGGCCGACCCTGACGATCCTCGCCGATCATGCGGCGCATGTCGATGTCGGCGACCGTCTCGAGTGCGCAGAGCCCGGACGCGGTCACCGCGGCCGAAAAGCTGGCGGTGGTCGCGACAGCCACCTCGTGCCCGTCGGCCTGCAGGGCCCATGCCAGTGGCACCAGGGGGTAGAAGTGCCCACGGGACGGCAGGGTGCTGAAGAGTATGCGCATGCGGCTTCCTTTGACGGTACGGCCGGAGGTTTCTTCAGGAGAAAGCGACGCCTGCGGAGGTCTTCTCCAGGACGAGTGCCTGCGTCATGACCGGGTAGTGCCGGCCCACCAGGAGCTCCGGCAGCAGGCGCACCACCCTCTCCCGGTCGAACTCCGGGAAGCCCAGCAGCTCCTGCCGGTCCCCTTCCTTCAGCGTGAGGGGGAGACCGGCGAGCAGCTGGTGGACGTCGTGGCTGCGTCCCCAGACGTTCTCCTTCAGTACGCCGAACGGTTCCAGGTCGAGGAAGAGGTCCACCGTCAGCAGCAGCAGGCCACCGGGGGCGAGACGGTCGACCATCGACGTGACCATCTCGCGCGCCTCGGCCGGACCGACGTGTTCCAGCACGGACAGGCACACCACCCGGTCGAATACGCCGGAGGGCCCGTCCCAGTGCTGGATCTCATCGGCGACGAGTTCCACCTCGGTGCCGAACAGCTCGTTGATCCGCGCGTGATCGGCCGGCTTCAGCGCCATCCAGTAGCCCGGAGAGAACCGGGCTCCCGCCTCTCCGGCTTCCTCCGCGCAGGGCGACTGGCGCGCCGCCGGGTCAACGGTGGTCACCTTGCAGCCGCGCTGGGCCAGCAGGAACTGGAGTCCGGACAGACCGCCGCCGACGTCCAGGACCCGCAGCCCCTGCCCCGCGTCGATGCGGGTGGCGGCGAACGGGTACTCGAAGGTACGGGTGTCGCTGGGAACCTGGAAGCCGAAGAAGCCGAACGTCCGAGGGTCAGGGGCCGCCAGCCGCTGCTGGGGCGTGAGGCCGTCCTGGGACATGTGCCGACCGGGAGCGCCGGTGCTCTTGTTGAAGTCGGCGTACGGTGCTGGAAGTGTCTTACGGGCGATCATGTTCTGTTCCTCCTGGCCTGCTGGGCTGTGGTGTGTGGCGGCGGCGTGGGGGCGGGGGCGGTTCACCAGGACACGGGGAGCGAGGCCAGCCCGTGCATGATCGTCCCCGTCTTCCAGCGTGGTTCGGCCTCGATCCGCAGTCCGGGGAAGGCGCCGGGCAGCGCGGTGAACGCCTCCTGCAACTCGACCCGGGCGAGTTGCGCACCGATGCAGCGGTGCGGTCCGTATCCGAAGGCGATATGAGGGTTGGTCGCGCGCGTCAGGTCGAGATGGTGCGGCTCGGCGAAGACGGAAGCATCGCGGTTGGCGGAGCCGAGTACGGGCACGACCGTCTCGCCGGCCCGTACCAGGACACCGCTCAGCTCGATGTCTTCCGTCGCGACCCGGGTGAACCCCCCGATGTCCAGCGACGGCACATAGCGCAGCAGTTCCTCGACCACCGTCTCCACCTGCTCCGCTCCCGCGCTCAGCTTTTTCCAGCGCTCGGGGTCGCGCAGCAGCAGGCAGGTGAAGTTGGCGAGCTGGCTCGCGCTGGTTTCGTAGCCGGCCACTAGGAGCCCACCGGAGAAGACGACGAGTTCTTCCTCCGTGAGGCGATCGTCCTCCACCTGGGCCTTGACGAGCCCGCTGAGCAGGTCGTCGGCGGGGTCCCGGCGCCTCTGCGCCACCAACGAGGAGAGATAGCCGAAGAGTTGGCCGCGGGAGGAGTGGATCTGCTCCTCAGTCATGGACGTCGTCGACAGCAGCGCGTCGCACCACTGCCGGAAGCGAGTCCTGTCGCCCTCGGGTACACCGAACAGGTCGCAGATCACCGCGACCGGCAGCGGAAGAGCGAAGTCCGTCACGAGATCAGTGGGCGGACCGGCCTCCTCCATCCGCGTGATCAGCGCTTGTACGGACGCCCGGACCCCAGGTCGCAAGGCTTCGACCCGGCGACGCGTGAAGGCCGTGGCCACCAGGGAACGGAGCCGGGTGTGCTCCGGGGGGTCGGAGACGAATACCCCGACGGGAGGCGGTGGTACGGGTTCGAAACGTGGAGCCTCCGGCCGCGACGCCGCGGTGCGACTGAAGCGCGGGTCGGCCAGCACGGTTCGGACGTCCGCGTACCGGGTCACCAGCCATGCCTGCCCCCCGTACGGCAGCTCGACCCGATGCACCGGATCGTTCTCCCGCAGGTCGGCATACGTATCCGGTGCCGGGGCCGTCAGCTGCGGTGGCACGTTGAAGGGGAAGCGCCGCACGGCTGGCTGCGCCGCTCCTCCGGCGGCGACCGTCACCTCGTCGTGGTCGGTCATGTGGTGGAGGTTCCTCTCGGGTGGCGTCCGGCCATCAGCCCGCGGTGGCTTCGAACAGCGCTATGCAGCCCCGGACGCGGATCACGACATCGGTGAGGTGCTCGTGCAATACCCACTGGAGATCCGCAAGGCTGTCACCGGCGTTCTGGAGAATGCCCCGCTCGTTGTGGTTGCGCAGCATCGCCCGCGCGGCCGGATTCACCTCGACGCCCTCGGCCAGGATCGTGCTGCCAAAGACGCGGCCGCCTTTGCGGGCAGCGGTCGCCGCGTTCTTCACCACGGACTCCTTGGCCCGCAGACTGCCTCCGGGGAGGCAGTGCAGCAGCAGGTTCATGCCGACGGAGTCGAACGTCCCATCCGGCACCGGCAGCGGCTCGAGGACGTTGGCGCGGTGCACCCCGGGGCGGTAGCGGGCCAGCCGGCGTGCGGCGTGGGCCAGCGCATCCGGGTTGAGGTCCACCAGGTCGATGGCGGGCCGTGGTACGGGGAACCGTCCCCGATCGAGAAAGTACCCCGTACCGACACCCAGCTCGAGGTGGCGCTCGCCCAGATTCCGCTCATGCAGGCGGGCCATGACACCTGGAGGACACCGCCACACGAAACTGCTGGTGAGACGGAGCACCAGAAGGTCATAGAACTTCAAGACGCGTTCCGAGTAGACCTCCTGGCCTGCCATCACCTCGGCGTCGTCGTCCATCGTGACCGTCCTTCTTCTTCGGGGGGCGGGACCGTCCGGTTGTCGTGACCTGCGGGTCAGGAGGGCTTACGGGCAACGATGATGGTGTCCGTGACGGCGAGTGGCCGGACGTCGACGACCTGGAACCCGGCTTCCTCCAGCCATGACCGGCAGTCGGACGGCGTGTACTCGCTGCCGATGCGGGACACCAGGGCCATTCCCAGGCTGCCCAGCAGGCTGAGGACCTTGGTGTCCCGGTTGTCGTCGATCATGCGGTCGTAGATGAACAGGCTGCCGCCCGGGTTGAGTCCGGCATAGGCCCTGGCGACGAGGTCGCGTCGCTGGTCAAGGTCCCGGCCGTGAAGGATGTGGCCGAAGATGTAGGCGTCCGACGCTGGCAGCGCGTCGGACACGAAGTCGGCACTGTGGAAGGTGACCCGGTCCGCCACGCCTGCCTCCCGCACCCGCTCATCGAAGAGGGCGCGTACGCCGGGCAGGTCCATGCAGACCGCGGAGAGCTGCGGATATGCGGTGACCAGCCGTGCGGCCAGGTCACCCCGGGCGCCCCCGACATCGGTCAGGGTGGCGTAGGACTCCCAGTCAGCCAGTTCGTCCAGCGTGGCGGCGATGTCGGCGTTGAAGGCGTCCATGGCGTCCATGAACTTCCGTGCGGCGTCCGGGCGCCGGTACAGGCCCTCGAAGAAGTTGCTGTCCTCCGGGATCTGCGGGTCGCCGGTGCGCAGGGTGTCGGTCAGCTTGCCCCACAGCGGGTACAGCGAGGCGCTGCCCATCTCGGCGAAGCCGCCGACGTAGGGGTCCGTGCCGCGCACCAGGAAGCGCTGGGCGAGAGCCGAGTTGGCGTACTCGCCACCCTCGCGGGTCAGCAGTCCCAGGGCCACCAGGGAGTCGAGGAAGTCCCGCGAGGTGCGGGAGTGCAGCCCCAGCTTCTCCTCCAGGACGGTACGGTCCACGGCACCCTCCGCCAGCGCGGTGAAGACCCCCAGTTCGAGCGCGCTCATCAAGGCGCGGGAGCCGTAGAAAGCCATCGCCAGTTCGAGGACGGGGAGCGGGTCTTTCCCCACCGTGGCCGTGCTCGCGGAGCTTGTGGACATGGCAGACCTCCGAGGTCGGCGAAGAATGGTTGGGCGGTGCGAATTAATTGCCCCGGGCTTCATCTCATCCGGTGCTGTGCGCATTTGACGCCGAGTGCATTGGCGGTGCATTGGCGGTGCATTGGCGCTGTGCGCATTGGCACTCTGCAATTTCCCGTCGAGCACTGTCAATCGCTTCTGCGCCGCTACGAATCACCTGGGCGACAATCTGATGGGGAACCGCCGTGCCGTTGCGGATAACCCGCACGTGAGCGCGGTACAACCCGCTCCCGCCAATATGCGTTCCGGCAATTTCATGCTGTGGCGAAGGGAATGACAGCGCATTAGGAGAGTGATATCGATGGCCACCACCGCGAAGAAACTGTGGGATGCGGTCTGGACAGCGGTGGAGGCGGGGAGCCTCGACCAGCTGGACGAACTCTTCGCATCCGACGCGGTGTTCCGTACCTCCACCACCGAAGGTACCGGCAGCGACTATGCGAAGGGTGTGCTCACCAGGCACGTTGCCGCCTATCCCGACCTCCGCCGCGAGGTGGTCTCCGAGGTGGAATCCGCCGACGGCTCCGCCATCGCCGTGGAGCTCTTCTTCGCCGGGACCCACAGCGGTGCGCTGGTCCACCCCAACGGGCAGCGGATTGAGCCGACGGGCAAGAAGCTGCGCTGGCGGGCCGTGGACAAGGTTGAGGTCCGAGACGGGCGGATCGTGAGCTGGAGTGCGGTTTTCGACCGGCTGAGCCTGATGCAGCAGCTCGGCCTGCAGCCCTGAGCCAGAAGATTCCCACCTCCGGAAGGAGTACGCGACGATGCGCATAGGCCTGGCGCTGCCGCAGTACGGACCGTTTGCCGATGCCCTCCACCTGACGCGACTGGCGTGTGCCGCCGAGCGGGCCGGATTCGACAGCCTCTGGGTGGGCGACCGGGCGTTGGTCCCGGTCGAACCGCGGAGCCTGTACTCGACTCCCGAGGGCCCCGGGCCCATACCGCGGGAGTACCGGGCCTTCCTCGACCCGGTCAGTGTCCTCGGAGCCGTGGCGGCGGTCACCGAGCGCGTCCGCCTGGGCACCAACGTCCTTGTCGCGCCCTGGTATCCGCCGGTTCTGCTTGCACGGACACTGGCTTCCGTGGACCGGCTCAGCGGCGGCCGGCTCGATGTGGGGCTCGGTCTGGGCTGGTCGCGGGATGAGTACCAGGCCATCGGAGTTCCCTACGAGGGCCGGGGCGAGCGGGTCGAGGAGGTCCTCGATGTCCTGGATGCGCTCTGGGCCGAGGACGGTCCGGCGCAGCACAAGGGGCGGCTGTGGAGCGTCCCGCCGTCCCACGTCGAGCTGGGGCCGGTGCAGCGTCCTCGCCCGCCCGTCTACCTGGCGGCCTTCCACCCGTCGGCGCTGGCGCGGGTGGGGCGGCGGGCCGACGGCTGGCTGCCGGCGGATCTGCCCGTTCCGGTGCTGGGACACATGTGGTCCGCGGTGCGGCGGGCTGCCGCCGAGGCCGGCCGTGATCCCGAGGCCCTTCGGATGGTCTTGCGGACCAACCCGGTGCTCGGACCCGCCTCCGCCCCGCGCCATCCGGCCGGGAACACCGTGGAGTCCGTGGCCGCATATCTGCGCGCCGGCGCCGAGGCGGGCGCGGAGGAGGCCCTCATCGATCTGCAGATGACCGTGAGGTCGCCCGAGGAGTTCCTGGACGTGGCCGGAAGTCTGCTCGATCGGCTGCGAGCCGACTGACCCGTCGGCGCGGAGGGGAGAACATCACCGTGCGCGTACTCTTCGCCGTCTCGGCCTGGCCGGGACACTACGATCCCATGGTCCCGCTGGGGCGGGCCCTGGAGCGGTCCGGGCACTGCGTCCGGGTCCTGTGCGACGCGTCGCAGGCTGCCGCGCTCGCCCGAGCGGGTCTGCGGGCTGTCCCCGTCCTCTCCTCGATGGACATGCTCGTCAAGGCCCGCTTGGGCAACCTGCTCAGCGCGTACGAAGGTGCCTGGCCGTACGCGTCGCCGCCGCTGCACCCCGACACCGGGGAGCCCCTTGCGGACCCCGAGCGGTTCGACTTCCCCCAGTGGTGGGGCGCGACCGAGCCCGCCCTGACCGAGCTGCACCGGGCGAGTACCGACGCGACGGCGGACTTCGTCCGGGACTGGGTCCCGGACGTGGTCGTCCACGATCTACTGAGCGCGGAGGGGCCGTTCGCAGCGCGCCTCACAGGTGTGCCCGCCGTCATGCACCTGTGGGGCCCCGTCGGCCCTGCGGACCGGTGGGGCCCGATCGGTTGTGCTCCGGAGCGCCGCAGCCGGGACTTCCTTCCGCGGGACTTGAGCGGGGCGTTCGCCCGGCACGGCCTGCACGGGACCGGCGGCGCCGTCGGCGACTCGGCACGCCGGGCCGTCGTCATCGACCCCTGCCCCGAGCCGCTCGCCCAGGCTGCTGTGCCCGGCGTCCTCCGGCTCCCGGCTCGGTACGCGCCGTACAACGGGCCGGGGGACGTGAATGACCTGCCGGCCCGATCGGCCCGGCCACGTATCTGCGTGGTGTGGGGACGTTCGGTGTATCGCGCTTTCGGGCCGGACTCCCTGCGGGTGCCGGCCGTGCTGCAGGCGGCGGACGAACTGGGGGTGGAGGTGCTGCTGCTCATCGGCCGGCAGGAGTTGGCGCACTGCGGTGAACTGCCACCTTCCGTAATACCGTTGGTGGGTGCTCCGCTGCATCGCGTCCTCGACGGCTGTGCCGCCGTGGTCCATTACTCGGGTGGCGGCAGCGCAATGACCGCCGTGGCCGCCGGTGTCCCCCAGTTGTGCCTGCCGTGCGGCTTTGACCAGCCGCTGATCGCGGAGCGCCTCGTGGCGGCCGGAATCGCGGTCGCCGTGGAGAACCACGCCGCCACCGTGGACTCCGTACGCGCGGCGCTCGAGACGTTGCTCTCGCAGGCGTCTTACCGCGCCGCCGCGCTCAGGCTCCGACAGCGCAACGATGCCCTCCCGCCGCCCGAATCGCTCGTGGCGCAACTCGCCGGCCTGGCGCCGGACGCCGGCCACCCGGCGCCCGGCAGCCCGCGGCCCACGCCGTGATGCGGGCCGCACGGCCGCCCTCAGCCCAGGGCGCGCCGCCGGAACCCCCGGATCCCCAGGGCCGTCAGGGCGATGTCCATGACCAGCAGAACACCCAGGCTCACACTGAGCGGGATGTGGTCGACGGACGGCACGAGAGCGGCGCGCAGTCCTTCGCTCTGGTACGTCATGGGATTGAGCGCCGTCACCACCTGGAACCACCGCATGCCGTCCAGCGACGGCCATGGGTACTGGATCCCTCCGGTGAACATGAGCGGCGTGAGGATCAAGGCGAACATGATGTTCACCCGCTGCGGTGGGAGCGCGGTGCCCAGGATCAGGCCGATGGCTCCGCCGGCCCAGCCGCCGAGCACGAGGCAGAGCAGCATCCAAGGCAGGCCGGCCGCCCGCCAGGGAGCGGAGCCGGCGACCAGCGCGCTGAGCGGATACATGAGGAGAGCGGCGAACACGGCACGGAGCGTTGCCATCACCATCTTCTCCACCGCCAGCAGGCGGAGCGGGATGGGTGCCAGCAGCCGGTCCTCGATCTCCTTCGTGTAGCCGAACTCCATGATGAGAGGGAGGGCAACCGTCTGGAAGGCGGCGACGAAGCCGGCCATGGAGATGACCCCGGGCAGCAGCACATCGCCAAAGTCCTTGCCGACGTAGCTCATGCCACTCAGGACCTTGACGAACACGAACAGCATGAACAGCGGCTGCACTGTGACCTGGCTGAGGAACACGCCCAGTTCCCGGCGAGTGGTGACGAATACATCGCGACTGAGCACGGCCAGGAAGACCGTGCCTGCCCGCGGGCTCTTGCGGCCGGCCGGTACCGCTGCGGGGTGCACGGCGGTCATCGCAGTCCCCTTCCGGTGAGCTGAATGAAGACGTCCTCAAGGGTGGGCCTGCCGACGCGGACGCCGGACAGCGGCGTTCCGCTGTCGGCCAGCATCCGGGTCACCGGGACGAGCACCGCGGCAGGGTCCTGTGTGGTGTACAGGCGCAGATCCGTGGCGGTGGCGGAGGCGTCCGTGCATTCGACGCGCTGCACGCTGTCCAGGTCGCAGAGGCTGGTCAGAAGACCGTCGGGGATGCCGTTCTGGGGGACGTTCACCGTGATGTCCAGGACGGCTTGGCCGCCCAGGGTGCGGGCGAGCTCCTCGGGTGTGTTCAGGGCGAGGATCCTGCCGTGGTCCACGATGGCGACCCGGTCGGACAGTTCCGCGGCTTCCTCCATGTCATGCGTGGTCAGCACGATGGTCACGCCCCGGCTGCGCAGTTCCTCGACACGGTCCCAGACGAAGAGGCGGGCCTGCGGGTCGAGCCCGGTGGACGGTTCGTCAAGGAAGAGAACCTCGGGTTCGTGGATGAGGGCACGGGCGATCATCAGGCGCTGCACCATGCCGCCGGAGAACGAGTCGACGCGGTCCTCCGCCCGGTCGCCGAGCCCGAACACGTCCAGCAGCTCATCGGCGCGCGCGAGGCGCACCTTACGGGGCACACCGTGGTACGCCGCGTGGAAGAGGAGGTTGTGCCGGGCGGAGAGCGAGCGGTCGAGGTTGTTATGTTGCGGTACGACGCCGAGTCGGCAGCGCGCCTCGACGGACGACGAGGATACGTCGACGCCGCCGATGAACACCGCGCCGCTCGTGGGGACGATCCGGGTCGTCAGTATGCCCAGCGTCGTGCTCTTTCCTGCGCCGTTCGGGCCGAGCAGGCCGAACACCTCTCCGGGCGCCACGGTGAACGACAGTCCGTCGACTGCGTTGACGGCGCGTTTCGGGTACTTCTTCACCAGGTCGCGCACCTCGACCGCGGCGCGCGCCGGGGCGGCTGCCGCTGTCTGTGGTGGGACGCGGAGTTCTTGGGTCAACGGCCCTGCTCCTCCCTGTAGTTCTTCGTGATCAGTTCGATCAGAAAGGCACGCACGATGGCTACCGACGCTTCGTCCTGCTCGATGTCGGTCGGCGGGAATTCGGCGCGGATCTCCTCGCCGATGTCTCTTATGGTCTTCTCGCCCTGCGGGGTCAGCGTCAGCTGCACCTGGCGCCGGTCCTGCTCCGAGCGGTGACGGCTGACGAGTCCGTCCCGTTCCAGGGTGTCCACGACTCCGGTGAGGGTCGACGGGTGCACCCAGCAGCGGCGGGCGATTCCCCGATGCGTCGCCTCGCCCCGGGTGAGGACGAGCAGGACGTTCACCCCGGCTGCGGAGACGCCGTGCTGACGGCTGGCCAGGCGGTCCCATTTGCGACTGACCACGTGTCCGGCGAGGGAGACCAGGTGTGGCAGTGCCGCTTGCTCAAGGTCGGCGTGGAGTTCGTCGCGGAGTGGCATGGTGGAAGCATAGGGGCCAAACAATCAAGGTGCAAATGATTTGGTGCCTGATGATTAGCCTGTGAAAGGAAGTGGGATGATTCTGGTAGTGGGAGCCACGGGGAACGTCGGCCGGGCGCTGGTCCCGGAGCTGGTGCAGCGCGGTGTGCCGGTCCGCGCGCTGAGCAGGCAACCGGATGCGCTGCTGGGCCTCGACGGCGTGCAGCCGGTCGCGGGGGACCTGGATTTGCCCGATTCACTGGAGGCCGCGCTGCGGGGGGTGGATAGCGTCTTCGTGGCGACCCGGGCCTCCCGGATGCCCGATCACGTGGCCGGACTCGTCACTGCGGCCGAACAGGCCGGCGTCCGGCGGCTGGTGCTGCTGTCCTCGCTGAGCGTGGAAGGCGAGCCGCTCGAGACCATCGGGCGCTGGCACGCCGCCGGCGAGCGGATAGTGCGGGAGAGCCGGCTGTCCTGGACGTTCTTGCGTGCAGGTGCCTTCGCGTCGAATGCTCTGGAGTGGGCGGATGGCATCCGGACCGACGGTGTGGTCCGGGCCCTGTACGGCAATGTCGTCACGGCACCCGTAGCCCCGGAAGACCTTGCCGAGGTGGCCGCGCGCGCCCTGACGGAGCCCCGCCACGAAGGCCGGGTGCTCCGCGTCACCGGCGCCCAACGGATCAGTGCCGCGGAACAGGCCCGGCTCATCGGCGGGGCGCTCGGCCGTCCGCTGCGCTTCGAGGAGGTACCGCAGGAGACGGCACTGCGGTACTTCGCGTGGTGCGGTCCCGATGCCGCGGCCACACTGGACGCACTGAGGGACAGTCAGGCACCGTGGTCACAGGCCGGGAACGCCGTACGGGAACTGACCGGTCGTCCCGCGCTCAGCTTCGAGGACTGGCTGGCGGACCACGTCGACGACTTCCGGTGATCGGGTGGCGGCGGTTCCCACCGGGCCCACCGGTGGGAACCGCCGCCACCCCCGGGTCACCACCTGACCGGCAGCTCTTCCACGCCGTACACGACGGCGTCCTCGCGGAACCGCAGCCGCTCCGCGGGAGCGGCAAGGGCCAGCTTCGGGAATCGCCGGACCAACGCGCCTAGGGCGACGGCGAGTTCGACCCTGGCGAACTGCAGGCCGACGCATTGATGCACCCCGTGGCCGAAGGCGAGGTGCCTCCCGCGCCGCCGCGCCGGATCGAAAACGTCCGGGTCGGGGAACCGGTCGGCGTCGCGGTTGGCCGGCGCCAGGGAGGCCACCACCGTCTCCCCCTTCCGGATCGCCGCGCCCGAAAGCTCCATGTCCTCCTGAGCGGTGCGGAACAGCCCGAACTGAAATACCGTCAGATATCGCAGGAGTTCGTCAACGACGCGTTCGGCACCGTCCGGATCGGCCTGCAGTGCGGCGAGCCACTTTGGGTGCTCCAGCAGGGTCAGCACGCCGAGCGACAGCATGCTCGCCGTGCTCTCGTGCCCGGCCACCAGCAGCAGCGTGCCCATGCCGACCAGTTCCTCGTCGGTCAACGGCGGCTGTGTCCCGCCCGCCGTGATCAGCTCGCTGAGGAGGTCATCCGCCGGCCGGTCGCGCTTGGCGACCACGAGGCGGTGGATGAACTGGCACACCGCGTCCCGCGCCGCATCGACCTCGGCATCGCCCTCCAGCGACAGCAGCGTCGACGACGTGCGCTGGAATTCGGCGACATCCTCGTACGGCACTCCCAGCAGCTCGCAGACGACAAGGGACGGAATCGGCAGCGCGAACTCGCGGACCAGGTCCACCGGACCGTCGCCCAGGCGCTCCATCGCCGCTAGACGGTCCTCGACGATCTGCTCGATCCTCGGCTTCAGCTTCCGGATACGGCGCGCGGAGAACCCCTCGTTCAGTAGCCGGCGGTAGCGGGTGTGCTCCGGGGGATCCATCAGGATGAACATGCCGGGAGGTATCCAGGCGGGCCCATCACCCTCCGCTGGCGCCACCCCGTGCGTACGCGAACTCAGCCGCGTATCCGCCAGGACCGCGCGCACATCGGCGTACCGCGTGACCAGCCAGCCTTCCTGGCCCCCTGGTAGTTTCACCCGGCACGGCGCACCCTCCTTGCGGATGCGGCGGTACTCCTCGGGTGGATCCAGCGGGCAACGCCGCCTGGTCGGCAGGAATGCCACGTCCGTTTCCGGTGCATCCGTTTCGGCCTCAGACACTGTCAGCTCCCTTGCGTCGCCTTCGGGACAGTCCGAACCTGTGTCGCAGACTATGACCCGGCACGAGCGCATCCGGCCGGAATGCAACCGTGGTGCGGGAACCCGATACACACTGCGCGGGATTGCCGCAGGAATTGCCGGCGCCGCTTGACCCGGTCTGTTCGGCGGCCGAAGAATCGCAAGGGCCGACCCGTCATATTGCCAAGGCAGGGAACATGAACGCCATCAGCAGCTCCGGGCAGGAAATTCGTGACTACTATTTCCAGGCTTACGAAAACACGGACCCGTCCGAACAGCAGTGGACAACGGCTACGGCCGCTCCGGAACTCGTGGAGTTGGTGCGGTCCGGCGCCCTCCCGCAGGGCGGCTCCGTACTGGACATAGGGTGCGGCGTCGGTTCGGAATCGGTGTACCTCGCCGGCGCGGGCTTCGACGTGACTGCCGTCGATATCGCGCCGCGGGCCGTCGAGCGTGGCCGGGCGCTCGCCGAGGTGTACGGGTACACCGTTGACTGGCACGTCGCCGACGTCCTAGAACTCCCCTTTGAAGACCGCCAGTTCGACGCCGTAACCGACCGAGGCTGCTTCCACTGCCTGCGCGCGCCCGAGCGTGCACGGTTCGCGGAGGGCATCGCGCGGGTGCTGCGCCCCAATGGCCTCTACGTCCTGCGCTGCGTCTCCAGCCAGCGCCTCGGGCAGCTGGAGGCGGACGCGGCGAGTCACTTCGTGCGGACGTTCGGGGTCTCCAGCACCGACCTGTGGGAAGCCTTCGGCTCCCAATTTCAGGTGGAGCACATGGAGCTCGGCAGTGCGGCTCCGGACAAGGACGCCGCCACACCCTACGGCTGGTACTGCCTGTGGCGCCGTCGCGCCGAGTGATCAGCGATGCACGTTCCCCAGAGCTCAGGAGCTCCCCATGCACTGGAAGCAGGAGTTGTACGTGGCCGCGGTCGGTACGGCGCTTGCGTCCCCGGCCTCCGCGGAGTCCGACGTGGCGGCCGGCCGCATGACGGCCGAGCGCCGGGCCCAGCTCGACTACGTCTCGGTACGCGTCTCATCCGATGAAGCGGCGGCCGACCTCGCGGTCCGCGCGGGGCGGGCGGCAGTACGCCAATCCGGCCTGGATCCCCAGGACATCCGCCTAGTGCTGCACAGCAGACTGTGGTTCCAGGGCCTGGACATGTGGGTCGCGGCCAGTTATGTGGCGGCCGGCGCGGTCGGCGCCCACCCCGTTGCCTTCGACGTCCAGCAGCGGTCCAACCCCCGTCTCGGCACCCTGGAGATGGCCGCGGCATGTCTCACCGCAGGCCCTTCGGCAGTCACTACAGCGCTGCTCACCACCGGCGACCGGTTCGCCGCTCCCGCCATCGACCGATGGAACTCCCAGGAGGTGTGCGCCTACGGCGAGGGCGAAACGGCACTGCTGTTGTCGAGCCGCGCGAGGTTCGCGCGCCTCCTGGCCACGGTGACCCTCGCCGACAACACACTGGGGCCGGCCGGCCGGGGCAACGAACTGTTCGCCGACGCACCCGGCGGCAAGGTCCCCGTTCCCCTGCTCCAGCGGGCCGAGGACTACGCCTCGTCGCCCGCCTCCGACGGTTCGGACGACCGGCTGCTGAGCCGTAGTGCCGACAGTGCGTTGGCGGACGCGGACACGTCCGTGGACGACCACGCCTGTGCGGTACTGCCGGCCACCCACCGGGGGAACGGCCGTTATGAGTTCCACCACCTGCTCGGCCTGCCCGAGGAGCGCACGACCTGGGACTTCGGCCGGCGCACCGGACACCTGGGAACGGGGGACCAGTTCGGGGGCCTGGCCCACCTCCTGGAGGAGGGGAATCTCGCGCCGGGGGGTCGGGTACTGCCCTACGCTGGTGGAGCCGGTTACACCTGCACCGCTGCCGTCATCGAAATGACCGGGACGGTCCGGGCACCGTGGGAGTGGCAGGTATGAAAGCACTGGTCCTGGCGGGCGGCGCAGGCACACGCCTGAGGCCGATCACCCACACATCCGCCAAACAGCTCGTTCCCGTGGCCAACAAACCGGTTCTTTTCTACGGTCTCGAAGCAATCGCCGCGGCCGGCATCACGGATGTCGGCGTCATCGTCGGCGACACCGCCGGGGACATCCGCAAGGCGGTGGGTGACGGTTCGCGGTTCGGGCTGCAGATCACCTACATCCCCCAGGACCGCCCCGGGGGCCTGGCACACGCGGTGCTGGTGGCCCGTGCCTTCCTCGCCGACCAGGACTTCCTGATGTACCTCGGTGACACCTTTGTCGACGGTGGTGTCCCCGAACTCGTCGACGCCTTCCGCCGGGAACGCCCCGACGCCATGCTGCTGCTCGCGCGCGTGGAGGACCCCAGCGCCTTCGGCGTGGCCGTGGTCGACGACCGGACCGGGCGGGTCCACGGACTGGAGGAGAAACCGGCCGTCCCCAAGAGCGACCAGGCGATCGCTGGCGTCTACGCTTTCACGCCGGCCATTCACCGGGCGGTCGACTCGATCGTCCCGTCGGCACGGGGCGAGCTGGAGATCACCGGGGCCATCCAGTGGCTGATCGACGAAGGCCGGCAGGTCGGCTCGCTACCGGTCCGCGGTTTCTGGAAGGACACCGGCAACATCTTCGACATCCTGGAGGCCAACCGCCTTGCCCTGGAGGGCCTTCAGCCGTGCATCGACGGTGCGGTCGACGCCGAGAGCCAGATCGTCGGCCGGGTACACATCGAGGCTGGCGCGACGGTGTGCCGCTCCCGGATCGTGGGCCCGGCCGTGATCGGCCGTGACGCCGCGGTCATCGACTCCTACGTCGGTCCGTACACCAGCCTCGCGGAGCAGAGCAGTGTCGTCGGCAGCGGCATCGAATACTCGATCATGCTGAGGGGCGCCTCGCTGGAAGGGGTACACCGCATCGAAGGATCCCTCATCGGACACGAGGTCGAGGTCAGACCGGCGCCCCGGATGCCCGCAGCCCACCGTCTCTTCCTCGGCGACCACAGCAAGGTGCAGATCTCCTCATGACCACCATGACCACGCAGCACATTCTCGTCACGGGCGGGGCCGGATTCATCGGCTCGCACTATGCGCGCACCCTGCTCGCCCCCGGCAGCTCGTCCCGGATCCGGCTGACCGTGCTGGACAAGCTGACGTACGCGGGTGACCCGGCACGCCTGGCGCCGGTATGCGACGACCCGCGCTTCACCTTCGTCCAGGGCGACGTGGGCGACGCACCGCTGGTGGACGAACTCCTGCGCACTCACGATCAGGTCGTGCACTTTGCGGCAGAGTCACATGTCGACCGTTCCATCAGCTCTGCCGAGGCGTTCGTCCGCACCAATGTGCTGGGGACCCACACCCTGCTCGATGCGGCACTGCGACACGGCACCCGGACGTTCGTCCAGGTGTCCACGGATGAGGTCTACGGATCCACGGAGTCCGCCTCCTGCACGGAGGAAGCACCGCTGGCGCCGTCGTCGCCCTACGCCGCCTCCAAGGCCGCCGGCGACCTGCTGGCCCTCTCCTACCACCGCACGCACGGCCTGGACGTACGCATCACCAGGGGATCGAACACCTACGGACCGTGGCAGCACCCGGAGAAGGCGGTCCCCCGCTTCGTCACGGAACTCCTCGCCGGGCGCAAGGTCCCCCTCTACGGGGACGGGCTGCACGTCCGCAACTGGCTTCACCTGGACGACCACGTCCAGGGCATCGAACTGGCCCGCACCTGTGGCCGCGCAGGTCAGTGCTACAACGTGGGCGGCGGCACCGACCTGAGCAACCTGCGGCTCGCCGAGCTTCTGGTGGCGCTGTGCGAAGCGGCGCCGGACATGATCGAGCACGTCGCCGACCGGCCCGGACACGACCGGCGTTACGCCATCGACATCACCAAAATCCGCACGGAACTGGGCTACCAGCCGCGCCGCCGGATCGAGGAAGGGCTGGCCGAGACCGTCGCCTGGCACCGGGACATCCAGCGGGGAATCCGGAGACAGGACGACGGCCCGGACGGACGCGCACCCGGCCAAAGAGCTGGTGGCTACGAGGAGTTGGCCGTCAGCGGTCAGTGACCTGGCCGGTCTGCTCGTGGGACTCGCAGAGCCGGGACGCGTTGGCCTGTACGCGGCGCAGCATGTCGCGTAGCTGGTCACGTTCACCGGAGGACATGCCGGCGAGCAGTTCCTCCTCCACCCGCTCCTGGGACGACCACATCGCCGCCAGCGCCTGCTCACCGACCGCGGTGATAGACACGGCGTCGGCCGATTCCGAGACGAGGTAGCCGCGGTCCAGAAGCGGACGCAGCACCTCGGTCAATTCCTCAGTATCCGCGCCGATGTCGCGGCGCAACTCGGCCAGGGGGGTGGAACGTTCGCATGCCACGACCATGAGTGCCACCATCTGCCGGCTGTCGAGATCACCGATCTTGCGCAACTCGGTGTCGAGGGCGGCCCGCACCAGGCGGGCGGTGACGTTCAGCTCGCGGCCGAGCGTGCCGCGGATGTGTTCCGTAAGCATGGTGAGGATCATTTTGGCCCGCAATTCATAGATGCTGATACCGGCTGCCACGCCGACGTTGAGCGATTCGACGCCGCCGGCCATGGGAATCTGCACGATCAGATCGGCGGCGTCGAGCGTTTCCTCGCTCACCCCCGCGGACTCATTGCCTATGACGAGCGCGACAGGTCCATTGCGCAGCGGGGCCATGGTCTGCAGATGGGTGCCCCGGGGGCTGGTGGCGACGACTTGATAGCCGGCCGCCTTGAGCTGCTTCACGGCAGCGGCAGGGGTGGTGAAACGGCGTATCCGGCTGGTCAGCACTGAACCCCGGGCCGCATCCAGTACCCTACGGGAGCCGAGGTCTGTCTGATCGTCGGTCAGGACCACGTCTCGCACCCCGAGTGCTCGTGCGGAGCGCACCAGCGTCCCCAGGTTGCCGGGGTCGGCGATCCCCTCACAGACCAGGGCGAAATCGCTGCACTCGCTGTCCGCCGCGACCTCCGCGGGCAAGTCGGCGAGGGCGACCCAGGAAACCGGCTTGGACCCGCCCACTGCCTTCGGCAGCAGACCGTTGCGCACCTCATGGACGGGAACGCTGGCGGTAGCGAGTGCGGACTCGAGCTCGGGGTCCGTCGCATCGATGGCACGCATGACGTACCGCAGTCGTGCCCCGCCGACCAGGGCCTGCTGGATGAGGCTTGCGCCTTCCAGCAGGCATCGTCCAGCGGCGAGGCGACCGGCCCGGGTCAGCAGTGTTCTCGCTTCTGCGATGCGCGGATCCTTGATTGATTGAATGGTGGGGAAGCTCACATCGAGATCCTTTCACATCCGCAGTGTGGCGAGCGGCCACTTGTCCGCGGTGGGCCGATCGTCACAGTACTTCCATGAGATTGACCAATTTTGCCTCACGGGCGAAAGCACTCAATTGGCTGCGGTCGCGCAGCCCGGTCTTCGTTTTGATGCTCGCCCTATGGGCTTCCACCGTCCGGAGGCTGACGTGGATGCGTCGGGCAATCTGCATGTTCGTCAGGCCGGCGCCGATCAGCGCGAGAACTTTCTGCTCGCGTGCGGTCAGCGAGGACACGACTCCCTTTTCCTTCCCCGACAGGACCGTCTTTCCGACGGCCGAATCAAGGTACATCCCGCCTGTCATCACCGTACCGACCGCGGACGAGAGCTGCGTCAGCGGCGCGCCCTTTCTGATGTAGCCGTGTACTCCGGCCTGCATCACTTTCTGGGCGATGGTGGAATCCAGGCATTCCGTGAGCACCAGGATTCGGGAGTTCGGGAATGACAAGGAGATGTCGGCGACTTCGGTGATGATCCACCGGTCCTGGAGGCTCAGGTCTGCCACCAGCAGGCTTGGCCGCCATAGTTGCACCGTCTGTCGAAGCTCGTCGGCATTGGCCGCCTCAGCGGTCACGACCAGGCCGCACTTCTCAAGTACGGACCGGACGCCGTGACGCACCACGGGGTGATCGTCTGCCACAACGGCAGCCTGCGTCGACGGAGCGATTGCCTCGGTGGTCATCCACTATCCCCCATATTCTTCCGGCCAAGCGCGTGGAGAAGACGCAACTTGGAAAGCAGGAAGCGGGGGAGTATTGGCGGGGAGAGCCCAAAACAGGCTCCGGACGGTCAGTCCCGGTGCGCGCAGTGCATGTCGACTGCGCCTGTCCTCGCGGTCGCAAGATGTCTTTGTCCCCCGTACCTGAAGAGCGGCGGCAGAGGTTGTCACCGCTGGTTCTCGATATCGAACACTAACATTAAATTATGACTGGGAGGATGTGACGAGGGGATAATTTCCGGACACTGATTGAATGTTCACTTGCCCAAGCGGCCAGTGTCGGGCTCGTAACTTTCCGTATAGGCGTCCAGTAGTCGCTCCGTATAGTCGGGTCCAAAGCTGAACGGCCACACGGGGAGCAGTCGCCGGAGTTTGTCGATGGAGACCGATGTTCCGGACGGAGGGGCCTGAATCAGGTTTTTGTGGACGGTGACGCGGAGACGTGACTCAATACCAGCCACAACCTTTTCCATCGGATACAGAATCCCTGAAGCAACATTGACGACCTCATTGCGATTTTTTTGCCGCAGCAGTGAGTCCAGTGCGGTGCGCACGTCCGTCACATCGATGAGATCCCGGCTCGCCCCCAGGTGGAGGGACACGCTGCCCGACCGCATCTGCCGCAACAGTGAGGGGAACAGCTGGTGCTCACGCTGGCCGACACCGACCACGTGGCTGAGGCGGAGAATCAGCCAGTCGGCTCCTGCGGTCCGCACTTCTTCTTCCAAGGACAGCTTGTGCTGCCCGTACCCGTCGAGCGGGTGCGGCTCGGCATCCTCCCGGGCCGGCTCGTTGCGCACGCCGTACAAGGACGACGAGGCCGTGGAGAGGAAGACCACCATGCCTCCGCGGTCCGCAGCGCGGGCCAGTTCGCCCTTGACCAGTGCGGCCTCCCTGGCGAATTCGGCCGGATCGGTGACACGGGTGCTGGAGACTCCGGCGGCGAGCAGGGTGACGTGTGGATGGCGGTCGCCCACCGCCGTCATGTGCCGGGCGATGAACCCCCGTCCGATGATGCGCATCAGAGCTCTTCCCGCCGTGCGTGCCGCCGGATCGCGTCGACGATCTCCAACGTGCGGACGGCATCGGCGCCCCAGCCCGCCCGTTCCTCCCCCTGCGCCATCCCCTGCACCGCCGAGGCGAAGGAGCCGACGGCGTTGGCGAACTGATCGTCCGCCGGCAGCGGCAGTTCCTCGGCTTCGGGCGGGGACGCGAGCCGCAGGGACGGTGTCCACGTCCCCGGCGGCGTGAAGGCTCGCGACAGCTCGGCGCGGGCGGCGCTGCCCCACAGCCGGTAGCCGGAGCCGTAGGCATGTCTGATCCCGAACGTCAGGGTCGCCGCGATGCCCTGCACAGACCGCAGCAGGGCCGTGCCTCCCACGTCCACACCCAGCGTGCGGTCATACCGCAGCACGGCGCCGATCAGCTCGAGATCATTGCCCAGAAACATCTGGGCCGCGCGGACGGGATACACGCCAGTGTCCAGCAGGGCGCCTCCCGCCAGATCGGCGCGATGGCGGATGTTCCCCTCCTCGAGCGGCGGGATGCAGAACGCCGAGTGGAACTCCTCAAGTTGTCCGATCCGGCCCTCGGCGAGCAGCGAGCGCACCGTGCGGTGCTGCCGGTGGTGGAGGAAGGCGAAGTTCTCTCGGATCGCCAGATCGCGTTCACGGGCCATGGCGACCAGATCGGCGGCCTCGTCGGCCGTGGCGGCCATCGGCTTCTCCACGAGAACGTGCTTGCCCGCCTGCAGGGCGGCGGCGGCCCACGGGTGATGCAGACCGGTGGGCAGGGGGATGTAGACGGCGTCGACGTCATCGCGGGAGAGCAGCGCTTCGTACGTCGGCGCGGTGGCGCACCGCCACTCCTGGGCGAAGCGGTCCGCCTTCCGCGGGTCCCGGCCGGCCACGGCTGTCACCGAGCAGCCGGGGTGGCGGAGTACGGCGGGCACCGTACGCCGCCGGGCGATGTCGGCCGTGCCGAGCACTCCGAACCGAACCATGCGATCAGTGACCTCCCGCACCGGTGCGGACCGTGCCGTCCGCCGCGTTCACCGTCAGGCTGTGCAAACAGGCCGCCAGACTGCGTGCTTGCACATTCACGTAGTTGCTGTGCCGCAGCAGCTCGCCCAGCTGGGCAAGGGTCACCCAGACGAAGCCCGCAGGTTCCTCAAGCGGCCACCGTTCATCGGCCTCCACTACGAGGTGTCTGGTCCTCGCGTGCAGGAACCGCCCCCCTTCCTCGGACAGCACGGTGTCGAACCGGATCCGCTCGGGCGAGGCGGCCAGGACGTCGCGCAGGAACGGCGGTTGCTTCTCCGCCGCCGAACCCATCTCGTCCTCCACCGGAAAGCACTGGACCGTCGGGCTCAGTTCCGCGAGGTCGGGGGAGCCGGGCTCCACGCCGACCCTGGCCAGCGCGTGGAGCACCCCGTTGAACCGCCGTATGACGAACGCGGCCAGTCCGGTGCCGCGGGGCGCGACCATGGGCTGGCGCCAGGCGGCAACTTCCCGACCGGGGGCGGTGACGTCCACACCGACGACATCGAAGCCACCGGTTCCGGCGGCCGGTGAGAGGGACCAGCCGTCGCGCTGCCAACCGCCCACCGCGGCAAGCGGTACGAGACGGGACCGCACCGCCCCCTCGGCCCGGTACCTGGTGATCCGGTGCAGGACCTCGCCGGTGGTGTGAAGTCCCCTACCGGTGGGAGCGAGTCCGCAGGACAGCAGGCATGCCAGTACGGACCTGGTGTCCATCTGGACGAGGTCGTCCTCCCTGAGGAGGCGGTGCAGTTCCGCGAGCGACAGCCAGCGGAACCCGTCGGCCGCCTCGCAGGACCCGGAGACACGGACGACCATGTTGCGGTTGCGCTTGCGGAAGCACCACGCCCCGTGCTCGGACTGCAGGACGTCCACCAGGACGTCGCGCGGTCCGGCCCGTAGGAAGTGGTCCAGGTACGGAACGGCGGAACCGCCGTGCACTCCGGTGAAGTTGCTCCGAGTGGCCTGTACCGTGGGGGACAGCTGCACACCGTTACAGTTGCCCGGCTCCGTCTTGGCTTGTACCAGGAAGTACGGCTCTCCGGCGAACTGCCGGGTCAACAGGCCCAGGAGGCCGACCTCAGGCTGGTGGATGACCGGCTGGGTCCACCGGGCGGTCAGGCCGTCCCGGTGGGATACCTCCAGGCCCTCGATCGTGAAGAAGCGGCCGCTTTCGTGCTGGAGGTTTCCCGTTCGTGCGTCGGTCCGCCATTTGGTCATCCGGTCCAGGGGGATCCGCTGGACCCGGTGGGTGTCCCCGCGCCGTTGCTCGTCCAGCCAGTGGCGGAACCCGGGAAGCGGCGAAGGGGCGGGGTCAGGGCGCTGGGGCTCCGGGGTCGACACGGCCGTTCTCCTCTCCCTGTGAGAAGGCATCATGAGCTGGCGTCTTTTAGAGGTCCCGTCACTTCGGGAGGACGTCATTACGAAAGCGCGGCTTGCTCCTCCACGAATTCGACGGTCGCCCGCAATGCCTTTTCGGTGCCCTGCCGGATGATCCGCGCCATGGTCGGGCCGTCGACGGTCGAGGCGTCGGTCAGTTCGAAGTCCTGTACGCAGCGGATGCTGGAACCGCGAGGCTCCTCGCGGTAGATCCAGATCAGGTGGGCGTACCGGAAATTGGGGTTCCCCCAGCGCCGTGCGTACACCGTGTAGTCCTCGGGGCGCATGACCCGCTCGACGAAATAGGACCAGGAACGGCCCTCGTGGTCGGGCAGGGTCTGCACTTTGAGTACCTGCGAGCGGCGCTCGTCGTCCTTGGCCACCAGACGGTGACCGTCCGAAGAGTGTCGGCGGTCGTTCTCCATCGAGTTCGCCAGCGTCCACAGGGTATCCAGAGGTGCCTTGACGAAGACCTTGCTGTCGATGTGTTCGGCCATGGATTCTTGCCTTTCCTCTCATCACGTCAGTTCGTTGTCCCAGCCGCGCTGCCGGTGGTGGCGAAGGCGCAGACCATCAGCGCACCTGGCCGCAGAGGCCACGCCCGCGCTGCCCACCGCTCGATGCCGAGTCGGGCGGCCCGGTTCCGGGCGGCGCCGTGCAGCGCAACGCCGACCTCCCGCACGGCCCACCCGTCGTCCCCGACCTCCCCGTCCGCATCGCCCGCGATGACGGACTCGACGCCGGCTTCGATATCGGTCCAGGCGAGGCCGGCCAGCCCGGTACCCAGGGCCTTTCCGCATGCCTCCTTGGTGCCGAAGCTGATGCCCAACCGGACGGCCGGGGAGGGGGAACACCGCACCTGTGCGAGTTCGGCGCCGCCCAGGATCATCCGCAGGGAGCGGTCCGGGTACCGGTGCAGGAAGCGCGCCATGCGCGTGAGATCGACGATGTCGACGCCGATGCCCACGACCCGTGCTTCAGCCGGCCTGCTGCCCGGCATCGCTCGTCGTCTGTCCGGCCTCTTCCACGATGCGGCAGACGTCCGCGATGGTGAGGTCGTCCGCCAGCTCGAGCTTCACTTCGATGCCGAGGTCCCGCTGGAGTTGCAGGGACACCTCGACCAGCTCCGTGGAGTCCAGTTCGAGGTCTCCGCGCAGCCGTGCTTCGGGCAGGATCTGGTCATCCTCAAAACCCAGCGCGGAAATTGCTCCGCGCACTGCGGTGTAGTACGTCATGCGACCCTCCGGTCGTGTCGGTCCGGAGCCGTCAGCACCATCGCCACGTTCGTCCCTTCCCGGGAACGGGAGTGGACGACGGTGGTGCTGACGGCCCGGGGGCGAGTCTCGGTCACCAGGTCGACGGCGCACCGCTCGTCGACCGTTCGAGTGCCCGGTGTGGGCGGGAGGGCTCCGTCCCTGAGGGACAGAGCCGCACAGACGAGTTCCGTCGCGGCGCTGGCTCCGTACTGATGGCCGTAACCAGCCTTGGGAACCGTCACCGGTACGCAACCCTCACCGAATACCCGGGCCAGGGCACGGGCCTCGGTGGCGTCGCTCTCGGCGGAGCCGGCGCCCTCGGCGAAGACGACGTCGACGTCCTGGGGTGCCCGGTCCGCCGCATGCAGCGCTGCGGTGAGCGCGGCGGCCGCTCCGTCCGGTTCGTCCGGAGCGGCCGTGCGCTGTTCGGCGGAGGCGAGTTCACCGAGCACCCGGGCCCCGCGGCGAAGCGCGTGCTCGCGTTCCTCCAAGACCAGGACGGTGGCGCCCTCGCCCAGGACCAGTCCGGCGCGCTCGCCGTCGAAGGGCAGGTAGCCGTCCTCCGCGGCCGAGGCGCGGCTCAGGTCACCGGTGGTGACATGGGCCGCCATGCCCAGACGGGTCAGTGGTGCTTCTGCGCCGCCCGCCAGCACGACGTCGTTGCGCCCTCTCAGGATGCTTCGCATGCCGTGCAGCAGGCCGCAGGCGCCGCTGGCGCGGTCCGCCGCGAAGCTCTTGCTGAAGCCGCGGATGCCGTAACGGATACTCACGAACCCCTGGGCGGCGGTGGGGAACCACGCGGTCGCCTGCCAGGGATTGATCATGGTCGGATGCTGCTGGTAGTACTCGCGGAAGCCGCGTTCGCACAGCTCCCACCCACCGCTGTTGTTGCCGAAGCTGATGCCCGTGCGGAACGGATCGAACGGCTCGGTGTCGAAGCTGGCGTCGGCCAGCGCTTGCCCGGCGGCCGCCATGGCGTAGTGCGCGAAGAGGTCGCTCTTGACCACCAGCCGACGGGGCACATGGTCGGTAGCCCGGAAGCCGGCCACTTCGGCGGACAGATGGACTGGCAGCCCGTCGGCATCGAAACGGCTGATCGCGCCGATCGCGGTCTTCTTGGCGAGGACGGCCTCCCAGAAGGGCTCCGTGCCGGTGGCGAGCGGATTGACGACACCGATGCCGGTGACAACGACGCGTCGGGCACGGGGGGACGGGCCGCCGCTGTTGTTGCTCATGATCCTCCTGTCTTGCCGGGCTCACCCAGCGGCTGGGCCCAGAACGGGTGCGTCCGTGGCATCACCGTGGCGGTCCGAGCGGGAGCGGATCGCCGGTGAGCTCGCCCAGAGCCACGCGCAGATTCAAGGACGTCCGCTGCGGCTCACCCCATTCCGCGACCGGCCCGGCATCGAAGTTGTCAGCCACCGCCGCCGTGTCAGCCGCGGTGGCTCCTTCCTCGACCGCCCGGCACGCTGCCGACCACAGCCTCTGGAGGTAGTCGCGCAGTACGTGGAGGACGTGCGGGCCGGTCACCTCGCCGTGCCCCGGGACGACGACGGACGGTTCCAGGTCGATCAGCCGGTCGAGTGCGCCGATCCACCCGGCGACGCTGCCGTGCCGGGCGAGCGGGGTGACCCCGTGGAAGCAGAGGTCGCCGGCCACCAGCAACCGCTGTCCGGGAAGCCAGACGGCGAGGTCCACGATGCTGTGCGCGTTCTCGAAGACCAGGGCCCGTGCCTCGTGCGGAAGCACCAGGGCTTCGGGGTCCACCGGTTCCGGGAGCCGCAGTTCGAGGTCCGTCAGCTCGGGCGCGAAGGCGGGCATCAAGCGGGGCAGGAAGGCGGTGTCCTCGGCCATTCGGCGCAGCGCCGCCGCGGCCCCTTCGGGCGCCACCGCTCGCACTCCGGGGAATGCGCCGTTGCCTCCCATGTGGTCGACGTGCTGATGGGTGTTGAGGATCAGCTCGGCGGTGGTGTTCCTGGCCCGCAGTTCCTCGCGCGTGCGGGCGTTCATGCGCGGGAGCAGCATGGTGTCGATCACCACGGCCCGTCCGTCGTCCACCAGGACCGTCGAGTTGGACAGTCCCATCCCGCCGTCGCCGTTGACCACCGCGAAGGCCCCGTCGCCGAGGTCAACCGTCCGCTGCGCGTCCACGGCACGGCCCGTGGCCGGGCCGCTCACTGCCGGCCGCCGGCGCGCGCCTCGATGTATTCCTTGTGGCGCACGAGTTCGCGCTGGCAGTTCTTGTTGATGCGGTTGGCGAACCACGCGTCGTCGTACGGCACTTCCGGCAGCACCTCGAAGTCCTGGACCCAGCGGACCTTGGTGCTGCCGCCGGGCAGCGTCTCGAAGGACTGGAATATGTGCATGTAGAGGAACGGCCCGTTCTCGATCCTCCGGGCACTGACCGTGCCCTCGTCCCGGTCCATGACGCGCTCCGAGACCCAGCTGTACTGCTTGCCGTCGTCCTCGGGCTCGGTGGTCAGGCGAAAGGTCAACCGCCTCTCGTCACCCTGCAGGATCTCAGCCGAGGCGTAAGCGCCGTCGAAGAGGTCCGGCCAGTTCGTCACATCGTTGGCGATGCTCCAGACGGTGGTGAAGGGGGCGTCGATCACAATCTCGTTGTCAGTGTGCGCGGCCATCGCACGTGCCTTCCGGTCGGTGGTGGGTTCAGGGAGTGGTGGAGTCGGCGTCTTGAGGCACCCCGGGGGCGGGCAGCACCTGCTCGCGTGCCTGTTCGGCCAGGGCGACCCGGTCGATCTTTCCGACCGCGGTCACCGGCAGCCGCTCGCAGAGGACGAGGTGTTCGGGAAGCTTGTAGCGGGCGATGCCCCGGCTGAGCATGAAGTCCCGCACCGTGTGGAGGTCGACGGCGGTTCCGGAGGCCGGCACCGCCGCCACGCAGACGACCTCTCCGTGCAGATCGTCGGGCACGGGGACGACCGCGGAGGCGGCCAGCGCGCCGCAGTCGGCCAGGACCGTTTCCAGCTCGGACGCGGACACCTTCTCGCCGCCGCGGTTCACAAAGTCCTTGCGGCGCCCGACGACCACGAAGTTGCCCGACTCGTGTAGGCGGACGATATCGCCGGTGCGGTAGAAGCCGTCGGCGGTGAAGGAGGACCGGTTCACCTCCTCTGGCGCGAGGTAGCCGCCGATCGTGTACGGGCCCCTGACAAGCAGTTCACCCTCCTGCCCGGCCGGCAGCGGGCTTCCGGACCCATCGGCGAGGAACCATTCGTCGGCGGAGGAGGCGGGCCTGCCCTGGGTCGTCGCCACGACGTCGTCCGGGTCGTCGAGCCGCGTGAAATTGAGCAGTCCTTCCGCCATGCCGAACACCTGCTGGAGACGTCCCGGCAGGGCACTGATGAGGCGGCGCGCATCCGGTTCGTAGAGCCGGGCCCCGCCCACCTGGAGTACCTCCAGGCTGGAGAGGTCGGTGGCGTGCTCCGGCAGGAGCCGTGCCAGGCCGGGGACAAGCGCGGTGATGGTGACGCGCTCCTGCTCGATGTCCCGCACCACACGTCCGAGCGAGGGAGAACCCAGGACGACGGTGCCGCCGGCGGCAAGCGTTCCCAGGACACCGGGGCAGCCGAGAACGAAGTTGTGGGCGGTGGGCAGCGCGGCCAGATACGTGCTCCTGGGGCCGAGTTCCGTGAGACGGGCACTGACCTCGAGGTTGCAGACGTAGTCCCGGTGCGTACGGGGAATCGCCTTGGGGAGCCCGGTGCTGCCCCCAGACAGCAGATAGAAGGCCACGTCCGCGCTCTCGCGGACCGTCGCCGATGCCAGCGTCCGGGTACCCGCTGGCTCCCCGCCCACCAGCACGGCGTCCAGCAGGAGGACGCCTTCGGGTGGTGTGCGATGCCGAGCCAGGTGCCCCTCGGCGGCCAGGCACACCAGGACATCCGGGTGGTCCTCCGCCATATGGCGCACCAGCGCACGGCTCTCCGCGCCGCTGCCGACGTCACGGTTGACCAGGGCGCGGGCGCGCGTCGTGCGCACCACATGGTCCACTTCCCGGATCCCGAGACCCGGCGGCATCAGGACGGGGGTCATCCCGCCACGCACCAGGCCCAGGAAGGCCAGAAGCATGTCCAGGGTGTTCCCCAGCCGTACGGCCACACGGTCCCCGGGCCTGAGACCGAGGGAGCGGAAGCCCGACGCCGCCCGGTCCACCGCCGTTGCCAGTTCGCGGTAGCCGATCCGCCGCTCGCGGGTGACGACCGCGACACGGTCCCCCCGGGCCACCGGGTCGCCGAGGACGGCCTCATCGAGCAGGACGTCGCGCCAGCAGCCCAGTTCGGCGTAACGGCGTTCCCGCTCGGACCGGGAGACGGCCAGGTCACCGTTCATGGCCGTCCTCCGGAAGCGGCGAGCCCGGCGACGTACTCGGCCAGCATGGCCGCGACCCGATCCGGGTCCTCCAAGTGCACGTAATGGTCGGCATGTTCGATGGTGAGGGCGCTCCCGCGGGGCGCCGCGTGGGCCAGGGCCCGGCTGCGGCGGGGGGAGACCACCCGGTCCGCGCCGGCGATGAGGCTCAGCACCGGAGCCTGCGGGAGAGGAGACCGCAGCCCCCCGGTCAGCCCCCAGACGTCGATGTCGGCGCGCGGCAGCCGCAGGGCATCGAACCCGTCGGCCACCACCTCCACCGTGGTCCTTCCGGCGCGGAGCGGGTGATCCGGACGGCGCAGGCACCCGGCCAGGAACGCGCGGTCCCAGCTGCCGGAGAGCGCCTGCGCCACGAGGTCCGGGTGCAGCCGGATGCGTTCGGCGGAACCGATGACGGCCGCGCCCCGTACCCGGTCCGGCTCCGCCCCGGCCAGGTCCAGCGCGACCAGACCGCCGAGGGAGTGCCCGACCGGCACCACGGGGCCGGTGACGCCGAGGCGCTCCAAGGCGTCGACGAGGCAGGCCCGGACAGCCGACAGCGGGGTGTCCACCGGCATGCGGTGCGTGCCGTGCCCCGGCAGGTCCAGTGCGACTGCGTGAAACCGGGGAGGCAGCGCCCCCATCAGCGGCTCCCAGTGCGCGGCGGTTCCGCCGAAACCGTGGATCAGGAGAAGGGTCGGCGTCTCGGCCGAGGCGGTGCCGCGCACCAGCGTGGTCGACGCGGTGACGGGCAGGGAGCGCCGGGTGGGGGCGGTAGGAGCGGCGCTGCCCTCGCCGGGTGCGGCGGACGGGAGGCGGGCCGGCCGGTCCTGGTCGGACCTCCTCAGCACCGCGCAGGAATGGATGCCGCCGAAACCGCTGGCGCTGACCAGTGCGGTACGTGCGTCATGGACGCGTGGCTTGTTGGGCACGTAATCCAGGTCGCAAGCCGGGTCCGGTACCTCGTAGTTGGCGGTCGGGGGAACGACCGAATGCCGCAGGGCACCGATGGTGGCGATGACCCCGACCATGCTCGCCGACGACAGCGAATGCCCGATCATGGACTTGGTGGAGCTGATGGGAGTACGTGCCGCGTGCGCTTGGCCCAGCGCCGTCTTGAGGGCCTGCGTCTCGAAGACATCGTTCTGCGGTGTGGAACTTCCGTGCGCGTTGACGTAGTCGATGTCCTCCGGAGACACCTGAGCGTCATCGAGCGCGCCGCTCAGCACGGTGGCCATGGCCGCTCCGTCCGATGCCAGGTCGCTCATATGGAACGCGTTGTTGGCGCTGGAGAACCCGAGCACTTCGGCATAGACGGTGGCGCCGCGGGCGACGGCGTGCTCGTACTCCTCGACCACGAGGGCCGCGGCCGCCTCGCCGAGGACGAACCCTCCCCGCCGGGCGTCGAAGGGGCGGGAAGCGGTCTCCGGCGGACCGTTGACGACGGCGAGGGAGCCGATGACGTCGAGGGTCGCGTAGGCCAGTCCCGACAACGGAGCCTCGCCGGACGCCGCCAGGACGATGTCGGCGTCGCCCCAGCGGACCTGGTCGAAGGCCAGCCCCAGGGCATCGATACCGGCGGTGCATCCGGTGGTGAGGGTGCTGCACGGGCCGTGCAGCTTGTAGCGTTCACTGAGCCAGGACGGTGCGTAGTTGAGGAAGACCGAGTCGTAGAAGGGATGAGCTTCCGGGAACGGCACCAGCGGCTGGGTGCCGTCGTTGCTGTACTGCTCGTACGCCACCTGGAATTCCGGTGTCCCGCCGATGGCCGACGAGAACACCACCCCCGCACGTTCGGGGCGGAACGTCGCGCCCTCCAGGCCCCCGTCGCGTGCCGCCATGGCGCCGGCCGAGACGGAGAGCTGCACGAAGCGGCTCAGCTGCGACAGGGTCCGCACATCGTCCTCGGTGTGGTGCGCGGCGAGGTCGAAATCCTGGATGGGGGCGTGGGAGCTGCCCTTCATGCCGAGCCGGGCCATGGCCGGTTCGTGGCGCACAAACGTCGTGCCCGCGGTGTTGTGGTGCCAGAATTCCCGGGCACCGCTTCCGCTGGGGCAGATGATGCCGATGCCGGTGATGACAACCCGTTTCATTGCCGTACCTACCTGCCGATCGCTGGAGCAGACAAGGACACTTCGGGAGCGGGCGCCGCGGATCCGGCGGGCACCAGCCAGCGAGAGATGGAGCGGAGCTTCTCGCAGGTCTCCTCGAACTCTCGGTCGGGCGTGGACTGCTCGACGATTCCGGCACCGGCCCGCAGCCAGGCCCGGCCACGCCGCTGGTAGACGGTCCGCAGCGTGAGGGCGGTATCCATGTCGCCATTCGCGTCGACGGTCATCACCACCCCGCTGTAGAGACCGCGGGGCTGCGTCTCAAGGCGCCGGATGCAGGTGTACGCGGCGGCCTTCGGTATGCCGGAGGCGGTCACGGCGGGGAAGCAGGCCCGCAGCGCGTCCCACGCATCGTGGCCCGTGGCGAGGCGCCCCGACACGGAGGAGGCGAGGTGCTGGACGCTGCCGCGCTCCTTGACGGACATGAAGTCCTCCACACGTACCGTTCCTGGCCTGCTGACCGTGCGCAGTTCGTTGACCGAGGTCTGCACGGAAATGGCGTGCTCGTAGACCTCCTTGGGGTCGGTCAGGAGCGCCTCGCGCAGCCTGCGGTCCCGCTCGGCCTCTCCGGAGAGCGCCCGCGTGCCAGCCAGCGGTTGGGTGGCGACATGGTCGTCGCGCACTTCGGTCACGGTTTCGGGGCTGAATCCGGCCGCGGCCAGTTCTCCGAAGGACAGGAGGAACGAACGGGCCGGCCGGTTGTGCTGCCGTCCGTACGCATAGGTGGAGACCAGGTCGACCGGGAAGCCGACCGGCACGACACGGGACAGGATGACCTTCTGCAGCTTGCCCGCGCGAATGTCCCGCACGGCCGAGGCAACCGCCTCCCGGTAGCCGTCGTCCGCCGTGACATCGACGGGCAGGGGCCGGGGCCCTTCGGCCTCGGCCGGCCCCGAGTCCGGTCCGCCGGCCACCATCGCGCGCAGCTCCGCGGGAACGGGTCCCACCGTACGCATCAGCGCCGCACCGCCGGTGAGCCTGACCTCCGTCGCGGGAACCATCAGCTGGAGCAGCGGGGTGTCGTCGTCCTCGAGGTCCAGGCCGGCCAGCGCGTAGCTCGCCTCGAACGCCGCCCAGCCGTAGGCGCGCCAGCCGCGGAACGGCAGTGCGGACAGATGCCGCGCGACCTTGCGCAGCACCTGTTCGCGGGCGGCCGTATCGTGCAGTGCCTCCTCCGCCACGGTCGCGCCGTCGAAGAGGACGTGCAGGCGGTTGCGGTAGACGCTGATCTCGGCAAGGACGCCGCCCGCGAACGAGTAGGTCTCCCCGTCCTCGTACACCATGTACTGGTCGAAGTGGCCAGAGGCAGCCAGCCGGGTCACGGTCCGCAGTGGGTCGTCCACTACCGCCAGCCGGTGCTCCTCGTATTCACCGATCCTCGTCACCGTTCACCTCCGGTTTCGCGGGGGAATCGGCACGGGGCTTTCGCATGTCTCCGGCTCAACCACCCGGTGTCTGCGCCCCCGGCGTCCCGCCGCGCACTGTCGCTCTGTCTGACCTGCACGGTCACCACACTCGGCCGTCACGCTGGCAGTTACCTCCGATGAATTCCGCAGCTGCCCCCCGGAGGACCCGTCGCGGCGTTGCGGGAAGTCTGCGAAGTTCGCCGCCCGCGCCGCGATGGCCTACCGGCCGGGCGCCCTTCGTGGTTACGGTGCGAGGTATCGGTGCGTCGGCGGGGCATACCCCCGGCGGCCTACCAGAACCTTCTGGGCACTCGCGCGTCCACCAAGCGGTAAAACCGCATGCTGCAGGGAGAGATTGTGGAGAATTCCGTGCCAGCCCTGTCCCTCGACCGTGGCGATCCGCTCGATCCGCCCGGCCCCTGCGCGCACTACCGCGAGGCCGGGATCCACAAGGTACGCATTCCCACCGGCTACGACGCCTGGCTGGTGTCCCGGCACGACGACATCCGCTCGGTCGCCGCGGACAAGCGCATCAGCTCGTTCCTGCACGGCCTGGGCACCGTGAGCCATGAGCGGCTGCCCCGGCGCGGGGACGCCGACGTACCGCACATCACCAACCTCGACGGTGCCGATCACCTACGTCTGCGGATGCCGGTCGCCCGGCACTTCACTGCGCGCAGGGTGCGCCAACTGGAGGAGGCGATAACCGCGATGACACACGAGTGCCTGGTGGACCTGGAACGCTCCGGGCCCGGTACGGACTTGGTCCGCACGGTGGGCATGCGGGTCCCGTCGTTCACCATCTGTGCGCTCTTCGGACTGCCGCGTGCGGACCAGGAAATGTTCGAACGCCTGGCGATGACTGCGCTCGGCGGATTCGCGGACAGCCGGGCGGAACAACAGCGTGCGGCACCCGAGTTGTTCACCTACCTGGCCGAGGTCGTCGAGCGGAAGAAGCAGGCCCCCGACGACGCGCTATTCAGTGACCTCGTCCATGGCGGTCACGGCCTCTCGGACCAGGAAATACTCACCCTCATCGGCACCTTGCTCGTCGCTGGCTACGACACCACGGCCCACATGATCTCGCTGGGCGTCTACGCGATGTTGCGCGACCGCCCCCAATGGGAAGCCCTGGTCCAGGACCCGGCCCTGGCGGACCTAGCCGTCGAGGAGCTGCTGCGCTACCTGACGGTGATGCAGCGCGGCTTGCTGCGCCGCGCGAACGAGGACCTGACCTTCGACGGCGTGGACATCCGCAAGGACGATCTCGTCCTGCTGCACCTGCCCGCGGGAAACCACGACCCCGACTTCGTCCCGCTCCCGGATCAGCTGGACATCACCCGCCCGCCCGGCCGCCACCTGGCCTTCGGATACGGCCCGCACCAGTGCATAGGCCAGCAGCTGGCACGGATGGAGCTGCGCGTGGTCTACCGCGAACTCGCCGTGCGCTTCCCGACGCTGCGGATGGCACATGCCGAGGAGGAGACATCCTTCCGGAGCGAGCATGTCGTGTACGGGCTGGAGAAGCTCCCTGTGACGTGGTGAAGCGCCTGCTGGCCTTCCCGCCCCGGCGCATTGGGGGACAGATGCATGTGCTGGCGCACGCGCGCGTGGAGGGCGGCTTCCTGGACACCTTGGAGCTGGGGCCCACGATGCAGTCCGCACCGGACAATTACGCCGATGCGGCACCTGTCGACCGCCCCCGCCATCTTGATGCGGTGCTGAATGCCGATCCGGCGTGGATCCGCTACGAGGCGCTGGACTCCGAGGACGGCGGCCGCTTCCTCAACGCGGTGATCCGCTACCTGAACGTCGAAGCGCCCGACGAGGTGCCGTTGGACCCTGGGGACGACTACCGGTGGGTGACACCGGGGCAGTTGTCGTCGCTGTTCCGGCACGGGTTCTGTCTCAACTTTCAGGGGCGGACGGTGCTGACGTGCCTCAACGCGCTGGATGTGCACGGCGATGACTGACCCACTGCGTGTAGGCGTACTCGGATGTGCCGACATCGCACGGCGCAAGATGCTGCCCGCGATGGCCCGCGAACCCGGGGTCGAGCTGGTCGCGGTGGCCAGTCGCGACACGGGGCGGGCTGCGCGGACGGCGGCGGAGTACGGCTGCCGCCCGGTGCATGGTTATGCCGAGCTCCTCGACCTGCCCGAGGTCGACGCGGTGTATGTGCCCTTGCCCACCGCCCTGCACGCCCCGTGGACCCGGCGGGCGCTGGGCGCGGGTAAGCACCTCCTGTCGGAGAAGCCGCTGGCCACGAACGCCGCCGAGGCCCGGGAACTGCTCGCCGCCGCGCGCGGTGCTGGCCGCGTCCTGATGGAGAACGTGATGTTCGTCCACCACCGGCAGCACGCGGTGGTGCAGAAGCTGGTCGCCGATGGCGCGATCGGCATGCTGCAGTCGTTCACCGCCACCTTCACCGTGCCCCGGCGGCCCGCCGATGACATACGGTACCGGGCGGACCTGGGCGGCGGGGCCCTGCTTGACATGGGGATCTACCCGGTACGAGCCGCCCAGCTCTTAGTGGGTAGCCGGCTGAGTGTCGCCGGGGCGGTGCTCCACCGGGACGGGAGCGGTGAGGTGGACGTGGCGGGGGCGGCGCTGCTGTACGCCACCCCCGCGGGTGTCACGGTCCAGCTCGACTTCGGCATGGACCATGCCTACCGCTCGGCCTACGAGCTGTGCGGCAGTGAGGGTCGCGTCCGGGTGGACCGCGCCTTCACCCCGGCGGCGGAAGAACACCCCCTCCTGCAGGTGGTACGCGCTGGCGGCCCGGGCGGGGTGACCCTTGAACCGCACGACCAAGTAGCGGCCACCGTAAGCTCCTTCGTCTGCGCCTGCCGGGGCGAGGTCGGTACCGACGGCCGTGCCTGTCTGCACCAGGCGGCTCTCCTCGACGAGATCAGGCGGGTCGCTGAGGGCAGATGAAGCCGCCCGGGCTCAGGGCCCGCCGAAGGAAGCTCCGGATTCTCGTGTCTCGTGAAGGAGTCCTTCGCCGGTGCGATAAGAACCTCGGCGAAGACCTTGAACGCGCCGTCCGGGCACAGCCGCGCCTCCAGGCTGCCGCCGACCGCACGCACGCGGCGAGGTTTCCCAGCCTGCTGCCGCCGTGCGGGATCGGTTGGTCAGAATGCGGCAGCACGCCGTTGTTCGTGATGGTCAGACGCACCCGGCCCGCCGAGTGCGTCACGTCGATGGAGCGCCATCAGGACGCCGACCTCGTCGTCGTGTTCCTCCACATGGCCTCCACCACCCACGGAGGCGACGTGAAGGGAGTGATCTTTCACAGCAACCGTGGCAGCGAGCACGCCTCCCGCCGCTTCCATCGCGCCTGCCGGCGCCTGGGCGTGACCCAGTCCATGGGCCGAGTCGGATCATGCATCGACAACGCCGTCAGCGAGGCGTTCAACAGCGTGCTCAAGGTCGAGTACGTCCACCGGCACACCTTCGCATCCGCACCGAGGCGCGTCTGAGGATCGGGACCTGGATCAGCGGCTTCTACAAGGCCATCCAACTACACAGTGTGTGCGGACACCAGAGTCCGATCGACTACGAACACGACCACCGAGCCAACCCTGCCTTGAGGCTGGCCGCATAGAAGATCTCCGCAGTTCGAGGGAATTGACAAGTTCGGGTTTCTCTCGACTCATAAGATCACGAAGGCTCTTTCGGGAATTCCGGTGCGCTGCCAGGGGAGTGCACCGAAGCCCCGACACGGGTGCCCGACCGCTCGTGGCCGACCAGGTAAAAAATATCCACTATCTCATATGTGACCGATATACTTGCCGCGTGACTCAACAGATCGGATTGCGGGAACACAAGAAGCTTCGGACCAGGCAGACCCTGCTTCACACAGCGCTGGAACTTTTCACTCAACGGGGATTTGACAATGTCACGGTTGCAGAGATTGCGGCAGCCGCCGAAGTGTCCACGATGACGGTGTTCAACTACTTTCCGACCAAGGAAGACTTGATAACGGCGCCGATGGAACAGCACGTCGGAGACCTTGCGTCTATCGTGAGCGTGCGATCCGAAGGGGAGTCCGCAGTGGCTGCCCTGCGCCGCTTCTTCCTAGACGGGTTGGCCGACCGCGATCCGGTCACTGGCCTGAACGACGACGAAGAAGTTCTCACCCTGCAGCGACTGTTGCAAGCCACGCCGTCGCTCACCCAACGCGTCTATGCCTTCGGTATGCGTGGACGAGAGCTGCTCGCCGAGGCACTGACTGATCCTTCATGCACGGACGGACCTGAGGGGCACGCGGCGCGTATCGCCGCTGGCCAAATAGTAGGTGTCCGGGAAATTCTGGTCATGGAGAACCAGCAACTCCTTCTGGGCGGGGCGACTGCCGACGCCGCGTATGCGGACGCGGTGGCTCGCGCCGAACATGCCTTTGACCTTCTCGAATCCGGTCTACGCGACTTCGGCATCCGCCGCGCCTGAAGTGTCGATCCCCTCTGAGTGTGACGGGTTTCGTTAAGCAGCTTGGGGCTGTTGTTCTGTGACGATGTGCCTGTTCTCGTAGTCGATGGGTGACAGCCAGTCGCAGGCGGAGTGTCGGCGATGGGGGGCGTACCAGTCGGTGATCCAGGTGGCGAGGTAGAGCTTGCCCTCGCCGGTTTCGACCTCGGTCATGTCCGCACCACCCGACGTCCGGAGCATCTGCGGTGAAGTTCTGCTTGACCAGGTCCGGGCGACCGGGCGCTTGCCCTGCCGGGTCAAGGACCGGCGGCGGCGCTTCGTGGGCGACCAGGCTGAGCTCGGCCATCAGTTTGGCGATGATGTTCTTCGACACCCGCCAGCCCTTTGTCGCCAGTTCGATGTGGACGCGCGGGGATCCGTAGGTGCCGCCGGAGCGGGCGAAATCTTCACGGACGGCTGCCACGAGCTCGGCCTGGTGCTCATCACGCGCGGCGGGCGGACGGTTCAACCACTTGTAGAACCAGGACTGCGAGACTTCAAGAGCCCAGCACGAGACGGCGTGCGGCTCGTGGAGGCTGCTCCTCTGGTCGGCCATGAAGTCTGCAACTGTCGCTTCGTCGCCTCCTTGGCCCACAGGACCACCGATCGCTTGAGCACATCACGCTCCGTCCGCAGCTCGTGGTTCTCCTTGCGCAACCGCGCGAGTTCGGCCCGCTCATCCTGGTCCAAGCTGGCCCGCAACGCCTCCTTCTCCCGGGAGGCCCATGTGGCCAACGTGCCCTCGTCGATGCCCAGGTCCCTCGTTTACTTTCCCTCGCAGCGTGGAGAAATCCGCTATACGGAAGTTCTCTCACAGGGATACGCAAGAAGTGCGACGCGGAGTTGCGGTCGACGCGGTCCGGATCGTCCCCAGCCATCGGATCGTGAGAGGGTCAGCATTTCGGCCCTCGTCGCGACCCTCCGGTCGCGACGTCTGAAGCCGGAGCGTTCGGCCTCGTGGCGCGCTGGCCAAAGATCGCAGCGACACTTCAGTGGGACGCCGCAGCACGCACTCGTACTGCACGACGTCAGCGGCTCTTCACCCTCGTAGGGAGGGTGAAGAAGCAGCAGTACCCGCCTGAGTTCAGGACGGACGCGGTTGGGGCTGTACCTGTCGCGGCCCGGGGCGACGATCAAGTCGGGCGCCGCCGATTCGGGGTCAAGCTCCCTCCAAGGGAAGCTGATTACCTGGCTGACCTCCGAAGTGTGGAACGGTCGGGCCGCAGCCTTGGATTGGCCCTCGTGTCCGAAGTCGGAGATTCAGTCGTGAGAGTGGGGAGCCTGCAAGCGTTCGACGATGCGCTTCAGCACTCTGACGACTGCCTCGCGCGCGCTTGTCGCCTTGAAGCTGTACGGACCGGCGTATTCGGCACCGCTCAGGTCCCTTTCGAGAGACCCGGCCCGAGCGAGGATTCCCAGGAAGAACTCCTGGGCGTGGTCGCTGTTCGAGGCGTTGTCTTTGACAGTGCTCTCAATGTGGTTCTCGATCGGGACCACCTTTGGCCCCGTTGCCGTCCCGCGATCGTCTGCAAAATTTTGCAGATTTGAAGCTGGGGCGAGTGCTCGCGGTTGCTGCTGGACGCTGGCGGTGGGAAGCGCGGCGCGCTGCTTGGAGTCGGGGCTCGTCTTCAGCGGAAGCTCACCGGCGCTCATGAGTTGCCGCGCGGTCTCTATGAACTGTTCCTCCTCGGCGTCCTTGCCCGCGGCCTTCAGGACAGCCTTCACGATCTTGGTGGTGATAGCGGCCGTGAGCCGTATCCCTTCCTTGTCTGCACGGTCCCCTAATTGCTGGTACATGTCGGCTGCGACGTCGAGTCCATACCGGGCGGCGATCGGCAATAAAGCGCGAGTGTGCGACGCGATAGGAGGTTTGCCCAACGCCGTGTTGAGATGTTCCGTCAGGGCCCATTCCTCGATCATCTGGTAGGCAGCGCGCACGCTGATCTCCCAGCGCTCCTGGACGTACTCCTCGAAGGTGTCGTGGGTCTTGCGGTAAAGCCGGCGGTCACGGATGGATTGCAGCGCCTTGCCGGCAAGCCAAAAGGCAGTGCCCAGATTCTCAACAACACGCTCGCACGCCCCAAGTTGATCGATCTCATCGTGAGTGAGGTCTCCCGATGCTGAGACTGTTACCGGGATGGGGATCACGTCGGAGGTGACGACAAGGTCAGCTGGACGCCCGGAGCCGTGATGCGAGGCGGGCTGACTACCGGTCGCGAGGGTCTGTCGCTGTGCGCGTCGGGCGCGCAGGGCGGCGGCGTCGTCGCTATTGCTCATTCCTGGTCTCCCGCCTTGGGCAGGAGGCCGCGGTCGATCATCTCGGTGACCAACTCGTCATAGGCAGATCCACGCGCGGTGACCGGTTTCAGAACCGACCGCGCGTACATCGTCCGGTGGGGGATGGTGGTGGTGAAGACGTTCCACCCGTCCTCTTCGAGATACTTCCGCCACTGCCGGGTCGCCTTGGCACGAGCGACCGTTCGGTTGAGCAGTACCCATGTAGGAGGCGGAGTGCCCTCCGGGCGGAGTACCGCGACATCGTCGATCAGTTCGCGCATCGGGAGGCGTTCGATGCGGTCGATGCCCGCCGCCGTCGGAGCGGTGTTGAGGATGGCGAGGTCGGCGACGCGCAAGACGCTCTTCACGATGCTGCCGTGATCCTCGGCGTGACCGCAGTCGACGACACCGATCTGGTCAGGGGCCATCATCGGGGGAACGTTCTTGTAGAACATCGGTGTGGCTTGCTGTTGGATCGGGAAAGGGAAGCCGTCGGCCCGGTCGTCCCACTCCGCCAACTGCCGGCTGTAGTCGGCCTCGAAGGCGATGACCGGGAACCCGCGCTCATGGAGAGCGTGTGCATACCACCCGACAGAGGTGGTCTTTCCGGCGGTACGCGGACTGATGTGACCGTGGATTTTGGCCACGATATTGCTCCTACGGATTTGTGCACTGGTCTGGACGACTGAACAGGTGCGGGTCTGAGGTGGAATGGGCGAACCCCCGGAGTCCGGAGCCGTGCTGGCTTCGTGGACGAGAGCTAGGGCGAGGGGCCCGGCGTACGGGAAGGAGGCCGGTGACGCAGCCGCTTCGCCGCCCCGGCCTCGCGGGGAAGCCGGTAGACCGTGCTGTCCGAGCAGCCGTACTCGATAGCGAGGACGGACACCTTCTCGCCCTCGTCGTAACGGGACATAAGTTCGACCATGGGCTGTTGGCGAGCCGCCGATTGGCGAGCTGCCGATTGCTGGAGTTGACGGGTCTCACGTGGGGAGCGCATGACGGTTCCCGCTTCGATGAGCAGGCGACGCACCGTGCGTGCGGAGCGCCCGCATTCGGCAGCCAGAGCGTCGACCTTCAGCCCACTCTCGTAGCGAATGCGCAGCAAGGCGGCGAGACGACGTCGAGCTTCAACTTGCCCGACATCCGAGCGGAGTTGCCGGGTCTCGCTCGGGGTTCGCATGGTGGTGCCGGCTGCTCGCAATCGGCTCACCACGGTGCCGTGGGACAGCCCCGTGCGCTCCTGCAGCTCGCTCACCGTCGCGCCGGCGTCGTAGTAAGTACGGAGATCCAGCGCCTGCCTTTTACGCGCTTCGGCACTGAGACGAGGTGGCTTGGTTCTCATGCGGCGGCATTCCCTTCAAAAACGGCTGCGGCGTGTGCAGCGACCAGCTCGTCATGGGAGCGCCGGTCGGCAGGGGTGATGAGGATGAGCCGGCCGTCGGTCGCGACCCTCCATTCGGGGTCGATGCGGCCGGTTGTCGGGTCGAGGACTGCTCCACCGGGCCCCCGCCACTCGGCCGGGATCTCCTCGGCACGTGGTGCGGGCACCAGGACGTACTGACCGCCACGCACGACGACCGTGGCCTTGCTGCGGTGTTCGGCGAGCTGCTCCAGCGCTGCCCGATAGGCTGTGCGCTCAGAGGCGTGGAGTGCCTTGCGGTGCGCTGCGATGCCCGTGGTGCCGTAGCGATGGGAGATGTCGTTCCAGCCCTGCGATGGCACAACCTCGGTAACAGCTTCCCCGGAGGGCTGCCCGATCCCGAAGCCTTCCAGCGCGTGAGGAGCCAATGCCCAGACCTGGTCGGTTCGCAATACGAGCCCGTTGGCCGCGAGACGGTGCAAAGTCCGGTACGCGGTCGCCCGTGACACGGAGGCCGTGGCGGCGAGTTCGGTGACGGTCTGGTCAGGGCGTGCATGCAGTGCACCGATGACCATCAGGGCGGAACTACCGAGCCCGTGATGAGCGAAGGCATCGTGGGCCATGAGACGGCTGATGACAGTCGAGTCGACGTCGGCCGTCGCCGATGTCTCATCGTTGGACCACTCCCCAAGGGTTCGGTCGGGGGGCACTGAGTGGTACGGATGCGAGACAACGAGGTGGTAGGACGAGCGGGGCCATCGCCGAGGTACCAGGTGGAGCCCTCCGTACAGTGGCCGACGCTCAGTCGCCGAAGCCATCCGCTCGGCTTGAGGACTGCCTCGTACACGCATCGCAGGGTCTGCCGAGAGACCCCCGCCTCCTCTGCAGTCTGCCGTTCGCTGGCGGCGTGTTGACGGCCGCCGGCTTTCTCAGCGAAGTTCAAGTGCGCCCGGAGTATCCGCAGAGCGGTGTGAAGTCGTCTACCGATCCACGGGGTGGTCTCTATGCGGCTGCGCAGTGCGGCGAGATCTTCGTGCGCGTGCTGTCGGGATTCCACTGCCGCGGTGCTGCTGATCGTCGCGCAGGCATTGGCCCAGACGCGATGGACGTAGTCGTGCGCTCGGGCCTGCCCGGAGCGCAGCGCGATCGTCTGGACGAGCTGGCCACCTTCGTGGTCGGGGTGCATCAGCAGACGCATCAGCTGATCGACCGTGCCGCCGAGACGCGCGACGTGGCAGGCAATGGCCGCGGTGATCCGGTGGCCGTGATCGGCCACGCCCTGCCGGTCCTGGCGCTGGACAAGGGTTCGGCGGTCGGGGCCGAGCTTGCTGTAGCTGCCGGACGCGTATCGGCCGGTCAGATCTCCGTGGAGGACCAGGTCGGCAGCAGCCGTGGGGAGTTGATGAAGTCCCAGGGGTGTGAGCTGAGTGGCTGTGGCTGCCTCTGGTTGGGTTTTTGCTGGAGTAGAAGCTTTGTCTGGGCAGTGCGTAAAGGGGGAGCTGTGTGGCATCCTGACGTCGTCTCGCAAGGACGTGGACGTCACCGTGGCCCGCTACAACCAGCGGTGGTGTCCGGAACCGACCTCCAATCGGTGCCAGCGAAGCCTCCAGGATTGCCGTCCTGGAGGCTTTCGTATGCCTGGCTCCTGTTGGAGGCAGGCGTCCCCATCCTCACTCGGCCGAGGGCAAACCGGAGTGCTGCCGGAGGGCTCCCTCTGATTCGTGCCGACCGACCTGGGCGGGACTCGGAGACAGAAAACAGAGGGGATGCCTCTGACTGCCTCCGAGCGGCCCGGGTCGAATCGGGGTCGAATCAGAGCGATTACCTCCGACTGCCTTCGATCGCCTCTGCAACCCGTCCTAGCAGGTCACAGCCGTTTCGACTCCCATAGGCGCTGGTCAGAGAGGTGAGGCGGAAGAACCCGGCGTATAGGCCGACTCGTCCGCTTTTCCCGCCCTGACCAGCGAAGACGCCCCGGTCGGGGCCTTTGTGCACCCTGCCGCGCTGCCCTCCCTGACCTGCGGTTTCCCGCGAGTTCCCGCGCGAATGTGCACTGGTTGTGCACTGGGGTGTGTACGCGCGCCAGGCCCGACAGGGGTACGTCCGCAGGGGATCGCTGGCGCAGCGGTGTGGCCAAGACCGATGTGGAACACGGACCCGGCGCGATGCCGCACCCGACCGGAGGCGAGCACGTCCGTCGTGAGCACGTGAGCAACGGAGGCCGCGACGCAGAACCTGTCACAAGGGGCCGCAGGTTCGAGCCCCCTGGGCAAGTGTCCTGGTCGGACCAGATACGCGCTCGGATGCGCGGAAGCGCCACAGGCATTTGCCGTCTCTACCGCTGGACCCCCGAAGGCCGTCTCGCCGCCCGGCGGAACCCGGACGGCACCGAGGAAGCCTGGACACATGACGGCGAAGGCAATTGCAGTAGCTACACCGACCCCCTGGGTCAGGTCACCACGTTCGAGTACGGTCACTTCGAACAGCTGACGGCGCGCACCGACCCCGACGGAACACGGCACGAGTTCCTCCACGACACCGAACTCCGGCTGCAGAAGGTCACCAACCCGCAGGGCCTCACCTGGTGCTACACATACGACGCAGCCGGCCGCCTGGTCTCCGAGACCGACTTCGACAAACGCGTCCTCACCTACACCTACGATGGCGCCGGCCAGCTCGCCACCCGTACGAACGCACTTGGCGAGACGATCGCCTTCACACGTGATGCCGCCGGCCGTATCACCGAGAAGAACGCGGCCGGGTACCTCACCAGCTATCACCACGACGCAGCCGGCAACCTCCTGCAGGCCGTCGGCCCCGACGCGACCGTCACGCTCGTGCGTGACGCCTTGGGCCGGGTTACCGCGGAAACCGTCAACGGCCGCACGATCAGCACAACCTACGACGCCCTCGGCCGACAGACCAGCCGAACCACTCCGGCCGGCCATACGACCACCTACAGCTATGACGCGGCCGGCAACCGTACCGTCCTCAACTCCGCCGGCCGCGTCCTGACCAGCATCCACGACGCCGCGGGCCGCGAAACCACCCGCTCCTTCGGTGACACTTTTACGCTGGCCAACGTCTGGGATCCCACCGGCCGCCTCAGCGCCCAGACCCTGACCAGCGCCATAAGCCCTTCGCGTCCGCTCCAGCAACGCGGCTACACCTACCGGGACGACGGCAACCTCACCGCTCTCCACGACCAACTCAGCGGGATCACCCGCGCGTTCACTCTCGATCCCCTGGGCCGCGTCACCGCGGTTCAGGCGGGCGATTGGACCGAGTCCTACGCCTATGACGAGGCCGGCAACCAAACCCACGCCGAATGGCCTGACGGACACCCTGGCTCGGCTGCCTGCGGGGAACGCACCTACACCGGTACCCGCGTCACCCGTGCCGGAAGGATCCGCTACGAACACGATGCGCTCGGCCGCACCACCCTCCGCCAAAAGGTCCGGCTTTCCCGCTCATCCGAAAGCTGGCACTACACCTGGGATACCGAGGACCGCCTCACCGGCGTCACCACCCCGGACGGGACGCAGTGGCGGTACCGCTATGACCCGCTCGGGCGCCGGATCGCCAAGGAGAGGCTAGGGCCGGACAACCGGACAGTGGCTGAGCGAACGGACTTCACCTGGGACGGTACCGTCCTTGCCGAACAGGTCAGCTACGCTCCGGCAGCCACTGAGGCCATCGCGCTCACCTGGGACCACTTCGGATGGGCACCGGTCGCACAGACCGAACGCAAACTGGTAGCAGCACGATGTCCAGAGGCCGGGACGGAGACCGGCGGCGGTGCCGGTCCCGTCCCTGACGCGGCGTCCGGTACCGTCCCCGGCTGCTGGCCATCCGACCTGTCCCAAGCGCCCCAGTCCGTGATCGACGAGCGTTTCTTCCTCATCGCCACCGACCTCGCAGGCACTCCCACCGAACTCGTCTCCGAAACCGGCGAGATCGCCTGGCGCACCCGCACCACCCTCTGGGGCACCCTCACCTGGAACCGCACCGCCACCGCGTACACACCGCTGCGGTTCCCAGGGCAGTATTTCGACGACGAAACGGCCCTCCATTACAACTACTTCCGGCACTACGATCCGGAGACCGGGCGATACCTGTCGGCCGATCCACTGGGACTGGAGCCAGCAGACAATCCTGTCGCGTATGTTTCCAACCCGCTCATGTGGATCGACCCACAGGGGCTCTCTCCCTATCCGAACAAGAAGGCGGAGGACAAGCCCGCCCCGACGGTTAGGATGAGGCACTACACGAACTCCCGTGGAAAACAAGGAATCCTTGACAGTGGCGTCATCAGAGCAAGCGACCAGAACAAGGTCTTCATGGTTCCCGCCAAGGGGAAACTGATGAGTCCGCGCGACGCCGAAGCGAAACTCGGAATCGGCCGCGGTCGAGGGAACAACGTCGTTGAGTTCGACGCGCCCGCGGATCGCGTCTCGTCCAGGTATAATTCAAAATTTGGCTTTACGGAATGGGTCGCCGACGGGGACCTGGAAGTCACGAACATTCGGGTGGCCCGATGAACACGCCAAGCGGAAACCTGCCACTGCCGGTCGACGACGCAGCGTTGGCCTTCCAAGACCTCGAAGAATTCGTGGTGTCCCTCGACCGCATCCTGTCCCGGATCGGGGCAGGCGCGGACCCCGTGATCCTGGTCGACTACCTCGCCGAGCGCAGGGTCCCAGCCAGACTTGCCCATTTGCGAGGGCTTTTCGGCGACCTGCTCGAATCGGCCATCGGCGCTGAAGCGGTGGAGGAAATGGCGGAGGAAGGATTCGTGTACTCCGACGATGCGGGTCACGACAGACACCACCGCCGCCAGGACTGACCGCCCACCATGTCGCGGTGAACCTCAGCGCTGCGCACAAATCACCTGCCTAAGAAGTCGTCTCAACTGGTGCGTCTGCGGTAGCAGATGAGGGTGCAGGCGATGGCGGTGAAGGCGAGGAAGTGTTCGGCCTTGCGCTCGTAGCGGCGGTGCAGGCGGCGGCAGGTCTCGGCGTACGACGTACGCCACGTCGATGCCCGCTTGGCGCGGAGTGCCGCGTCCGCCAGCGGGTTGGGCGTGCGGGCCTCCGGCAGCTCCCACTTGTCGTTCATGTCGGCCATGGGCAACAGCACCGGAGTGTGTGGCCGCCTGCTTCCGGAGCCGTTCCACCAGGCCCTCCGTGTACGGCACGTCCAGGAGCATCCCGCGACGCTCCATGGCCGGGCAGATGCTCATGAGCTGGTGCTCGTACCCCACCAGAGTGTCCGGGATGCCGTGACGGACCAGCTCACGTTCCAGGTGGGGGCGTAGACGGGCGGCCAAAAGCACGTCCAGGCCGGCGTAGCGCTGGTAGACCTCGTCTTGGTAGGGGACCTGAGCCCAGCCGGTTTCCTTGTCCTGCCGGCTATCGGAGAGGTGGGCCAGGATCTTGGTGTCCCGTACGCGCGGCGCGACGGCCTCCAGCGACGCGACGCCGTGCCGGTCCAGGACCAACAGGTTGTAGGCGGCGTTGTGGATCACCAGCTCCGGGCCCCGGGCCACCACCGTGCGGGCCAGCTCCGTGAAGGCGGGCCCGCGTTCGACGGCGACGACGAACGCGGTATCTGACGAACGCGGTATCTGGGGTGCCGTATTGGACGGTGCGGAGTCGGTGACGGGGGTTGAAGGTGTCCAGGCCGCCGGTCTCGGTGTCCAGTGCCAGCGATCGCGGCTGGTGTGTGGTCAGCCAGCCCGGGCGTGGCGTACGTCGTCTTCTCTCTCCAGGTACGGATGGTGGTCTGGTCGCCGGCCAGTTGGTGGCGGTGGGTGATCAACGCGGGCTCCGTGATGACGCGTCGGCCGTCAGCCCACCGCGTAGTGTCATGCGAAGGGGGCCGCCCGGTCGGGACGGCCCCTGTGCGCGCTTACACGGCGGTTCTGGGCTGGCCGAAGATGTCTTGCGAGGTACCCGCATCCACTGGTCGATGACATGAAGCGGCGCCCGGCGAACGGCCGCGTGGAGCTGCTCGGGGAACGCCTCCGGATCGCGGGCTCGCCAGTCGGTCAGGTCGTCCCCGGCGTGGGGGATATCCAGGCGGCGGACCATGGCCCCGGCGCGGACCAGGGCGTCCGCCGGGGCGGCGGTGAACTGGGCTCCTGCGGTGTCGCGGTCGCCGGCCAGCACCACGTCCCGGTCCTGGAGTCCCTTGGCCAGCTCCTCGACCAGCGCGTCATTGCGTGCCAGGCCGGCCCCGCGGATCGCCACGGCGTCGTAACCGACGCCCACGGCCGTCAACGCGTCGCCGGGTCCTTCGGTGATCAGAACAGTGCCGAAGCCGCTGTGGGCGGCGAACACGCCGTACTTGCTCCAGGCTGCGTCCTCCGGATTGCTGATCGACAGCCACCGTGCTGGACAGTGTCCGCTCAGGTCCCGCCCTTGCAGGCCGCGGGGCGACCGCTGAAATCGTGCAGACGGACAGTCAGTCGGGCGTACTTCTGGTACGCGGTGGAGCGGTAGGGGAACCGGTCGTCCAGGCCCGGGCCCAAGGCGAGCGTGGTGGTGTCCACGTACTGGGCCTGGGCCGCCAGGCACCCGGGGTCCAGGTCGCCCGGTGCCGGCTTGGCCGACACCCGCGCGCCGTCACCAGGCACCCAGTCGAACAGGTCCCGGGCCGACATGCCCAGGGCCGCCAGGATCGCGTGCCGCTCGCACCCCGCCAGCACCGCACCAGGAGCCGGCCATCTTCCTTCAGCCGAAAGAACAGACTGGGCCGGTGGTCGTCGTGAACGGGGCAGGGAACCCCGTACTCTCCCCGCTCTTCCAGCACCTCCGGGAAGGCGGCCAGGAACTGGGTCAGGTCCTTGGTCGGGGTCGTCACGGGTTCTCCTCATGCGAAAGCGGGCGTGTCCGGCCCCATGCACGGGGGTCCGTGACCCGCCCGCTGATGAGGCGGTCGCAGCATTCGACAAGGTCGGATCGATCCGGCGCGTCGGCGAATGTCTTCATTACATCTCGTATTAGCCTTCCGCAACTGTACGGATCTGCATATAGCGGTACATATCCGCGCAAACTTCCGGAGTAAAAATGCACAAGCTTCACAAGGCGGCCGTCCTGGCCGCTGCCCTCGGCAGCATCGCCATCCTCAGCGCAGGCACCGCCAACGCCTACGCCTACGGAGGGGCAGGTGGCGGCCAGTTCGACATCAGGCAGGGCAGCCAGTGCCGTTCGCACGACCTGAACGTGAATGTCCTCGGCGAGGTCGGGATCGTGAACGGCCTGTTGGGCAGCGCGCTCGGCGGCGAAGGATCGCCGGGTGCGCAGTCCACCCCGATGGGCTCCCGCATGGGCTGCAACAACGACTTCGGCGGCCAGGGCGGCGGCGAGGGCGGCGGCCACGGCGGCGGCAGGTAAGGGAACCAGTGAAGATGGGCCCCGGTGCCGGGCTTATCAGCCCGGCACCGGGGCCTGTCAGCGTCTGCGCTCGCCAGTCTCGCGGAGTGCCGCCAGTACACGGACGAACGTAGCCAGGTCCATGTCGCGTACCCGTCTTCGACCGACCGCCGAGGCGCCTTGACGACCGCGACGCCGTACGCGACCCCGGCGTGGTCGGCTCCTTTGTTGGCCTGGCGTACGTAGTCGGCCAGACGGATGGAGCGCTCCGCCTTGCACTCGATGACGAACGGTCGGGCGTGGAGGTCTCCCACGTCCTTGGCGCCAGTCTGCGCCGGCCGGGTCACGTTGTCCGGGGCGTGCGGGCCAGGCCGATGGCCATGGTCAGCAGGAACCAAGCGATACGGCCGACGATGAACAACGCCAGGGCGATAGCCACCAGGACCAGGAGCACGTCAAACACCGGCCGACACCTCTGCCGGGATCGTCACGGCCACGTGCTCCGCGCCATCGTTTTTTCCCCCCGGAACGTGGACCGCTTGACCCAGCCGGATTCGTTGCCGGTTGGCTTCACCTTCAGCATGGGAAGGATGCGGCCGTTGTAGTTCTCGGTGTAGGTCCGCAGGACGGTGGCCTCCACCATCGGCACGCCATGGCCCCGGCGGGCCGTGTACACCAGGGTTTCCCCTTCGCGGATCTCTGGCCGGTGAAGTCGTGAATGTGGCCACGCTTCGCCATGTGTCTCTCCTCTGTCGTGTCTTGGAAGGGGCGGGCCCGGCCCGGTGGTCAGGCCGGCCCGCCGGCCTGGCCGTGCGTGATCAGTACGGGGCGGATGCCGCGGTGACCGTGGCCGGCGACGGGAGGGTCGGGACCTTGTCCGGGGCGGGGCCCAGTACCTTCAGCACCGGCTTTCGGTACGCCACGTCCACACCGGACTTGGTGGTGAACTCCACCAGTTCCAGGCCGAGGGAGCACAGAGCCGGGCCGCCGACAGCCTCCAGCTCACGCCAGAGCGATTCCAGGGACTTCATGAAGTCCCAGCTCCCGGTCATCAGCCGGAACTTGCCCAGTTCCGGCGCGTCGGCCAGGCGGAATTCGATGCGCTGGACCGGCTTCGGGCCATGACCGGCCTTGGCCGCCGCCTTACGTTCCTGAACTGTGGCGGGGCACCCGCTCGGCTGACCGCGGCGCGGGTCCTCCGGGTCGGTGAACTCCACGCCATCGCAGGCATGGGTCGGGCGGCCGGCCACGCCGTACAGCTTCCGCCACGGCCTTACCCACCTCCGGGTCACCGGTCGTGATCCGCCACGCCTCCAGGGCGACGGCGCGGCCGTTGAGCTGCTGCCCGGCACGGAACCGGCCCACGTAGTCGGAGGTGATCGTCTTGGGGCGGGCGTTGGGGTCGGTGCCGAACACGCGGAAGGTGCGGGCCGCTGCTGGCTCTCCTTGGGAAGTGCGTTGGAAAGAGGCAGCGAAAAGGCCCGGCGCGCGGGCCGGGCCTCTCGCCATCTGCATGCACTGGGGGCCGTGACAGCCTCGAATGGATCAACATGACGAGTGTGCGCTCTCTGCCGCTGGAATCGTGAACGTGCAAGATCTCGATCCAGAGTGAAAGGCGCACATCATGCGGATACGAACCGTTCTCGCCGCTGTCGCACTGGCTGCCGTTGCCGCACTCGCGGGTGCCGCCACGGCGAACGCAGATGAACCGCCGTTCCAAAATGGCGACTTCAGCGTCGGGAACATCTACTAACCTGCGGAATTCGACGACGCCTGGCGGCGCGTGACGAGAACGTCAGTCCTACGCCGCGCGCCGCCGGGCGCCGGTCTCCGCCCCGGTGCCCGCGCGGACGATGCGGTCCGCGTGCGCGTACGCGGCGAGCTGCAACGCCACCTCCTCATGGACACCGGAGCGGGTCACTCCCCGCGGGCAAGGCGCTCGAACACGTCATGTGCCGCCGACCCGGTATCGGCCGCCTCCTTCGTCACCCTCCGGGGCGCGCCCTTCAGATAGTCGATAGCGCCGGCCTGGTCGTTCATGGCCAGGCCCACCAGGAAGCCGATGTTGTTTACGGCCGCCGTGGCCACCTTCTTGGCTGCCCGGAACGGAAGGAACCCCTTCGGCAGCATCGACGGGACCGACGTCACGCCGGGCGCCGTGGCGCCGGTCTCGGGGTCCACGTAGAACCGGCTCCCGGACCGGCTGATCGTGTTCAGTGCTGCCACGGGTCTCTCCACTCGTTCACCGGCCCGCCAGGGGCCGCGCTCAGTCGCTTACAGCGGTGTCGACTGGGGCCCGTGACAGGCACCCACAGGGGCCAACTCAGCCCCAGATAGGGCGAAGGCCCGGGCGGAACGCTGTCCGTCCGGGCCCTTTGCCCTTCGCTATCGACCGGTGCCGTCGCCCACCGACTCCTCCGGCACGGGTGCCGGGGTTGTACTTCGCCGCCGCCTTCCGCGACGCGCCCGCACTCAGGAAGAGGATCACCAGGAACGTGATCGCGTCCATGGCCTGGTCATTGACGGCCACATCGGCCACGGCGGGAATGTAGTGGCCCACCAGTACCGGGAACGCGCCCAGGGTCGTGCGGACCCGTACGGGGTTGTCCCGGATGGCCTGGCGGATCAGGTCGAACATTCGCTCTCCCAACTTGTCGAACAATGCGCGGACGCCGTGGCGGAGTTCGGACAGCGTCCCGGTGTTGCGGAGCACGTGGTCCGGCGTGATGCCGTCCAGCTCCAGTTCTGAGGGGTGGAGGCCGGCGTCACCGTCCGGGCCGGCGCCTGGTCGCTCCACCCGAACGACCACGACGCCCTCCATGCGGAGCGCGTCCAGCTCGTTGGCGTAGCGGGCGTCCGCTACGACGCACGGGACTGACCAGGCCCGACCCCAACCACGAACAGGACACCGGCCAAAGGCAATCAAGCCTTCCGGCGGCGTTGACCAGGGCCGCGATCAGCGTGCCCAGGGAGGTGATCGCGGCCAAGGGCAGGGCGTAGCGCCATCGCTCCAGGCCCCGCAGCCGGCTTTCGTGGTCGGCCCGGGTCTGGCTAAGAGGATGATTGTCCGGGGCCTCAGTGCGCCAACCTGGCATCCTTGGCGCACAGTGCCGCCTGTACCCGATTGTCCACCTCGAGGGCTGCCAGGATGCGGCTGACGTGCGCCTTCACCGTGCTCTCTCGCATACCCAGCCCGGTGGCGATCTCGGCGTTCGATGCACCACGGGCCAGGAGCCTGAGCACATCGGTCTCGCGTGGCGTCAGGCGCTCCACCCGGGTCTGGGCGGCTGTCGAGGCGCCGCGTGCCGTGTGGTGATGGTGCTCGATGAGCCGTCGGGCAGCAGAGGGGTGCAGCATGGCCTGCCCGTCGGCGACGACCTCGACGGCTCGGATGATGTCCGCAGGGTCGGTGTCCTTGAGCAGGAAGCCGACCGCGCCGGCAGCCAACCCGTCGTAGACGTACTGGTCCAGGTCGAACGTCGTGAGCATCACGACCTTGGGCGGCTCAGGCAGCGCGACGAGCCGCCTGGTGGCCTCAATACCGTCCATGTGGGGCATCCGCACGTCCATCAGCACGACGTCCAGGCGCTGCGCGCTGGCCCGTTGGACGGCTTCCCGGCCGTCGGATGCCTGTGCGGCGACGGTGATGCCGGGGGCGTCCTGAAGGATGTCCGCGAGCGCCAGCCGCACCAGGCCGTCGTCGTCGACGATCATCGTTCGGATCACGCCGCCCCCTTACTGTGCCCGTCGTCGAGCGGGATGGCGGCAGCCACCAGCCACCCTCCCGATCCCGTAGGACCGTACTCCAGACGGCCGTTGAGCGCGGCGACCCGCTCAGCCAGTCCCACCAGGCCGTAGCCCGAACCCTCGGCCGCGGCCTCCAACGAGACGCCGGCCGGGTTGCGGATCACCACCGTGGACTGCGGCGGACCGTAGCGCACCTGGAGTTGCGCGGTCGCTCCGGCAGCGTGCTTACGGGCGTTGGTCAGGGCTTCTTGCGCAAGGCGGTGAATGGCCAGCCGATGGCTGGCCGGTACGGAGTCGGGGGCGCCTTCGATGACTGCTTCGATCTGCTGTCCGGCCGCCCGCGCCTCGTCGATCACTGTTGAGAGTTCGGGCAGACCGGGTACCCGTGAGGCCGGCCTCTCCCCGGTGTCATGGCCGCGCAGCACACCCAGCACGTCCCGCAGATCGCCGAGCGCCTCGGTGGACGCGGTGCGCAGCAGGCCGATCCGGTCGGCCACCGGCTCGGGGAGCTCGCCGGACCGCCGCTGGAGGGCACCGGTGTGCAGAGCGATGACCGTGAGCCGGTGGGCGAGCACATCGTGCATCTCGGCGGCGATCCGGGTGCGTTCCTCCAACCGGGCTTGCTCGGCGCGGAGTTCGCGCTCCACTCGCAGACGGTTGACCTGTTCGGCGAGCGAGGCGACGTGCCGGCGACGGTTGCCCGTCCACAGCCCGATGATCAGCGCGACCAGCAGCACCATCAGCGGCCCGTATTTACGGGTCATCCACAGACTGCTCCCCGGATGCGCCAGCGAACTGCCGACCATCGCGGCCACCACGCACAGCCCCTCGAAAACGAACCGGCCCTGGGCCACTCGGTAGAAGAACACGACCAAGAGCGGGAAGAACAGCCCCAGGAGCAACGCGCCGACCATGGTGCTCACCATGGCGAACACCGGCCAACGGCGCCGCAGCAAGACCGAGAGGGCCAATGCCACGGCCACCCCGACGCGGGGGCTGAACAGCGTGCCACCCGCACCTACATACGCCTGTTGCACCGTTCCCGCACCGACGACGCAGATCATCAGTGCCTCGGCCCACCACGGCCAGGCCCGTCCCGCCACCTTGTCCACCAGATCAGCATGGGTCCGCAACACCACTCCAGCATCGGCTAGTTGACGGTCGTCACCCCCTACTTTGGTACGGGGTGACCGCAGTGGAACGGCCGATGGAACACCTGCGGCCCCTACCTAGCGTTGTGAACATGAACCACACACCGGCTACCGTCCCGACCGCTCCCGTGATCACCACCCCGACCACCACTCCACGCCGCAACGGTCCCACCGCGTTCCTCCGGGAAGCCGCCCGTGCCATGCACACCACCGGCGCGGTCGCACCCAGTGGTTCCCCACTCGCGCGGCGGCTCGCCGCGCCGCTGCCCGCCCCCAACGGCCGCAGCCCTCTGCGCGTCCTGGAGGTCGGCGCGGGAACCGGCACGGTAACCCGCGCCCTGGCCGAAGGCATCGGGCCCGGCGACCGGCTGGACACCGTCGAGATCAACCCCCACTTCGTGCGACTGCTGACCGAGGCGCTGCGGACGGACCCGGTGCTGGCCGCCGCATCCGAGCAGATCCGGATCATCCCGAGGTCGATCTGCCACACCCCCCTGCCCGAGAACAGCTACGACGTGATCGTCTCCTGCCTGCCCTTCATGAACTTCGCCCCCGACCTGGTGCGTTCCCTGATGGATCGGTACCTGACCGCCTTGGTCCCCGGCGGACATCTGACCTTCTTCGGCTATCTCGGGACGCTGTCCTTACGGACCCTGCTCGCCCGGCGCGCCGAGACTGCCCGGTACCGCGCGGTGGCGGCCGTACTGGCCGAGTTCTCCGCCCGCTACGGCGATGTGAATGGCGACAGCGTCGTGTGGCGCAACCTGCCGCCCGCACGGGTTCGGCACCTGAGGGCACCCGAGCGGTGTGTATACGGCACGGACTCGGATTCTTTCGGCCAGTGATGACGATGACGCCCGGCGACCTGCTGACGACGGTGCCGCCACCCGCCGCGTACCTCGTGATCACGGCGCTGGTGGCGCTGGAGTCGGTGCTCTTCCGCGGCCCGTTCGTGCCCACTCTCGGACTGCTGCTGGTTGCGGGCGGCCTGGCGTATGCGGGCATGCCGGCGCTGCCCGCCGTCATCGGGTGGAGGCCGGCGCGTATCTCGTAGCGGATCCGCAGGCGTTTGAACCGGTGCAACCACGCGAAGGTGTGCTCCACCCATCCAGCAGTGGCATCAGCTGGGTGACGTCGTGTCGGTTGCCGCGGTCAGTGGGACGGTGAGTGGGATTCGTCCTCCGCTGAGCTGCGGTTTTCCGACACCCGTACGTTGGCATGGTTTCTGAGCAGGTCTCCAGCCGTGGGCTTCTGCCGTGAGTCGAAGCCCGGCGTACAGGCCGACTCGTCCGCTCCACCTGGGACTTCATCCTGGAATGGGGCCTCCGGCTTCATGCCGGAGGCCCCGTTCTGCGGTCGCTGCTTGTCTTTGCCCGGGGGTCAGAACCAACTGGACAGGGTCCGGCAGAAGCCGAACGGGTCCAAGCCGAACGGTCCCAGGCAGAAGAGTCCGGAGCTGAACCCCCCGTCGAAGTCGAACGGGAAGGGGTCGTCCAGGCCGAGACCGTCCCCGTCCCGCCGTTGGCTGCCGTGCCTGCCGACGCCCTTCGGGCGGACATCGCGCGAGCCGTGGCCGTAGCCGTAACCCTCGTCGTCGCCGCGGCACTGGTGGCACTCGTGGTGTCGCTGGCCGTCGCCGCGCTCGCCGTCTCCGTTGATGTCCCCCGGGTCGGTTCCTCCCGGGTCGATGTCGCCGGCGCCGAATCCGTGATCGTCGCCGCGGCACTCGTCGCACCCGTCGTGCCCCCGGCCGTCGCCCCGGTCGCCGTCACCCCCGCCGATGTCCCCCGGATCGATGCCCCTTGGGTCGAGGTCACGGGCGCCGAATCCGTCGTCGTCGCCGCGGCACTCGTCGCACCCGTCGTGCCGCTGAGCGCGGCCGTGGCCATCGCTCACCCCGGGGGTCCGGACTTGAGGTACGCCCTGGGCCGGACCGGCGAGAGGGGCGACTGCCGCTGCGGCGAGCGCCGCTGCGGCAAGCCAACGGCCTATGTAGGGAGGCATCGTGTTTTTCTCCTGCTGGGAGGGAAATCGGATGCGGGATGAGTACCTCCGGATGCCGCAATTCACGCAGGCGCGCAGATTTCCCACTCCAACGGCGGGCAAGGTTGCGCCGTTCGAGGACGGAGAAGGCGGTGGAATTTCTCGCGTAGTTCTGTTGCCGGTTCTCGCCCAAAGCCGTGGGGCCGACGCGGGAAAGCGTCGGCCCCAGGAAATCGCGCTGCGGTTACAGGGCGTTGCTCCAGACCTTGCGCGGTGCGGTGAACTGCTCGCCCGTGCTGGTGAAGGTCCACGCGGCGGTCGTACGGCGCCCGTCCGTACCCACGCCGTAGTCGTAGAGGACGGCGAGGTCGGTCTTGCCGTCGCCGTTGAAGTCGCCGGTGGTGAGCTTGCTGGCGTTCCAGTTCCAGCTGTCGGAGGCGCTGTCCCAGACCTTGCGGGGTGCCTTGAAGCCGTCACCGGCGCTGGAGAAGACCCACAGGCCGGTGTGGTTGCGTTTGCCGTCGTCGGTGCGTCCGTAGTCGTAGAGGACGGCGAGGTCGGTCTTGCCGTCGCCGTTGAAGTCGCCGGTGGTGAGCTTGCTGGCGTTCCAGTTCCAGCTGTCGGAGGCGCTGTCCCAGACCTTGCGGGGTGCCTTGAAGCCGTCACCCGTGCTGGAGAAGACCCACAGTGCACTTTGGTTGCGGCCGTTGCCGGTCTGCCCGTAGTCGTAGAGGACGGCGAGGTCGGTCTTGCCGTCGCCGTTGAAGTCGCCGGTGGTGAGCTTGCTGGCGTTCCAGTTCCAGCTGTCCGTGCCGCTGTCCCAGACCTTCTGGGGTGCCTTCAGGCCGTTGCCGGTGCCGGAGAAGATCCACAGGCCGGTGTGGTTGCGTTTGCCGTCGTCGGTGCGTCCGTAGTCGTAGAGGACGGCGAGGTCGGTCTTGCCGTCGCCGTTGAAGTCGCCGGTGGTGAGCTTGCTGGCGTTCCAGTTCCAGCTGTCCGTGCCGCTGTCCCAGACCTTCTGGGGTGCCTTGAAGCCGTTGCCGGTGCCGGAGAAGATCCACAGGCCGGTCTGGTTGCGCTTGCCGTCGTCGGTGCGTCCGTAGTTGTACAGCACGGCGAGGTCGGTCTTGCCGTCGCCGTCGAAGTCGCCCGCGACCAGCTTGCTGGCGTTCCAGTTCCAGCTGTCCGTGCCGCTGTCCCACACGGTTCGCGGTGCCTTGAAGCCGTTCTCCGTGCCGTCGAGCAGCCACAGGCCGGCCTCGTTGCGGCCGTCCTTGGACCTGCCGTAGTTGTGCAGCATGACGAGGTCGTCCTTGCCGTCGCCGTTGAAGTCGGCGGACGCGGTCAGCTGCTCCTGGGGGCGGGCGAGTACCTGCTGGATCCAGGGGTTGATGTCGTCGACGCGGGTGTTGACGGCGCCCCGGCGGGTCTCGGCCGAGGCGAAGCAACCGCCCTGCCAGGAGCGGCTGTTGACGGCCACCAGCTCAAGACCGCCGTCGGTCTTCCGGAAGGCGGGGCCGCCGGTGTCACCCTTGCAGATGCCGGCGCCGTCCGGCGACTTCCCCGTGATGCCGATCGAGGTGTCGGCGACCGAGTCGACCTGGAAAGCGGCGGCGTGGAGGCGGTCGGGGACCCACTGGTCCTTGGTCCGGCCGTACCCCGCCACCTCCAGGGTCTCGCCCTTGGCGGGTGCGGTGTAGCCGAGCGCCAGGGGGCTGACGTTCGGGACCGGCTCGGCGAGCCTGGCCATCACCAGGTCGCGGTCGGCACGGGGCACGAGCTCCACCACGTCCGACACCTGGCCGCTCTGGCTGGTGAGGTCGGTACGGCCGATGGTCGCCGTGGTCTTGAGCTTGGGCGCGCCGGCCGCGATCTTGAAGCCGGTGGCGGGGTTGTCGGCGAAGCAGCTGCTGGCAGTGATCACCCACTGGCTGTCCACCAGGGAGCCGGAGCAACTGCGCTCGCCGTTGCCGATGTCGAGCTTCGCCGTGAACGTGTAGGTGCTGTCCTTGACGGACTCGCCGACCACGGCGTTCGCCGGGGTGGTGGCCAGCGCAACGGCGGCCGTGGCGGTGGCGAGAAGGCCGACCTTCCACGTGGTACGCGGACGTGTGCTGTGCATGTACTTCTTCCTGAATCGCTGGCGTAGGAGCCAAGTTGAAGGGTGGGGTGCCGTATGGGCTCCGGCGCCGTTCGGCACGGTTCGGAGTCGGGACGGCAGGAGCGGGAACGCCTCCCGGTCCTCAGGTCGCCGGCCCCCGCAATGCCTTCTCGTGCTGCATGCGCGTGAGGCGAAGCACGAAGAGGACGGCGAGAACGGCTGCCGCGATGTTGAAGAGGTCGCTCGCCATGAGCCCGGCGTACGCCCCCTTGATCTCTTCAGGGCCCGTGGCCCTGGTGTACCGCTGGCTGGCAACACGGCCGAAGAGCAGGTTCAGGACCCACAGTGCCCACCAGCAGTTCAGCAGTGCCGTGGAACGGGAGCGCTCGCCGGCGCTGGCGTTCCAGATGTCGGTGGCTATCCGCCGGGGGAACCACAGGTTGACCACCGGCACGATCCAGCCCCAGATCGCCCAGCCGCGCTTCTTCTCGTGGTGCTCCGGGGCGAAGACCTCCGCATTGACGCGGACGCGGTGGAACCAGGCGATGAAGACCACGGCCGTCGCCACGGTGACCGCGACCTGCAGGATCCCGGCTGTTCGGTACAGGGTGTCCGCCTGGTCGATCTCCCGTGGCGTCACGGAGTCGACGTCGCCGATGAGCCTGCCGATCAGCTGGTACGAGTGGTTGCCCTGCCACAGCGAGAACAGGTCGGCGACGACGACCAGGCCGAGCAGGATCATCACGGCTTTCGAGAGCCCGACGGGCGAGCGGAGCACGGCCTGCGGTCCGGGTGCGGCCGACCAGCCGGACGACGGCGACGGCGACGGCGACGGCGGTGACGGCGGGGGAGGGGGTGTGACAGGCGCGTGGGACATGTGAACTCCCGGTGTTCTGGGGGGCGGTGATGACTGTGACGACTGACGACTGCCAGGTGCCTCAGGACCGGGGTACGAGGGTGAGCCCGGGGGCTACGGAGGTTCTCGTGGTGTCGGGGTGCAGGGTCAGTCCGCCTCCGGTCCACAGGGCGACGACGTCGTCCTGGCGGGCGGGGCCGCCGAAGGACCCGATGGTGGCAAGGGTGGCGTCGCGCCAGGGAGACTTGCCGGGCTGGAGCCGGTGTTCCTTCCGCTTCGGCCCGATCCCGCTGGCGGCGATGTCCTCGTAGACGCTGACCTCGCCGTCGACCCAGCGGACGAAGAGGTCTTGGTCGCCCGTCGCCGCGTCGAAGTCGCCCGCGGCGAGGTCACGGGCGAAGGGCCAGGTGCGGTTGGGCGGCGGCATGAGCTGCCGCTCGCCGTGCACGCCCTTGCCGTCGACGTTGGGGTAGAGCGTCACCTCGCCGTCGGACCACGTCACGACGAGGTCGTCGCTGCGGGTGTTGCCGCCGCCGAAACGGCCGGCGGTCATGGCGACGACGTGGTTCCAGGTGCCGTTGGGACCGCGCAACTCGACCCGGTTCTTGAGCTTGTTGGTTTCGTTGACGTCCCGGTACAGGTTCACCGTGCCGTTGGCGAACGTGACGAAGAGGTCCTGGCTGCCGCTGCCGGTGAAGTCGCCCACGGCCATGAACTTCGCCTGCTGCCAGGTCTTGTGCTTGGCGAGCTGGATGTCCTTGCCGAAGCCGTACCTGCCGTTGCCGGGGTGGAGCGAGACCTCGCCGTCGGACCAGCGCACGATCAGGTCGCTGTTCTTGTTGCGTACGGAGGCGGTGTGGAAGCGGCCGGCGGCCATGAGCCCGGCGTGCTGCCAGGTGCCGGAACCTCCCATGCCGACGCCGCTGCCGGTGTCCGTGGGGGTGTCACCCACGGCCTGGTTGTAGAGGCGGAAGACGTCGTCGTCGAACTGGGAGGTGTAGGAGGTGTGGTCGTAGGCGCCGCCGGTCTTGTAGCCGCCGATGACGCCGACCAGGTCGCCGCGGGTGCCGTCGAAGTTCTCCAGGAACGGTCCGCCGCTGACGCCGGCGCGGAAGCCGGCGCACTTGATCTCCATGAACCGGCCCTGGAAGGCGGTGGTGTCGTTGGTGCACTGTAGGGGAGTCTTCTGCCCGCCGGGGTAGCCGGCGACGGTGATGCCTGCCCGTGCGAGGTTGGTGGCGGGCACCCTGGTGAGGGTGTTGCCGCGGCCGGTGGCGTCCTCCAGGAGCTGGCCCTGGGAGTTGGGGCCGACGTGCAGGAACGCGAAGTCGACGTCGTCGTCGGGCGTGGACGACTGGTAGCGGGGATCGATCCAGATCTTGCCCGGCTTCACCGGGAAGACGCCGTAGGGGGCCTCGCCCACCTGGCCGGCCGCCGAGCCACCGGTCCGATAGCCGGGGACGAAGGCGAAGTTGAGGCCCGACGCCTTCTTGAGGCAGTGGGCCGCCGTGGTGATCAGGTTCTTGTTCGGCGAGGCCACGGACGCGGCGGTGCAGAACTGGTTGGGGGTCGCCTGGTCCTTGGCGTCGCGGATCAGGAAGACACCGACCGTGGCCATGCCCTCGTCGACGAGGTGACTGGGCTCCAGCAGCGAACGCTTCTGCCGACTGCCGGGCGGCTTGGGCGCGTTCTGCGGAACGTCCTCCAGCCCCTTGCGCGGTGCGTCGTCCGCGGCGTCGACGGGTACGGCGGAGCGGATGCGTTCCGGGGTCCAGTAGCGCTCGGTCTCCCGGGCCTGCCGGATCTCGTCCGGCGTCGCCTGCCGGGTGGGCTGCGGCGACGTGCCCGCGGCGGGGGTGGCCGAGGCCGGCGTGGGGGCGGTGAGGGCGATGGCGGCGCACAGGCCCAGGGCGGCGGTGCGTGCCCAAGGTATTCGTCTCATGGAACTTCCGTTGGCGGCAGGAATGTGGGAATGCGGTAAGGCGGGAGTGGGGGAATGCGGGGCTGGTTCGGGGATGGTTCAGGGGTGGCTTAGGGACGGCTTATGAGGCGGCCGGCTCGTCGACGATGAGCGGGACGTCCAAGGAGATTCCCTCGGGGGTGGTGAGGCGGAGCGTGTAGGCGCCTCGGTGTTCGTCGGTGAAGAGCTGCGGGAGGCTCAGCCGGCCCTCGGCATCGGTGCCGGGGAGGGCGAGGGTGCGGACCGGCCCGCCGTGCTCGTCCTCGAAGTGCGGACCGACGGCAGCCTGCCGGGACGCTTCCTCGTTGCCACTGTTGCTGTCGTTCTTGCCGTTGCCGTTGCCGGTGCCGTCGAGCAGGGTCGCGGTGAGGCGCACCCCGGGAACGGCCTTGCCGTGGACCGTCGCGCGGACCTGCGGGAGTTCGGGGAACTGGCTGTTGATCCCGGCCCGCAGGGGCTCGGTCCCGGGTGCGAGGAGTTCCAGGCGGTCGGCGGTGGGCGTGGGTGCCGGCCGGACCGTCGCTGCGAAGGTGCGGGTGACCGGGCCGTGTTGTCCGGGGGCGGTGGCGACGATGCCGAGGGGGCCGGTGCGGTCGCCGGCCCGGAGCGCGGGCGCGACGGCGATGCCACGCCGGTCGGCGGTGACGGTGGCGGTCGTGCCCTGCCCGGGGAAGGAGGCCCCGGTGGAGCCGGTGATGCGGTAGGTCACCTTGACGTCGGCCACACCGTGCCCATGGACGTCGAGGACGCGCACCTGCGCGCGCCGTTCGAATGCCTGGCCCGCCGTCCGGTCACCCAGGTTCTCGTCCCCGACGAGTTCCAGGCGGGTGACGGTGCGGTGGTCGGTGGCGGGGCGGGGGCCGGTGTCCTTGTTGCGGTCCGGCGTTGCGGGTTCGGGCTTCTTGGCCGGCTTTCCGGCCGGGCGGGCCGGCGTGGACGGCTTGACGGGCGTACTGGGACGGCGGGTTGCCGAAGCATCCGGTGCCTGGGCCGGCCGGCGGGGGGAAGGGGTGGCGGAGCCGGGGACGGTCCGGGCGGGCCGGGAAGGTGCCGTGGTGGCGGGCCGACGGGCCTGCGCGGGGTCGGGGTGGTGCGGGACGGCGGGTGCGTCGTCCGGTGTCCCGACGACCTTGCCGCCCTGGTAGGTGCGCATCCAGCCCCGTACGGCGTTCACGTACTCGCGCGAGTTGTTGTAGCTGAGGACGGCCTTGTCCAGGTCGGCCGGGCGGTTCATGTCGCGGCTGCCGGCGCAGAGGTAGTGGCCGGTCGCGAGGGCGGCGTCGTAGATGTTGTTGGGATCGTCGATGCCGTCGCCGTTCCCGTCGGCCCCTCGGGTGGCCCAGGTGGAGGGGATGAACTGCATGGGCCCGATGGCGCGGTCGAACTCGGCGTCGCCGTCCCAGCGGCCGCCGTCGGTGTCGCGGATCAGGGCGAACTGCTTGCCGTCCAGGCGCGGTCCGCGGATCGGCTTCGCGGTGGTCCCGTCCGTGCGCAGGCCGTAGCCCGAGGCGTGCACGGATTCCACGCGGCCGATGCCCGCGACCAGTTGCCAGGGCAGGTGACAGGAGGGCCGGGCGACGCTCAGTGTCCGCTCGGCCTTCTTGTAGGCGTCCAGTGCGGTGGCGGGTATGCCCGTACCCCGCTCGACGTCGCCGGCTGCCCCGGACTCGTTCGAGGCGCCGTCTCGTCCCTGACGTGGGGTATGCGGCGGCGCGAGGTCGGGGACGCCGCGGTTCCGGGCCTGCGGCCCGTCGGCGTCGGGCGTGGCGTCGCTGGCATCGGCGCTCGGCGGACCGGCGACCGACAGCGGGCTCAGCGCGGAGCCGGCGGTCAGCCCGGCGGCCAGCGCACAGACGCACAGGCCCTGACGCACCCGGCGTGCGAGCAGCATGGAGAAGACGGACGACAGGGACGGCGGCAGCTTCACGGGTGGGTTGATCCTCGGGTTCAAGGAGATACGGACGAGCACGGCAAACGGGGGATCGGGGCGGGCGGCGGACACAGCGGGAGCCGGTGCCGCCCGCCGGCGGGCCCGGGAGGTCCGGCCGACCGCGCTGGTCGGCCGGACCTTTTCACGACGGCTGTCGGTTCAGCCCCAGAGCTTGATCTCGTCGTGGAGACCGGCGGCGTCGACGGCCGGGAACAGGGTGAGCTTTCCGTTCGCCCATCGGACCAGGACGTCGTTCGGAGCCTCGTTCGCGACGAAGGCGCCGACGCCCACGACGTTGGCGTCGGTCATGCGGGACTTCCTCGGCTGGATCTTGATCTCACCGTGGAGGCCCGCCGCGTCGACACCGGGATAGATGGTCGTCTCGCCGTCGACCCAGCGCACCAGCAGATCGGCGGTCTTCTTCCCGGTGAACTCGCCCGCCGCGATCTGCGTCGCGTACGGCCAGGTCGTGTTCTTCTGGGCCAGCGTCTTCTTCGACTTCTCCGCCAGGCCGTTGGTGTTCAGGTCGGGGTGCAGCGTGACCCGGCCGTCGTCCCAGGTGACCAGGAGGTCGTCGCGCTGAGCGTTGCCGGTGTACCGGCCCGCGGTCATGTTCTTCAGGTGCGACCAGGTGCCCTTGCGGTCGGCGACGGCGAGCCGCTTCTCGCCGTGGAAGCCCTTCTTGTCCACCTGCGTGTACTGGGTCATCTCACTGTCGACCCAGCGCACCACGAGTCCGTCCGAACCGTTGCCGAAGCTCGCGCCCGTCATCTGCTGGACGTACTGCCAGTTGGTCTTCGGGTCCTGCTTCAGCGGCTTCCCGAGCTGGTACTCGGCGACGAAGGGGTGACGTGCGTCCTTGTCGTCCGCACCCTGGTAGAGGGTGACCTCGGAGTCGATCCAGCGAACGATGAGGTCCATGTGGCGGGTGCCGCCGGCCGAGCCGCCGGTGAAGTACCCGGAGGCGATGTGAGTCGCCTTGTCCCAGGGCGACTTGGCGAAGACATCGCGGTAACCGATCTTCTGTACCCAGGTGCCGAGGCCGTCCACACGGGTGTCGACCGCACTCCTGCGGGTCTCGGACGCGTCGGTGCCCAGGCAACCACCCTGCCAGGACGTGCTGTTGACGCCGACCAGCTCCACGCCGCCGGCGGTCTCCCGCAGCGCCGGGCCGCCGGTATCGCCCTTGCAGACCGCTCCGTCCGCGGGGGACTTGGGGCTGATGCCGATCGAGCCGTCCTGGACCGAGTCCACGGTGAACGCCGCGCTGTTCAGAAGGTCGGGAACCCATGCGGTCTTCGTGCGCCCGAAGCCGGCGACCTTCAGCTCCTCACCCGCCGCGGGTGCGGTGTCCCCGATGGCCACGGGGGTGACTCCGGTGACCGGCTTGGCGAGCTTCGCCATCACCACGTCGCGCCCCTCGTACGGGACGAGCTCGACGACGTCCGCAACAGTGCCCGTCGCCTTCGTGACGTCGGTGCGGCCGATGGTGGCCGTCGTCTTCCACTTCGGTGCGCCTTCGGCGATCTCGAAGCTCTTCTCGGGCTTCGCCGCGAAGCAGCTGGCGGCGGTGAGCACCCACTGCTTGTGCACGAGTGCGCCGGAGCAACTGCGCATGCCGTTGCCGATGTCGAGCTTCGCGGCGAAGGCGTATGCCTCGTCCGTGGCGGGCTTGCCCACCACGGCGTGGGCCGGGGCGGCGGTCAGCGCACCGGCGGCGACGGCGGCGGTGAGGATTGCGGTCATCCACGCGCCGCGTGGACGTCTGCTGAACACGGTTTTCTCCATAAGTCGTGTGAGAGGTGGCCGGAGCGGCCTGGGGAGGGCCGGTCCGGCTCAGCCGACGAGCTGGACCTCGCCGTGGGAGCCGTGAAGGAACCCACCGTCAGGGTCCGGGAGTTGCGCCAGGCGGACCCGACGGGCCGGACGGTGATCCGGCTGCCCTGGTAGCCGGAGGCGTCCACACCGGGGAAGACCTGGGCCTGGCCGTCGTTCCAGCGAATGAGGAGGCCGGCGGTCTTCTTGCCGGTGAACTCACCGGCACTGATCTGTGCGGCGTTGTTCCATGCGGGTCTCCTGCCGGTTTCCGAGGCAACCGCCCTGCCACGAGGTGCTGTTGACGGCGGCGAGCTCGAAACGGCCGTCGGCCCCGCGGAATGCGGGACCGCCGGTGTCGCCCTTGCAGACGCCCGGGTCGTCGGACGTTCCGGAAAGGCCGACCGAGGTGTCCTTTACGGAATCCACCGCGAACTTCGCGTGGTGCAGGAGGTCCGGAACCCACTCTTCTGCGGTCCGACCGTAACCGGACACCCAGAGGTTTTCACCGGTCTCGGGAGCCTTGCGACCGACGTCGACCGGGGCGATACCGGTGACCGGCTTGGCAAGCCTGGCCGTCACCAGGTCGCGGTCCTCGCGCGGGACGAGTTCCGCGACGTCCACCACGCTGCCGGATTCCTGCGACGGGTCCGTGCGGCCGATGATGGCCGTGGTCCTGGACTTCGGCGCGCCTGCGCGAATCCTGAAGCCCTGCGCCGGATTGTCAGCAAAGCAACTGGCGGCGGTCACCAGCCATTGCTTTTCCACGAGCGCCGCGGAACAGCTGCGTATCCCACCGATGCCGAACTTTGCGGTGAACGCATACGAGCCCTCTTTTGTGCTGCTTCCCGCGACGGCATTCGCCGGCGCAGCGGTCAGCAGACCGGCTCCGAGCGGTGGCCGGTCAGCCCTTGACGCGGAGTTCGAGGAGGGTGGCTTCGTTGCCACCGGTGTTGAGGTCGCCCTCGCCGAGCGGTGTCAGCCGGTTCTTCCGCAGGTCGACGGTCTTGGTCTTGCCCTCGGTGGTCACGGTCGCCTGGGCGGTACGGCCCTCGTTCTCCATGATGCCGATGATCCGGGGGATCTCCATTGTGAGGTAGCCGGTCTTCCCGGTGACCTTGAAGCAATAGCTGACGGGATGCTGTCCCTTGTTCGCCATGACCTCGAAGTCCGGTGCGGCGTCGCACTCGGTCATGACGATGTGTCCGTCGCCCTTGACGAGCTTGATGCCCTTTTCCTTGAGGACTTTGTCCGCGTCCGGGTACTCGAAGTCCTCGATCGCCGGCGGCGGAAGTTCGCCGGAAGCCGCGCGGGTGGCACCGTTCGCGGGCTGTGGGGCGGCGTGGGCGACGGCGAGGGTGGAGGCCCCCGCGATGACCGCGGTGGCACCAATAACGCCAGTGATCAGCGCCTTGCGCGCGCGAAGTATCACCAGAGGTTCCTTCCAGAGGGGTTGCGGCGGAAAGAAGTGGCCGCGGGAGATTGGGTCCTAAGGGCGTCTACGAACCTATCACCCACAGAACTCGGAGAGTTCGCAATGATCGCTTCATAACGAATCGGACACGACCTCGATGCGCCGTACAACCTTTGATTCTTCGACTCGTCCCGGTCATCTCGTAGGGGATTTTTCCCCGAGTTCGGATGCCTCCTGTAGCGACTAGTGCTCAATGCCGTTGCTTTACCTGTCTATTATGGAAGCTATGCTCACTGCGCCGAATGTCGGCAACGCATAACTAGCACAAAGGATTTGCGTAGTGAGAGCGAGAGGGAAGTGGCCGCGCGGCATACGTGCGCTATGCGCAGGCGTGCTGCCACTGACGCTGGTGGCGGGCGTCATCGGGACGACCCCCGCAGCGGCGGCCGAATCGGGGGACGATGGACTCACCATCGTCTTCCCTTACCCGACCACCGAGCGTGGCAGGGTCCTGGACCTGTGGAAGAACAGCGGGCCGGGTGTCAAGGCGGTGGCGGAGGTCGCGCTCACGGGCACCGAGGCCGATCTCCGCAACTTCCTGGACAACGAGTGGCAGCTCGCCGAGCATGCGGACAACCGCCTGACCGTGGTTCAGATGCACTCGGTGGCGGGCCGCAATGTGCGGGACGCGGCGGAGAAGGCGCTGCGCGGGACTCCTGAGGATCTGCGGAAGTTCCTGAAGGACGGCTGGGAAACGCCGCTGGAGGCGGATCAGCGTACCCAGGTCGTCCAGATCGTCAGCACCGGCGACCGGAACGTCCAGGAGGCGGGCGAAGCCGCCCTGAAGAAGGGCCCGGAGGCAATCCGGGACTTCCTCGCCGACGGCCAGTCGGCGGCCCGCCGGGCGGACGAGCGGACCAAGCTCGTCCAGATCATGAGCACGGCGGGTCCGGCGACCGAGGAGGCCGCAACGATCGCCCTGCGCGGCGGACCGGAGGACATCCACGAGTTCCTGGAGGTGGGCGTGCATGTCGCGCAGGCCAAGGACCAGGAGCGGGCCAGCATCGAGCAGTTGGCGCAGCAGGCCAAGGAAGCCGGAGAGAAGGCCAAGCGGGAGACCGACGCAGCCAAGGAAGCCTCAGATCGTGCCGTAGAGGCATCGAGGCTGGCCAAGGAGGCCGCACAACGGGCCGCCAAGGAGACGAAGGCCGCGCAGAAGAACGCGGGCCGGGCGGCGGGCGCGGCCGCGCAGGCGGCGGAGTCGGCCAAGGGAGCGGCGCGGGCCGCGCAGCAGGCGATCAACGCCGCGCGAGCCGCGAACTCCTCGGCGCGGGTGGCGGCGAACGCTGCCTCGCGGGCCGCGGCGGCGGCCGCGGCGGCGGCCAACGCGGCGGCGCAGGCGCGGAACGCGGCGGCGGACGCGGCCTCGGACGCGGGTAAGGCATCGGCCGCGCGCCAGGCAGCCGAGCGGGCCCGGGGCGCTGCCAAGGGCGCACGCAAGGCGGCGGACGCGGCCAAGCAGGCCGGCATCGCGGCGACCGAGGCCGGGAACGCGGCCACCGCGGCGGCGAGCGCGGGTGCCAACGCGAACGCGGCGGCCGCGGCGGCGACCGAGGCCAGCGGGTACGCGGACGAAGCCGGCGTGGCGTCGGCCGAGGCCAGGGTGGCCGCGGCCCAGGCCAGGCGGCACGCCCGTGAGGCCACGCAGGCGGCGAACACTGCCGCCTCGCTGGCCCGGCGTTCGGCAAAGGCGGCGAACGAGGCCAGGGAAGCGGCGAACGCGGCCGCCACCCACGCGGAGAACGCGGCCAAGGAGGCCGACCGGGCCGCCGACCACGCCGGGGACTCGGCCAAGGCGGCTACGGAGTCGCGGGCGCACGCCGACGCGGCGCAGCTGGCCGCCAACTCCGCCACCGAAGCGGTGAACAAGGCGAACGAGATCTTCGACCTGGCCCGTGACACCGAGAAGGCCGAACTCGAAGCCGGTACCGCGGCGGCGATCGAGACGGCCAAGGACCTCAAGGCCGAGGAGGGCGAGGCCAAGGCCGAGGCGGCCCGTGCGGCCGAGGAGGCGCGGAAGCTCGACGACGAGGCGTCTCGCCTGGCCGAACAGGCGGCCAAGCCGGATGCGGACCTGAAGCAGGTCGCCGCGGACGGTCGCCGCATCGCGCTGGCGGCGCTGCGGACGCGTGGCGTGTGGAGCCAGGCCGCGGCCGAGGCCGCACTGTCCGGCTCGGACGACGAGGTGCGCGCGTATGTGCGTACCGGCTGGAAGAAGGCCGCGGAGGACGACGAGCGCGGCCGCGTCGAGCAGCTCGCGCAGGACGGTCTGTCGGATCCGGTCAAGCAGGCCGCCGAGAAGGCGCTCAAGGGCGACGCCGCGCAGATCCACGACTTCCTGCTCACCGGCCAGCACACGGCCGCATACGGGAACTACCGCACCCAGGCGGTGCAGCTGTCCAGCACGGGCAGCACCCAGGTGCAGGAAGCGGCCCTGGCCGCGATCAAGTCCAACGATCCGCAGAAGCTCAACGAGTTCCTCGTCTCGGGCCAGTACAAGGCCCGGGAGGCCGATGACCGGACCCGCGCCGTGCAGCTGATCAGCGTCGGCGGTCCTGAGCTGGAGGCCGCGGCCAGGATCGCGCTGGCCGGCCCGGCCCGGCAGCTGCACGAGTTCATCGAGAGCGGTCAGTACAAGGCGGCCCGCAAGGACCAGCTCAACGCGACCCACATCGCGGAAATGCAGCGACTGATCGCCGAGGCCGCCGGTGTCGCCGCGACCGCGCAGGAGAACGCGCACAAGGCCGACGAGCACGCGCTGCACGCCAAGAAGGCCGCCGTGGAGGCGGGCAAGGCCGCCGAGGACGCCAAGAAGTCGGCTGCCGACGCCCGTGACTGGGCCAGGAAGGCCAGGAAGTCCGCCGACGAGGCGCGGGAATCCGCGCAGCAGGCGGCCCAGTCAGCCAAGAAGGCACGGGCCGCCGAGGCCCAGGCCCACCAGTCCGCCCGCGGAGCCGCGACCTCCGCGGCCCGCGCCTCGGTCTCCGCGTCATGGGCCCGCTCCTCCGCCAATGAGGCGCAGGCCGCCGCCACGGAAGCCCGCGCCTCGGCGGTCGCGGCCGGCAAGGACGCCGAAGCGGCCAACAAGGCGGCCGACGAGGCCAAGGAGATCGCCGAATCCAAGCAGCGTGCCGAGGCCGAGGCCCAGCGGCACAACGCGGAACTCCAGAAGGAGCGCGAGGACGCCGTCCGCGCCCTGGCGGACCGGGCGGCCGAGGCGGACGAGAACTTCGACAAGGAGAAGTTCCTCAAGGAGGCCGGGCACCTCGGACTCGACGTCCTCGGCGGTATTCCCGGCGTCGGCAGCGTGGCCAACCTGGCCAACTGCGGCTGGTACGCCGCGGAAGGCAAGACCGGTGACGCCATCGCCTCCTGCATCGCCGCCATCCCCGGCGCCAATCTCGTCGCCGCCGCGGCCAAGGCGGGCAAGTGGGCGATGAAGGCCGGCGGCTGGGTCAAGAAGGCCGGCGGGTTCTTCCGGTCGCTCTTCAGCCGCGGGCGGAAGATCGGGTGCAACAGCTTCGCGCCGATGACGCTGGTGGTGATGGCCGACGGCTCCACCAAGCCGATCCAGGACATCGAGCTCGGCGACCAGGTCCTTGCCACCGATCCCACAACAGGCAGGACCGCGGCACGTCCGGTCGACGATGTCATCGTCGGCAACGGAACCAAGCACCTGGTCGAGCTCACCGTCGACACCGACGGCGACAAGGGCAACGCCACCGGCAAGGTCACCGCGACCGACGGGCACCCCTTCTGGCTCCAGGACCAGCAGAACTGGACCAAGGCCGCCGACATCAAGCCCGGTGCCCTGCTCCGCAGCCCGGACGGCACGACGAACAAGGTCGAGTCGGTCCGCACATGGACCGAGACCCAGCGGGTCTTCAACCTCACCGTCAATGGCATCCACACCTACTATGTGCGTGCGGGCGACGCTCCGGTCCTCGTCCACAACGCGGCGGCCTGCGAGGTCGACAAGTACGCCAATGACTGGGCCTCGAAGGGATTCCATGTGAAGACCAAGGGCGGTGGCTCCGACACCGAGGTTTCCATAACCGCCGACACGACGGGAAACCTTCAGTTCAAGTCCACTTTCTCCGGAAAGGCCGGCAAAACCGCGCTCAAGAATGCGGAGAAGAGTTTCGACGACCCCAAGTTCCGGAAGAAGGCTCTGGAGAAGGCGCGGGGTGGTCTCCAGTACGTTAGGGAAAACTTCCCGGACAGCAATGAAATCCCCGGTCTTGAAAGACTGGTCAAGGCGCTTGAGAAGGATGCGTGAGCCATGTCGATCTTGTCGCGCTTCATGCGCACAGGAGCTCTGGGTGTGGTCACACCCGGGGCCGACTACCGCGACGTAGTGGACGCTTGGGGCGAGCCCGAAGCGTTCGCCAAACAGCATCCCGATCCGGTGTACTGCCTCTACGGTGACCTGGAGTTGGCGTTCACCAAGAAGGGCCGGCTCTACTACCTCCAGATCGAGCCCGGAGGGAGCAGCGTCTCCCTTCCGGCCGGTCCGGGGGAGCGCCTTCAGGAACCGCTCCCGGAGGTCTCGGAGTTGGTCGCCGACCTGGTCGAGGAAGGCTTCCACATCACCGAAGTCCCCCACCCCTTCGAGCCGGAGGTCATCTGGTCCCGAATCGATCGATCCGGGGTGGAGTTCCGTCAGGACGACAGCGACGGTCAGCTGTCCGTCCACCTGGAGGTAAGGGACATCTACCGACATGATCACGGGATAACCACTCCCTGATCACGAAAGCCGAAGCAGCCCTCTCCCGAATGACATTCGGGAGAGGGCTGCTCGTTATCCCGGCACCGGGCACCGCGAGATCGTTCAGGGCGCCTCTTCGGTCGGCCCCCGCCTCGATTCCGCCCGAGTGAAATCGCGTCGGTCGGGCTTCGGCGGCACGTGGTGGAAGACCTGGCGGATGTGCCATTCGCGGTGTCGTCGGGCGATCGGTGCGTTGCCCGGCCGGGGGCCGATGGGCGGTTGGCCGGCGAGGGCGAGTACGTGCTGTTGGCTGGCCTGACTGCGGCCGGCGAAACGTGGGGAGACGAGGATGCGGTGGTCGTCCCCGAGGCCGAGGACGCCCCTGTCGAAGAGTTTGTGGTGCAGCGAGCACAGGCACAGGCCGTTGTCGACCTCGTCCGGCCCGTGGTGTGACCACCAGCGCACATGCGCGGCTTCCAGCCCTACCGATTTTGTGCCGAGGACCCCGTCGTAGCCGCAGAAAGCGCACCGGAACTCGTAGGCGGTGAGTATGAGTTCACGCATGCGCCGATCGCGTTGTCTCCGGGCGGCGGTGCTCGTGCCGGTCACCGGACCGATCTCGGCGAGTTCCAGATCGAGGCCGACGGCCTCGCACAGATCGATGTGCAGGGACGGCGGGAAATGGGTGTCCAGCAGCAATCTGACGAGCCGGCCCAGCAGCGACGAATCCCTGGCGAGCGCGGTGCGGAGGTCGGGAGCGAGCCGGCCGGCGGCTCCGCTGGACCGAAGGATTCGGACCCCGCTTCCGGGGCTGCCCGGGCCCTGGTCGGTTCGGACCTCCCACACACCGTCGCTGACGAGGTGGTGGAAGGGATATGCGGGGGTGGTCGGGTGCGCGGGCCCGTACTCGGTGAGCAACTGCCTGAGTTCGTTCTCGACCGCGCTGTAGCGCAGTTCGCCGTCGGCGTCCTGCTGATAGCTGCCGAGTGCGTACAGCAGCAGCAACGGCTTGTGCGGAGCCCGGACGCCGTCGTTCGTCCATTGCCTCAGTTTCGCGACGCGATCAAGCCAATCCATGAGAGGTGAGGGTAGTTCGCGCCACCGGGGCCGTGTGTGGCGTTGCCATGTGCCGTCGGTCCGAGCGGCTGCCGGCAGGAGCCTCCGGCCTCTTGGGCACCGGCGGGAGTTCGCCGGGACCGGTCGTGCTCAACGAGGGGCAGGTCGCGAATGATCGGCAGTACGGATCTCGACGCGATGGACCGCTGGTCTCGATGCGGTATCTATTTCCCGGTGTCCGGGAATCTCGGAGAATTCGCCCCAGAAGAAATGGAGGGTCGGAGTCCGGAACGGCGGTATGGGTTCTGAATTCCGGTTGTGGTTATTGCCACATGCTACGAGGGTCGACTGCTCTGCGGTCTGTGAAAGCATGAAAAGTGGACGACTTGCTCGCCGGTTCTCCGTGGCCCGTGAGCTTCTTCGATCATGGCGCTCCTGACCAGGGTGCTACGGGGGTTACACAATGGCCGCGCGCCGTACAGGAAACAGGCTTGCCGTGCTTGACGGGCTGCGGCTGCTGGCCGCCCTGATGGTGGTCTGCTACCACTACGTGGCGTTGGCGCGGCCATGGGGCCACAGCACGGACACGATCTTCCCGACCGCCCACAAGCTGGCCCAGTACGGCTGGCTCGGGGTCGAGATCTTCTTCCTGATCAGCGGCTTCGTGATCTGTATGAGCGTGTGGGGCCGCACGGTGGGCGAGTTCGCCGTATCCCGCCTCTCCCGGCTGTTCCCCGCCTACTGGGTCGGCATCCTGCTCACCGTCGTGGTCGTCAAGATGTGGCCGGAGGTCAGCTCCCTGCACGGCTGGGACACGGTGATCACCAACCTGACCATGCTCCAGGGCGGCAACAACACACCCAACGTGGACCCGGTGTACTGGACGCTCTTCGTGGAGCTGAAGTTCTACTTGATCATGGTCGTGGTGGTGCTGTTCGGTGTCACCTATCGCAACTGCCTGATCCTGTGCGGCGTATGGACCGCAGCCGCCGCCCTCGCGCCGGTCCTGAAGACCCCTCTGCTCACGGCGTTCGCGATGCCGCAGTACGCGCCGTTCTTCATCGCCGGCATCGCCTTCTATCTGATGCGGCGCTTTCGGCCCAACGCGGTTCTGTGGGCGATCGTGGTGCTGCAACTCCTCCTCGCCCAGCGCTATATCGACTACCGGCTGGCGACGAACCTCGGCAGGGCGGCCGTGGACGCCCTGCCCACCTGGCCGGCCCGCCTGCTGATCATTGCCGGGTTCGCCGCCGTCGGCGCCATTGCGCTCGGTCGCTTCGACCGCATCCAGTGGAAGTGGCTCACGACCGCGGGGGCGCTCACCTACCCGCTCTACGTCATCCACATGAACATCGGCATGACGCTCATCCACCACTTCCGGAACCGGATTCCCGCGCCGCTGCTGGTGGCGGGGGTGACGGTCCTCATGCTGGTGGCCGCCTGGCTTCTCCACCGTTTCATCGAACGCCCCCTCGGAAAGTGGCTCCGCACCACGATGCGGCGCGGCATCGACGACGTTCGGCAACACGTCGAACCGCGCCGTCGACATGCCCGACGCCCCGCCGTATCACGCGCGCCGGCCACGCCGGCCGAGGCTCATGAGGCGCACGGCACACCGGTGCCTGCGGGGACTCGCACCGGCGGCGACTCGGCCTGAGGCCCCCGGCGTGTCCCGGGGTTGTGTCCGCCCCCCGGTTGCTGTGTGCGCCGGGCCGGTGGCGGGCGGGCGTGTCCGGGTGCGCAGCTCATCGTTCTCATCACACAAGCAGATCTCCATTCCTTGAGGAGCCTTGATGCGACGAGTTCTGACGGCAGTGGGTATGGCCGCGGCCGCGGTGACGCTGGGGTCGGCTGCCGGAGCCCACGCCGCCGACGGACCGAAGACCCCCGACCTGGGCGGGCTGTCCAACGTGGACGCCGGTGGCCTGGGGAGCGTGGCGGGCGGGGCCGCGCAGCAGGCGACGCACGTCGCGGGCGGGGCCCAGGGCGCGGTCGTCGACAAGGTGGTGCCCGAGGCGGGCAACGCGGTGGGCGGGACCGCGGCGAAGGTGACGCCGAAGGCGGCGGAGACGGCGGGGACGGCCACCGGAGCCGCCGGGGGGCTGCTGGGCGAGGCGGCGCGGGCGGGCACCACCGAGGGCGGACTGCTCGGCGGACTGCCGACGGAGGGGCTGGCCGGGCACAAGCTGGGACACAAGCAGGGGCACGGGCAGGGACACAAGCAGGGGCTGACCGACGCGCTGCCGGGGAAGTCGCTGACGGACGCGGCGTCGGGGGACGCGCTGGGCGGCGTCCTGCCCCCGAAGGGTCTGCCGTCGACGGACCGGCTTCCGGTCAAGGGACTGGCCGACCTGGGCTGACACGGCGGATGCCGCCCGGGCCCCGCCCCGTCCCCCGCCTGCTCAGGGGGTCGGGGCGGGGCCCTTGGCGCAACGGTGGGGGGTCGGGGTCGGCGGGTGGCAGTAGTCTCGTGACTTCCCGGGCAGTCACATGAGGGGGCGCCGAGGTGCTGAAGCACTACTACCGGCTGGTGTATTGGAAGCGGCGGATCGGGCGGACGCTGGGGTGGCGTCGCCGTTCCGGAACGGGGCCGGGGACGGGGACGAAGCCGGGGGATCGCGGGCCGGGCCGGCGGGACGGGCGGCTGCGCCGGACGATGGAGCGGGTGCGGCCGTTGCTGGTGTTCGTGGTGCTGGTGCTGATCGTGGTGTTGGCGTCGGCGCTGTTGGGGTGGCGGGACGACACCTTCGGTGCGGGGCACCGGGAGGGCGGGGTGACCGTCCGGCCGTCCGGCGGGGTCGGGACGGGGGTGGTCACGGTGTCCTGCGGGCCGCGGGACGGGGCCTGTGCGGTGCGGGGAGGGGCAACGGAGCGGGCGGTCGCGGGCGTCGGGTGAGTGAGGATGCGGGGGGACGGGCCTGTTCACGTCGTCCGGGCGGAGCGGTCCCTCGTGGTGTCGGGGTTCAGGAGTGCTGGGCCTTGTCGTAGAGGTTCTTGGCGTCGGCGCCGAAGTAGGGGCCGAACATGGTGTTCGGCAGGAACTGGTAGCCGAAGCTGTTCACCGAGGACTGCAGGCCGGTGCCGGTTCGGGGGTTGAACGAGGTGAACCAGGGGCCGCCGCTGGAGCCGCCGGTCATGTTGCAGGGGAGGCCGTGGTCGGTGGAGAGCAGCGGATCCCTGAGGGTCGTTCCGGAGCAGTAGACGAGCTTGCTGCCGTCGTAGGGGGCGGCGGCGGGGTAGCCGAAGGCGTACATCTGCTTCTGGTAGCCGGAGTTGAAGGACAGGCCCTGGCCGCCGACGGTGTCGGTGAGCCTGCGGCCGCCCAGGGGGGCGACGACCGCGGCGCCCACGTCGTAGTCGAGGTCCTCGCGGGCCGCCCACTGGGGGGTGGCCAGGGTCTTCGTCGCGCTCCATTTCCCGTACGGGGCCCTGCCGTCGTGGTAGCCGGGGACGAACACCCAGTGGGTGTGCCAACTGCCGGTCAGCTTCACGCAGTGGCCGGCGGTCAGCACGGTGCTCTTGTCGGCGCTGGTCACCGCGTCGCCGGAGCAGGAGGCCGGGCGCCCCTGGTAGGTGAAGAAGACCCGGCCGGTGGTGTGGGTGACCGCGCCGCGGGCGGTCCAGGGGCCGCCGGTCTCGACGCCGGGGAGCAAGGGGGGCAGGGGCGGGAGCGACGGCAGCTGCGGGAGCTGGAGCCGGGGGAGCCGGGGGAGGGTGGGGAGGACGATCTCGGGGGTGCTGCGGGGGACCGCGGTCCGGTGGGGTGCCTTCGCGGTGCGGGTGGGGCGGTCGAGTGGGGTGGCCGAGCGCATCCGGGCGGCGGTCCAGAAGGTGCCGAGGCTTGTGGCGGCGGTGGGCGCGGGGCGGTCGGGCCGTGGGGTTGCGGCGCCGGCCTGACCGGTGGGGAGCAGCAGGGCGAGCAGCGCGCCGGTGGCAACGGCCGGTATGGAGGCGCGAGTTGGGCGCATGAGTCGCTCCGATCGGTAGGGGCGGATCGGAGCAGTCAGGCTGCCATCGGGGGCGGTGGGGCGGCAGGGGGCGCGGTGTGGAGTTGGCGTGAGGGATCGGCGACCGGGGAGGGTGGCGGCCCTCGGGGTGCCGTGGAGGCGTTCCCGGGGGGGGCGGGGAGGCATGGTGCGCCCCCCCGCCCCCCGCCCGGCCCGCCCGGTCCGGAGGGGCTCTTCTCCGTCCCGCTGCGGTCCGCCCCGAAGGCCCCGGCCGGGCGGATCCGGCGCCCCGTGGCGGCGGGGCCGTCTCCGGCCGGGACCGCCCCGCCCCTCCGGTCAGGCGCCCGCCGTCACCGTCGCCTCCATGCGCGTGGCCGTGCCGCTGACGTGCGAGCGGGGGTCGCCGGGGCGCAGGTCGACGGTGAGGAGGCCGGGGCGGCCGAGGTCGTGGCCCTGGTGGAGGGTGAGGGTGGCGGGGGCGGTGGTCAGGCCCAGGGCGCGGGTGTACGCGCCGAAGGCGGCGGCCGCGGCGCCCGTCGCCGGGTCCTCCACCACGCCGCCGACCGGGAACGGGTCGCGGACGTGGAAGACCGTGTCGCTCTCCCGCCACACCAGCTGAAGGGTCGTCAGGTCCAGGCGGCGCATCAGGGCGGCCAGCCGGTCGAAGTCGTAGGCGAGCTCGGCCAGTCGCTCGCGGGTGGCGGCGCCGAGGACCAGGTGGCGGGCGCCGGCGTAGGCGATGCGGGGCGGCAGGGCCGGGTCGAGGTCGGCGGCCGGCCAGTCCAGGGCGGCCAGCGCCTCGGTGAGGTCGGCCGGGGCGATCGGCTCGATGCGCGGCTCGACGCTGGTGAGGGTGGCCCGCAGGGCGCCGTCCTGCCGGGTGACGGTGACCGGGACCGGGCCCGCCTGGGTGGCGAAGACCAGGTCGCCGGGGCCCTGCCGCTCGGCCAGGGCGACCGCGGTGGCGACCGTGGCGTGGCCGCAGAAGGCGACCTCGGCGAGCGGGCTGAAGTACCGGATGGTGTACGCCCGGCCGGGCTCGCCCAGGCCCTCGGGCGGCGCGGTGAGGAACGCGGTCTCGGAGTAGCCGAGTTCGGCGGCGATGGCCAGCTGCGCGGCGTCGTCCAGCCCGGTGGCGTCCAGGACGACGCCGGCCGGGTTGCCCCCCGCGGGGTCGGCGGAGAAGGCGGTGTAGCGGAGGATCTCGGGGGCGCGGGCGGCGTCCCCGGCGGCGTTTTCGACAGTCATGGCCGGAGAACCATCCGCCGCCGCCCGGCTATTCCCGGGCGGCCCGCGGTGCGTCAGCCCCGCCCGACGTAGGGCATGGCGGTCGCCATCACCGTCGCGAACTGCACATTGGCCTCCAACGGGAGCGCCGCCATGTGCACGACCGTACGGGCCACGTCGGCCGCGTCCATCACCGGTTCGACCTCGGTGCGGCCGTTGGCCTGGAGGATCCCGGTCTGCATCCGGCCGGTCATCTCGGTGGCCGCGTTGCCGATGTCGAGCTGGCCGCAGGCGATCCGGTACGGACGGCCGTCCAGGGACAGCGACTTGGTGAGGCCGGTCATCGCGTGCTTGGTGGCGGTGTACGCGATCGACTGCGGCCGCGGCACATGGGCGGAGAGGGAACCGTTGTTGATGATCCGGCCGCCCTGCGGGTCCTGCTCCTTCATCGTGCGGAACGCGGCCTGGGCGCACAGGAAGGCGCCGTTGAGGTTGACGTCGACCACCGCCCGCCAGTCCTCGTAGGAGAGTTCCTCCAACGGGACGGGCGGGCCGAAGGCGCCGGCGTTGTTGAAGAGCAGGTCCAGCCGGCCGAAGCGGTCGCGGATCGTGGTGAACAGGGCGGCGACCTCGTCGGGGCGGGTGACATCGGTCGGGACGGGCAGCACGGCGGGGCCCTCGATGCCCGCGTAGCCCACCTGGCGGGCGGTCTCCTCCAGTGCCTCGGCGCGCCGGCCGGCCAGTACCACCGTCCAGTTGTCGGCGGCCAGCGCCAGCGCGACCGCCCGGCCGATGCCCGAGCCCGCGCCGGTGACCAGTGCCACCTTCCGGCCCGCCGCGCCGTCCTCCCGGGCCTCCCGGGGCACCGGAGCCGTCCGCGGGGTGCGGCCCCGGGAAGCGGGTGCCGGGAGGGTCGGCCGGGCCGCGGTGGCGGCGCCGCCCACCTGCCCGGCCCGTGCCACCGGTGTCGCCTGTGCCGCCCCTGCCCGCTCTGCGTCATATGCCATGGCGGCAGCGTAACGGCGGACGGGGCGCGAACCGGGTGCGAATCGGGCGCGAGCCGGGCGGTGCCGCCAGCGGCCGCGGACCGGGCGGCAGTTGAGGGCGGTCGGGGCGAACGACGGGAGTCCGACGACCGGCCTCGGGGCCCGGGGACCGCCTCCGATCGCCCCGGGCCGCGCATGCCGCGTGCCAGGATGGTGGCCGCCATCACCGAATCATGGAGACGCTCATGACAGAGTCCGGTGCCCCCGCCGCCGAGGCCCGGGACGACAGCCCCCAACGACCCGCCATATCAGGGCGGGACGCGCCCGCCGCACCGGTCGCCGCCCGCCGCACCAGCCTGCTCGTCACCCTCGTCCTCGGCGGGCTCACCGCGGTCCCGCCGCTCTCCATGGACATGTACCTGCCTGCGCTGCCGCAGGTCACCGCCGCCCTGCACAGCCCGGCCGCCACCGTCCAGCTCACCCTCACCACCTGCCTCGCCGGCATGGCCCTGGGCCAGATGATCGTCGGCCCGATGAGCGACAAGTGGGGCCGCCGCCGGCCGCTGCTCGTCGGCATGGTCGTCTATGTGCTCGCCACGGCCCTGTGCGCGGTCGCCACCGACGCCGAGGTGCTGATCGGCTTCCGGCTGCTGCAGGGACTGGCCGGCGCGGCCGGCATCGTCATCGCCCGGGCCGTGGTGCGCGACCTGTACGACGGGGTGGCGATGGCCCGTTTCTTCGCCACGCTGATGCTGATCTCCGGGGTCGCGCCGGTGGTCGCGCCCCTGATCGGCGGCCAGATCCTGCGGGTCACCGACTGGCGCGGGGTCTTCGTGGTGCTCACCGTGGTCGGGCTGCTGCTCACCCTCCTCGTCTGGCGGCGGCTGGGCGAGACGCTGCCGCCGGAGCGCCGGCAGCCCGGCGGCCTCGGTCCGGCCCTGCGCACCATGCGCGACCTCCTCGCCGACCGGGTCTTCTCCGGCTATCTGCTGGTCGGCGCGTTCGCCTTCGCCGCGCTGTTCGCCTACATCTCGGCCTCGCCGTTCGTCGTCCAGGAGATCTACGGCGCCTCCCCGCAGACCTTCAGCCTGCTCTTCGGCCTCAACTCCGTCGGGCTGGTCGCGGTCGGCCAGATCAACGGCAAGCTGCTGGTCGGCCGGGTCGGCCTGGACAAGGTGCTGGGCACCGGCCTGGCGCTGGTCGCGCTGGCCGCCGCAGCCCTGCTGCTGATGTCGTCGGGGGTCTTCGGCAAGGCCGGACTGGTACCGGTGGCCGCGGGGCTGTTCGTGCTGATGTCGGCGATGGGGCTGGTGATGCCGAGCACCAACACCCTGGCGCTGCTGCGCACCCCGCACGCGGCCGGCTCCGCCTCCGCGCTGCTGGGCACCTCGACCTTCCTGCTCGGTGCGGTGGCCTCGCCGCTGGTGGGGATCGCCGGCGAGCGGACGGCCGTTCCGATGGCGGTCGTACAGCTGTCGTGTGCCGTTCTCGCGCTCGTGAGCTTCCTGGGAATGTGCCGTCCGTGGCAGCGTAAGGGGGAAGGCGTCGCCGGCGAGAGGACTGGGCTCTGAACGCACCGAACGCACCGAGACTGCGCCCCGGCACGCCCGCCGAGGCGGGACTGCACCCCGCCTGGACGGAGCGGCTGGTCAGTGGCGTGCGGGCACTGCCCGAGGGGCTTCCCCCGTGGTGCCCCGGCGCGGTGGTGCTGGCCGGCCGGGGCCCGGTGGTGGCGGCCGAGGCGGCCACCGGCTGGGCGGTGCGCTACCGCGCGTACGACCCCGACCGCGACCGGGGCGTGGAACTGCCCCGCGACCGGTGGGAGCCGATGCGCGTCGGCACGGTCTTCGACCTCGCCTCGCTGAGCAAGCTGTTCACCGCGATCGCCGCCGTCCAGCAGGTCGAGCGCGGCCGGCTGGCCCTCGACGCACCGGTCGCCGCCCACCTGCCGGCCTTCGCCCCCGGCATCACCGTCCGCGATCTGCTCCGGCACACCTCCGGCCTCGCGCCCGAACTGCCCTTCTACGAGCACCGGGACGGGCCCGACCTGCTGGCGCCACTGTGGGCCGAGGCGGCCGCGCCCTCCGGCCCGTACGGCGTCCACCGCTACTCCGACCTCAATCTCATCGCCCTGCACCTCCTCCTGGAGCGGCTCACCGGCCGCCGGCTGGACGCCCTGGTCCGCGACGGCATCACCGGCCCGCTGGGCATGACCAGCACCTGCTACGGCCCGCTGGCGCCGCAGGGCGTGGCCGCCACCGAGGACCAGTGGCGGCCGTGGGCCAAGGCGGACCGGGGGCTGCTGCGCGGCGAGGTGCACGACGAGAACGCCTGGGCGCTCGGCGGCGTCGCCGGGCACGCGGGCGTGTTCTCCACCGCCCAGGACCTGGCCGTGCTGTGCCGGACGCTGCTCAACGGCGGCGCGTACGGCACCGCCCGGATCCTCGGGCCGGCCGCGGTCGCCGCACTGCTCGACCCGCCCGGCCTCGGATTCGCCGTCGACCAGCCGTACTTCATGGGCGAGCTGGCCGGCCGGGGCGCGGCCGGACACACCGGCTTCACCGGCACCAGCCTGGTCCTGGACCGCGCCACCGACAGCTTCCTGGTGCTGCTCGCCAACACCGTCCACCCCCGGCGCCGGGCCGGCGGCAGCGCCCCGCGGGCGGCGGCCGCGACCCGGCTGGCCCGCGCGGTGGCCGCCGCCCCGGGCGGCCGGCCCTGACGCGCCCCGGCCCGGCACGGCCCCGCCCCGGACCCCCGTAGACTTTCCGGAATGCACGACGAACTGCGCGCCGCCCTGGCGGGCCTGCTCGACGGCCTGCCGCCCAAGCAGGCCGCGCAGGCCGTCGAGCGGCTGATCGCCAACTACCGCGGCCGCACCCCCACCGACGCCCCGGTACTCCGGGACCGCGGCGACGTCGCCGCGTACGCCGCGTACCGCATGCCGGCCACCTTCGAGGCGGTACGGGCCGCGCTGGCCGCGTTCGCCGCCCGCGTCCCGGACTGGTCCCCGGCCACCCACGTCGACGTCGGCGGCGGCACCGGCGCGGCCACCTGGGCCACCGCCGCCACCTGGGACGGCCCGCGCAGCACGGTCCTGGACTGGGCGCAGCCCGCGCTCGACCTCGGCCGCGAACTGGCCGCCGGGATCCTGCCCGACGTCACCTGGCGGCGGCAGGCCCTGGGCGACGGCCTCGCCCTCCCCGAGGACACCGACCTCGTCACCGTCTCCTACGTGCTGGGCGAACTGCGTCCCGAGGACCGCCGTGCGGTGGTCGCCGCCGCGGCCGCGGCACGGGCCGTCGTGCTGATCGAACCGGGCACCCCCGAGGGCTATCTGCGCATCCGCGAGGCCCGGGAGCAGCTGGTCGCCGCCGGACTGCGGATCGTCGCGCCGTGCCCGCACAGCGCCGCCTGCCCGATCGTCCCCGGCGAGGACTGGTGCCACTTCTCCGCGCGGGTCAGCCGTTCCTCGCTGCACCGGCAGGTCAAGGGCGGCTCGCTGGCCTACGAGGACGAGAAGTTCGGCTATGTCGCCGCCACCCGCCTGCCGGCCGAACCGGCCGCCGCGCGGATCGTCCGCAAACCGCAGATCCGCAAGGGCCAGGTGCTGTTGGACCTGTGCACCGCGGACGACGCCCTGCGCCGCGACACCGTCACCAAGCGGCACGGCGCCGCCTACCGCGAGGCCCGCGACGCGGCCTGGGGCGACACCTGGCCGCAGCACTGAGGCCGGTCCCCGGGAGCGGCGGCCGCCCGCCGCTCCCGGGGACCGGTCGCGTCAGGTGTTGCGGGTCCGTTCCCGCATCCTCTCCAGCAGCTCGCGCCGCTGTCGCTGCTGGTCCTGCTGCGCGGGCGTGCCCTGGCCGCCATGGCCCGCGCCGCGCAGCGCACCCCGCGAGAGCTTGCTGCGGGTGCCGCCGATGCCCAGCATTCCGCCGGCATTTCCCTTGCTCATCAGGCGAGTTCCTTCCTGTGGGGCCGGCGGGCGGCGCGGGCCCGTACGTGCCGGGTCCCCGCACCTGGTGAGACGATTCGTCTCGTCCGGCATGTCCTCATCCTCGGGCGAGACGCTCCGTCTTGTCAAGACGATACGTCTCGCCTCTCTCTCGCTAGACTCGCGTCCATGGCCAACAAAGCAGCCCCCGACGTCTCCCGCCGCAGCGAGCGCTCCCGCCAGGCGATCTTCGAGGCCGCCCTCGCCCTGGTCGGCGAGGTCGGCTACGAGAAACTCACCATCGAAGGCATCGCCGCCCGCGCCGGCGTCGGCAAGCAGACCATCTACCGCTGGTGGCCCTCCAAGGCCGCCGTCCTCCTCGACGCTTTCGGCTCCGTCGTCGACGCCTACGACCAGGAGGGCCTCCCCGACACCGGCGACCTCGCCGCCGACCTCAAGTTCGTCCTGCGCGCCACCGCCGACGAGTTCAACGACGCGGCCTGGCAGGCCCCCTACCGCGCCCTGGCCGCGGCCGGCGCCAACGACGAAGAACTCTCCCGCACCTTCGTCGGCCGCCTGATGGAGCCTGGCACCCGGGTCTACGTCGACCGGCTCCGGGCCGCCCGGGACGCCGGCGAACTGGACCCGGACACCGACCTGCGGATCGCCGCCGAGATGCTGCTGAGTCCCTTCTCACAGCGCTGGCTGATGCGCACCGGGGAGCTGACCCACGACTTCGTCGACACCCTCGTCGACCAGGTGCTCCGCGGTCTGCGGCCGCGCACCTGACGCCCGGGGCGGACGGGCGGCGTTGGCGTGAAATGCCCTGTTCGCCCGTACCGCGTTCACCCCGGATCCGCACACCGGTCACCTGGCGCCCGGGATGGTGGCAGCATTGACCCCAGACCACCGCTCGAAGTGAGGGGATTGATGGAACGCAAGAGCAGGTTCTCCCAGTGGCTGCGCCGGCCGAGGAGCGGATCGGGCGGCGATACGGACACGGGATCGGCGGCCGCGCGCGGCCGCGAGGACCTGCTGATGGCGGCGGTCGACGCGGGCTTCCCGGTCGCCCCCGCCGCGCACCCCTCCGGCTACGGCTGTTCCTGCGAGCGCATCGGCTGTCCCACCCCCGGCCGGCACCCCATCTCCTTCGGCTGGCAGACCGTCGCCACCACCGACCGCGACAAGGTCGCCGCCTGGGTCCGCACCCTCCCGCAGGCCAACTTCATCACCGCCACCGGCATGGCCCACGACGTCCTCGACGTCCCCGTCGAGGCCGGCCGCAGCGCCCTCGGCCGGCTGGAGGCGGCCGGCGTCGAGGTCGGCCCGGTCAGCCTCAGCGGCGCCGGTTTCGGCGACGGCCGGATGCTCTTCTTCACCGCCACCCGCGGCACCCCCGACGACGAGGACGAGTGGTGGCCGTGCGAACTGGACTGCCATCCCGAGACCCTCGACGAGCATCCCGGTTTCCGCTGGCACTGCCGCGGCAGCTACGTCCTCCTGCCGCCCTCCGCCCTCCCCGGCGACCAGCCCGCGGTGACCTGGCTGCGCGGCCCCGAGCTGCCGCTGCCGGACCCGCTGACGCTGCTGGCGACCCTCACCGACGCCTGCGCCGAGGTCATCGACCGCGAGGCCGACCACGAGACGTCGGCCTGGCCGATCGGCCGCTGACCCGCCGGGCGGACCAGGGCGCACCAGGACGGATCGAGAAGGACCAGGACCGACCGAGGGGCCGCCGGTCGCCCGACGGCCCCTCCACGGAGACTTCCCGAGGTCCCCCCGGATCCCTACAGCGCCTTCGCCGAGGTCTTCGCCTCGATCCGGTTCAGCACCTTGATCTTGCCGCCGGCGCCCTTCGCCGGGACCGTGACCGCCTGGCCCGACATCGTCGTGAACGCCATCCGCGTGGTCTTCTTCACCGGCCCGTCCATGATCCCGCGCAGCTGCGGCGGCACCGTGATCGTCAGACCCGTGGAGACCGTCTTCAGCTGGTGGTAGACGGTCGAGAAGAACACCAGCGCGCCGCCGTCCGTGGTCCGCAGCGCCACCGGCGGCAGGTCCGACGCCTGATCCTCCCACTGGATGCGGGCCCCGGGCTGGTTGGCCTGACCGGCTCGCCAGGCCCGCAGCTGGTCGGTGTCACCGCCGGATGCGAACTGGCCGCCCTTGCCGGTGCCGAGGTAGTCCGCGTACGCCCGGCTCAACTTGCCCGGGTCGACGGTCAGTCCCGAGGAGCCGTCCAGCGGCACCGGCTCCGCGTAGCCGCCGGTGATCTTCAGCTCCGGGGCGGAGTTGCCGGGGAAGGTCGCGAAGTACACCGCCCGCCACCGCGCCTTGACGCCGTCCCGGCTGAACACCAGGAACCAGCGGGTGTTCTCGCCGCTGCGGTCCCGGCGGTTGCTCAGCGCGTCCCCGACGAAGTACTTCGGCCAGCCCTTCTGCTTGGGCACGGTGAAGTGGGCGTCGGTGAACGACAGCGGGACGAAGCCCGGGTTGCCGCCGGGCCGGACGCCGTGCGCGGCCTTTATCTGCGCCTGGTCGATGGCGAGCAGCGCACCGGCCTCGAACGAGGCGTTCACCTTGGGATCCAGCGTGCGGTTGGCCTCGTTGAAGCCGTCGGTGAAGCGTTTGAGCGCCTTGGCGGCGTCGGTCTGCGACACCGCGGGCAGCACCTCGCGCTCGCCGTGCACCGTCATGCATCCGCTCAGCAGCACCAGCGCGGCTGCTGCCGACGTCACTGCTGCGGGCACCCGGAACGGCGACCTGCGTGTCATGGGGCTCGGGCTCCTTCGGGGCGTCCGGGGCGGACGCGGGCCGCCGGGGTGGCACGGATTCGGCGCAACGATACCCGGTGCCCCGCGGCGCGCGTGGGGGTCGGGGTGACGTTCGCCCCCGGCCGCGACCGGCGGGGCGCACGTCGGACAATACGGGGATGAACGAAGCGCGTGATGTGCACGACGACCGCCCCGGGGTGGAGTTGCTCCGGGTCTTCTGCGGACCGGACGGCGGCGGGGGCAATCCGCTTGCCGTCGTCCTGGACGGCGCCGCCCTCCCCGACCCGGCCGACCGGGCCGCCCTCGCCGCCGAACTCGGCTACAGCGAGACGGTGTTCCTCGACCCGGCCGCGCCCGGCGACGACCGGGACCGCGCCGCCGTGGACATCCACACCCCCAGCGTCCGCCTGCCGTTCGCCGGGCATCCCCTCGTCGGCCTCGCCTGGCTGCTGCGGAGCCTGGGCCGGCCGGTGCGGTCGCTGCGGCCGCCGGCCGGCGTGGTGGACGTCCGCCACGACGGCGACCTGACCTGGGTGCGCGCCCGCGCCTCCTGGGTCCCCGAGCGCCGCGTCGAGCGTTACGGCTCGGCCGCCGAGGTGGACGCGCTGCCCGCGCCGCCGCCCGGCGAGGGCTGGCTCTACGCCTGGGCCTGGCAGGACGAGGCCGCGGGCACCGTCCGCGCCCGGGGCTTCCCGCGGCGCGGCGACGGGGTCGTCGAGGACGAGGCCACCGGCGCCGCGGCCCTGCTGCTGACGCACCGGCTGGGCCGCGCCCTGGACATCCGCCAGGGGGCCGGCTCGCAACTGCTGACCCGGCCGTGCGCCGACGGCACGATCGAGATCGGCGGCCGGGTGCGCGCCGGGGTGCCGGAGGCGCCGTGACCGACGGCCGGGCCGGGGTGCGGGCGCAGCTCCCCGGCCCGCCGCCTCAGGCGGTGTGCGGGAACTCCTCGGCCAACTCCCGGAAGACCGCGCCGTTCAGCGCGAACGCGCGCCGGCACTCGTCGATCACCCGCTGCTTCTCCAGATCGTCCAGCGGCAACCCGTCCAGCAGCTCGCGGTACTCCCGCTTGAAGGCGGCGGGGTTGCCGATGCCGCTGAAGACGTAGAACCGGACGCCGTCGCCCTTGCGCGTGAAGCCCCAGGTCTTCTCGGCGGTGCCGCGGATGATCTGGCCGCCGGAGAGGTCGCCCAGATACCGGGTGTAGTGGTGGGCGACATAGCCGGCCGGCCAGCTGCGGGCGCACTCGGCTATCCGCTCGGCGTACGCGGCGGTGGCCGGCAGCGGCGCCAGGCCGGTGCGCCAGCCGGGGCCGCCGAGGTGGGCGAGGTCGCGCGCCAGCTCCGCGGTGCGGGCCAGCTCCGGGCGGAGGAAGGGGCCCGCGACCGGGTCCGCGGCGAGCCGCTGCGGGACGTCCTCCAGCGCGCGGTAGACGAACCACAGCTGCTCGGTGTAGCGGCGGTAGGCGGCGACGCCGAGCCGGCCGCCCAGCAGGTGGCCCATGAACGGGGAGTTCTCGGCCTCCGTGTGCTGGGCGTGGGAGGCCGTGCGGATGGCCGTCGAGAAGGACGGGGTCTCCTCCTGCCCGAGCGGGGCCGACGGCTCGGGGGAGGACGGGGTCGGGCGGGACGCTTCCAAGGCGGGCCTCCGGGGACCGGGAGAGCGCGGACAGGAGTCGTGCGGCGCGCGGTGGTGCGGCGGGAACAGGCCGTGACGGATGCGCGCAGCCGCCAGGTCAGGGTTACCTGACTACACAGGGCGGGCCCTGGTCAACCTGTTCCCGACAACCTGTCGGTAAAAACGCTACTCCCGGCCGGATCAGGGCAGCGTAAGGATCTCCGCGCCGGTCTCCGTGACCACCAGCGTGTGCTCGAACTGCGCGGTCCGCTTCCGGTCCTTGGTCACCACCGTCCAGCCGTCCTCCCACATGTCGTACTCGTACGTGCCCAGCGTCAGCATCGGCTCGATGGTGAAGGTCATGCCGGGCTTGATGTCGGTGGTGTGGTGCGGGCTGTCGTAGTGCGGGACGATCAGGCCGGAGTGGAAGGACGAGTTGATGCCGTGGCCGGTGAAGTCGCGGACCACGCCGTAGCCGAAGCGCTTGGCGTAGGACTCGATGACCCGGCCGATGATGTTGATCTGGCGGCCCGGCTTGACGGCCTTGATCGCGCGGTCGAGCGCCTCCTTGGTCCGCTCCACCAGCAGCCGCGACTCCTCGTCCACGTCACCGCACAGGTAGGTGGCGTTGTTGTCGCCGTGCACGCCGTCGATGTACGCGGTCACGTCGAGGTTCACGATGTCGCCGTCCCGCAGGACGGTCGAGTCGGGGATGCCGTGGCAGATGACCTCGTTGACCGAGGAGCACAGGGACTTGGGGAAGCCGCGGTAGCCGAGCGTGGAGGGGTAGGCGCCGTGGTCGCACATGAACTCGTGGGCGACCCGGTCCAGTTCGTCGGTGGTCACGCCGGGTGCGATGTGCTTGGCGGCCTCCGCCATCGCCTGCGCGGCGATCCGGCCGGCGACCCGCATCCGCTCGATCGTTTCGGCGTCCTGCACCTCGGGCCCCGTATACGGCGTGGGCGCGGGCTTTCCCACGTACTCGGGGCGGCGGATCGAGGCGGGGACATGGCGGGTGGGGGAGATGTCCCCCGGGACAAGAAGCGACTGGCCAGACATGCCAGCGAGTGTATCCGCGGGCCGTCGGGCAGGATGGTGGCACGGGAACCCAGCACAGGAGGCGGCAATGGCGCTGTTCAAACGGCGGACGGTCGGCAAACCGGGCGAGTGGTTCTACTGCCTCAAGCACGGGACGGTCGAGGAGGGGCCGCAGTGCCGCGCGGCCGACCGCTTCGGCCCTTATGTCACCCGCGAGGAGGCGTCGCACGCCATGGAGACCGCCCGCGAGCGCAACCTGGAGTGGGAGACCGACCCCAGGTGGCACGACATGGGCAAGGGCGGCAGCGGAGGCAAGGGCGAGGGGGACGGCCGGGCGTAGGCCCTGTCCGGCGTCCCGTGGCGCCGCCCCTGCCGGCCCGGAGGGGCTCACCAGCGCGGGGGCGGTGGGGCCGCCAGGGTTTCGGCGAGCCGGGCCAGGCGGTCGCGGAAGCGGCGGCGGTGCCGCGGCGCGGGCCGGCTGTTCTCCCCGGCGGCGGCGCTGACCAGGTGCTGGACGGTGTCCAGGTCGAGGTCCGCGGGCCGCGGGAGGTCCGGGGCGTCCCGGATGCCGGGGTCGGCCGGGGCGGCCGTGGGCTCCTCCTCCGGCGGTGGGGCGGCGGCCAGCGCGTCGTGGGCCAGGGAGTGCAGATCGCGGTCGCCGGAGCCCAGCGCGAGCACCGTCGCGCCGTTGCGGCGCGCGTCGTGCACCCGCTCCAGCAGCCCGTCGTCCGGCCGCTCCGGCGTCACCACCAGCAGCGTCGCGCCGCGCCCGGCGGCCGCCAGCCGTCCGGGGCCCACCGCGAGGTGCGCGGGCGCCCCGGCCGGGATCCGGTGGCGGACGAGGGTGGGCGACAGCTCCGGCAGGCCCGACCAGGCGGCCTCGTCGTCGAGGTGGGCGGCCAGGTGCCAGGGCTCGTAGCCGGCGGTGCCGACCAGCAGCAGACCGCCGCCGTGCGGGGCGACGGCGGCCCGCAGCGAACCGGCGAAGCGGCGGGTGGCCTCGATCCACTCGGTCCCGGCGAGGACCTCGCGCAGCAGGGCGACGCGTACGGCATCCATGGCGCGGCATGGTGCCGCACGGGCGGGCCCGGCGGGGGCCGGAGCGGGCGGTGTCACCCGTACGGGGGGTGCGGAGCCGGGAGCAGCCCCGCCTCGGTCAGCCGACGTCCCACCTCCGCCACCGACTCCTCGCTCAGCGGGATCTGCGGCGCGGCGGTGTCGCGGTGGGCGATCACACCGAGCAGCCGGAGCGCCGCCTTGAAGCCGCCGAGGGCGGAGGAGCCGCGGCCCATCTCGGCCTCCGGGCCGGTGTCGGTGAGGTCGAACAGGGCGACCAGCCGCTCCTGTTCGGCGGCCGCCCGGGGCCAGTCGCCGGCTCGGGCGGCGTCGTGGAGCCGTACGTAGCCCGCCGGGTCGACGTTGCCCAGGCCCGGGACGATGCCGTCGACCCCCGCCAACAGCGCCGAGTCCGCGGCGAGTTCGGAGCCGCTGAGGACGGCGAAGGCGGGCGCGGGGCCGGTGCGCCGGGCGGTGCGGCCGCCGAGCCCGACCAGCAGCCGGCGCAGCGCGCCGTCGTCGCCGCTGGAGTCCTTGAGCCCGGCCAGGGTGCCGTCCTCGGCCAGCGCGCGGACCAGGGCGGGGGAGAGCCTGCCGGGCACCGACACCGGGATGTCGTAGGCGATCAGCGGCATCCCGGTGGCGGTGCGCAGCCGCCGGAAGTGGGCGGCGATCTCGCGGGGGTGGGTGCGGACGTAGAAGGGGGCGGTGGCGACCAGGGCGTCGGCGCCGAGCGCGGTGGCGGTCCGGGCGTGCTCCAGGACGCGGGCGGTGGTGGTGTCGATGACCCCGGCCAGGACCGGGGCCCGGCCGGCGGCCGCGGTGACCACCGTCTCCAAAGCGATGGCCCGCTGGCGGTCGGTCAGATAGGCCGCCTCGCCGGTGGACCCGAGGGCGAACAGGCCGTGCACCCCGGCGTCGAGGAGGCGGCGGACCAGGCGGGCGAGGGAGGCGGTGTCGACCTCGCCGTGCGGGTCGAGCGGGGTGCAGACCGGTGGGATGACGCCGTGCAGCGGGGCGGTGAGTGCCATGAGGGCTCCAAGGGCTGCGCTGAGCTGGGACATCGGACATGGGATGTCCGATATCGCGGTTCACAATAGGGCTGCGCGCAGGTACCCGGTCAAGGAGCGCCGCCCTGGTGGCGGCCGAACAGGCCGACAGCGCACGGCACATGAGGTGCGGGAGACGGAAGAGGGCGATGGGGATGGCGCGAGGGACGATGTCCGAGGACGTCCAGGCACGGATCAAGCAGCTGATCCTGGATCGCGGGCTGACGCCGGGCGACCCGCTGCCCACCGAGACCGAGCTGGTCGCCATGCTCGACGTCAGCCGCAACTCGGTCCGCGAGGCGCTCAAGGCGCTGCAGGCCATGCGGATCGTCGAGATCCGGCACGGCTTCGGCACCTACGTCGGCGCGCTCAGCCTGGAGCCGTTCGTCGAGGGCGTCGCCTTCCGGGCCGCGGTCCGCCACCACCAGGGCGAGCCCAGCCTGTACGAGCTGATGGAGGTCCGGGAGGCCCTGGAGGCCGGCCTGATCGGCACGGTGGCGCGCGGCCTGCCGGAGGCGGACCTCACGGTCCTCAGGGGGCTGGTGCAGCGGATGGCCGAGGAGGCGCGCGGCGGCGAGGTGCTCAGCGCCACCGACCGGGCCTTCCACCTCGCGCTGTACCGGTCGCTCGGCAACCACCTGCTGAGCGAGGTGCTGGACGCGTTCTGGGCGGCGCTGCGCCGGGTCCGCGAGGACCTCGCCGACGTCCGGCCGGACCCGGAGGTGACCTACCGCCAGCACGCGGAGATCGTCGACGCGCTGGAGGCGGGCGACGGGGAGCGGGCGGTGGCCGCGATGCACCGGCACTTCGACGGCATCCGGCGGCGGCTGACGGCGTAGGGCCTGTCCGACGGGCCGGCGGGGGTCCGCGACGCCTGGTACCGGGCGCCCGGGGGCCGCCCGAAGGGCCGGGCGGGGCTCCGTGTGCCGTGCCCGCCCGCCCGTTCACCGGGATTTCATCCCGCGTCGCCGGTGTCGTCGCCGACACGGAAAAGCGTCATGTGCCGTGCCTTGACGGGTAGTTGGGGCCTTCTTATCGTCCGCAGGACAAGGGACGTCCTACGTCCCGCCCCGCTGAGGGGTGAGCCGACGGGCGCCGGCAGCGCCCGCGAGACCCTCACCTTCCGCCGCATCCCCGTCAAGGAGCCGGCATGACCAGCACAGACAGCCCCCGCGGCGGCGTCCGCCGGAGAACGGTCCTGGGCGGGGCGGCCGCGGCCGCCGCCGGCGCCGCGCTCACCGGCTGCGGCGGCGACGCCGGCGGTGGTGGTGCGCCCCGGGAGCGGAAGAAGGGCCAGCGGATCACCCTCACCTTCTGGTCCTGGGTGCCGGGCATCGACCGCCCCGTGGACCTGTGGAACCGCCGCAACCCCGAAGTCCGGGTCAGGGTAGAGAAGGTGTCGGCGGTCAACGGCGAGCAGTACGCCAAGATGCACGCCGCGATCAAGGCCGGCAACCCGCCCGACCTCGGCCAGATCGAGTTCCCGGTGATCCCCGGCTTCCTCCTGGACGGCGGGCTGCGCGACCTCGCCCCGCTCGGCGCCGCCCGGCACCGCGACAAGTTCTTCGCCTGGCAGTGGCGGCAGGCCGTCTTCGGCTCCGGTATCTACGCCGTCCCGCAGGCCAGCGGGCCGATGGGGCTCTTCGTCCGCCAGGACCTCTTCGACCGTTGGGGCATCCAGGTGCCGCGGACATGGGACGACTACGAGACCGCCGCCAAGGAGATCCGGCGGCACGGCGCCTGGATCGAGACCTTCGCCCCCACCAACGGCAACCGCTTCGCCGGCCTGGCCTGGCAGGCCGGCGCCCGCTGGTACGCCACCCACGGCGACACCTGGATCGTGCACCTCGACGACGCCCCCACCCGCCGGGTCGCCGACTACTGGGAGGCGCTGGTCCGCCGGAAGCTCGTACTGACCGTCCCGGACCGCCGGGACGCCTGGTACAAGGACCTCCAGACCGGCGCCGTCCCCGCCTGGGTGGGCGCCAGTTGGGGCGACGCCCTGCTGGCCGGCAACGCGCCCGGCACCAAGGGGAAGTGGCGGGCCGCCCCGCTGCCCCAGTGGCGCCCCGGCGGCCGGGCCTACGCCAACTGGGGCGGCTCCACCACCGCCGTCTTCGCCAAGGCCGGCTACCCCCGGGACGCCCTGGACTTCGCCGTCTGGCTCAACACCGACCCGCAGTCGGTCGCCCTGCTCATCAAGGGCGGCTACGGCTTCCCCAGCGTCAAGGCCGGCTACCCCGCCGCCGCCCTCGACGCCGACAAGGACTTCTTCGGCGGCCAGCCCTACAGCCGGGTCTTCGCCGACGCCGGGGCGCACGTGGACACCAGCTGGCAATGGGGGCCGGGCGTGGACACCCTCTTCCAGCGGCTCGGCGACGCCTTCACCGACGCGCTGGCCGACGGCGGCTCGTTCCGCTCGGTGCTCACCAAGGTGCAGGCCCAGACCGTCGCCGACCTGCGGGACAAGGGCCTGAAGGCGGAGAGCGGCAGATGAAAGGCGGAGAACGGCACCCGAGCGGACGCGGCGGGTCCGCGGCCGGGACGGCCACCGCGCGGCGCCCGCGCCGGGCCGCGCACCGGACCGGGCGCCCCGGCGGCCGCAACGCCGGGGCCGCGGCCGGCTTCGTGCTGCCCTTCCTCGCCGTCTTCGCCCTCTGCTACCTCGCCCCCGTCTGCTACGCGGTGTGGACCAGCCTGCGGCGCACCACGCGGACCGGGCCGCTCGGCCTCGGCACGGAGCGCGAGGTGTTCGCCGGCCTCGCCAACTACGCCCAGGCGCTGGCCGACGACCGGTTCCTGGCCGGCTTCGGCCGGGTGCTGCTCTTCGGGGCCGTGCAGATCCCGCTGATGACCGTGCTCGCCACCGCGCTGGCGCTGCTCCTGGAGAGCGCCGCCGCCCGCTGGGTCGCCTTTTTCCGCGGCGCCTTCTTCCTGCCCTACGGGGTGCCCGGGGTGATCGCCTCGATCCTGTGGGGCTTCCTCTACGTCCCCGGCCTCAGCCCGCTGGTGCGGATCGCCCAAGGCGCGGGCTGGGACGTCGACTTCCTCTCCCGCGGCAGCGTGCTGTGGTCCCTGGCCAACATCGTCACCTGGCAGTTCACCGGCTACACCATGCTGGTGCTGATCGCCCAGCTGAAGTCCGTCCCCGGCGAGCTGTACGAGGCCGCGCGGATCGACGGCGCGAGCGCCTGGCAGGTGGCCCGCCACATCAAGCTCCCGCTGCTCCGCCCGGCGCTGGTGCTCACCACCGTCTTCAGCATCATCGGCACCCTCCAGCTGTTCGCCGAGCCGATGGTGCTGCGCCCGCTGACCTCCTCCATCGACTCCGGCTACACCCCCAACCTGCACGCCTACAGCGAGGCGTTCGTCGGCGGCAACCAGCACCGGGCGGCGGCCGAGGCGGTGCTGCTGGCGCTGGTGGCGTGCGCGGCCTCGTTCGGCTTCCTGCGGCTGGCCGGCGGGCGCGGGAAGGACCGCCGATGAGCAGCCGGGTCCCGGTGCGCCACCGGATCGTCACCAGCTCCCTGCTGGCCGTCGCCGCCCTCTACTTCCTCGCCCCCGTCTACTGGCTGGTGGTCTCCGCCACCAAGAACAGCGCCGACCTCTTCGGCACCTTCGGCTTCTGGTTCTCCGACCACCCGCGGCCGCTGGACCACCTCGCCGCCGTCCTCGCCTACGACCACGGCGTCTACGTCCGCTGGTTCGCCAACTCCCTGCTCTACGCCGGGGCCGGCGCGGTCTGCGCCACCCTGCTGTCCGCCGCCGCGGGCTACGCGCTGGCCAAGTTCCCGTTCCGGGGGCGGGAGACGGTCTTCGGCCTGGTGCTGGCCGGGGTGCTGATCCCGTCCACCGCGCTGGCCCTGCCGCTGTACTTCCTCTTCAGCGCGCTGGGCCTGGCCGACAGCTACGCGGCGGTGCTGATCCCCAGCGTGGTCAGCCCGTTCGGCGTCTATCTGTGCCGGATCTACGCGGCCGCCGCGGTGCCGGACGCGCTCCTGGAGGCGGCCCGGATCGACGGCGCGGGCGAGGCGCGCATCTTCGCCGGGCTGGGGCTGCGGCTGATGGGCCCGGCGCTGGTCACCGTCTTCCTGTTCCAGTTCGTGCACATCTGGAACAACTACTTCCTGCCGCTGGTGATGCTCTCCGACTCCGGCCTCTACCCGGTCCAGTTGGGGCTGACGACGTGGCTGGGCTACGCGGACCGGCAGCCGGTGCTCTACCAGTACACGGTCGGCGGCGCGCTGCTGTCCGTACTGCCGCTGATGGTCCTGATGACGGTGCTCCAGCGGTACTGGCGCACCGGGCTGGCCGAGGGCGGAGTCAAGGCGTGACCGTGCTCCCGGCACCCCGCCGGGGCGTGACAGTATCGCTGTCATGACTACTTCCGACGCTGCTGCCACCCCGGCCGGGACCCCGGCCGAGCCCTCGTCCGCCGCCGAGCCGGCCGCCCGCGACCCCTGGGACCTGCCGGACGTCTCCGGTCTGGTGATCGGCGTCCTCGGCGGCACCGGCGACCAGGGCCGCGGCCTGGCCTACCGGTTCGCCCGGGCCGGCCACAAGGTGATCATCGGCTCCCGGGCCGCCGAGCGGGCAGAGACCGCCGCCGCCGAGCTGGGCCTGGGCGTCGCGGGCGCCGCCAACGCCGACTGCGCCCGGCGCAGCGACGTGGTGATCGTCGCGGTGCCCTGGGAGGGCCACGCCAAGACCCTGGAGGCGCTCCGCGCGGAGCTGGCCGGCAAGCTGGTGATCGACTGCGTCAACCCGCTCGGCTTCGACAAGAAGGGCGCCTACGCGCTCAAGCCCGAGGAGGGCAGCGCCGCCGAGCAGGCCGCCGCGCTGCTGCCGGAGTCCCGGGTCACCGCCGCCTTCCACCACCTCTCCGCCGTCCTGCTCCAGGACCCGGAGATCGCCGAGATCGACACCGATGTGATGGTGCTCGGCGAGCGCCGCGCCGACACCGACCTGGTGCAGGCGCTGACCGCCCGCATCCCCGGGATGCGCGGTGTCTTCGCCGGCCGGCTGCGCAACGCCCACCAGGTCGAGTCGCTGGTCGCCAACCTGATCTCGGTCAACCGCCGCTACAAGGCGCACGCCGGGCTCCGGGTCACCGACGTCTGAGCCGACCCCTCACCGACGTCCGGGCCCGGGCGGGGGAGGGGGCGGCGGGGCGCCGCCCGGCATAAGGGACACTGGGACGGACCGCACGACCCGACAGGAGCCGACCCGATGCCCTCCCTGCCCCCGCCCGGACCGGACCGGCGCCTCGCCGTCCTCGCCCTCGCCGTCTGCGTGCTCGCCGTCGCCGCGGCGGTGGTCTCCTTCGTCGAGGGCAGCTTCGTCGGCATCGTGTGGGTCCTGCTGGCGGGCGTCTCCAGCAACATGGCGTGGTTCTACTTCCGCAAGGCGAAGCTGGAGCGGGCCCGCCGGGCCGAGGCCGCCGGCGACCCCGCCGCCTGACCGGCCCTCGCCGGCGGGCCCGGTGAGCTTCCCTACGCCGCCCCGCCGAGCTGCGGCACCTGCGGCTCGCCCTGCCAGAAGCGGAAGAACTCCTGGCCCCAGTAGGTGTCCCAGGCCGAGACGCCGAGCCCCCGCAGGACCGTGTGCACCAGCTCGAAGAAGACCTGGTTGATCTCGGGCACCCACAGCAGCCCGAAGACCGCCAGCATCCCGAACGGCGCGTACGGCGCGACCTGCCGCCGCAGCCGCTCCGACAGCCACGGTTCGAGCACGCCGTAGCCGTCCAGCCCGGGCACCGGCAGGAAGTTCAGGATCGCGGCGGTCACCTGGAGCAGCGCCAGGAACGCCAGTGCGTAGCGGAACGGGTCCGGGATGCCGTCCAGGGCGTGCAGCCAGAACGGCGCGCTGACCACCGCGGCGAACAGCGCGTTGGTCAGCGGCCCGGCCGCCGAGATCAGGCTGTGCCGCCAGCGGCCCCGGATCCGGCCGCGTTCGATGAACACCGCGCCGCCCGGCAGCCCGATCCCGCCCATGATCACGAAGAGCACCGGCAGCACGATGCTCAGCAGCGCATGGGAGTAGACGAACGGGTTGAGGGTGAGATAGCCCTTCGCGCCCACCGTGATGTCCCCGCCGTGCAGCGCGGTGCGGGCGTGCGCGTACTCGTGCAGGCACAGCGACACCACCCAGGCCGCCGTCACGAACAGGAAGACCGCGAAGCCGGTGCTGGCCGCGAGCGTCCCGCTCCAGACGGCCCAGCCGGAGACCGCCAGGACGGCGACGAGCGCGAGGAAGACCGGGCTGACGCGGCGGTCGGCGCGCGGGATTGCGGTGGTCATCGGTACGGGGCTCCCAGGGGGTCGGTCATGGGCGGTCGGTCGCGGGCGGGGTCGTCCGGTCCGCGGGCCGCGGACGGGCCGCCCCCGACCGTAACCGCCGTACCGCCGCCGGCGCACGGGCCGGGCCGGGTCCGGCCGGGCACGCCCCGTATCCGGAAACGCCGCTCGGTACGCGGGGAGTTCCGGCGGCGGGCGACAATGGCCCGGTGCGCTACGGAATTCTCGGCACCACCCGGGCCGGCCGGGCCGACGGCACCCCCGTCGCCCTCGGCGGCGCTCGGCTGCGCGCCCTGCTCGCCGCGTTCGCGCTGCGCCCCGGCCGGGCGCTGCCCGTGGACGTCCTGATCGCCGACGTCTGGGGCATGGACCCGCCGGCCGACGCACCCGGCGCCCTGCAGGCACTGGTCGGCCGGCTGCGCCGGGCCCTGGGCCGCTCCGCGATCGCCTCCGTGGACGGCGGCTATCTGCTGTCCGCCGAGCCGGACGCGGTCGATCTGCACCGCTTCGAGCGGCTGACGGCGGAGGGCGGCCGGGCGCTGGACGCCGCCGACCCGGACCGCGCCGCGGCCCTGCTCGACGAGGCGCTGGCGCTCTGGCGCGGCCCGGCCCTCGCCGACCTGCCCGAGGCGGCCGTCGAGGCGGCCCGCGCCGAGAGCCGCCGGCTGGACGCCCGGCGCACCCGTCTCGCCGCCGAACTCGCCCTGGGCCGCGCCGCCCGGGCGCTGCCCACCCTGACCGCGCTGTGCCAGGACCACCCGCTGGACGAGCCCCTGCAGGCGCTGCGGCTGCGTGCCCTGCGCGCCGCCGGCCGCACCGCCGAGGCGCTCGCCGCGTACGAGGGGATACGCACCGGCCTCGCCGAGCGGCTGGGCGCCGACCCCGGCCCGGAGCTGCGCGCCCTGCACGCCGAACTCCTCCGGCCGGACCTCGCGCGGGTCCCGGCGGGCGCGGCGGCCACCGCCGTCCCCGCCCGCCCCGGCAACCTCCGGGCCCGCCTCACCTCCTTCGTCGGCCGGGAGCAGGACCTGGCCGCGCTCCGCGCCGACCTGGCCGCGCACCGGCTGGTGACGCTGCTGGGCCCGGGCGGCGCCGGCAAGACCCGGCTCTCCCAGGAGGGCGCCGAGACCGCCGCGGCCGCCCGGCCGGACGCCTGGCCGCACGGCGTCTGGCTGGCCGAGCTGGCCCCGGTGGACGACCCGCGCACGGTGCCGGAGGCGGTGCTGACCGCGCTCGGGGCCCGCGAGACCGTCGTCCGGGCCACCACCGCCGAAGGGCTGCGGGCCGCCACCGACCACGCCGTCCGCGACCCGCACGCCCGGCTCGCCGAACACTGCGCCGGCCGCCGGATGCTGCTGGTCCTGGACAACTGCGAGCATGTCGTCGGCGCCGCCGCGGAGCTCGCCGAACGGCTGCTCACCGCCTGCCCGGGCGTGACGGTGCTGGCCACCAGCCGGGAGCCGCTGGCCGTGCCGGGCGAGGTGCTGCGGCCGGTGGAGCCGCTGCCCGACCCGGTCGCGCTGCGCCTGCTGGCCGACCGCGGGGCCGCCGCCCGCCCCGGTTTCCGGGTCGACGCCGACGAGGCGACCACGGCCGCCTGCGCCGAGATCTGCCGCCGGCTGGACGGTCTGCCGCTGGCGATCGAACTCGCCGCCGCCCGGCTCCGCCTGATGACACCCCGTCAGCTCGCCGACCGGCTCGACGACCGCTTCCGGCTCCTGACCAGCGGCAGCCGCACCCTGTTGCCGCGTCAGCAGACCCTGCGCGCGGTGGTGGACTGGTCCTGGGACCTCACCGACGAGCCCGAGCGGGCGGTACTGCGCCGGCTCTCGGTCTTCGCCGGTGGCTGCGACCTGGCCGCCGCGGAGGAGGTCTGCGCGGGCGGCGGCGTCGCGCCGTACGAGGTCGCCGGGCTGCTCGGCTCGCTGATCGACAAGTCGCTGGTGGTGGCCGACCCGGACGGCGCGGGCGGCGACGCCGGGGCCGCCGGGCCGCAGATGCGCTACCGGCTGCTGGAGACGGTCGCCGAGTACGCCGGCGAGCGGCTGGACGAGGCCGCGGAACGTACCGACGCCGAACACCGCCACCTGGTCTGCTACCGCGAACTGGCCCGCACCACCGACCCGTTGCTGCGCGGACCCGGGCAGCGCGCCGCGATCGACCGGCTGGAACTGGAGCACGACAACCTGCGCACCGCACTGCGCCGGTCGGTCGCCGCCGGCGACGAGCAGGAGGCGCTGTGCCTGGTGCTCTCCCTCCAGTGGTTCTGGTCCCTGCGCGACCACCGCGGCGACGCCCACACCTGGGCCGAGGCCGCCGGCACCCTGGGCCCCAGACCGTTCGCCCGGCCGGTCGTCCCCGCCCCCGACCTGCACGAGCAGCCCATCGACGCGCCCCCGCCGATGGCCCCCGAGCAACTCGCGGAGGCCCGCCGCCAGGTCCGGCTGGTGGCGCTGGCCGCCTCGGACAGCGACATGGAGCTGCTGCGCAGCCCGGAGCTGCAGGAGGAGCTGTCCGGGATCATCGCCGCCTACCGGGCCGGGATGCCGCAGACCTGCAAGGTGCCCGGGGTCATGTGGTACTTCGCGGTGCTGCTCACCGGCCGCTGGCAGGACCTGGCCGGCCTCCTCGACGGCGCGGTCGAGGCGTGCCGCGGCTTCGGCTACGACTGGGAGCTGGCCTACGTCCTCCAGCTGCGCTCCAGGGTGTTCAACGACCGCCGCGGCAGGCTTGGCCAGGCCACCCGGGACGCCGACGAGGCCCTGCGGATCTTCCTCCGGCTGGGCGACGCCTGGGGCGCGGCCGAGGCGCTGGCCGGCCGCGGCGAGACCGCCGAGCGGCGCGGCGAGTACGACGCCGCGACGCGCTGCTACAAGGCCGCGATGGTGCACGCCGAGGAGCTGGGCGCGCACGGCCAGACCCTGACCCTGCGCGCCCGGCTGGGCGGCGTGATGATCGAGGCCGGCCGGGCGGACGACGGCGAGCGGATGCTGCGGGAGGTGCTGGCCGAGGCGGCGGACCGCAACAGCGGCCGGGACGCGGTGCCGTTCACCCGCATGGTGCTGGCCGCACAGCTGTCGATCACCGGGCGCACCCAGGAGGCCCGCCGGGAACTCCTCCTCGTCCGGGAGGCGTTCGCCGGGCACGGTCAGGATCTCTACCTGGGGGTGCTGGACGGCATGCTGGTCTCGCTGGACGTGGACGAGGGGCGGCACGGCGCGGAGCTCCTTCCGCGGATCCGGCGGGTGCTGGAGCTGACCCGGGACCCGCTGGCGGAGGTGGTCGACCCGGATCTGCCGGTGGTGCAGCTGCTGACCGGCGCCCGGGGGCTGGTGGCGGTCCGCGGCGCGGCGGGAGCCGCGGACGCGGCCCGGCTGATCGGCGCACACGACGCCCTGCGGGTCGGCGCGCAGGTGCCGCCGCTGGCCCTCCGCGAGGGCCGGGCCCGCGCGGAGGCCGCCGTCCGCGCGCTGCTGGCCGACCCGGACTACGCGGCCGCCTATGCGGAGGGCGGCGACCTCTCGCTGGACGAGGCCGTCGCCCTGCTCTGACGCGCGTCAGGTCTTGGAGCGGAACTTCCTGACCGCGAGCGGCATGGTGACGGCGGTGATGGCGACCGTCCAGCCGAGGGTGATCAGTGTCGGATGGGCCACCGGGCCTTGGCCGTTGATCAGCGAGCGGGCCGCGTCGGCGAGGTTGGACAGCGGGTTGACCTTGGTGAAGCCCTCCAGCCAGCCGGGCATCGACGTCGTCGGCGCGAAGATCGACGAGCCGAACTGGAGCGGCATCAGCACCAGCATCGCCATGCCCTGCACCGCCTGCGGCGTCTGCACGCTGAGTCCCAGCAGGATGAAGATCCACATCAGGGCGGCGCCGAACACCGTGGACAGGGCGATCGCGCCGGCGAACTCCAGTAGCGAGCCGCGTATTTCGAGGCCCAGCAGGAAGCCCATGGCCAGCAGGATCGAGGTGGCCAGCAGCATCCGGCCGACCTCGACCACGATCTTGGCTATCAGGACCGAGGACCGGGCGATCGGCATCGTCCGGAAGCGGTCCATCACGCCCTTGCGGAAGTCCTCGTTGACGCCGGTGCCCACCGCCATGGCGATGTTCATGCCCATCATCGCCATCATGCCGGGCACCAGATACTGCACGTACTCCTGCTGGTGGCCCTTGCCGGCGATGGCGCCGCCGAAGACGTAGACGAACAGCAGGATGAAGATGACCGGCATCAGGAGGACGTCGAACAGCGTCTGCGGGTCGTTCTTGATCTGGACGAGGTTGCGCCGGACCAGCGCGCCGATGTGCCGCAGATTGCTCCGGAGCCCGATCCGGCCCTCGTCCGCGCCGGCCTTCCCGACCGGCGCCGTCATCGTCGCGGCACTCATGCCGTCACCTCCGCGTACTGCCGGTCGGCGGCGTCGCCGGCCGTGCCGCCGTCCGCCGCGTCGGACGTCTTCTCGCCCGTGATGGCCAGGAACACCTCGTCCAGGCTGGGCAGATGGGTGGAGATCCCGGCGAGTGAGAAGCCCCGCCGGCCGAGCACGTCGACCACCGCGGTCAGCTGCTCGTCGCTGGTGATCGGGACGTTGACCACGCCCCCGTCGTGGTCGGCCGTCGCGCCCGCGATGCCGTCCAGACCGGCCTGCGCGACGGCGCCGACCATCCGGTCCAGCTCGCCGGCGTCGCTCGGCCGGATCTGCAGCGTCCGCCCGCCGACCTTCGCCTTGAGCTCGTCGACCCGGCCCTCGGCGATCACCCGGCCGCGGTCGATCACGGTCAGCTCGTCCGCCAACTGCTCGGCCTCTTCCATGTACTGCGTCGTCAGCAGCACCGTCGCGCCCTCGCGCACCATCCGCTGGACCTCCTCCCACACCTCGTTGCGGGTGCGGGGGTCCAGGCCGGTGGTCGGCTCGTCCAGATAGAGGACCGCCGGGCGGCCGATCATCGAGGCGGCCAGGTCCAGCCGCCGGCGCATACCGCCGGAGTACTTGGCCGCGGGCCGCTTGGCGGCCTCGGTGAGCGAGAACCGCTCCAGCATCTCGTCCGCGCGGCCGCGGGCCTCCTTGCGGGAGAGGTCCAGCAGCCGCCCGATCATGTAGAGGTTCTCCCACCCGGAGAGCTTCTCGTCGACCGAGGCGTACTGCCCGGTCAGGCCGATCCGGCGGCGCAGCGCGCGGGGTTGGCGCACCACGTCGCAGCCGGCCACCACGGCGCGGCCGGCGTCCGGCACCAGGAGCGTGGACAGGCAGCGGACGAGGGTGGTCTTCCCCGCGCCGTTGGGGCCGAGGACACCGAGCACGGTGCCCTCCCGCACGTCCAGGTCCACCCCGTCGACGGCCTTGACCTCGCCGAAGTGCTTGACCAGACCGCGCACCTCCACGGCGTTGCCGCCCCTGGTGGTTATCGTCTGTCGCGTCATGCCCTCAAAGGTGCCGGACGCCACCGACAACGCACCGACAGGCCGCCGACAGCCCGATGCGACCGGGCGTCGGCGGCCCGTCGGCCGGGCCTCAGTGGAAGGTGTGCTCCTCGGCCGGGAAGGCGCCGCCGACCACGTCCTCGGCGAACTCCCGGGCCGCGTCGCCGAGCAGCTCCCGCAGTCGGAGGTACTGCTTGACGAACCGCGGCACCCGGCCGGCGGTGAAGCCGGCCATGTCGGTCCACACCAGCACCTGGGCGTCGCACTCGACGCCGGCGCCGATGCCGACGGTCGGGATGTGCAGCGAGCGGGTGACCTCGGCCGCCAGCTCGGCCGGCACCGCCTCCAGGACCACCGCGAACGCCCCGGCGTCCTGCACCGCCTTGGCGTCCCGCAGCAGTTGCTGGGCGGCCTCCTCGCCGCGGCCCTGGACCGGGTAGCCGCCGAAGGCGTGCACCGACTGCGGGGTCAGCCCGACGTGCGCCATCACCGGGATGCCGGACGAGACCAGCAGCTCCACCTGGTGCGCGGAGCGCTCCCCGCCCTCCAGCTTGACGGCGCCCACCCCGGCCTCCTTGACCAGCCGGGTGGCGCTGCGCAGCGCCTGGACCGGGCCCTCCTGGTACGAGCCGAACGGCAGGTCGGCGACGACCAGGGCGCGCTTGGTGCCGCGGACCACCGCCGCGGACAGCATGGTGATCTCGTCCAGCGTGACCGGCACGGTGGACTCGTAGCCGAGGTGGCAGTTGCCCATCGAGTCGCCGACGAGCAGCACCGGGATACCGGACTCGTCGAAGACCGAGGCGGTCATCGCGTCGTAGGCGGTGAGCATCGGCCACTTCTCGCCGCGCTCCTTGGCGGCGGCGATGTCGCGGACGGTGAGGCGGCGCGAGGCGGTGCCTCCGTAGAGCGCCTTGGGGTTGTCCTTGGCGGGCCGGCCGGGCCCGGCGGCCTTGTCGGCGGGCTCGGCGGCGGCCCCTGCGGCCGGCTTCTGGGCAGGCGAAAGCTGCGTCATGGTGACGGCTCCTGTTTCCTCATCTCGAAGCACCCTGACGGTGTCTCCGGACTCCCGTCCATGCTGGCACGGGGTGCCCGGGGAGCAAAAGGGGGCGGGACCCGCTCGGGCGGAGCCGCCCCGGGGGCGGGGGAGAAGGCGCAGGTGGAAGGGGGCGGCAGGCCCGCCGGCGGCCGGGCCGCTCCGGCGAACCGGTGGCCTCGGGCGGCGACTCACCAATACGAAACGGTTCCGTATCGCAACGAGCGTATGGTGACGCCATGGCCACCTCACCGACCCCGCCGGGCGCACCCGGCGCTCCCGGTCCCTGCGGCGCCTCCGCCGCCTCCCGTATCCCCGCGCACATCCACCGCAGGCGCTGGCTGATCCTCTCCGTGCTGATGCTCAGCCTGCTGATCGTGGTGCTGGACAACTCCATCCTCAACGTCGCGATGAAGACCATCGCGACCCCGGCCCCGGCGGGCCTCGGCGCCACCCAGAGCGAGCTGGAGTGGGCGATCAACTCCTACACGCTGGTCTTCGCCGGGCTGCTGTTCACCTCCGGCCTGCTCGGCGACCGCCTCGGCCGGAAGAAGGTCCTCCTCTTCGGCCTGGCGGTCTTCGGCACCGGCTCGGTGCTCGCCGCGGTCTCCTCCTCGCCCCACCAGCTCATCGCCTTCCGCGCCCTGATGGGCCTGGGCGGCGCCTTCGTCATGCCGGCCACCCTCGCCATCCTGATGAACGTCTTCGACCGCGAGGAGCAGCCCCGGGCGATCGGCATCTGGGCCGGCGGCGTGGGGCTGGCCATCGCCATCGGCCCGATCGCCGGCGGGCTGCTGCTCGACCACTTCTGGTGGGGCTCGGTCTTCCTCGTCAACGTCCCGATCGTGCTGATCGCGCTGGCCGTCATGGTGATCCTGGTGCCCGACTCCAAGGACCCCGCCCCAGGGAGGCTGGACCCGGTCGGCGTGCTGCTCTCGGTGGTCGGCCTGGTCCTGCTGGTCTACGGGATCATCAAGGGCGGCCAGCTCGCCGACTTCACCGCCCCCCGGGTGCTGGCCACGGTGCTGAGCGGCCTGTTGGTGCTGACCGCGTTCGTCGTCCACCAGAAGCGCAGCGACCACCCGTCCATCGACATCGGCCAGTTCCGCAAACCGGCCTTCTCGGCCGCCGTCGCCGCCATCGCGCTGGTCTTCTTCGCGCTGATGGGCGTCACGTTCTTCATCGTCTTCTACGTCCAGAGCGTGCGCGGCTACAGCCCGCTGGAGTCCGGGCTGCTGATCCTGCCGCTGGCCGCCGCCCAGTTGGTCTTCGCGCCCCGGGCCCGGCTCGCGGTGGACCGCTTCGGGGCCCGCGCGGTGTGCACCGTCGGCATGCTGGTGGTGGCCGTCACCATGGCCGGGATGCTGCTGCTGGGTACCGACACCCCGATCTGGGTGCTGGAGCTGCTGTTCTTCCTCCAGGGCACCGGCATGGCGCACATCATGCCGCCGGTCACCGTCACGATCATGCAGTCGCTGCCGCGTGAGAAGGCCGGCTCCGGCTCGGCGCTCAACAACATCTTCCGGCAGGTCGGCGGCACCCTCGGCGTCGCCGTCCTGGGTTCGCTGCTGTCGACCAGCTACCGCACCGGCATCCAGGGCAGCCTCGACGCGCTGCGCGGGGTCCCCGACCCGGTGCGGGCCGCGGCCGGCGAGTCCATCGAGGCCACCCTCGGCCTCGCCGCCCGGCTGCGCCCGCTGCCCGCCCGCGTGCTGACGATCAAGGCCGACGACGCCTTCCTGCACGCCATGCACGTCACCGCGCTGGGCTCGGCGGCCGTCTCGGTGCTCGGGGCGGTGATCGTCGCCGCGTTCCTGCCGGGCAAAATGGGCCCGGCCCCGCACGCCGCGGAGCCGAGGGACGGACGGAAGGCGGGCGCAGCACGATGAGCCGGGTGGCGGAAGACCGCGGACGGGTGGCCGGGGCGCGAGCGGGTGCGGTGGCCCCCCGGCGTCCGGGCCGCCCGCGCAGCGCCGCGGCCGACTCCGCCATCGTCGAGGCGGTGCTCCGGCTGATCGAGGACGGCGTGGCGATAGGCGAGCTGTCCATGGAGCGGATCGCCCGGGAGGCGGGGGTGGGCAAGGCCACCCTCTACCGCCGCTGGTCCGGCAAGAGCGCGCTGATGCTCGATGTGATGCGGTCGCTGGACGCGCCCTGCCCGCCGCTGGACGGCGGTTCGGTCCGCGAGGACCTGGTGCGGCTGCTGGAGTTCCTGCGCCGCCGCGGCCTGTCCCAGCGCAGTTCGGCCGTGCTGCGCACCGTCGTCAGCCACGTCCGGTCCCAGCCCGAGCTGTGGGCGGAGTACCACACGACGGTCGTCCGGGCCCGGCACGAGGCGCTGCTCGCGGTGCTCCGGCGCGGGGTGGCCGGCGGCGAGATCCGCGCCGACCAGGACCTGGAGACCCTCGCCGACCTCTTCGTCGGCCCCTTGCTGGCCCGCGCCCTCCTGCACGAGTGGAAGGAACTGCCCGAGGGGCTCGCCGAGGACATCGTCGACGCGGTGCTGGACGGCGTCCGGCCGCGGGCGACGGCGGAGCCCGGTCGCGTATGACCGGACCATGCCCGTTCTGTCACAGCCGCCGTCACGAACGCCCGCATCGGAACCCGGTGCCACGGGCCCACCGTCCTCTCCAGCGGGAACGCGGAGCCGGATGCGTCGCAAGACGGATCTAAGAACGCGTTTCACGGCCATCACCTAGGGTCGAAGATCACAGGTGAGGCGCACCGGAGCAGGGCGGCAAGGCAGTGAGGACAGCGGTATGGCGCAGGCGTACATGACGGAGCCGGGACAGGGCCGGGGGCCCGAGCGGGCCGGTTCCCGGTCCGGGCGGCTGCGGAACTGGTGGCGCCGCGAAGGGATGTGGCGGCGCGGCATCGTCCTCGCGGTGCTCGCGGTGCTCCTCGGGCTGGCGCTGCTGCTGCACGCCCGGATCCCCAACTCCGTGGGAAACCTGGGGAGTCTGCTGGAGACCTTCCTGCCGTGGCTGGGGCTGGGCATCCCGCTGCTGCTGCTCTGCGCCCTGCTGCGCCGCTCGGCGACCGCGCTGGTGGCGCTGGTGCTGCCGGTGTTCGCCTGGGTCAGCCTCTTCGGCGGACAGATCACCGACAAGTCCGGCACCGGCGGCAATCTGACGGTGCTCAGCCACAACGTCGACGCGGACAACGCCGACCCGGCGGCCACCGCCCGGGACGTCGTGGCGTCCGGCGCCGACGTGGTCGCCCTGGAGGAGCTGACCGGCCCCGCACTTCCCGTGTACCGCAAGGGACTTGCCGCCGCCTACCCGTACCACACCGTGCAGGGCACCGTCGGCCTGTGGAGCAAGCGGCCGCTGGCCGACACCCGCCCCGTGGACATCAAGATCGGCTGGGTGCGGGCGCTGCGCGCCACCGTCAGCGCCCCCGACGGCCGGCAGGTCGCGGTCTACGTCGCCCACATGCCCTCGGTGCGGGTCCACGTCGACAAGGGCTTCACCGCCAACCAGCGCGACGGCAGCGCCCAGGCGCTGGGCGAGGCGATCGCCGCCGACCCGGTCCACCAGGTCGTGCTCCTGGGCGACCTCAACGGCACCATGAACGACCGCTCGCTGGCCCCGCTCACCTCCCAGCTGCGCTCCGCCCAGGGTGCCGCGGGCGACGGCTTCGGCTTCAGCTGGCCGGCCGGCTTCCCGATGGCCCGGATCGACCAGATCCTGGTGAAGGGCATCGACCCGGTCAGGGCGTGGGTGCTGCCGGCCACCGGCAGCGACCACCGGCCGGTGGCGGCCACCCTGAAGATCTGAGCCCGGTCCGCGCGCACCGCCCGCGCCGGCAGGACGGCCCCGGCCGCCCCTGCCGGCGCGGGCTTTTCCTCTCCCGTTTTCACGGCGGAATACTCGGCCTGGGACACTTTGTTCCGAAACAGAACTTGGAAATCCGCGCGCCCGCACCGCGCACCCCCACCCCCACCCCCGCCCCCGAAAGGTTCTCCATGCCCTTGGCGCTGCTCGCGCTCGCGGTATCGGCTTTTGGCATCGGCACCACCGAGTTCGTGATGATGGGCCTGCTGCCCGACGTCGCGGACGATCTGGGCACCTCCGTGCCCACCGCCGGCTACCTCGTCTCCGCCTACGCCCTCGGCGTCGTCATCGGCGCACCCCTCCTGACCGCGCTCGGCTCCCGCGTTCCCCGCAAGCGGATGCTGGTGGCGCTGATGGCGGTCTTCACGGTCGGCAACCTCGCCTCCGCCCTCGCCCCCACCTTCGGCCTGCTGGTCGCCGGCCGGCTGCTGGCCGGGCTGCCGCACGGCGCGTTCTTCGGCGTCGGCGCGGTGGTCGCCGCCCGGCTGGTGAAGGAGGGGCGCCAGGCCCGTGCGGTGGCCACCATGTTCCTCGGCCTGACCATCGCCAACATCGTCGGCGTGCCCGCCGCCACCCTGCTCGGCCAGCACCTCGGCTGGCGCGCCACCTTCCTCGTCGTGGCCGCCGTCGGCCTGGTCGCGATGGCCGCCCTGGCCCGGCTGATCCCGCCGCTGCCGGCTGAACGGCACACCGGCCTGGCCCGCGAACTGCGCGCCCTGGGCGACCGCCAGGTGCTGCTCGGCCTGCTCACCACCGTCTTCGGCTTCGCCGGGATCTTCGCCGTCTACAGCTACCTCGCCTCGATGATGACCGAGGTCACCGGCTTCGCCGCCGGCTCCGTGCCGCTCGTCCTCGCCCTCTTCGGCATCGGCATGACGCTCGGCGCACTGGCCGCCGGACCGCTCACCGACCGGGCCCTGCGCCCCACCCTCTACGGGTCCCTCGGCGCGCTCGCCCTGGTCCTGGTGGCCTTCCACTACACCGCCCCCGTGAAGTGGGCGGCGCTGGTCACCGTCGTCCTCGTCGGCGGCATCGGCTTCCTGACCACCACACCGCTACAGATGCTGGTGATGAACAAGGCGCGGCAGGCGCCGACGCTGGCCGCCGCCTCCAACCAGTCGGCCTTCAACCTCGCCAACGCCGGCGGCGCCTGGATCGGCGGCCTCGTCCTCTCGGCGGGCTGGGGCTGGACCTCGCCCACCCTGGTCGGCGCGGTGCTGGCCGCCGCGGGCCTGGTCGTCGCGCTGCTGGCCGGCTTCCTGGACCGCGGCGCACCCGACCCGGCACGGATCGTGGCCCGCGGCGGCGAGCCCGCGCCGGAGCAGGCGGCCACGGCCGCGACTGCGACGGACGCCGCCGTCCGCTAGGGCCCCTGCGCCGCGCTCGCCTCAGGCGCCCTCGCGCCAGTGGTTGGTGATCGGCAGCCGCCGGTCCTTGCCGAAGCCCTTCGCGGAGATCTTGGTGCCGGGCGGGTACTGCCGGCGCTTGTACTCGGCGTGGTCCACCATCCGCAGCACCCGGGTCACCAGCGCCGCGTCGAAGCCCTGCGCCACGATCTCCGCATGGCCCCGGTCGCGGTCGACGTACAGCTCCAGGATCCGGTCCAGCACCGCGTAGTCCGGCAGCGAGTCGGTGTCGACCTGGCCGGGCCGCAGCTCCGCGCTGGGCGGCTTGGCGATCGTGTGCTCCGGGATCGGCGGGGTCGTGCCGCGCTCGGCGGCGGCCTCGTTCCGCCAGCGCGCCAGCTCGTAGACGACGGTCTTGTAGACGTCCTTGATGGGGCCGTAGCCGCCGACCGAGTCGCCGTAGAGGGTCGAATAGCCGCACGCCAGCTCGGACTTGTTGCCCGGCGCGAGGACGAGGTGGCCCTCCTGGTTGGACAGGCCCATCAGGAGCGTGCCGCGCAGCCGCGACTGGAGGTTCTCCTCGGCGAGCCCGGTCAGCCCCAGCGCCGCCATGTAGGAGTCGAACATCGGGCCGATCGGCACCGTACGGAAGTGCAGCCCCGTGCGCCGGGCCAGTTCGGCGGCGTCGCCGATCGAGTGCTCGGAGGAGTAGCGCGAGGGCATCGCGACCGCGTGCACCTGCTCGGCGCCGACCGCGTCGCAGGCCAGCGCGGCGACCAGCGCGGAATCGATGCCGCCGGACAGCCCCAGCACCACGCTGCGGAAGCCGTTCTTCGCGACGTAGGCGCGCAGCCCGACGACCAGCGCGGTGTAGATCTCCTCCAGGTCGCCCAGGCGCTCGGCCTGCCCGCCGAGGGTCTGCGGCGGGTACGGCGGCAGGGGTTCGGCGGAGAGCACCACGTGCTCCACCCGCAGCCCGTCGTCCAGCACCCCGGACGGCGCCTGTGACGCGGCGGCGGGCAGCTCCAGATCGACCAGGACGCACCCCTCGGCGAACTGCGGGGCGCGCGCGATCACTTCGCCGTCGCCGTCCACCACGATCGAGTCGCCGTCGAAGACCAGCTCGTCCTGCCCGCCGATCATCGCGAGGTAGGCGGTGCTGCAACCGGCCTCGCGGGCCCGCCTGCGGACCAGCTCCAGCCGGGTGTCGTCCTTGTCCCGCTCGTAGGGCGAGGCGTTGACGGAGAGCAGCAGCCCGGCACCGGCGCTGCGCGCGGCGGGCACCCGGCCGCCCTCCTGCCAGAGGTCCTCGCAGATGGCCAGCGCCACGTCGACGCCGTGGACCCGGACGACGGGCAGGGTGTCGCCGGGGACGAAGTAGCGGAACTCGTCGAAGACGCCGTAGTTGGGCAGGTGGTGCTTGGCGAAGGTGAGCGCGACGCCGCCGCGGTGCAGCACCGCGGCGGCGTTCTGCGGGGCGCCGGCGGGCCGGCCGTAGCGGGGCAGCTCCTGCGGGCAGCGGTCGAGGTAGCCGACGACGACCGGGACGTCCCCCAGCCCCTCCGCGGCCAGCCGGGCGGCCAGTTCGGTCAGCGCGGCCCGGCTCGCCTCGACGAACGAGGGGCGCAGCGCGAGGTCCTCGACGGGGTAGCCGGTCAGTGCCATCTCGGGGAACGCGACGAGGTGCGCGCCCTGGCCGGCGGCGTGCCGGGTCCAGTGCACGATCGTCTCGGTGTTCCGGGCGAGGTCGCCGACGCAGGAGTCGATCTGGTTGAGGGCGAGACGTAGTTGAGGCACCCCGTCAGTCTAATCGTCTTTCTGACGCAATGGGGGTGCCGGGGCCCGGCCGGAGCGGTTGGGCGCACCGGGCCCGGCCGGGCCGGCGGTCAGTCCCGCAGGTAGCCGAGGATCGTCATCATCCCCGACTCCGAGTGGTAGACGTTGTGGCAGTGCAGCATCCACAGCCCCGGGTTGTCGGCGTCGAACTCCACCGCGAGGCGCTGGCCGGGCTGCATGACCGTGGTGTCCTTGCGCGGCCCGCCGTCGGGCAGCCAGAAGCTGTGCCCGTGCAGATGCATCGGGTGCCACATGTCGGTGTCGTTGCGGAACACCAGCCGCACCCGCTCGCCGCCCCGGATCGGATAGCGCTGCGACGGGGTGTACGGGCGCCCGTTGATGGCCCAGTCGAACTTCGCCATGGTGCCGGTGAGCTTCATGGTCAGGATGCGGTCCGGCTGCCGCCTCCGGGCCCGTACGCTCTCGTGCGCCCGGAGCCGCTCCGCGGTCATCAGCGGCCCGTCCAGCTCCCTGGGGTGGACCGAGGGGTCCCCCGTGCGGCCGCCCGCGGTGCGCAGCACGGCCAGTGCGGTCTTGTTCCGGCCCTTGCCGTCGGCGACGGCGACCAGCGGGAAGACCCCGGACCTGGCGGTGACCATGACGTCGTAGCGCTCGGCCATGCCGATGAGCAGCTGCTCGGCGCGGACGTGCTCGACCGGGTTGCCGTCGGTGTGCGTCACCGTCATCCGGTGGCCGCCCAGCGCCACCCGGTAGGCGGTGTCGCCGCCGGCGTTGATGAAGCGGATCCGGACCCGGTCGCCGGGGCGGCAGCGGAAGGTCTCCGGGTCCCACTTCGTACGGCCGTTGATGAGGTGGTACGGGTAGTTCACGTTGCCCGGCATGCCGCCCAGCACGCTGCTGCGGCTGCCGGACGGCAGGAGCCGGGACGGCCCGCTGCGGCCGTGCTTGCCGTGCCCGGTGCCGTCGTCGCGGCGCGCGCTGCGGCTCGCCCGTGCGGTGGCCATGGACGCGGCGCCGGCGGACGCGGAGGTGGCGGCGGAGGCGGTCATGCCGTGCGGGGGCACGCTGCCCAGACCGGCGCTGTTCAGGCCCGAGTTCGCCAGGCCGAGGCCCAGGCCCAGGCCGTCCAGGGCCGGACGGTTGACGTGGGGGACGAGGCCGTCCAGGAGCGGCGGGAGTCCGGGGCGCCCGGCCGGGCCGGCGTCCGTCGCCCCGCCGTCGAAGCGGCCCTGACCGCCGTGGCTGACGGGTTCGTGGTGTCTGCCGGTGCCGTGGGCCGCGGCGTGGCTGGAACTGTGGCTGGAGCTGTGGCTCTCGTGGCTCGACGTCCGGCCGTCGGTGTCCTTGCGGGTGTGCCCGGCGCCGGACCCGTGGCCGCTGCCCGAGCTGTTTCCGTCGTGGCCGGAGCCGTGCCCGTCGTGGCCGGAGCCGTTGCCGCCGTGCATGGCGCCCCGGCCGTGGTTCAGCTCGTCCAGCACGGCGTCCGGGTTGCTGCCGTCCACCCCGTCCAGCCAGTCGTCCAGCACCACGACCCACTCGTGGTCGTACTCCAGCGGCTCCCGGGGGTCGTCGACGATCAGCGGGGCGTAGAGCCCGTGGTCCTGCTGGACGCCGACGTGCGGATGCATCCAGTAGGTGCCGGGCCGGGTGACCCGGAAGCGGTAGTGGAAGGAGGAGCCGGGTTGGACCATGCGCTGGGTGACGTCGGGGACGCCGTCCATGTCGTTGCGCAGGTCCAGTCCGTGCCAGTGCACGGTGGTGGACTGCGGGAGGCTGTTGGCGAGCACCACCGACAGGGTGTCGCCCGCGGTGACCCGGACCACGTCGCCCGGCAGCCGGTCGCCGTACACCCAGGTCGGGACGGTCCGGCCGCCGATGTCGATCCGCTCCCTCCGGGCCTCGAGGTACAGCCGCCGCACCCGTCCGGAGCTGGCGCGCCGGCTCTCGGCGTCGGCGACCTCCGGGCCGTGCGGGTCGACGTAGCGACCGCTTGAGGCGCGGTCCTGTTCGGGCCGGCTCTCCGGTGCGGTGGACGCGCCGGAGGACCCGGCGGAGGCGGCGAGCAGACCGCCGCCGGCGACCGCGATGCCCGCGCCGAGCACGGCGCGGCGGGAGTGCGTATGAAGGGAATCCATGGGGGCAGCACCTCGTGGCGATATGGGAGCGGGGGAGGGGCGCAGGTCCGGGGAGGCCGGGGCGGGCCCGGCCGGCGGTCAGAGGCGCGGCGCGGCCGGCGCGGAGACCGGGGATATCGACCAGGGTCCGCGCACCGGGCGGCCGGGCCGGGCGGCGGCCTTGCGCTGTTCACCCATCGCGGACCTCTCGACGGCCGGGGATCTACGGACGCAGCCTTGCTCCCGGGGCGCCGGCCCCCGGAGGTGGCCCATCGCGCCGCGCTCGCCGCGTCCGGTGGACCGTCTGCCTATTCTTGGTCCTCCCACCCCTACGGCATATCCGGCATTTCGGACGCGCCGTCGGGATCACCCGAACACCAGGATGTCCGTGAGCCCGATCCGTGCCGCCGCAGACGCCCGCACCGGCCCCGCCGCACCGGCCGCCGCCGGCCTGCTGCTGCTCGGCGCGCTCGCCTACACAGCCTGGGTGCTGGAGCTGGTGATCGCCACCGGCCTGGACCCGGTGCGCGCCTACGTGAGCGAGCTGGCCGCCGCCGACCAGCCGCTCGGCGGCCTGTTCCGCGCCACCGACCTGGTCGCCGGACTGCTGGTGCTGGCCGGCGCGCTCACCGCGCTGGCCGCGGTCCGCCGCCGGCCCTGGACGGTGGCCGGCCTGGGCGCGCTGGCCCTCTTCGGCGCGGCCACCGCGCTGGACTCCCGGCTGCCGCTGAGCTGCGCCCCCACCAGCGACCCGGTCTGCGCCGCCCGGGAGACCGCCGGACTGGTCCCGGCCACCCACACCGCACACGCCGTCAGCAGCACGCTGGCCATGCTCGGCGCGCTCGCCGCGCTCGTCCTGCTGACCGTCGCCGCCCGCCGCCACGGCCACTGGCCCGCGCTCGCCCGCCTCGGCCCGCCCCTGGTGCTCGCCGAACTCGCCGCCACCGCCTGGACGCTGGCCGAGGTCGCCGCCCTCACCGCGGGCCGGGGCACCTGGGCGCTCGGCGTCGGCCAACGCCTCCAGGTGCTGCTGGTAGCCCTCTACGTCGCCCTGCTCGCCGGCTGCCTGGCCCGCGACGCCCGCGCCGCCCACACCGTCCGGAACACCCGCGACGCCCGCACCCGCACCCCGTCCGCGCCCCAGGACCCGCCCCGAGGAGCCCCATGAACCCCCGCCCCGCCCCCGGCCGGATACTGCGCGTCGGCGGAGTGCCGCTGCACGTGCTCAGCGAGGGCGCGGGCCCGGTCGTGGTGCTCGGTGCCGGCCTCGGCATGGCGTGGTTCGACTGGGACGCGGTCGCCGCCCGGCTCGTCCCGCACCGCACCGTCGTCCGCTTCGACCGGCCCGGCCTGGGCTTGAGTGCGCCGGCCGCCGCGCCGCCCGACCTCGCCGCCGAGGCGGACCGGATCGCCGCCGTCCTGGACGCCCTCGGCCACCAGGCGCCGGCCACCGTCGTCGGCCACTCGCTGGCCGGCTTCCACGCCGAGGCGTTCGCCCGGCTGCACCCCGCCCGCTGCGCCGGCCTGGTCCTCGTCGACGGCAGCATCGAGGAGGACCCCCGGCCGCGGCTGCCGCGGGAGGTCCGCACCGCCTGGGCGCGCGGCGCGGCCGGCGCGCTCTCCGCCGCCGGCCTGCCCCAGCTCCTCGGCCCCGCCGCGCGCCGCCTGCTCGCCCGCGCCGGGACGCTGGGCCGCCACCCGCGGCGGGGCTGGGAACGCGCCGGCTACCGCACCAGCCGGGTGCTGCGGGCCTGCGCCCTGGAGAACGCGAGCTACCCGTACCAGGCCGCGGACCTCGCCGCGCTGCGCCGGCTGCGTCCGCTGCCCGCGGTCCCGGTCACCGTCCTGGCCGCCCACGACGGCAGCGAGTCGCGCAGTGCGCTGCGCTGGCTGGCCCGGCAGCGGGCGCTCGCCGCGGAACTGGGCGGCCGCTGCACGGTCGCCGCGCCCGCCGGCCACCTGGTCATGGCGGACGCGCCGGACGCCGTGGCCCGGGCCGTACTGGACCTGGGCTGAGGGCCGTCCGCGGCGCGCCGCAGACCGGCCGAACACCGCCACACGGACCGCTCAACACCTGGTCAACAGGCGTTCTGCGGCCGTCCAAGACTGGGCCAAGGCCCTCGATTCCCGTGCCTCCGTGTGCTGACCCTGGTCGCGGCGGGGAAGATGCGGGCAGAAGTCGGCGAGGGGGTCACGGTTCGACGGTTCTGATTCAGGCCAAGGGTGCGTAATGTGACGGTAACCCGCCGGCGTGATACTGGTGGGCCCGAACGCGATGATCCCCGCGCGTGGACAGGCCGAATGACCTGCAAGGATTGGTGAACCATGGACAAGCAGCAGGAGTTTGTGCTCCGGACGCTGGAAGAGCGCGACATTCGCTTCGTCCGGCTGTGGTTCACCGACGTCCTCGGATTCCTGAAGTCCGTGGCGGTCGCCCCGGCCGAGCTTGAGCAGGCGTTCGACGAGGGCATCGGCTTCGACGGCTCGGCCATCGAGGGCTTCGCCCGGGTCTACGAATCCGACATGATCGCCAAGCCCGACCCCGGCACCTTCCAGATCCTGCCGTGGCGCGCCGAGGCCCCGGGCACCGCCCGGATGTTCTGCGACATCCTGATGCCGGACGGCTCGCCCTCGTACGCCGACCCGCGGTTCGTCCTCAAGCGCATCCTCGCCAAGACCTCCGACCTCGGCTTCACCTTCTACACCCACCCCGAGATCGAGTTCTTCCTGCTCAAGGACAAGCCGGTGGACGGCTCCCGGCCGATCCCCGGCGACTCCTCCGGCTACTTCGACCACACCCCGCAGAACGTCGGGATGGACTTCCGCCGCCAGGCGATCACCATGCTGGAGTCGATGGGCATCTCGGTGGAGTTCAGCCACCACGAGGGCGCCCCCGGCCAGCAGGAGATCGACCTGCGCTACGCCGACGCGCTCTCCACCGCCGACAACATCATGACCTTCCGGCTGGTGATGAAGCAGGTCGCGCTGGAGCAGGGCGTGCAGGCCACCTTCATGCCCAAGCCGTTCTCGGAGTACCCGGGTTCGGGCATGCACACCCACCTCTCCCTCTTCGAGGGCGACCGCAACGCCTTCCACGAGTCCGGCGCCGAGTACCAGCTCTCCAAGGTCGGACGCTCCTTCATCGCCGGTCTGCTCCGGCACGCCGCCGAGATCTCCGCCGTCACCAACCAGTGGGTCAACTCCTACAAGCGCATCTGGGGCGGCGCCAACCGCACCGCAGGCGCCGGCGGCGAGGCCCCCTCCTACATCTGCTGGGGCCACAACAACCGCTCGGCCCTCATCCGCGTCCCGATGTACAAGCCCGGCAAGATGGGCTCCACCCGCGTCGAGGTCCGTTCCGTCGACTCCGGCGCCAACCCCTACCTCGCCTACGCCGTCCTGCTCGCGGCCGGCCTGAAGGGCATCGAGCAGGGCTACGAGCTCCCGGCCGGCGCCGACGACGACGTCTGGGCGCTCTCCGACTCCGAGCGCCGGGCGATGGGCATCGAGCCGCTGCCGCAGAACCTCGGCGAGGCCATCGAGCTGATGGAGCGCAGCGAACTGGTCGCCGAGACCCTCGGCGAGCACGTCTTCGACTTCTTCCTGCGCAACAAGAAGCAGGAGTGGGAGGAGTACCGCTCCGAGGTCACCGCCTTCGAGCTGCGGAAGATGCTGCCGGTGCTGTGAGCCCGGACCACCCTCCCGTGTCCGAGCCGACCCGCCGTCGAGAGGCCGCCCCATGGCACTACCCGCTCCGCAGGGACGGCGGAGCAGCACCTTCACCCGGCTCCTGAGGCACGGTTTCACCGACCCCTCCGCGGCCGGCACGCTGCTCGACGCCCCCGAACTCGCCCCGGTGCGCGACGACTCGGTGCTGCTGGAGGCGCTCGGCGCCACCCCCGACCCCGACCTGGCGCTGCGCGGCCTGGTGCGGCTGGTGGAGGCGCTGTCGCCGGCGGAGCGGCAGGAGCTGCTGGCCACCGTCGCCGCCGCCAAGCCGCTGCGCGACCGGCTGCTCGGCGTGCTCGGCGCGTCCGAGGCGCTCGGCGACCACCTGGCCCGGCACCCGGGGGAGTGGCGGTCGCTGGTCACCTACGAGTCGGTCGATCTGCACCCCACCACACCGGAGTTCGAGCAGGCGCTCGCCGACGGCGTCTGGGGCGGGCGGGGCGCCGACCGGCCGCGGGCGGACGCCCTGCGCGTCGCCTACCGCCGCTGTCTGCTGGGCATCGCGGCCCGTGACGTGTGCGGCACCACCGACGTCGCCGAGACCGCCGCGGAACTCGCCGACCTGGCCACTGCCACCGTCCGCGCCGCCCTGGAGATCGCCTACGAGGAGCAGCCCGGCGACGCCGCGCAGTGCCGGCTGGCGGTCATCGGCATGGGCAAGTGCGGCGGCCGGGAGCTGAACTACGTCTCCGACGTGGACGTCATCTACGTCGCCGAGCCGCGCGAGGGCGCCGAGGAGGCCAAGGCGCTGCAGGCCGCCACCCGGCTCGCCTCCCGGATGATGCGGCTGTGCTCGGACAGCACCGTCGAGGGCACCATCTGGCCGGTCGACGCCAACCTGCGCCCCGAGGGCCGCAACGGCCCACTGGTGCGCACCCTCTCCAGCCACCTCGCCTACTACCAACGATGGGCCAAGACCTGGGAGTTCCAGGCGCTGCTCAAGGCCCGCCCGATGGCCGGCGACCTGGCGCTGGGCCAGGAGTACGTCGACGCGCTGGCGCCGATGGTGTGGGACGTCGCCGAGCGGGAGAACTTCGTCGCCGACGTCCGCCAGATGCGCCGCCGGGTCGTGGCGAACATCCCCGCCGCCCAGGTCGACCGGGAGCTCAAGCTCGGCCCCGGCGGGCTGCGGGACGTCGAATTCGCCGTCCAGCTACTCCAGTTGGTGCACGGCCGGACCGACGCCACGCTGCGCAGCGCCACCACCCTGGACGCCCTGGCGGCGCTCGCCGCCGGCGGCTACGTCGGCCGCCAGGACACCGCCGCGCTGGACGCCGCCTACCGCTTCCTGCGCACCCTGGAGCACCGGATCCAGCTCTTCCGGCTGCGCCGCACCCATCTGATGCCCGAGGACGAGTCCGAACTCCGGCGCCTGGCACGGTCGTTGGGGCTGCGCACCGAGCCGGTCGAATCGCTGCGCCGGGAGTGGAAGTGGCACGCCCGCGAGGTGCGCCGGCTGCACGAGAAGCTGTTCTACCGGCCGCTGCTGGACGCTGTCGCCCACCTGGAACCCGGCGAGGCCCGGCTCTCCGCCAAGGCCGCCGGGCACCGCCTGGAGGCCCTGGGCTACGCCGACCCGGTCGGCGCGCTGCGGCACCTGGAGGCGCTGGCGTCCGGCGTGACCCGCAAGGCCGCCATCCAGCGCACGCTGCTGCCCGTCCTGCTCGGCTGGTTCGCGGACTCCGCCGACCCGGACGCCGGCCTGCTGGGCTTCCGCAAGGTCTCCGACGCGCTCGGCAAGACCCCGTGGTACCTCCGGTTGCTGCGCGACGAGGGCGCCGCCGCGGAGAACCTCGCCCGGGTGCTGTCCGCCGGCCGGCTCGCCCCCGACCTGCTGCTGCGCGCCCCCGAGGCGGTCGCCCTGCTCGGCGCCGCCGACGGGCTCCAGCCGCGCGGCCGGGCCGCCCTGGAGCAGGAGGTGCTGGCCGCGGTCGGCCGCGCGGACGGCGCCGAGGCGGCGGTGGCGGTGGCCCGCGGGGTGCGCCGCCGAGAGCTGTTCCGGACCGCCGCGGCGGACGTCATCGGCGCGTACGGCACCGAGTCCAGCCCCGCCGAGACCGACCACGGCCACGCCGTCGACACGGTCGGCACGGCGGTCTCCGACGTCAACGCCGCCACCCTCGCCGGCGCCCTGCGGGCCGCCGTCCGCGAACACTGGGGCGACACCCTGCCCACCCGGTTCACGGTGATCGGCATGGGCCGCTTCGGCGGCCACGAGCTGAGCTACGGCTCGGACGCCGATGTGCTCTTCGTCCACGAGCCGCGCGAGGGCGCCGACGAGCAGGAGGCCGCCAGGGCCGCCCACGCGGTCGCCAACGAGATCCGCCGGCTGCTCCAACTCCCCTCCACCGACCCGCCGTTGCCGATCGACGCGGACCTGCGCCCGGAGGGGAAGTCCGGCCCGCTGGTGCGCTCCCTGGCCTCGTACGCGGCGTACTACCGGCGCTGGTCGCTGGTGTGGGAGGCACAGGCGCTGCTGCGCGCCGAGCCGGTGGCCGGCGACGCGGAGCTGGGGGAGCGGTTCGTCGAGCTGATCGACCCGCTGCGCTATCCGGTCGAGGGGCTGGGTGAGGACGCGGTCCGCGAGATCCGCCGGCTCAAGGCCCGGATGGAGTCCGAGCGGCTGCCCCGCGGCGCCGACCCGACCACCCACGCCAAGCTGGGCCGCGGCGGGCTGAGCGACGTGGAGTGGACCGTCCAGCTGCTACAGATGCAGCACGGCTGGGAACTGCCCGGACTGCGCACCACCCGCACCCGGGACGCGCTGGCCGCCGCGCACGCCGCCGGGCTGATCGGCACCGACGACGCCCGGACGCTGGACGAGGCGTGGGTGCTGGCGGCGCGGGTGCGCAACGCGGTGATGCTCGTGCGCGGCCGCCCCGGGGACACCTTCCCGGCGGACGGCCGGGAGCTGGCGGCGGTCGGCCGCTACCTCGGCTACGAGGAGGGGCACGTCGGCGAGATGGTCGACGACTACCGGCGGATCACCCGGCGGGCACGCGCCGTCGTCGAGGAGCTGTTCTACGGGGCGTGATCCGCCCGCGGCCCGCAGCCGTGCCGTGTGCGGGGTCACACCGCGCGCGGGGTCATGCCCGGAGGGGCTCGGCCACCACCGCGTAGCGCGCCAGCCGGTGCGGCAACCGTCCGTACCAGGCGCGGGCCAGCGCGTAGCCGAACGCCAGGCACAGTACGCCGCCCAGCGCGTCCAGCCAGAAGTGGTTGGCGGTGGAGACGATCACCGTCAGCGTCGTGGCCGGGTAGAGCAGGCCCAGCACCCTCGCCCACAGCGGCTTGGCCAGCAGCGCGATGGTGATGCCGCACCACAGCGACCAGCCGATGTGCATCGACGGCATCGCGGCGTACTGGTTGGACATCGATGCGAGGTTCCCGGACGCCATCGAGCCCCAGGTGCCGTGCTCGATCAGGGTGTCGACGAAGCCGCCGTCCGGCATCAGCCGGGGCGGCGCCAGCGGATAGAAGTAGTAGCCGACCAGGGCGACGCCGGTGGTGGCGAAGAGCGCCAGCCGGGCCGCCGCGTACCGCCCGGGATGCCAGCGGTAGAGCCAGACCAGCACCCCGATGGTCACGATGAAGTGCAGCGTCGCGTAGTAGTAGTTCATCGAGACGATCAACCATGTGACCGAGTTCACGGCGTGGTTGACGGTGTGCTCGACGGCGATGCCCAGGGCGTGCTCGGCCCGCCAGATCCAGTCGGCGTTCCGCAGGGCCTGCGCCTTCTGCTCGGGCACCGCGTTGCGGATCACCGAGTACGTCCAGTAGCTGACCGCGATCAGCAGGATCTCGAACCAGAGACGGGGTGCGCGGGGGGTCCGCAGCCGGGCCACTCGCCCCTTGTCGACCGGACGCTCCGTGTGCTCCCCACTCGCCGGTGGGGCGGCTGACAGGTCGTCCAGAGTCGTCACGTGCGCTTCACCCATGGGAGGACAGTCTGCCAGAAAGGGTTCAGCGCCCGATCATCCTCCGGTCGGGTAAACGACACCTCGCCTCGACCTGGAGGAGGACCGGAGATCCCCAGGGCCCGTAAGGGGCGCCCCTACCGTGCGGCCCGCTGCGGCCGGGGCACCTTCGCGGTGCCGGACGCCGGGGCGGGCGCGGACGCCGTGGAGCCCCGCACCACCAGCTCGGGATGGAAGACGAACTCGCTGTGCGGCGCCGGGGTGCCGCCGATCTCCTCCAGCAGCGCCCGCACCGCGGCCTGCCCCATGGCCTGCACCGGCTGCCGGATCGTGGTCAGCGGCGGATCGGTGAACGCGATCAGCGGGGAGTCGTCGAAGCCCACCACGGACATCTCCCGCGGCACGTCCAGCCCGCGCTGCCGGGCCGCCCGGATCGCGCCCAGCGCCATCATGTCGCTGGCGCACACGATCGCCGTCACCCCGCGCTCGATCAGCGCCGCCGCCGCGGCCTGGCCACCCTCCAGGGTGTAGAGCGAGTGCTGGACCAGCGGCTCCGCCTCCGCGGCGGCCATGCCCAGCTGCTCCTGTGCGCAGCGCAGGAATCCCGCGATCTTCCGCTGGACCGGCACGAACCGCTTGGGCCCCACCGCCAGACCGATCCGCCGGTGCCCCAGCGCGGTGAGATGGGTCACCGCCAGCTCGACCGCGGCCCGCTCGTCGGGGGAGACGAACGGGGCCTGCACCTTGTCGGAGAAGCCGTTGATGAGGACGAACGGCACACCCTGGCCGCGCAGCTGCTCGTAGCGCCCCATGTCGGCGGAGGTGTCGGCGTGCAGCCCGGAGACGAAGATGATGCCGGCCACCCCGCGGTCCACCAGCATCTCGGTGAGCTCGTCCTCGGTGGAGCCGCCCGGGGTCTGGGTGGCCAGTACCGGGGTGTAGCCCTGGCGGGTCAGGGCCTGGCCGATGACCTGGGCGAACGCCGGGAAGATCGGGTTCTCCAGCTCCGGCGTGATCAGCCCCACCAGCCCCGCGCTGCGCCGCCGCAGCCGCACCGGCCGCTCGTAGCCCAGCACGTCGAGGGCGGCCAGCACGGACTGGCGGGTGGTGGCGGAGACACCGGGCTTCCCGTTGAGAACCCGGCTGACGGTGGCTTCGCTGACACCCGCCTGTGCTGCGATGTCGGCCAGCCGTGCGGTCATGGGAGTGGACTGTACCGGGCGCATGTCAGATTGCCCACCAGGTGCAGCTGTCCCCCGGCAGCACCGCAAAGGCGCCGTCGACCGCCACCGGCGCACTGGCGAGCAGCAGTTCCCCGGGCAGCGGGATCTCGGCCTCCTGGAGACGGGTGTTGACCGCGCACAGCACCCCTGGCCGGCGGAACGCCAGCACACCCTCGGGGGCCGCCTCCCAGGTCATCTCCCCGTCGCCCAGGCCCGGCAGACGGCGCCGCAGCTCCAGCGCGCTGCGGTAGAGCTCCAGGGTGGAGGACGGGTCGCCGGTCTGCGCCGCGACGCTCAGCGGGGCCCAGTCGGCGGGCTGCGGCAGCCAGCTGCCGCCCGGCCCGAAGCCGTACGGCGGCAGTTCGCCGGACCAGGGCAGCGGCACCCGGCAGCCGTCCCGGAAGCCGTCCTGGCCGCCGGCGCCGGAAGCGCCGTCCGCCTCCTGCCCGTCGCCGCCGATGCGGCCGCGGAAGAACGCCGGGTCCTGGCGCACCTCCGCGGGCAGGTCGGTGACCTCCGGCAGCCCCAGTTCCTCGCCCTGGTAGAGGTACACGGACCCGGGCAGCGCCAGCATCAGCAGGGTGGCGGCGCGGGCCCGGGCCAGGCCGCCGCCGAGGCGGGTGGCGTGCCGGACGACGTCGTGGTTGGAGAGCACCCAGGTGGTGGGCGCGCCGACGGCGACGCCGGCGGCGAGCGAGGAGTCGACGACGCCGCGCAGCGCCGCGGCGTCCCACGGGGTGCTCAGGAACTGGAAGTTGAACGCCTGGTGGAGCTCGTCCGGGCGGACGTAGAGGGCCAGCCGCTCGACGCTGGGCGCCCATGCCTCGGCGACCCCGATGACGGCCCGGCCGTGGGCCTCGCCGTAGGAGTCCAGCAGCCGGCGCCAGTTGCGGTGGATGGCGTGCACACCGTCCTGGTCGAAGAACGGCAGCACCTGACTGCCGATCAGCCGGGCCTGTTCGCCGTGGCCGATGTCGGGCAGGCCGGGCGCCTTGACCATGCCGTGCGCCACGTCGACCCGGAAGCCGTCCACGCCCAGGTCCAGCCAGAAGTGCATGATCGCGGCGAACTCCTCGTGCACCTCGGGCCGCTCCCAGTCGAGGTCGGGCTGCTCGGGCGCGAAGAGGTGCAGGTACCAGTCGCCGCGGTCGGTGCGGGTCCAGGCCGGGCCGCCGAAGACCGACTCCCAGTCGTTGGGCGGGAGTTCGCCGTGCTCGCCGCGGCCGGGGCGGAAGACGTAGCGCTGCCGGGCCAGGTCCGGGTCCTGGAACCACGGGTGCCGGTCGGAGGTGTGGTTGGGGACGATGTCCACGATCACCCGCAGCTTCAGCTCGTGCGCGGCGCGGATCAGCTCGTCGGCGTCCTGGAGGGTGCCGAAGAGCGGGTCGACGGCGCGGTAGTCGGCGACGTCGTATCCGCCGTCGGCCTGCGGGGAGGCGTAGAACGGGGTGAGCCAGACGGCGTCCACGCCCAGTGCCTTGAGATAGGGGAGCCGGTCGCGCACCCCGCGCAGATCGCCGATGCCGTCGCCGTCGCTGTCGGCGAAGGAGCGGACGTAGACCTGGTAGATGACGGCGTCGCGCCACCACCCCTGGGATCGGTCGTGTCCGGCGGCCTGGGGGGCGGGGCTGGGGGAAGTGAGCTCCTGGGTCATCTGCCGTCCCTGTCAGGTCATGAGGCGAAGGTGTTTCCACGGAGTCAACGCTCGGCGGGGCGGGGGGTGACGGTGCGTCGGCACTCGGGAGGGCCCGTTCCGGCCAAGGGGCCGCAATCCCTTCCAGAATTCTTGCAGAAAAATCTCGCAACATCTTTCGGATTGTTTGCGGCGCTGTTACGTTCCAGACCGCCAACCGAGGCTTTCCCAAAGGAGTTCACATGCGGCGTGGCATACGTGGCACTCTCGCCACCGCGCTGGTAGCGGGCCTGGCACTGGCGGCGTCGGGGTGCGGGAGCGGGGGTGACGGCGGCGGCGCGGCGGGCGGTGAACTGTCCGGAACGGTCACCTTCTGGGACACCTCCAACGACGCCGAGAAGGCCACCTACCGGAAGCTCGCCGAGGGTTTCCAGAAGGAGCACCCCAAGGTCCACGTCGCCTATGTGAACGTCCCCTTCGGCGACGCCAACGCCAAGTTCAAGAACGCCGCGGGCGGCGGCGACGGCGCCGGCGCCCCCGACGTGATGCGCACCGACGTCGCCTGGGTCGCCGACTTCGCCAACCTCGGCTACCTCGCCCCGCTCGACGGCACTCCCGCGCTGGACGACACCGGCGACTACCTCCCGCAGGCCGTCGGCTCGACCAGGTTCCACGGCAAGACCTACGCCGCACCGCAGGTCATCGACACCCTCGCGCTCTTCTACAACAAGAAGGTCCTGGAGGACGCCGGAGTCCCCGTCCCCAAGACCTTCGCCGAACTCGGCGCCGCCGCGAGGAAGATCAAGGCGAAGACCGGCGCCACCGCCCTCTACCTGCGCGGCGACGACCCCTACTGGTTCCTGCCCTACCTCTACGGCGAGGGCGGCGACATGGTCGACGCGGCCCACAAGAAGGTCACCGTCGACAACGCCGCCGGCGTCCGCGCGTTCCGTACCATCAAGCAGCTGGTGGAGTCCAAGGCCGCCGTCACCGACGCCACCGACGGGCAGGAGAACCAGCTCAAGGCCCTCAAGGACGGCACCGTCGCGATGGCGGTCGACGGCCCCTGGGACATCGAGGGCGCCCGCGCCGGCAAGGCGTTCCAGGACAAGGGCAACCTCGGCGTCGCGCCCGTGCCCGGCGGATCCACCGCCCAGGGCGCCCCGCAGGGCGGCTGGGACCTCTCCGTCTACGCCGGCAGCAAGAACCTCCGGGCCGCCTACGCCTTCGTCAAGTACATGAGCTCCGCGCAGGTCCAGCGGGAGACCACCGACAAGCTCAGCCTGCTGCCCACCCGCACGTCGGTCTACAACGACCCCGCGGTCAAGCGGAACGAGATGGTCGCCTTCTTCAAGCCCGCCGTCGACCGCGCCGTCCAACGGCCCTGGATCGCCGAGGGCAACTCCCTCTTCGAGCCGCTCAAGGTCCAGATGAACAAGGTGCTCACCGGCGCCGCCACGCCCGAACAGGCCGCCAAGGCCGTCGGGGACGCCTACCGGAAGCTGCTCAAGGACTACACGTGACGCTCACCGCCCGCATCCGCCGGGCGTTCGGCACCCACTGGTACGCCTGGACGATGGCCGCCCCGGTCGTCCTCGTCATCGGCGTCATCATCGGGATCCCCCTCGTCCGCGGCGTCTACTTCTCGCTGACCGACGCCGACGAGGCCAATGTCGAGCGCTCGATCGGCATGAACCACATCCCCGCCACCTACCACTTCACCGGCCTGGACAACTACCGGGCGGTGCTGACCGACGGCGTCTTCTGGAGCCGCCTCGGCTGGACCGTGATCTGGACCGTCGGCTGTGTCTCCCTCACCTTCCTCACCGGACTCGCCCTCGCCACCCTGCTCAACCGCCGCCTGCGCGGCCGCACCCTCTACCGCCTGGCGCTGATCCTGCCCTGGGCCATCCCGGCCTTCGTCTCCGTCTTCACCTGGCGGATGCTCTACAACGAGAAGAACGGCCTCCTCAACAAGCTGCTGGCCGGCGGCGGCATCGACGCCGTGCCCTGGCTCAACGACCCGACCTGGGCCAAGCTCTCGGTCATCGCGGTCAACGTCTGGCTGGGCGTGCCCTTCATGCTCGTCGCGCTGCTCGGCGGGCTGCAGTCCATCCCGGGCGAGCTCTACGAGGCCGCCGAGATGGACGGCGCAAGCCCCTGGCAGCGCTTCCGCCACATCACCGTGCCCGGGCTGCGCGCGGTCAGCGGCACCGTGATCCTGCTCTCCACCATCTGGACGTTCAACATGTTCCCGGTGATCTTCCTGCTCACCCGGGGCGGACCCGGCGACGCCACCGAGATCCTGGTGACCTACGCCTACCGGCTCTCCTTCGTCGACAGCCCCCGCAACTACTCCGCCTCCGCCACCTGGGGCGTGGTCATCCTCGCCGTCCTCGCCCTCGTCGCCGTCGGCTACCGCCGGGCGCTGCGCAAGCAGGGAGAGGTGTGGTGACCATGGCCCGCACCCGCTCCCGCCGGCACTGGTCGGCCTCCGTCGGACTGCACCTCGCCCTCCTGCTCGCCGTCGTCATCGCGGTCTTCCCGCCGCTGTGGCTGCTGGTGACCTCCTTCAAACCCAGGAACGACGCCTTCACCACCGGCCTCGTCACCCACTTCACCCTCGACAACTACGCCCACGTCCTGACCGGCACCTCCTTCCTCACGTGGTTCGGCAACTCCGTGGTCGTCGTCGGCCTGACCACCGTCATCGGCGTCCTCACCGCCGCCACCACCGGCTACGCCGTCAGCCGCTTCCGCTTCCCCGGCATGCGCCCGCTGCTGTGGCTGCTGCTCGTCACCCAGATGTTCCCGGTCGCGGTGCTGATCGTCCCGCTCTACAACCTGCTCGCCTCCCTCGGCCTGCTCAACCAGCCGCTCGGCCTCGTCCTCACCTACCTGACCATCGCCGTGCCGTTCTGCGCCTGGATGATGAAGGGCTTCTTCGACACCATCCCGGTGGAGATCGACGAGGCGGGCCGGGTGGACGGCCTCAACCCCTTCGGCACCTTCTGGCGGCTGGTCCTCCCGCTCGCCCGCCCCGGCCTGGCCGTCACCGGCTTCTACACCTTCGTCACGGCCTGGGCCGAGGTCGCCTACGCCTCCGCCTTCATGACCGGCGAGGACAACCTCACCCTCGCCGGCGGGTTGCAGACCTTCGTCAACCAGTACACCAACGACTGGGGTTCGATGACCGCCGCCGCCGTGCTCATCGCCGTACCGGCCGCGCTCGTCTTCGCCTTCGCCCAGCGCCACCTCGTCGCCGGACTGACCGCCGGCACCACCAAGGGTTGATATGACTCACCAGCACAACGAAGCTCCTGAGAGCGCCATCCGGCCCACTGACTGGTGGCGTGACGCCGTGATCTACCAGATCTACCCGCGCAGCTTCGCCGACGGCAACGGCGACGGCATGGGCGACCTGCCGGGCATCCGCGACCGGCTGGGCCACCTCCGCGACCTGGGTGTGGACGCCGTCTGGCTGAGCCCGTTCTACGCCTCCCCGCAGGCCGACGCCGGCTACGACGTGGCCGACTACCGCGCCGTCGACCCGCTCTTCGGCACCCTCGCGGACGCCGAGGCGGTGATCGCCGAGGCCCACCGGCTGGGCCTGCGCCTCATCGTCGACGTCGTCCCCAACCACTGCTCCGACCAGCACGCATGGTTCCGCCGCGCGCTCGCCGAGGGCCCCGGCTCCACCGTCCGCGAACGCTTCCACTTCCGCAAGGGGCGCGGCGAGAACGGCGAACTGCCGCCCAACGACTGGGAGTCCCTCTTCGGCGGTCCCGCCTGGACCCGGGTCCCGGACGGGGAGTGGTACCTCCACCTCTTCGCCCCCGAACAGCCCGACTTCAACTGGGACCACCCGGCCGTCCAGGACGAGTTCCGTTCCATCCTGCGCTTCTGGCTGGACCTCGGCGTGGACGGCTTCCGGGTGGACGTGGCCCACGGCCTGGTCAAGGCCCCCGGCCTGCCCGACATGGGCCACACCGGCGAGCAACTGAAACTCCTCGGCAACCAGTCCCTCCCGTTCTTCGACCAGGACGGGGTGCACGCCATCTACCGCTCCTGGCGCACCGTCCTCGACGAGTACGCGGGCGAGCGGATAGCCGTGGCCGAGGCATGGACCCCCACCGCCGACCGCACCGCGCTCTACCTCCGCCCCGACGAACTCCACCAGGCATTCAACTTCCACTACCTGAACACCGGTTGGGACGCCACGGAGCTCCGGAACGCGATCGACTCCTCGCTCGACGCCATGCGCCCCGTCGGCGCCCCGACGACCTGGGTCCTCTCCAACCACGACGTCGTACGCCACCGCACCCGCCTCGGCGGAGACCTGGCCCGCGCCCGCGCGGCCACCCTCCTGATGCTGGCGCTGCCCGGCTCCGCCTACCTCTACCAGGGCGAGGAACTCGGCCTCCCCGAGGTCACCGACCTCCCCGACGAGGCCCGCCAGGACCCGTCCTTCTTCCGCGACACCGGGCAGGACGGCCTCCGCGACGGCTGCCGGGTGCCGCTGCCCTGGAGCGGCACCGAGCCCCCCTACGGCTTCGGCGACGGCGGCAGCTGGCTGCCCCAGCCGGACGACTGGGCCCCGCTCACCGTCCAGGCCCAGACCGGCGACCCGGCCTCCACCCTGGAGCTCTACCGCAGCGCCCTCGGACTGCGCCGTACGCATCCCGGCCTCGGCGCCGGCGACACCGTCGAATGGCTGGACGACGCCCCCGACGGCGTCCTCGCCTTCCGTCGCCCCGGCGGCCTGGTCTGCACCGTCAACACCACCGACACCCCGGCCCGGCTGCCCGTCCCCGGCCGGCCGCTCCTCTCGTCCGGCCGGCAACTGCCGCTGCTGGACGGCGACTTCATCCTTCCCGCCGACACCACCATCTGGTGGGAGGAGTGACCCGTCCGGCTCCCCGGCCCGCCCCGCGCCTCTCCGACATCGCCGCCCAGGCGGAGGTCAGCGAGGCGACCGCCAGCCGTGTCCTCAACGGCCGGCCGGGCGTGGCGGCGGGCACCCGTCAGCGGGTGCTCGCCGCGCTCGACGTCCTCGGCTACGAGCGCCCGGTCCGGCTGCGGCGGCGCAGCGCCGGTCTGGTCGGCCTGGTCATCCCGGAGCTGACCAACCCGATCTTCCCGGCCTTCGCCCAGGTCATCGAGCAGTGTCTGGCCGGCCATGGCTACACCCCGGTCCTGTGCACCCAGACGCCGGGCGGAGCCACCGAGGACGAACTCGTCGAGCAGTTGGAGGAGCGCGGCGTCACCGGCATCGTCTTCCTGTCCGGCCTGCACGCCGACACCGCCGCCGACCCCTCCCGCTACACCCGCCTGACCTCCCGGGGCGTGCCCTACGTCCTGATCAACGGCTACAACGACCGGGTCGACGCGCCCTGTGTCTCGCCCGACGACCACGCCGCGGCCCGGATGGCCGTGCGCCACCTTGTCGAACTGGGCCACGAGCGCATCGGTCTGGCCGTCGGCCCGGCCCGCTACGTGCCCTCCCGCCGCAAGGCGGAGGGCTTCACGGCGGCCCTCACGGAGTCGTTCGGCCTGCGGAGGGGGCAGGCCGAACGACTCGTCCAGCACACCCTGTTCAGCGTCGAGGGCGGCCACGCCGCGGCCGCGGCCCTGCTCGACGACGGCTGTACGGGCATCGTCTGCGGCAGCGACCTGATGGCGCTGGGCGTGGTGCGGGCGGCCCGGCAGCGGGGGATCGACGTCCCCGGTCGGCTCTCCGTCGTCGGCTTCGACGACTCCCCGCTGATCGCCTTCACCGCCCCGCCGCTGACCACGGTGCGGCAGCCGGTCCAGGCGATGGCGACGGCCGCGGTGGGCGCGCTGATCGAGGAGATCCAGGGAAACCCCGTCCAGCGCACCGAGTTCGTCTTCCAGCCGGAACTCGTCGTACGGGGATCTACCGGCCCCGTGCGGCGGCGTACGTGACGAACGCCGCCCAGGCCCCGGCCGGAACTGCGAGCCGCGGACCGCCCTTGTCCTTGGAGTCCCGGACGTGAACGGTGGAGGGGCAGGCGGCGATTTCTATGCAGTCGCCGGAGCTGCCGCTGCTGTAGCTCGACTTGCGCCAGGAGAGGGCGACCTCTACGCAGTCGTCGCCCGAGCTGCCGCTGTAGCTGCTCTTGAACCAGGTCAGTTCGGGGGTGCTCATAGCGCTCCTCGGATCTGCTTCAGCAGGCTCCCGGAGTCTTCGGGGGTGAGAGCCTGTGAAAGCAGTTTCGCATAGCGCATGTAGAGGGTGCTGACCGTCTGTGGGTCGGTGATGAACTGGCTGCTCTCCTGTCCCTCGCAGTAGCCGAACCACTGGTTGTCCGGCGTCTCCAGCAACTGCATCGGCCCGTCCAGCCCGGGGTGGACGCCCCGCCTCAACGGCATCACCTGCACGTCCACGTTCCGGAGCGTCATGCACTCCAGGACATGGTCGATCAGCCCCCGGACGGTGTCCGGGCCGCCGGTGGGGCGCAGGAACACATGCTCGTCGATGAAGAAGCTGAAGGTCGTGTTCGGCCGGTCCCGCAGCAGTTTCTGCCGCTCCAAACGGGCGGCCACTTGGGTCTCAACCTCCTCCTCGGACAGCAGCGGGACGCGGTTCTCGAACAGCGTCCGCGCGTACGGCTCCGACTGTAAAAGCCCAGGGACCAGGCGGCATTCATAGGTGTAGAGATTGATCGCCTGCTTCTCCAGCTCCGCCCACTCCCGGAACCACCTGGCCAGCCCCGGCTGTTTGGACAGCCGCCCGGCCGCCTTCCGCAGCACCCCGTTCGCGCACAGCGCCTCCTCCGAGCGGTCGATGAACTTCTTCGACGGGAGGCGGCGGCCCTGTTCGACGGAGCCGATGTAGTGCGCCGAGTACCGGATCACCGGCGACAGGGCCTCCTGCGTGAATCCCGCGTTCTCGCGAAACCCTTGATACACGGCGCCGAAGGTCCGCAGACTGCCGGAGGGCTCCGGTTTGCCGCCGTCGTAGTTGTCGGTGCTGCTGCTGTCTTCCATGTCGGGTGCTCCCGATGTCAATGGTGCTGACGTCCCCGCAAGTCACACATGGTTACGGCCCGTTACCCGACCCGTCCACGTACTCAACTCGTACAGTTCCCGAAGTACGACCTGAGTTCCTGGCGTACGAGGTCGCTGACCAGCACCGTTTCCCCCATGTCAGCCCAAGTAGCAGCCCCCGCACGCATGTTCACGCAGCGTTTCAGTGCCACCCGGCGGGGCGCCCGCCTCGCGCGCTATCTCGCCGTCCAGCAACTCGACGTGTGGGGCTTTCCGTACGACGGCGAGGTCTCGGACGCCGCCTCCGCTATCGTCGGCGAACTCGCCGCCAACGCGGCTGTCCACGGGCGGGTGCCCGGCCGGGACTTCGAGCTCCGGCTCGTCAGGCTGCCGGGCCCGGCCCGGTCGGGCACCCTGCGGATCGAGGTCGCCGACACCCGGACGGAGCGGCGCCCACCGGCCCCGGGGGCGCTCGTTCCGCCGTCGGTCGACTCCGAGACCGGCCGTGGGCTGATCGTCGTCGCCGCGCTCGCGACCAGCTGGGCCGTCCTCGACCGGCCCCCGGTCGGCAAGATCGTCCGGGCTGATCTCGAACTCCCGGAGAGGTGAGACGACGCAGCCTCAGGCGGCCGGGCGGCGCGCGTGGAAGACGCCCCAGCGCAGCAGGCCGCGACCGGCGATGTCCGCCCAGAGGGGGAGATTGGCCCGCAGCTCGTCCACGTAGGCCGGGCTGATGACGTTCCGCAGCTCGGCCGCGCGTCGGTGTACGTCCTCGTCGAGGCGCGCGTAGTGGGTGGCGAGGTCCGGGGTGCGGTCCTCGAAGTCGATGTCCTTGAGGCCGAGTTCGGAGAGCTGCTCCAGATAGAAGGACGGTGTCGCCGGGGTGTCCACGCCCAGGCGGGAGAATGCGGGCCGTACCGCCTCGGCGGGCGTCTCCTCGGCCGCCATGATGTCCGAGAAGACCAGGGCGCCACCCGGTTTCAGCACGCGTACCGCCTCGCGCAGCGCGCCCTCCCGGTCCGCCACATGGCACAGCACTTCCAGCGACCAGGCGACGTCGAACCGCTCGTCCTCGTAGGGCAGGTCGTTGAGGGAGCCGGTGGTGACCTCGATCAGGCCGTCCAGCCCGCGTCGGGCGTTGGTCGCACGGTGGCGCCGGTTGTGCTCCTCGCTGAGGTCGAGGGCGACGACGTGGCAGCCGAAGCGGGCGGCCAGTGCGCGGGACGAACCGCCGTATCCGGAGCCGAGGTCGAGCACGGTGGCGTGCGGGCCGAGCAGGTCGGCGGCCTTGTCGGCGGCGCGCTCGACGGTGCGGTGCGAGGCGTCCGCGATCGGCTCGTCGTCCTGGGTGTAGATGCCGACGTGGATGTCCTCGCCGCCCCACACGGCGTCGTAGAAGGCGTCGACGTCGCCGGTGTCGTAATAGCCGCGGGTCGCGGCGTCGTGGTGCCGGTGCGGTGTGCCGTCGTGGGTGTTCTCGGAGACGTTGATCATGACGAGGGGATTCCCCGCTGTCGGCCGGGCAATTCGCCCTGCCTGCCGGAGGGGTGACTATGCGCCAACGGGCGCCGCCTGGTGGCCGGTCCGGTCGGCCGGGCGCGTAAAGACCGCCGTGCGGGTGGCCCTCCGGCCGGCCGGACCGGCTCGCCTGGGAACGTAACACCGTTGCAATCTCTTGCGAAAGGTCTTGCAGCAAGCGTTCTCCACGACTAGAACCAGGGGCCATGCCCTCCACCGCGCACCGCGCCCGCCATCGGGCCGTCGCCGTCCTCGCCCTGCTCGCCGGCGCCGCCGCGCTCGCCCTCCCGTCGCAGCCGGTCGCCCGGGCCGCCCCCGCCGGAGGGCAGGCCAAGGCCGAGGCCCAATGGATCGACCGCGCCACCGTGGTCTGGAAGGGCGCCCAACGCGCCGACGCCCGGCTGGAGTTCGGCGAACCAGGACACCCCGCGGGCCGTATCCGGCTCACCCCCGGCACCCTCACCCCCGCCGAACGGGCCGCCTACCCCCACCTGGCCGGCTACCCCGCCTTCACCGTCGACCCCCGCGACCGCGCCCTCGCCGCCACCGCCCTCCGGCAGCGGCTGACCGCCACCCAGCGCACCCCCGACGGACCGCACACCACCGGCGTGCAGATCCCCGGCGTCCTCGACGACCTCTACGGTGCCCGAGCCCGACACGCCGCCCTGGGGCCGGTGTTCCACCGCGGTGTCCCCACCCTCTCCGTCTGGGCGCCCACCGCCCGCACCGTCGCGCTCGAACTCGCCGGCCGCCGCGTCCCGATGCACCGCGACGAGGCGACCGGGGTGTGGAGCGCACGGGGCGACCGGCACTGGACCGGCAAGCCCTACCGCTACCTCGTCACCGTCTGGGCCCCCGACGCCGGCCGGACCGTCACCAACGCGGTCACCGACCCCTACGCCACCGCGCTGACCACCGACTCCGCCCGCAGCCTCGTCGTAGACCTCGCCGATCCCGAACTCGCCCCCAAGGGCTGGGCGCAGCTGCGCAAGCCCGCGCCGGTCCCGCTGCGCCGGGCTCGCATCCAGGAACTCCACATCCGCGACTTCTCCATCGCCGACCCCACCTCCCGCCACCCCGGCCAGTACCTCGCCTTCACCGACACCGGCTCCGCCGGCATGCGGCACCTGAGGGCCCTCGCCGCCGCCGGCACCACCCACGTCCACCTGCTGCCGGCCTTCGACTTCGCCTCCGTCCCCGAACGCCGCGCCGACCAGCAGCGCCCCGACTGCGATCTGTCCGCGCTGCCCGCCGACTCCGCGCGCCAGCAGGAGTGCGTGGCGCGGACCGCCGACCGGGACGGCTACAACTGGGGCTACGACCCGCTGCACTACACCGTCCCGGAAGGCTCCTACGCCTCGGACCCCGACGGAACCGCCCGGACCGTCGAGTTCCGCCGCATGGTGCAGGGCCTCAACGGCATCGGCCTGCGCACCGTCATGGACGTCGTCTACAACCACACCGCCGCGTCCGGACAGGACGACCCGCACTCCGTCCTCGACCGCATCGTCCCCGGCTACTACCACCGGCTGCTCGACGACGGCACCGTCGCCACCTCCACCTGCTGCGCGGGCACCGCGCCCGAACACACCATGATGGGCAGGCTCGTCGTCGACTCCGTCGTCACCTGGGCCAGGCAGTACAAGGTCGACGGCTTCCGCTTCGACCTCATGGGCCACCACCCCAAGGCCAACATCCTCGCCGTCCGCAAGGCCCTCGACGCCCTCACCCCGGCCCGGGACGGCGTCGACGGGAAGTCGATCGTCCTCTACGGCGAGGGCTGGAACTTCGGCGAGGCCGCCGACGACGCCCGCTTCGTCCAGGCCACCCAGCGCAACATGGCCGGCACCGGCATCGCCACCTTCAGCGACCGGGCCCGCGACGCGGTCCGCGGCGGCAGCCCCTTCGACGCCGACCCCCGCGTCCAGGGCTTCGCCTCCGGCCTCTTCACCGACACCAACTCCTCACCCGCCAACGGGAATCCCGACGCCCAGCGCGCCCGCCTCCTGCATTACCAGGACCTGATCAAGCTCGGCCTCACCGGCAACCTCGCCGACTACACCTTCACCGACACCACCGGCCGCCGGGTCAAGGGCTCGCAGATCGACTACAACGGCGCCCCCGCCGGCTACGCCGCCGCCCCCGGCGACGCCCTGGCCTACGCCGACGCCCACGACAACGAGACCCTCTACGACGCCCTCGCCTACAAACTGCCGCAGGCCACCTCCCCGGCCGACCGCGCCCGGACGCAGGTCGTCGCCCTGGCCACCGCCGCCCTCTCCCAGGGCCCGGCGCTCTCCCAGGCCGGCACCGACCTGCTGCGCTCCAAGTCCCTGGACCGCAACTCCTTCAACAGCGGCGACTGGTTCAACGCCCTGCACTGGACCTGCACCGACGGCACCAGGGACGGCAACGGTTTCGGGCGCGGTCTGCCGCCGGCCGCCGACAACAAGGACAAGTGGCCCTACGCCGAGCCGCTGTTGGCCGACCCCGCCCTCCGCCCGGACTGCGCCACCCGCACCGCGGCCTCCGCCGCCTACCGCGACCTGCTCCGCATCCACGCCGCCGAACCGGCCTTCGGCCTGTCCACCGCCGCGGCCGTCCAGTCCGCCCTCTCCTTCCCCCTCTCCGGCCCGGACGAGACCCCGGGCGTCCTCACCATGCGCCTGGCCGACCTCGTCGTCGTCTTCAACGCCACGCCCCGACGGCAGACCCAGACCGTCCCGGCCCTGGCCGGACGGCCCTACACCCTGCATCCCCGCCAGGCCCACGGCGCCGACCGCATCACCGCCACCGCGGCCTACGACCGGGCCTCGGGCACCTTCACCGTCCCGCCCCGCACCGTCGCCGTCTTCCGCCGCAGCTGACGCGGGGGAGAAGCGGGGGAGGCGCAAGGGAGCAGCGGGCGGGGACGGGCCCAGGGTCCGGCTACCCGACCCGCTTCTCCAACAACGTCACGGCATACCGGCTCCCCCCGCTCCCCTCCTTGGCCGGCTGCTCGCCCACGACCGCATAGCCCGCGCCCTCGTAATACGTCCGCAGCCGCGGATTGCTCGCCACGCAGTCCAGCCGTGCCCAGGGCCGCCCCGACTCCGCCATCCGCCGCTCGGCGTGGGACAGCAGCGCCCGCCCGGTCCCCGCCGGAGCCCACGAGCGGTCCACCATCAGCCGGTGCACATACCCCGCCACCGGTGGCTGCGGCCCCCACGCCGGCTCGTCCTCCCACCACAGCTCGAAGCCGCCGACGACCCGCCCGGCCGCCTCCGCCAGCCAGACCTCGCCCTCCTTGATCCGCAGCCGGAAGTGCTCCTCGTCCTTGCCGCCCGGCTTCCACTGGTCTATGCCGTGCGCCACCATCCACCGGGCCGCCGCGTCATACAGCCCGACCAGAACGGCCGGGTCGCTCCCCGCCTCGGCCGGCCGGTACATGATCTCGTCCATGCCCGGGATTCTGCCGCAGCCCGGGCCCGGCCCGGCCGGGTGCGCCGGCCTCACGCCGTCTGCGGAAGCTCCAGCAACCGCCCCACCAGATCCGCGAACATCCCGTCCGCGGGCTCGTCGGCCAGCATCCGGCGCACCACCTGCGCCATCCCCTCGTCGTACGCGGCGCTGACCGCGGCCAGCGCCGCGAAGTCGTGCACCAGCTGCCGTTCCAGCTCGGCGCGCGGCACCCGCCGTCCGTCCAGCCACAGCAGCGCGGTGGTCTCGGCGAGCGAGATCCAGGACCGGACCACCAACTCCAGCCGGGGCGTGGGTGCCTGGGCGTCCACGTCGAGGTGGGCGAGGATCTGGGCGTAGGCGGCCTGGCGTACGCCGTCTATCATCGCGCCCGTACGGGACGAGCCGATCGCGGGGCCGCCGCGCATCAGCGCCGAGAAGCCGGGCCCGTGCTCGTCCACGAAGTCGAAGAAGCGCTCCATGACGCGCAACAGGCGGGCGCCGAGCGGCCCTTCGTGCGGTTCGACGAACCGGGCCGTCAGCTCGTCCGCGGCGCGCCGCAGGGCCGCCTCGTAGAGCTGCTGCTTGCCCGGGAAGTAGTGGTAGACCAGCGGCCGCGATATGCCGGCGGCCTCGGCGATCTCGTCGATCGAGACGTCGTCGGGGGAGCGGTGACTGAAGAGGCCGAGTGCAACGGCTATCAACTGCTCCCGTCGCTCCTCGACCCCCATCCTGCGGCGTGCCCCGGTGGCCATTCGCCCACCCTAACGACCGCCCGCGCCACGGCACCACCGCCCGAAGCTCCCCTCCGTCGGCGGGCGGGGCGGCCGGCGGCCGCTCGCCCGCGTCCGGATTCAAAGATCCAGGACCAGCCGCTCCCCCGGCTTCGCCCGGGAGACGCAGATCAGCAGCGAGTCCTCGCGTTCCGCGTCCGTCAGCAGCTCGTCCCGGTGGTCCACCTCGCCGGACACGACCCGCTGCCGGCAGGTGCCGCAGAAGCCCTGCTCGCAGGAGTACGGCAGGTCCGGCAGGGCCTCCTCGCGGAGCGCGCGCAGCACGCTGGTGCCGGCCGGGACCGTCACGCTGCGGCCGGTCCGCCGCAACTCCACCTCGAACGCCACGTCCTCGCCGGGCCCGGCCCCCGCCTCGGACGCCGCCGGGGCGAAGCGCTCCGTGTGCAGCGTGCGGCCCTCCGGCCCCTCGGGGAGCAGCCTGGCCACGGTGTCCATCAGGGGCTCGGGCCCGCAGCAGTACACGGCGGCGTGCGGGGGCGCTTCGGCGAGCGCGGCGGCCAGATCGGGCCGTCCGTCCTCGTCCTCCGCGACCACCGTCAACCGCCCGCCCCCGGGCGTCCCGACGGTGCCCCCGGCCAGCTTCCCCACCTCTGCCAGGAACGGCATCGACGCCCGCGACCGCCCCGCGTACAGCAGCCGCCAGGGCACCCCCTCGGCCTCGGCCCGCCGCACCATCGGGAGGATCGGGGTGATGCCGATACCGCCCGCTATGAAGAGGTAGGCGGGGTGGTCCTCCAGCGGGAAGCGGTTGCGCGGGCCGCGCGCCTCGACCGTGGTGCCGGCGCGGAGCGCCTCGTGCACCTCCCGGGAGCCGCCCCGGCCGTCCTCGATCAACCGGACCGCGAGGGTGTACGACCCGCCGTCCGCCCGCACGGCGTCGGCCGGTTCACCGCACAACGAGTACTGCCGCACGGTCCCCGAGGGCAGCACGAGGTCGAGGTGCGCGCCCGGTTCCCAGGCGGGCAGGTGCTCGCCCTCCAGGCGCAGGGCCACCACGCCCTCGGCGGCCTCCGTCCGCTCGGCCACCCGCAGCCGCAGGGCGGTCGACCGCCGCTCCTCGGGCGCGCCGGCCGCCCGGAGCGCCTCCCGGCCCCTCCCGGAGATCGGCTGCTCCAGCGCGGGCAGCGGCCACAGCGGCGAGCGCCGGATCCGCCGCCGCAGGGCCCTCCGGACCACCAGGACGGCCCCGGCGACAGCCAGCACGGTACGGAGGCGCGGCAGGCCCGCTCGGGACCCCGCGGCCGTACGGGACGCCGTCGGCAGCGCCGGGCCCGTACGGAGCGGGCCGCGGCGGCCGGCGGACGTGGACACACGGACGGGCACGGGCACTTCAGACTCCTTGGGAGGCGGCATCAGGCTGTGCGGCGGCAGCCGCTCCAGTGGAGCCGGTGCTTGCACCGGGGGTCGCGGCGGGCGAACGGTCCAGATAGGCGAGGGCCTGCTCGGTGCTCCCGTGCTGCGAGGGGTGGTAACCGCGGCTCAAGTACCGGGGTATGGAACGGATCATCGCCCCGGGGGTCGGCAGCACACCCTGCCGCCCACCGCGGACGAAGTCCTTCAGCGCGGCCTTCCGGCCCACGAGCGTGGGGTCGTTCTCCATGAAGAACCGGATGCCGCGCTGCCACAGGAACACCAGCGTGGAGAAGGCCGTCGCCCAGGTGCGCGCCCGCCGCCGGTAGCCGCCGTCCAGATGCATGAAGAGGTCGAACGCCACCGACCGGTGCTCGACCTCCTCCGCGCCGTGCCAGCGCAGCAGGTCGAGCATGGTCGGATCGGCGCCCCGGGCGTCCAGCGCCCGGGCGTTGAGCACCCAGTCGCCCAGGAAGGCCGTGTAGTGCTCGATCGCGGCGATCAGCGCCACCCGCTCCTTCAGCCACCACTCGCGGGCCCGCCCCGGCGGCAGGGTCCGGTCGCCGAGCAGCTTCTCGAAGAACCAGTCGACCTGCGCGGTGTACGGGGTGGGGTCCAGCCCCTGCTCCTTGAGGTGCGGCAGGACGTCGTCGTGCGCCTGGGAGTGCATGGCCTCCTGGCCGATGAACCCGATGACGTCCGCACGCAGTTCGGGGTCGCGGATGTAGGGCAGCACCTGCTTGTAGACGTGCACGAACCAGCGCTCGCCGGCCGGCAGCAGCAGGTGCAGCACGTTGATCGTGTGGGTGCTGGACGGATCGCCGGGGATCCAGTGCAGAGGGGTGTCCGCCCAGTCGAAGGCCACGTTGCGGGCCTTGAGCGGGGTGTGCTCGGACGCGACCGGCTGGGGCCGCAACGAGGCCGTATTAGACATGGCGTCAATGTACTGGCGGGTAAGGAATGTCGATACCCCCTGGACGCGGAAAGAACGCGTCCGCCCCACCGCTCACGCCCGTCCCTCACCGCAACGCCCGCACCGTCCCCCCGCCCGCCACCGTGCCCTTCAGGTCGGCGTGGGCGCCCGCCGCAGCCGGGACGGCCAGCAGCCGGCCGGACGCGTGTCCCCGCACCCCGCCGCTCGCACCGATCGACGTGACCCGGTCGCTGCCCGCCGCCAGCAGCCACCACCGGCCACCGGCGCTCTTCCACAGCACACCCGACAGCACCCGGGGCTCCCGCGGACCGCAGGCCGCACCGCTGCCGGAGCGGGCGGTCACCGAGCCCGTCGCGTACGGCTGCCCGCTCGGCGCCGGCGCCTGGAACTGCGCCAGCGCCCCGCCGCCCGCCCCGCGCCAGGTCTCCGCCCGGGTGCACAGCCAGTCCGCGACGCCCGCGCCCCCGGGGAGCGGCTGCTCGGCGAACCGCCAGGTGTTCACCGTCCGCACGCCCTGCGAACGGAGCGCGGGCAGCTGGCAGGCGGTCCGCGCCCAGGCCGTACGGCCCGCCGTCCCCGACACCGCGCCCGGGCCGCCCGGCGGACCGTAGGTGAGCCGGGCGGGCGTCAGTTCCCCGAGGTCGGTCAGCAGCTCCCCGGCGGACCGGCCGCCCGGGACCCCGCCCGGCTGCCCGTCCAGATGCCCGCCGACCCGGAGGGCGGGCCACCGCGTGCACTCCTCCGGGGCGCGCGGCGCCGGGACGGGGGAGGTCAGGCCGTCGGCGCCGACCGCGACCGACTGGGCCGCCGCGTCCGGCTTCAGCAGATCCACCAGGCGTACCGACGTCACCCAAGGGGCCGTCAGATAGCGGACGTTGCCCTCCGTGCGGTTCACCACCAGCAGGCCGGCGGAGTCCGCCGTCGCGTCGTCCGTCCGCGCGAAGTCCAGGGACGCCCCGGAACCGTCGCCGCGCCCCTGGCCGTCGGTCGCCTCGGCGTACCGCACCACCCGCAGCCCGTCGTGGAAGAGCACCACCACCGCGTGGTCCACCACGCCGGCGAAGAGCAGCTGCGGCGGGCCGGCCGCGGGGCCGACGGGTGTGCCGGGCGTCGCGGTGACCGGCACCCGGTCGCCTGGCCGGGCCCACACCGCCAGCGCCCGCCGGAGCAGCGCCCGGTCGCCGGTCCGGTCGCCGCGGGCCGGCCAGGCCGAGAAGTCCGGCCGGGCGGCGGTCTTCCAGGCCGTCGCCGAGGAGACCGTCAACCGGCCCGGATCCAGGGCCGCTTCGACGGCGGCGTTGCGGGCGTACGGCGGGGCCGCGGCGCCGTACGGGCCCCAGCCCTGGCCCGGCAGGCCCAGCAGCGCCCCGCACACCAGCACCGCCGCCCCGGCCGCCAGCGCCGCCCGGCCGTTCTGGCGGCGCCGGATCAGGTCCGTCGGCCGGGCCTGCAGCGCGCACGGGTCGAACTCCACCGACTCCAGCAGCGCCCGGTCCCGGCTCCCGGCCGGCAGCACCGCCCCGTCCGCCTCGGCCAGCGCCTCCCGGGCGTCGGCGACCCCCGCCGCCTCCAGCACCCGCCGGGTCTCCTGGACCGAAAGCCGCTCCAGATCCCGCAGGACGAACGCGGCCCGGGCCGGGCCGGAGAGCGCCGACAGGGCCTGGTCCAGGGCGAGTTCGTCGGCGCCCCCGGAGCGCGGGAACAGCCGCAGGCCCCAGACCTGGGGGAGCGGTGTCGGCGGCCGCAGGCGGCGCCGCCCGGCGGTCAGCGCCGTTTTCAGTACCCGCAGTCGCATCAGCGCGTAACCGGGGTCGACGGCCGGATCCGCGCCGCGCTGGGCGGGCAGCGTGGCCGTCGGGCCGGGCCGCCTGGGCAGCGCCCGCTGCACCGCCGCGTGCGCGGCCAGCACCCGCCGCCCGCGGGTGGGGGCCGGCGGCAGCACCAGATAGGCCAGCCGGGCCAGCCGGGGGTAGTGCTCGACCAGGGCCGCCTCGGCCTGCTCGACGTCGATGGGCTCAACCTCGTCGGCGGGCCCGACGGGGGAGGCGCGGTCCGGGCGCGGGGTCACCGCGTGCTGCTGCTCCACGTTCCGTGGAACGAGTGAATCCTGTGATGGTCACCGGCGGCCGGGCCCGCCCGGACGGGTGACGCACCCCGCGCGGGCCCGGCGGCGGCCGTCAGGCCGTGTGGTGCCGGTCCAGGTCGAACTCCCCGTCCCGGGCGCCCAGGACGAACGCCCGCCACTCCGCCTCGGTGTAGCGCAGTACGACCTCGGGCTCCTTGGAATTGCGCATCGCCACCGCGCCGCGCTCCAGGAAGGCGATCTCCACCGCCTCCGCCTCGGGGTCGCCGGGCGGGCGCTGCCAGGTGGCGTCGGAGATGTCGAGGCTGTAGAGCCATTCCTTGTCGGCTGCGGTGCCCATGTCCTGCTCCCCTTACTCGCGTGAGCTGTGGCGGTCAGCGTACGCGGCGCCCGGACGAGCTTCCACCGGCGTGGACGGGGCGTTCCGCGCCGCCCGCCAGGGGAGTTGGCGGCGCGGCCCCTGCCCGGCGGAGCGGCGCCGGCGCCGGCGGCCCGCACCGCCGATTGGCCGGATCTCGACGTGGGGCGGGGAGTTGTGTGCGAGGCCCACCCGGGAGGCTCGCCCGCCGCCCTCGCCGCCCGGCCGGGCGCTTCAGCCCCGGTCCAGATAGGCCAGCACCGCCAGCACCCGGCGGTTGTCGTCGTCCGACGGCGGCAGCGCCAGCTTCCCGAAAATGTTGGAGGTGTGTTTGGCGACCGCCCGCTCGGTGATCACCAGCCGGGACGCGATCGCGGCGTTGGACCGGCCCTGCGCCATCAGCTCCATCACCTCCACCTCCCGCGGCGTCAGCCCCGCCATCGGCCGGTCCCGCGCCCGACGGGCCAGCAGCTGCGCGATGACCTGCGGATCCATCGCGGTGCCCCCGGTCGCCACCCGGCGCACCGCGTCCACGAACTGCTCCGCGTCGAAGACCCGGTCCTTGAGCAGATAGCCAACCCCGCCGCTGCCGTCCGCCAGCAACTCCCGGGCGTACAGCTGCTCCACGTGCTGCGAGAGCACCAGCACCGGCAGCCCCGGCCGGGCCCGGCGGGCCTCCAGCGCGCACTGCAGCCCCTCGTCGGTGAACGACGGCGGCAGCCGGACGTCCACCACCGCCACGTCCGGCTCCCGTTCGGCCAGCGCCCGGCGCAGTTCGGGCCCGGACGCGACCGCCGCCACGATCTCGAAGCCGAACGCCTCCAGCATCCGGACCAGCCCGTCCCTCAGCAGGAAGAGGTCTTCGGCGATGACTACGCGCACGGGATCTCCATCGTCACCAGCGTCGGGCCGCCGGCCGGGGAGCTGACGGCGAGGACGCCGTCGAATGTACCGAGCCGGCGCTCCACCCCGCGCAGCCCCGACCCCTCCGCGCCCCCGCCCGCCCCGGCGGGACGCACCGCGGCGCCGCCGCGCCCGTTGTCGCCGACCGTGACCAGCAGCCGCCCGCCGGTGTGCCGGACGTCCACCTCGATCCGGTCGGCGCCGGAGTGCTTGGCGGCGTTGGTCAGCAGCTCGCCGACGGCGAAGTACGCCGCCGACTCCAGCGGCGCCGCCAGCCGCCGCGGCAGCTGCACCGTCACCTCCACCGGGATCTCCATCCGCAGCGCCAGCGCCCGCACCGCGTCGCCCAGGCCGCGTTCGGCGAGCACCGGCGGATGGATGCCGCGCACCAGGTCGCGGAGTTCGGTCAGGGCCTCCGCGGACGCCTCCCGGGCCCGGCCCACCAGTTCCTTGGCGCGCGCCGGGTCCTTCTCGATCAGCGTCTCGATCGTGCCCAGGCTCATCCCCATCGCCACCAGCCGGGCCTGGGCGCCGTCGTGCAGATCGCGCTCGATCCGGCGGAGTTCGGCCGCGGAACCGTCCACCGCATCGTGCCGGGTCTCGGTCAGCCGCGCCACCCGGGCCGCCAGCTCCGCCTTCGGCGGGGTCAGGAACACCGCCGCCAGCTCGAAGTGCGCCCGCAGCAGCGCCGGGTTGGCGCGCAGCGCCAGGGCCAGCAGCCCCGCGCCGAGCACCGGCGAGACGGCCAGCAGCACCGGGTGGTCGGTGGTCAGCGACCCGAACCCCAGCAGCTGGCCGCCCAGCCCGGTCAGCCCCTGCGCCACCGGCAGCAGCACGAACCCGGCGCCGTAGACCACCAGCGTCGACGGCAGCAGCGCCAATACCAGACCCAACGTCAGATCGACCGGCAGCCAGAGCAGTTCGCGCCAGGTCGCCGGGTCCCGCAGCAGTACCGCACAGCGCTGCCACCGGCCCGCCGGCCCGCGCCGCAGCCGCGGCGGGAACGGCCGGTACCCGGCCGGGATCCGCACCCCCGTCTGCTCGTACGCCCACACCCGCCGCAGGTCGGCGTACCCGCGGGCCCACGACAGCACCAGCGGCGTGGTCAGGAACCCCACGCCGATCACCATGAACGCCAGCGACAGCAGGATCAGCACCAGCAGGGCGACCGATCCCGCCTCCACCACCACCGCCAGCACCAGCCCCCGCCCCGCGGCGACCAGTGTTCTGCGGACCCTCATCCGTACGCTCCCTGGGCTTCACGTGCCCGGCCGTCGGGCGCGGGGACAGTCTGCCCGGTAGGAGAACGCCAGGTCATTGGGTTGCGCACCCCGCAGGGGTGTACCCAGCACCACCTACGGAGGCTCTGATGAGCACGGCACCTACCACGACCCCCGGTTCGAACGCCCCGGACACCTCCGCCCCCGTTGCCCCATCCACCGGAGCGGCCGCCGCCGCACGGCCTGCCGGCCCCGACTACGCCGCCCTGATCGCCGACACCCCCGACCTGATCCGGGCCGCCCAGCGCCTGCGCCACCAGGTCTTCGGCGACGAGCTGGGCGCCGCCCTCGACAGCCCGCTCCCCGGACACGACATCGACGCCGTCGACGACCTCGCCGACCACCTCGTCGTCACCCACACCCCGACCGGCGCGGTCGTCGGCACCTACCGGCTGCTGCCCCCGGGCCGCAGCCAACGCCTCTACTCCGACGGCGAGTTCGACCTCACCGCCCTCGACGCGGTGCGCCCCGCCCTCATCGAGGCCGGCCGGTCCTGCGTCCACCCGGACCACCGCAACGGCGCCGTGATCAACCAGATGTGGGCCGCCCTGGCCCGCTACACCCTGCTCTCCGGCCACCGCTACCTCGCCGGCTGCGCCTCCGTACCGCTCGCCGACGGGGGCACCGCGGCCGCCCACGCCTGGGCACTGGCCCGCACCCGCCACACCGCGCCGCCCGCGTTCCTGGTCACCCCGCGCCGCCCCTGGCACCCCACCGCACCGCTGCCCGAGCGCCCGGCCCTCGCCCAACTGCCGCCCCTGCTGCGCGGCTACCTCCGCATCGGCGCCTGGATCTGCGGCGCCCCCGCCCACGACCCGGGTTTCGGGGTCGCCGACTTCTTCACCGTCCTGGACATCGAGCAACTCGGCGACCGCTACCGCCGCTTCTTCCTGGGGGAGCGGTGAACGGGCCCCGGCCCGGGGGAGCGCCGGACGGCCCCTTCGACGTCCGTGCGGTGTGCACCCCGGGTTGTGCCGCGCACGCCGTTCCGCGCCTTCCGCTTCCCGGAGCCGCCCGTCGCACCGCCGCGTTCACCGGTGCGGTGGGACGTGTCCTGGCGGCGGGCCCGCGCCTGGCGGACCCGGTACACCTCCGGGGGCACGCCCGGGCGCTGCTGGCGGCGCTGTCGGTCGGGCTGGAGGTCCGCGGCGCGGCCGACGCGCCGGGTCCGCTGTCGGTGCCCGGTACGGAACCGGTGGCCGGGCCGACGGAACGCGCCCCCGGAGCGGCCCGCGCCCCGGGCACCCTGATCGTCCTCAACCACGTCTCGTGGCTCGACATCGTCGCGCTGCTCGCCGTGGAACCGGCCACCCTGCTCGCCAAGCGCGAGGTCGGCCGCTGGCCGCTGGTCGGCGGTCTGGCCCGGCGCGCCGGCACCCATTTCATCGACCGCACCAACCCGCGCAAACTCCCGCACACCGTACGGGAGTTGACCGCGCTGCTGGCCGCCGGCCGCTCGGTCGCGGTCTTCCCGCAGGCCACCACCTGGTGCACCGCCGAACAGGGCGCCTTCCGCCGGGCCACCTTCCAGGCCGCCCTGGACGCCGGCGCCCCCGTCCGTCCGGTGACCGTCGCCTACGCCCAGCAGGGCCGCCCCAGCACGGTGGCCGCCTTCTGCGGGGACGACACCTTCGCCGCCTCGCTGCGCCGGGTGGCCACCGCCCGCGGACTGACCGTGCGGGTCACCGTCCATCCGGCGCTGCCCACGGCGGGCCGCGGTCTGGACCGCCGGGCGCTGGCGGCCGCCGCCGAGCGGGTGGTCCTCGGCGGCGGCCGGGTGCCCGGCGCCGGCCGGTCACCGGCCCGGGCCGGTCAGGAACTCGGGACGTACTTGTAGCCGACCCGGCGGACGGTCACGATCGAGCCGCGGTGCTTGGCGCCGAGCTTCCGCCGCAGCCGGGCGACATGGACGTCCACGGTGCGGCCGTCGCCGACGTGCCCGTAGCCCCACACCGTGGTCACCAACTGGTCGCGGGTGTGCACCCGGTGCGGATGCGCGACCAGATGGGTCAGCAGCTCGAACTCCAGGTACGTCAGGTCCAGCAGCCGGCCGTCGACGTACACGGTCCGCCGCTCGGGGTCGATCCGCACGATCTCGTCTCCGGTCCCGATGGCCGGGGCGGGCCCGGCGGGCGGCTGCGGCGGGGCGGGGGCCTGCTCGGCCGGTACCAGGACGAGGTAGCCGACCATCGGCGGCCGGCCGGGCAGGGCGGGCAGGCTGTGCTGCGGAGCCGGGAGCCAGGTCGCGCCGGAGGCCAGCAACTCGGCGACCTGCTGGGGCTCGGCGATCTGCTGGGGACTGTGGCGCGCGACGTCCCGGCCGGGGACGGTGGTGGGCTGGGCGTACCGCCCGGTGGTGGCCGGTGGGTGCAGGGCCTCGTCGGGCGCCACGGCGCGCAGCCGCTGGCGGGGATGGGGCAGCGGGGGAACGTGGGCGGTGGCGGAACCGGCAGGAAGGGTACGGAGATTGGTCATCGAACGTCAGCTCTTTCGCGCAGGGGGCCGTCGGGGGGCGTGCGCGCGGGCAGGGCTGGGACACCGGTTCAGAGGTGTCGGCGAGGAGAGTGCGGGCCCGCGCTCAGAGTGCGCGGCAACACAGACGGTCGAAGGCGTGCGCCTGCCGGGACGGCCAGAACGGCTCGAGGTCGCTGCGACCCGTCGCGGTGTCTGTGAGGCTGGCCATGGCCCTATTGAACCAGACGGTCATAGATCTGTCTTTCGCACCGGGCCCCACTGTGACGCGATCCTGCCGCGGGCAGGCTCCACGGCCCCACGGGCTGCTCCTGCGACGACTCCGACTGCCGCTCACTGCACGGGAGTTGCGTGCGACACCGCCTCGACGGCACGCCACCCGGTGGCCGGAAATCGCCCCTGGAGGGCCGGTCATCGAGTCGACGCCGCCGTCCCCCGCCCTCATGTCGCCGTGCGTGGTGCCCGTATCGGCGTCCCCGCGGCTCCGGCTCCCCTGGCCACTCCGATCGCCACCCCGAGGGACAGCGCCGTCAGGTGCCCGACGTCGGTGAACGTCCGGCCGCGGCGGACCACCGGGGCCGCACCCAGGGCCAGCAGCCCGCCGGTCGCCGCCGCCCGCGCGCCCCGGTGCGGCAGCGAGACGGCCAGTGCGCCGAGGGTGGCGTAGAAGCCGTAGCTCGCCCCGACGTCGACGGCGTGCGCGGTGCCGCCCCCGGCGGGTCGGGCCTGTGCACCGGGGCCGGTCGAGTCTGCCGCCGCCCGTTCCGCCGCCGCCCCGCGGGCCCGGTTGCGCGCCCGCAGGCCGGCGTGGACCAGCAGGCTGGCGCCGACGTGCCCGGCCGCGAACACCGCCGCCGCGCGCCCGGCGCCCCACCGCGCCTCGGCCGTCCCGAGCGTGGCCAGCAGCGCCGCCCCGTACGCCACCGGCAGCGGCTCCTCCACGAAGGCCGCGCTGGTGGCCAGCGTCCCCCACCGGCCGGCCCGCAGATTGGCCACATTGGTGGAGTGCGCCCGCAGCAGCTCCGTCCGCCGCCGCACCGGCAGCCGGGCGGTGGCACACGCACCGAGCTGCAACGCACCCACATACAACGGCGCCACCCAGGGCAGCGCCCCGCTCCGTGCCCCGCCCCGCGACCCGCCTTCGCTCCGCATCCTGCTCCGCATGTCCTGTCCCCCTCCGCCACCGGTCGTCCCGCGCCCCTCCTCGCCGCCGCACGGCCCGGACCCGGTCCGCACGGTGATCGCGGCATGGTTCCAGCGTGCCATCCGCCACTGACAACGACCGCTGCCGCCCGGCCCGGTGGCGCCGGTCGCCGGTACGGGTGCGCCACCGCCATCACTGCCCACCGCCGTCCACCGCCGCCATCGCCCGGACACGCGGACGGGGCCGGACCCACCGGTCCGGCCCCGCTCACTCCCCGCTCCCGCGGGCGGTCGGTCACACCTGTGCGCGCCGCTCCAGCTCCGTGCAGCAGGTGTCCACCATCAGTCGGGTCACCACGTAGGGGTCGACGTTGGCGTTCGGCCGACGGTCCTCGATGTAGCCCTTCTTCTCGACCTCGACCTGCCACGGGATGCGCACCGAGGCACCGCGGTCCGAGGCACCGTAGGAGTACTGGTCCCAGGGCGCGGTCTCGTGGGCGCCGGTCAGCCGCTCCTCGATGCCGGTGCCGTACTGGCGGACGTGCTCCAGCGGCTTGTCGCCCTCGCCCAGCGCCTCACAGGCGGTGATGATCGCGTCGTAGCCCTCGCGCATGGCGCGGGTGGAGAAGTTGCTGTGCGCACCCGCGCCGTTCCAGTCGCCGCGCGCCGGCTTGGCGTCCAGGGAGGCGGTGACGCCGTGCTCCTCCGCGGTGCGGTGCAGCAGCCAGCGTGCCACCCACATGTGGTCCGAGACCTCCAGCGGCGACAGCGCGCCCACCTGGAACTCCCACTGGCCGGGCATCACCTCGGCGTTGATGCCGGACAGGCCGAGGCCGGCCGCCAGGCAGCGGTCGAGGTGCTGCTCGACGATCTCCCGGCCGAAGATCTCGCCGGCGCCGACACCGCAGTAGTAGCCACCCTGGGGCGCGGGGAAGCCGCCGCCCTCGGGGAAGCCCAGCGGGCGCTCGCCCTTGAGGAAGGTGTACTCCTGCTCGATGCCGAAGAGCGGCTCCTGGCCGGCGAAGCGCTCGGCCACCGGGCGCAGCAGGGCCCGGGTGTTGGAGGAGTGCGGCGTGAGGTCGGTGTTGAGCACCTCGCACAGCACCAGCAGGTGGTCGCCGCCGCGGATCGGGTCCGGGCAGCTGAAGACAGGGTCGAGCACGAGGTCCGAGGAGTGGCCTTCGGCCTGGTTGGTGCTGGACCCGTCGAAGCCCCAGCGCGGCAGCGAGCTCCCGTCCGTGAGGATCTTGGTCTTGGAGCGGAGCTTGGCGGTCGGCTGGGTGCCGTCGATCCAGATGTACTCGGCCTTGATGGTCACGGGGTCCTCTTATACGGGTCGGTGCGGGTACGCGTGCGGGCGTACCGGAGCACTCTCGCAACAGGCCGTTTCCCGTCCGTTGCCCGTATGTGAACCACAGGTTACTCAGTCGGACATCCTCTGATTCTGCGACGATTCACCGCAAAATGCCTGGCATTCCCTTGTGTGGGTGCTCGGTCATGCTCCCGCAACAGCCCCTCGAACCCCAAGTGCCGCACCCTGCGCACGAGTTCCCCGACGTCGATGCCCAGAGTGGCCGCGGTGTTCCCGGCATGCCATCCATGGGCGTCCGGCTGCCGCGGCAATGCCCGCGCCGCACCTGCTTCTCGGAGAGCCGCCCCGCCCCCTGCCGCCCCCTCGCAAGCCGTCCCGAGGCCCTTCATAACCCCAACAGCATGACCACATGGCGGATTTGGTCATGGAAGGCATGACCGACCACGCCTAACGTCACAACCGTCCGGCACACCGGGCCGCCCACCCGTACGCCCACCCAGGGGGAGCCGCCATGCCCACCACCACCCCGCCCTTCACCAGCTACGTCGACCTCGTGCTCGCCGCCCTCGCCCGCGACCCCGACCGCCCCGTCGTCACCACGGCCGACGGCCACGACATCGCCGCAGGTGCCCTGCACGCCACCGTCCACCGCATGGCCGCCGTCCTCGGCACCCACGGCGTCGGCCGCGGCCGGACCGTCGCGGTCCTCAGCCGCAACCGCCCCGAGGCGCTCGCCGCCCGCTACGCCGTCAACCTCCTGGGCGCGCGGGTGGTCCTCCTCTACGACGGGATGGCCGCCGAAACGCTGACCCGGGTGACCGAGAGCGCGGAGACCGACCTCCTCCTGGCCGACCCCGACCTGTACGACACCGTCCGCGCCCTCCTGGACGGCTGCACCGGCTCCCGCCCCGAGGCCATGACCTTCGGCCCGCCCCCCGCAGGCGCCGCCCCGCTCGGCCCCGACCTGCTCGCCGCCTGCGCCGCGCTGCCCGCCACCCCCGCCGTCCCCGGCGCGGCCCGCGCCGAGGACGACTGGTGCATCCGGCACACCGGCGGAACGACCGGTGTGCCCAAGGGAGTTCGGATGACGCACCGGGGGATCGCCGCGATGCTCGGCGGCACCTCCTGGGAGACCGCAGGCGCCCCGCCCCGTTTCCTGGCCTGCACCTCGCTGGCCCACCTGGCGGGCATCGTGGCCGACGCCACCCTCGTGGCCGGCGGCAGCGTCGTCCTCCACCGGGAGTTCGACCCCACCGCCGTCCTGGCCACCGTCGCCCGCGCACGCATCACCCACCTCTGGCTGCTGCCGCCACTCCTCTACCGTCTCCTGGACGACCCCACCCTCCCGTCCACCGACCTCGGTTCCCTCACCCGCATCACCTACGGGGGCTGCATCGCCTCCGCGTCCCGGATGCGCGAGGCGGCCGAGGCGTTCGGCCCGGTCCTCCACGGCTGGTACGGCCAGTCCGAGGCGATGTCGATCACCGAGGCCGGCCCCGCCGACCACGCCGACATCCGCACCGACCGCCCGATGACCGTCGGCCGCCCGATGCCCGGCGTCACCCTCGCCGTCCGCGACACCGAGGGCCGCGACCTGCCCCCGGGGCAGCCGGGCGAGATCCATGTCCGCTCCGCCGGCGTGATGCGCGGCTACTGGAAGCGCCCCGACCTCACCGCGGAGGTCCTCCGCGACGGCTGGCTGCGCACCGGCGATGTCGGATACCTGGGCGACGACGGCCGCCTCTACCTCGTCGACCGCCTCAAGGACGTCGTCATCGTCGTCGGCGGCCACGTCAACCCCTCCGAACTGGAGGACCTGCTGCACACCCACCCGGCCGTCGCCCACGCCGCCGCCTACGGCGTCCGCCTCCCCGACGAGACCGAGGAGGTGCACCTCGCCGTCGTCCCCGCCCCCGGCCACTCCGCCGACGAGGTCTCCCAGCCCGCCCTCCGCGCCTTCGTCACCGCCCACAAGGGCGCCCTCTACGCCCCCGCCGCCGTCCACCTCCTCGACACCATCCCCCTCACCCCCGTAGGCAAGCCGGACAAAAACCTCCTCCGCACCCTCCCCGCCCCAACCTCCTGAACCATCCCCCTGACCCACCCCGGCCCCCGCTACCGGCACCGGCCCGCACCCCCACCGTCAGCCCGCCCCACCCCCGCTCCCACCCCACCAAATCCCCCCTGGCCAGGGGCTTTTGTCAGTGCCCGGCAGTAAAATGGGAACCAGTAAGTGAGGGTTCATCGAAGCTCCAGGAGGTCCGCCGGATGGCGACTGCCACACTCATGACGAAACCCCTCCCGGCCCACCCGCTGCCCAAGAAACCGCTCCCCGCCGGCTGGCCCCGGGAGCGGTACGAATCCCACAACCGTCGCCTGAAGGCCATGCGCCTGGCCATAGCCCTGCTCGACACCGGCGTCTACCGCCCCGAGCACGCCACCAACGCCACCATCCGCACCACCGCCCGCGCCATCGGCGTCCACCACCCCTCCGACACCACCTGCCGCCTGGTCCGAGCCCTGCTCTACGACAACTGCTGATCCCGCGCAGGAGTTGACCTCTTTCCGGCCGGCCCGCGGCGCGATGCCGCGGGCCGGCCGCCTCCGCTCACCCTCGCCGCGGCTCCACAAAAAGGCCGTCGGCCGCACCCTCCCGGAAGGGAAGGCACGGCCGACGGCCCACAGACGCCCCAGGAGAACGGAAACCGCTCCGACCTGCGGCGGTCCTAGATGTCGAAGTAGAGGTAGAGAAACGCTCTGACCTGCGTAGATCGGTCCTTGATGGAGCATGGGTGCACACCGGGTGCACGCTGCTGATCGGTGGCATGTTCGGGGCGGGTGATCGCCCCCCCCGCTCTGGCGCAGAGCTGGTTGCCGAGTACGTGTCGTACGGTCAACCCTTGATTCCTCCCTCGCGCTTGAGACGGTTCATTCCTTAGCACCGGGTCGGCTGGGTACCGGCGGAGTGGCTGTCGGAGGTCCGGTTTGGCCGGGCGGAGCCGCAGGAGGCTATAGCTGTGGTCGTCCGGCACGCCGGCGGAGCGGTCACCGTGTTCACGTCGCCGCGCGGGAGGGTCCGGCAGTTGAGCGAAGGGTTCACTGCGGGGTTGCCCGGCAGCAGTGGCGACAGGATGCGACGCATTCGATCCGGATCGGCTACTGATCGGGCAATGCAGGTTTCCTGATGGGGAGCCGGACATCGCCTGTCAGTGGTGGGAAGTAACGTGCGCGCATGGCAGGAGCCTCTGCCGAATCACCCCAGTGCTATGAACGGAACGGCCACGCCAGAATGACTCCGGACCTCTTCAGCGAGACCAGCCAACCGGCCACCGCCCCGAGCGCGCCCACCCTCGGGGCGCAGCGGAGCAGGTGGATGCAGCAGGCGTCATCCGTACCGAACCTCCAGTGCGGGAAGGACGAGATGTTTCGGCTCGCCCTTGAGCTCGTTCGCCGGATCGGCGCTGGTGAGGCCACGGATCTCGACACGCGGCCGCAGCTGTTGAGTGTGGAGTCGTCGAGGTCCTGGCGGCAGTACTCGTACGCGCTGCGTCCGATGGGGTTGGTCCAGAATCGAAAAGGAGTTCTTCAACTGACCCCCGAGGGCTCCGAAATGCTCGCGGATGAGTCGCGCTCACGTCTCGCCTCGTTGATGGCCGAGCGGATCCGGCTGTTCGCCGAGGTGCTCGGGCTCCTCGTGCGCGAGCCGCTGACGGTCGAAGAGGTCAATGCTCAGTTGATTGAGTCGTACAACCTCGACTGGACGAGCGTCAACAACACCCGTGTCCGCATGACCTGGCTCGAAGTCCTGGGGCTGACCGAATGGCTGGGAGAGCGGAAGCACAGCGCGACCGCTGAGGGACGGTCGCTCTTCGCCACCTGGGAAGTCGTGACGCCTTCGGCCCTGGCCATGCACGACTCGGATGAAGCGGTCGACATTCCCGAAGCCCCAGAAGAGATCGCCGCACTCCTCGCGCACCTGGCCGCGAACGACGGCGCCCAGGAGACCAGGAACACCTACAACATCTGGGTTCCGAGCCCGAAAGAGGACCCCAACAAGATCGAGAACTTGCGGACGTGCATCGCGGCCGCAGAGGACCAGATGGAGAAGGGCGCACTGCTGGGCTTCATCGCGGACCGGTTCGGCCTGAAGCGCAGCAGCGTCGACAGCATGCTGCCGTTCATGCGGGCCGCCGGGCTGCTTCTGGAGGTCCGCCGCGGGGTGTTCACGGCAACGCCGGCCGCCAAGGCGTGGCTGCGGTCGGGATCGGACATCGACTTCATCCGGATCCTTCACGCGAACATGAAGTTCGTCGGCGAGCTGATCCGTGCGGCAAAGGCCAATGTTCCGAGGAACGACGTGTACGGGCAAGGCATCACATACGGCTTGAACAAGGACAAGGTGCGGTGGCTCACGGCCTTCATGGTCGAATCGGGCCTGCTCATCGAGACGTCCTGGTCGTCGGTCCAGGCTACGGCGACCGGGCTGCGTCTCATCGAGACACTCCCCCTTGCCGAACCGCACCTGCCGGAGGCCGCCGTGGAGCTGGAGCTGTCGCCGGACCTGGCGCAAAGCACGTCGTGCGCGCCGTGCGAACCGGACAAGCTCTCGCTCATCGTGGAATCACTGACGCGCAGTTCCGTCGACCCAGGCGCCGATGGCTTGGCACCCGGTGCGGCGTTCGAGGCGTACATCGAGAGCGCGTTCAGGCACATGGGCTTCCGCGCCCAGCGCATCAGTGGTTCCGGTGACACCGACATTCTCGTGCAGTGGTACGACGGCAACGGGTCGTTGCGGACCGCGATCGTGGACGGAAAGTCGACGTCATCCGGTCGGGTCACGCACAACAATGTGAGCGACGTGGCAATCGACACGCACAAGGAGAAGCGTTCCGCGGAGTACGTCGCTATCATCGGCCCAGCCTTCGGCGGCGACACGATCAAGAACATGGCCAAGCGGAAGCAATGGGCGCTCATCACCGCCGACGAGTTGGGCCAGGTCGTCAGCTCCGCCGAGGCCCTCGGCTTGCGGCCGGCGGATGTCGGGATGTTGTTCGAGGCGCCGGACGGGCTGTCCAGGCTTGCCGGGCTCATCGACACGCGGCAGCGTGAGCTCGACATCCTGTCCCTCGTTATCTCCCGACTCAAGACCGAGTCGGAGACAGAGGAGGCCGTTTCGGCACGCGATGTCTCGCTGATCGAGCGCGGGTCGCCGTTGGCGCCGAACATCGACGAACTGCTCGACACGTTCAGGCTTTTCGACCGCCTCGACCTGGACATCGTGCGGAGCATTGAGGACGTGCAGGATCCGCGCTATGCGACCTACCGGATTGGTGACGCGCGATCGGCGGCGAAGCGCCTTCGCGCCATCGCGACTTCGATCGAGAGGGGCCTCTAGCCTCGAACTTTCGTGACGGTCCACCAGTTGACCTGCCCCGCATCAGCGCCAAGACCGGCGAAGTGGACGGCTACAGTCTGGCGTCCCCTGGTGACACCATCTTCTTCGGCGGCTCCAAGCTCGCCCCCGACCTGTCCTTCAATCGCCTGTGCGAACGCCTCCCCACCCAGGAGGTGGCCGACCGCCCGCAACCGGTGGCGGACCCGGCCGACTCGTGGCGCCGTACCGAATCCGCCGTGCGCACGGCTCGCACGGTTCTCGATGCGGGCGACGATGCCGTGGCCCAAGGGCACCTGGAAGCCTTCGGTGACACCCTGCACAACCTCGCCCGCGCCACACCCGGCCCGCATCAGGAGCAACTGCAAGCGGCAGCCCAGGCGTTCAACCGCGCCCGCCGCTCGGTGATCCGGGCCGACCACCAAGCCGCCACCGAACTGCGCCGAGCCGCCAAGGAACTCGCGTACGCCCCCAACCTTCCCGGCGGCCTGGCCATCGCCGTGGTCTTCGCGGCCCTGCACGTGGCCCGCGCCGCCGCCAAGTGGCACGAGCAACGCGGCCACGAGCAGCAGGCCGCCGCAGCCGAACAAGCCGTCTGCCACCTGCAAGCCAGCTACCAGCAGGCCGCCGAGCCCGTCCTGGCGGACCTCGCCCGACGTGCCCCACGTCCCCAGACCGTCCAGCGCTTCGAGGCCGCCGTGCGCCAGGCCGTTCCCGACCACGCCGACCGCATCCTCACCGACCCTGCCTGGCCCGCCCTTGCCACGACCCTGGCACGCGCCGAATCCGCCGGCCACAACCCCCGCCACCTGCTGGCCGAAGTCAGCGCCCGCCGGGAACTCGACTCCGCCGAACGCCCGGCCGAGGTCCTCAACTGGCGCATCACCGCCCAGCCGAACAAGCGCGCACAGGCAGCACGCACGCCAAGCACTCTCAACACCACACGCGCTACGCAGGCACCGCAGCCCGTGGCCACACCGGTGAACATCAGGCCCGAGGAACGAGGACGACGCCGATAGCGCCCCAGACTCGTCGGTGCCGCTGATCCAGCCTGGTGCCCTCACCGCTCCCCGCGGTGAGGGCACCATCAGCACCCTGCCCTGTGATTACGTCAGGCTGCTTCGGTTCCGTGCGAAGCACCGGACCCGCAAGCTGGCGTTACAGGCAAGTGCCCGGCCCATTCCAGAGCCTCGACCAGGTGCTCAGCCTGCAGCCCGACACGAGGATCGGGCTGTAGAAGAAGGGTTGCCGCGCTGTGGGCAGTGCGTTCCGCGGCCCAGGCATGGTCGAGGCTGGTGAAGTCATCGTCGATCCACACGGCCGGTGCGTCGCCCAGCCAGGCATCGACGTGGTCACGTTTCCAGAGGTAGCCGTTGGGGTGGCTGGTGGTGATCTGCGGCCGGGGAAGATCGACGTACGGCAGGGGCGGGAGGCTGAGGAGCGGCCCGATCAGGGTGGTGGCGTCCTGGCGCCAGCTCGTGCACCAGACCGGAGAGACCAGCCCGCTGCGGATCACGTCCATGAGCATGGGGCCGTCGGCAGCGTTGAGCCAGACCGTGACCGGATCGTCGGCGTGGCGGCCGGTGGGGACGACGTCGTGGCGGGCGTGGGTCGTTGGGGTCTTCCCGTGGTCGTCGGGGAACGGTATGAGGACGCCGTCGATATCGAGGAGCAAGTAGGGCAGGCGCATCGGTTCCTCCAGAGGAAGCCGGGCGAGATCAGAGCTTGCGTGCGGTGATCAGCAAGGTGGTGGGCCAGCCGCCCGCGCGGGCGTCGTGGAACTCCCGGGCTGAGGTGAGCCAGAGGCCCGCGCGGTCGAGGTGCTTTTCCCAGCGGCCGGTGTCGAAGTCCCAGCGGGCGATCGGGAGCCGGGTGCGGTCGGGCAGGGTGACGTAGTCGCGGCAGGGCCGGTCATCAGTGGTTGGTCGTCTGCCGACGCGCTGGGGGTGGGGAGTGGAGAAGGCCAGGGTGCGGCCCGGTTTGAGGTGCTGGGCGATGGCGGGTAGCAGGAGTTCGGGGGCGACGAGGCCGACCGCGCCGAAGACGGAGTAGATCGCGTCGAACCGCTCGTCGGATGCCTGTAGGTAGTGCAAGGCGTGGCCGGCTACGAACGTCAGGTTGCTCAGCCGTCCGTAATGCGAGCGGGCTCGACGGACCTGAAGGCCGACCAGGTCGACGCCGGTGACTCGGGCTGCGTGGCGAATGGCGAGGTAGGCAGCGTTGTGGCCGGGGCCGCAGCCGAGTTCCAGCACCCGCTTGCCGCCCAGGTCCACGCCGAATATCTCGGCGCCAGGGCCTCGGCCGGGCCGCGTGGTCCACTCCATCCGCGCCGGCACGGACAGTGGTTCGGCGGGGCCGGCCTCGGTGCGCTGGAGAGCGTGGACGTACCACGGGGAAGCCTGGGCGAGCATCTAGATCTCCAGGAGCTGGAGGACGTCGGTCAGGTGACGGCGGACGGTCTGGATGTATGCGGGGTCGGTGGCCGGGTCGTTGATCCAGCGGACGGCTTGCTCCATGAACCACTCGACGGCCCACATGCGGTGCCAGCCCAGCGCCCACTTCTCGGCGGCGAGCCCACCACGCTCAGAGAGGGCATCGGGAGTGCCACCTTCGGTGACGTACACCTCCAGGAAGACGCGCAGGCGTACGGGGTCTGGGGTGTCGAGGGTGCCGTGCCAGCTGGCGAGGTCGAGCAGTCCGGGGCCGGTGAAGGAGCGGGCGAAGTCAAGCAGTTTCCAGCCGCTCTGGCTGATGTGGAGGCTGGTGGGGTGGAACTCTGAGTGGACCCAACCGAACGGTGCCACCGCCGCCCCGGCCGAACGGGCCTCAGCGGCGCGGACGATCCGATCGAGGGCGTCCTCGATGTCGTCTGCCGCCGGCCACCGTTCCTCCTTCCGGAGTTGATCGAGGTGGTCCAGGGCACGGCTCGGCAGTGAACGCAGCCGTGCCCGGTCGAGGACGGGCAGCGCGGCAGCCGTAGAGGTGCGGTGGAGCACCACTGCCGCCGCGGCGCCGTCAAGGTCGTCGGCCTCGCGGATGGCAGGGCCGAGGTCTTCCAGCAGCATCCCGAGCCAGCCGCCCAAGACGGCAGAGGCATGGACCTGCGGGACCGGAATGCCGTGAGTGTGGGCCAGACGGAGGGCCCGGTCCTCGTTGTCGAACGGCTTCTTGGCGTACTTGAAGATGGCGGTGGTACCGTCAGGGAAGGTCAGTCGTTCGACGCCGGACATGGACCACACACGCACCCTCTTGCGCGTTGGGGCGGGGCGGTCGGCGATGGTGAGCAGGTTGTCCAGGAGTTCGGCGTTGAGGTTCGCGTCCATGTGGGGGCTCCGGTGTGGGGTTGGAGGCGTCCGGGGCGGGCGAGTGGTGCCGACCCGCCCCGGAGCCTGGTCGAAGGGGACTACGCGGCAGGGCTCACGCGGCGGGCGTAGACCTGCTCGATCCAGCGGGCCTTGAAGGCCGCGAGGTCGTCGCGGAAGGTGGCCATCGACGCACCGTAGGGCGCCACGACGCCGCCGGACTGGTCCGGCACGGACTGGCAACCGTGCACCAGCCGGCCGCCGAGGGCCGCGTGCGCCTTGATGGACTCGATGCGGCGGTGCTCGCTGAACCAGCCGCCGTGGTAGACCTCGTCGAGCAGCCCGCCCATCTCCTCGTCCAGGTCGAAGACGACCGAGGTGGCGGCGGGGAAGAACCAGCACGGACCGACGTTGGAGATGTGCCCGTCCAGTTCCACCTTGTTCAGCGCCATCAGCGTCGCCGCCTCACATAGCATCCGCAGGTGCTCGGTGGTGATCTGCGGCAGGCCAAGGCTGGCGAGGTGCTCGTCCCGGAACAGATACGCGTATACCTCGTACGCGGTGGCCAGGACGTGGGCGGCGTCCGACGTGGACTGGCCGTGAGCCTTGATGAAGTTCAGCGCGAGCTGCTCGACCGCGCTCTCGGTCGTCTCGTTCACCGTCAGGAGCTGGGACTTGACCAGCTCCCAGTCGGCGACGAGCCAGGTGCGGGACTCGAAGCGGAAGAAGTACTCGGTCGGGTCGATGGTGATGCGCCGGCCGTCGACCTGGATGCCGGGCAGACGGCTCCATCGGTCGTCGAACGCCTCGGGAAGCTCGACCGTGATGGCCGTCGTGTCGATGGTGGTCACCGTGTCTCCGTCTCTGTTAGGCCGGTTTCAGGCACAGGGGTGCCCGAAGCCGGTGTAGGCGTACGGAACTTCGGGAAACCGCCCGGCCCAAGGGGGAGCCGTGGATCACGGTCGCGCCGTTCCGGGCGGCTGGTGATGAGTGAACCCTCCCTCACGCACAGTGGGTACGGTGAGAGGGAGTTGAAGCGGTATACGCGGTTTACAGCCCCGACTCGGAGGCGATCGTGACAGCGCAGAAGGACCGGCCCAAGGCGCCCAACTCCCGCCTGCGCGAGACCATCGACGCGATCGGCTGCACCCACGAGGCCCTGGCCAAGGACGTGCGGCGCGTCGCCGCGGAGAACGGCGAGATCGTCCAGACCAACAAGTCGGCCGTCTCCCACTGGGTGAACGGCACCCGCCAGCCCACCGGTCACACCGGCCAGTACCTCGCCGAGGCCCTGTCCCGCCGAGCAGGCCGCACGATCACCCAAACCGAGATCGGCCTGCGCCCAGCCGACGCCGAAGCGCCAACGGAATCGGATCCCGTCCTCGCCGCCACCGACCTTGGCCGCGCCGACGTCGAACGCCGCCGCTTCCTCGCGGTAGCCGCCTTCACCACTGCCGGCGTCGCCATGCCGCTCGCCTACGACCACGAAGCCACCGCCCGCATGCTCCGCGCACGCACTGCCACGGCCCTGGTCGGTGCGGAGGACGTCGACGTCGTCCGCCAGATCACCACCGCCTTCAGCGCCGCCGACGAACGCCTCGGCGGCGGCCATGGCCTGACTACTGTCACCGCCTACCTCGCCGACACCGCAGCCCCCATGCTCCACGGACGCTTCCCCAACGAAGCCTTACGCCGAGCCGCCTTCAGCGCGGTCGCCGAACTCGCCTACCTGGCCGGCTGGAAGCACCACGACCTCGGTCAGGAAGGTGCCGCCCAGCGCTACTACCAGGTTGGCTACCAACTCGCCTGCGAAGCCGACCCCCACGGCCACGCCGCCTGGATGATGCGCGCCCTCGCCCACCAGGCCCTCAGCCTCAAACAGCCTCACCACTGCGTCGACCTAGCCGCCGCCGCGCTCACCCGCGGCCTCGGCCGCATCGACGGCCAGACCGAAGCCCTCCTCCACATCACCCACGCCCGCGCCTACGCTGCCATTGGCGAGAAACCCGCCGCAGCTCGCGCCCTCCTCGCAGCCGAAGACGCCCTCCTCCGCGACGACGGGCCTCAGCCCAGCTACTCCCGCGTCAGCGGCCCGGCCGCCGGCACCGTCGCCAGCCACACCGCGCGCACCCTGACCGACCTCGCCGACCACATCGGCACCGAGCAGCAGCACCGCGACGCGCTCGTTCGCTGGGACCCGGAGAAATACAGGCGCGTCCACGTCCTCACCTACGCCGACCTCGGCGACAGCCTCGCCGCCCAGGCCCGCGCCGACGAAGCCGTCGCCGCCTGGTCCCAGGCCCTGACCCTCATGGAAGGCATGACCTCCGACCGCACCCGCAAGGCCATCACCTCCCTCCGATCCACCCTCGCCATCTACCAGCGACGCAAAGTACCGGGCGCCGCCGAACTCGTCCGCCGCGCACGCGAAGCGCTGGCTTAAGTTGCCCAGCAACCGGCCGACGAAGGGATCCACCGTGGCTCAGCCGACCACCGACGACCAGCCCAAAGCACTCAAGCCCGCCCTCGACTCCATGACTCTGCTGGTCGCTGCCGTCATCGTCCACGACAAGGCCACCAACCGCGTCGTCCTCCTCCAACGCAGCCAGAACGCCAAGTTCGCCCGGGGCATGTGGGACCTCCCCGTCGGCAAGAGCGAACCTGGCGAACCGATCACTGAGACAGCGGTGCGCGAGCTGCAGGAAGAGACCGGCCTGATTGTGAAGCCGGAGTCCCTGAAGGTCGCCCACGTCATCCACAGTGCCTGGGGCGTCGAGGCACCCAATGGCTTCCTCACGGTCGTCTTCGCCGCCCACGAATGGATCGGTGAACCCGAGAACCGCGAACCCCGCAAGCACTCACAGGTCCGCTGGACCGACGCTGAGGCCATCCCGAAGGAGTTCGTCGACACCACAGCCAGTGCCCTCCACCGGTACCTTACTGACGGTCCCCAGGTATCGCTTGACGGCTGGGCGTAGGCGAGACCTACTCGGTGGTCAACCAGGGCAAGGCGTGGTCGCCGTGTGGGGCCAGCACACAATCGCTTGGGTTGGAGAGCAACTCGTTCGAAAGTTCGCCTGAGTCAGTAGCCAGGTCTGTCCCCAGATCATTGCGGGCGCTGGCCTGAAAACATTGCCCAACCTTCCATCGAATCGAGACACAGCGTCTCGTTGTCAGTGCCGTGCCTCACCATGCTGGCCATGACTGACTACGCCCTCGCCTCCCTTGGCCCACACAGGTTCGAGGAGCTGTCTCAGGCTCTTGCCCTCAAGACGCTTGGGCCGACCGTGGAAATCTTCGGAGATGGCCCTGACGGTGGACGCGAAGCCTCGTTTCAGGGCCTGAGCCACTTTCCTACGCCCGATGCTCCCTGGACAGGCTACGGGGTGCTACAAGCCAAGTTCCGCAAGCGCCCGGAAGGCACTGCCAAGGACGCCGAGTGGCTGGTCGATCAGATCAACTCGGAACTTCGCGCTTGGGCCAATTCACAATCGAACCGCGTCCGAAAGGGACGTCTGCCGGAGTACCTCCTCATCACCACCAACGTCGTCCTTTCCCCGGTTCCGGGCAGTGGAGGCATCGACCGCGTCCAAAAGGCACTGCAGGAGCGCGTGCAAGAGCTGCAGCTCCCGCTCAAGGGGTGGGAGATCTGGCACTACGACAAGATCTGCCGACTACTAGACAACAACGAGGACGTTCGGCATGCCAACGCCGACGCCGTGCTGCCTGGCGACGTCCTGGCGCGCCTGCACGAGCGCGTTCAGCAGATGGAAGCTAGCCGCCCTCTGCCCAGTGGGCGGCCCATTCCAAGCCTTCCGAGGGAGTTGCGCCCCCTGTTCGGGCGCGAGGCGGAGATCAACGAGGGGCGAAGGCTGCTACTAGGGAGGCCAGACGGTGACAGCGGGCCGACGATTGTGGTGACCGGCCCGCCCGGGATCGGGAAGAGCGCCGTCGCACTGCGTCTCTCCCGGCTCGTCGCAGACACCTATCTGGAGGGGCAGTTCCACATCGATCTCGCCCTGGCTGCCGGGGAGGGGGAGCCCGCCGATCTTGTGCTGGCGCTCTTGCGGACACTGCGCCCCGGAGAACCGCTTCCCGAAGGCCGTGCACAACAGCTCGCTGACCTTCGCGCGACGCTGTCCGACAGCAAGGTCCTGCTGCTCATCGACGACGTGGTATCCGAAGAGGCGCTTCTGGACGTCATCCAGATAGACGGGCCTTTCGCCTTGGTGTGCACCAGCCGGGCAAAGCTCAGCGGCTTGACCGGGCTGGTCCACCTCATCGAGCTCGGTCCGTTGCCGGACGGCCACAGCGAAGAGCTGGTGAGGGCGGTTGCCGGAGCTGCTCGGCTGACTGACGAGCAAGCATCCGCGCTGGCGCAAGCATGTGCCGGACATCCTCTCGCACTGCATGTTGCAGCCGCTCATCTGGCACGTCGCCCCAAGGTCAGTGTCGACCGGTTCCTCAACGACATTTCCAACCCTGACCGGGGTGTGCGAGCTCTGCGAGCCGGCCAAACCGCACTGGAGCCTGTACTAGAGCGTAGCTATGCCGCACTCAGCCCGGAGCAGGCAGAACTTTTCATGACTCTTGGGATCCTGCCGCACATGTCCGTCACCTCGGACGTCGTCACGGTGGCCATCACCCCCGAGGCTGAGCTGGACGAGGCCCAGCTCGATGCCGCAACTGAGCTGCTGGACTCGCTGTTCGAGCTAAGCCTTATCGAGCAGATCGACGAGGACCGGTATGTGTTTCACGAGATTCTGCACCGATTCGCCCGCCTGAAATCGACCGCGGCTACAACTGAGCTTCGGGAGACCGTTATCCGGCAAACCTGCCTCATGCTGGCTGTTCGGGTTGAGTCCGCGACGGAGTCGATCGGCTTCGTGGACAAGGAAGCGAAGGTGCCGGCGCAGGGTAATGCGGGCGCCCTACACCAGTTGAATGCAGATCGCCCAGGAGCTGTTTCCCTCATCGAGATGGCTCGGCAGCACCAGATGTGGGGGCCACTCGTCCATCTCGCTTCGAACCTCACTGCCTCGCTGTGGCACGGCAGCCACTGGAAGGATCTGGATCGCGTCTATCAGTCCGTCCTCGAAGCCGGCACCCAGTCCGAAAACTCTGAGTGGACGGCATCTGCTCTGTACAACCTGGGCATGGTTGCCAGTCACCTCGGCGACACGCAGCGCGCCACTGACCTGTATCAGCGCAGCGCCGAGACTGCGCACGGGGCCGACAATCCCTACCAGATGCATATGGCGCAGCTCGCGCTGGGATCATTGCTCATCAACCTAGGGCGGGCGCGCGATGCGATTCCGTACCTACGCAACGGATTGCCATTTTGGCGGATCATCAAGGACAACCAGGTGCTGGCCCATGCTCTGGGGAACTTGGGGCAGGCCCACCTGGCCATCGGCCAGATGCGCCGAGCCGAGCAGTACCTCCAAAACAGTACGAACTTGTCCCGTACCGACGATCGTACAGAGCTGTGGAATCGCGGAACACTCGCGGCACTGCTGCGCAGGACGGGTCGGTTCTCTGAGGCCGCCCAGGAGGCATCAGTCGACATCGAGCGAGCACGGGCTGTCGGGAGTCGGGATTGGGAGGCAAAGGCGCTAATGGAGCTCGCCGAGACTCCCTTGGAGGAGCGGCCGGACTCAGCGCCCAGTCAACCCCTTGAGGCCGCCTTGGCCATCTATCGGGACACCGGCGACGCTCAGGGACAGGTTCGGGCTCTCTTTCGACTCGGTACTCGGGCCGCGAAGCAAGCAGATATTCACCAAGCAGCCCAACACCTCAGTGAATGCGCCAATCTCGCGGCCGGGATCGGCGACTACGAACATGCAGCTCGGGCACTGGCCTACCTGGCTTCCTACCACGGCGGCGTCGGTCACCTCGATGAGGCGGAAACGTACTTTGCCGACGCCCGAGACATGGCCAACCACCTAGGAAACCCCATCGTTATCGCCCAGACTCTGCAGAAGAACTCGGAATATCTATGGCACCGGGGCCGGATCGGCGAGGCCGTCACCAATCTGACGGAGGCGGTTCGCCTACTGGAAGGGACCGAAGAGAAACGCGGCTTGGCCCAGGCCAGGACCGCGCTGGGAGAAGCCCTGCTCGTCGCAGGTCGATGGCAGGAGGGTGCCCAGGCGCTGGAGTCGGTTGTCTCCGTGATGTCGGACGATGCATCCCCCGCCACCAGGGCTCAGGCGTCCCGTGCGCTTGCCGTCCTCTACTCGCGCCGGGGCCTTCACAGGGAGGCCATGTCGACGATCACCAAGGCGCTTGACCAGTGTGAGCGGGCCGGCGACAAGTCGGCCGTCCTGCACTGCAGGATGGCCTTGGCCAATGTCCACGCCCGGAACGAGGAGTGGAGCGAGGCGCTCGATCAGTACGACAAGGCCACCGAACTTGCTATGGAGCAGAAGGACCTTCATGTGCTCCTCACCGCCCGCGGCATGGCCGCGGTGGGACGACTGCACGGCGAGGAGAAGGAACAAGCTGTCGCCGAGATCGCCAAGCTCATGCCTGTGACCGAACAGTTGGGGATGCAGTCGCTTGAGGCCGCCTTGCATGTCAACGTCGGGGCATACCATGCATGCTCCGGTGATCACGAGAAGGCGATTACTGAATTCTGCAAGGCGTTGGCCCTCGTCGAGCAGCTCCAGGACGACACCCTGCGAGCCCCCTGTTTGCTCAACCTGGCTCGCTCCTACCGGGCGCTCGGCGATAGCGAGCGCTCCCGCGCGTATGCACGCGAAGCCTTCGGTGTCCACCACGAACTCGGCAGTTGGTCAGACGCCGGCGAGGCGCTTGTTCTACTCAGAGGGCTGTACTTCGACGCAAAATCGGACGACCCGGTTGAGCCGACGCTCGACGAGCTGGTAGGCACCGAGCAGAAAGTCGACGATCGTGTCTTGGAAGCCATCGGCTCTCGTCTCCGCGCTGTCAGCGATGGATCTGTCGCAAAGGCCCATCGCGAGGTTAGCCGTTCCGCTGCCGCCGTCGCCGTCGGGAGGAAGATCAATGTCTCGGATGCCGTACGACAGGCGCTAGCCGAGGTCAATCTCGAACAGCTCACCGCCCACCTCGGGAACTCTCGGCAGACATGCGTGGCCTGCAATCTCTTGATCGACGAGACAGGGGAGGCCGAACTACTCCAGATGAACCACCCGAGTATGAACCACCTCATGCTGCGGCTGGCGCACCCCCACTGCGTAGCCTCCAAGGTGGTTCAGCTGACGGGGAAGGCACCGAAGGAGCCGAAGGTCGTATTTGAAGTGGAATGCATCCTGTTCGGCGGAGACCGAGCCGGGATCATCGCTGACTGTTACGGCGGTTGGGGCTCATATGGCGACGGGCAATTCCAAGACCTCGTCCTCGCGAGCTACCGCAAGGCCGGATTCATCAACCTGCAGAACCTGCTCCAGATGGAGGACAGTAAGCCGCTGGACCTGCGTGACATCCCTGGTGTCGATGGAGGCGTTCAGGCTCGGCTCGAAGACAACGACCTCGCGATTACCGGCCCGGACGGCCAGCTCCTGCACCGAATGCCGCTGAATTTTCTCCCCCGCTGGTACCGGAGAGCGGCCGAGGGATCGTTGATCGTCGTGGTGGGCAGGAACCTACAGGGAATGGCTGCAGATGATCCCTCCTACCTGGTGCGCGCTATGGCCCTGGGAAACGCGGTTGGCGGCGCCGTACCGCTGACCGTGGTTCGGCCCAGCAGGAACCGCCTCTGCCCCTGCATGATGCGCACCGGACGTAAGTTCAAACACTGTTGCGGGCGCAGCACGGCCTTGAAGTAGCTGCTTCCGGGGGACATGTAGGGGCCGTCGCCAGCAATCAGTAAGGGGCCAGGCCAGCGACCTGTAGCAACCATCGCCGCAGGTTGCCGACTTGGCCCACTACTAGGAGACAAAGTCTTCTGAGCGGACGCTGAGCGACCCATCACACAAGTGAGGGCCGCCACCTCCTTCCCGGAGATGGCGGCCCTCACTCTCGTAACTGATTGTGGGTCAAGTGCCGAGGCGGTCGGTGCACACCCGGTGCACAAGACCCTGGAAAACAGCTGGGAACAGCGGGAACCGCTGAGCAGCGTTTTCCCAGGTCAGGGCGGGTCTCTGAGCCTCAGGCCCAGCTCACCCACCCCCACCCTTTAGATGTCGAAGTACAGCTCGAACTCGTGCGGGTGGGGGCGGAGCTGGATCGGGGCGATTTCGTTGGTGCGCTTGTAGTCGATCCAGGTCTCGATCAGGTCGGAGGTGAAGACGCCGCCCTGCTGGAGGTACTCGTTGTCCTCTTCGAGGGCGTCGAGGACCGCGGGGAGGGAGGTCGGGACCTGCGGGACGCCGGCGTGCTCCTCCGGGGCGAGCTCGTAGAGGTCCTTGTCGATCGGCTCGGCGGGCTCGATCTTGTTCTTGACGCCGTCGAGGCCGGCGAGGAGGAGCGCCGAGAAGGCGAGGTAGGGGTTGGACGACGGGTCCGGGGCGCGGAACTCGACGCGCTTGGCCTTCGGGTTGGAGCCCGTGATCGGGATGCGCATGGCGGCGGAGCGGTTGCGCTGCGAGTAGACGAGGTTGACCGGGGCCTCGAAGCCCGGGACCAGGCGGTGGTAGGAGTTCACCGTCGGGTTGGTGAACGCCAGCAGCGACGGGGCGTGCTTGAGGATGCCGCCGATGTAGTAGCGGGCGGTGTCCGAGAGGCCCGCGTAGCCCTGCTCGTCGTAGAAGAGCGGCTGGCCGCCCTGCCACAGCGACTGGTGGACGTGCATGCCGGAGCCGTTGTCACCGAAGATCGGCTTGGGCATGAAGGTGGCGGTCTTGCCGTTGCGCCAGGCGACGTTCTTGACGATGTACTTGAACAGCATCAGGTCGTCGGCGGCGGCGAGGAGGGTGTTGAACTTGTAGTTGATCTCCGCCTGGCCGGCGGTGCCCACCTCGTGGTGCTGGCGCTCGACCTGAAGGCCGGACTTCTCCAGCTCCAGGGAGACCTCGGCGCGCAGGTCGGCGAAGTGGTCGACCGGCGGGGCCGGGAAGTAGCCGCCCTTGTAACGGACCTTGTAGCCGCGGTTGTCCTCCAGGGCACCGGTGTTCCAGGCGCCGGCCTCGGAGTCGATGTGGTAGAAGCCCTGGTTCGCGGAGGTCTCGAAGCGCACCGAGTCGAAGACGTAGAACTCCGCCTCGGGACCGAAGTACGCGGTGTCCGCGATGCCGGTGGAGGCGAGGTACGCCTCGGCCTTCTTGGCGATGTTGCGCGGGTCGCGGCTGTACTGCTCGCCCGTGATCGGGTCGTGGATGAAGAAGTTGATGTTGAGGTGCTTCTCCTGGCGGAACGGGTCGAGGCGAGCCGTCGACAGGTCCGGGCGCAGGGCCATGTCGGACTCGTGGATCGCCTGGAAGCCGCGGATCGACGAACCGTCGAAGGCCAGCTCCTCGGCCGGGTCGAACGCCGCGGCGGGGATCGTGAAGTGCTGCATCACGCCCGGCAGGTCGCAGAAACGGACGTCGACGAACTTCACGTCCTCATCCGCGATGAACTTCTTCGCGTCGTCGGCGTTCTGGAACATCCAACTCCTCCTAGCCCGGTCACCGCTCGGCGGACGCGGGGTTGCGACTCGGAGCGCGACCTCGTGCGGTGGCGCGCTCGCCCGACCATAGGCAGGCGGGATTTCCCAAGCATGACCCATTTGTTTCGCCGAGGTTAACCGGCGCGCTGTCGCCCCCACCCCCAGTGTGCGCCCGCGGGAGCGGACGCGGCGCCGGGTGCGGCACGGCTGCGACAAGGCCGTCGGGGCGCGGCGGTGAGGGTGCGGCCGCGGTCGGCCGGGAACCCGGCGCCCGGGGAACGTATGCGGTCGCAGTACCGTGGACGGGTGGACAACAGGCAAGCAATCGGATCGTGGATCTCCGGGCCCCGGGCGGCGGCCGAGGACATGGGTGTCGACTTCGGCTACCGCGGGCAGCAGCTCGGGCTGCCCGAGGAGGGTCCGGGCTCGATCGCACGGGTCGGCCGCCGTTTCGGCGCGCTCTTCATCGACTGGGCGCTGTGCCTGCTCATCGCGTACGGGCTGCTCAGCGGCGGCAAGGCGCAGTCGGCCAGCAACTGGGCGCTGGTGGTGTTCGCGGTGCTGAGCGTGCTGACCGTCGGCACCGTCGGCTGCACCCCCGGCAAGCGGCTGCTGGGCCTGCGGGTGGTCGCCGAGGGCGGTGGCCGGATCACGCTGCCGCGGGTGGTGCTGCGGACGGTGCTGCTGGTGCTGGTCATCCCGGCGGCGATCTGGGACCGGGACGGCCGGGGGCTGCACGACCGGCTCAGCCGCGCGGTGCAGGTGCGGATCTAGGTTCTGGCCGGGAGATCCGGACCTCGGGTCCCGGCTCCGGGTGCAGGATCTCAGGCGCCGGGCGGTGTCCGTGGGGCGGTGTCCGTGAGCGGCGGGCCGGTGTCGTACACCTCGGCGCATCCCACAGCCCGGCACAACCCGGGCGCCACACGACGCCGTGCCCCCCCACATGGGGCCACTTGGAGTCGCCCCCCACCAACGCCCGACGCCCCGAGGCCAAGCCTCGGGGCGTCGCACGTAGTTGGGGGAAATCCCACGTAGTTGGGGGAAATCCGGCGTGGCCGGTCAGCGGGTCTTGCCACCGCCCTTGGGCATCCGCATGCCCTTGGGCATCGGGCCCTTCGGGACGGGCATGTTGCTCATCAGGTCGCCGAGCGCGCGCAGGCGGTCGTTGACGGCGGTCACCTGGGGGCCGGGGAGGACCCGCGGGAGCTTCAGCAGGTGGGTCCGCAGCTTCTTGAGCGGAACCTCGCCCTCGCCGTCGCCGACGATGATGTCGTGCACCGGGGCGTCCGCGACGGTGCGCGCCATCCGCTTCTTCTCGGCGCCCAGCAGTCCGCGCAGCCGGTTCGGGTTGCCCTCGCCGACCAGGACGATGCCGGCCTTGCCGACGGCACGGTGCACCACGTCCTGGCTGCGGTTCATCGCGACGGCGGGGGTCACCGTCCAGCCGCGGCCGACGTTCTCCAGGACGGCGGCCGCCGCACCGGGCTGGCCCTCCATCTGCCCGAAGGCCGCCCGCTCTGCGCGCCGGCCGAAAATGATCGCCATCGCGAGGAACGCCAGGACAAAGCCCAGGACGCCCGCGTAGACGGGGTGGCCGATCGCGAAGCCGATGGCGAGGAGGACGCCGAAGACGACGATTCCTGTGCCAGCGACGACAAGACCGACCTTGGAATCGACCCGACGGGTCATCTTGTAGGTCAGGGCGATCTGCTTCAGCCGCCCGGAGTTCTCAGCGCCGCCAGCGCCGGTTGCGTTTGCCTTCCTCGCCATACACCGAAGTTTACGTGGCGTGCGGGCGCCGGGTGGCCGCGGCCTCCAGGACGTATCCGGCGTCGTACCGGTCCTTGGCGCGGCGGCGGTCCTCCAGGACCGACGTCCAGGCGTTGCGGCGGGCGGTGCGCTGGCCGCCGCGCAGCAGGACGGCCTCGATGGCACGCAGTGCACCGGTGACGGAGGGGATGGGGCGGGCGGTGGCGCGGAGCGGCGCGGCCTCCATGGTGATGGTCTCCCTCGGACGAACGGAACGAACAGGGGGCGGGGGGGAGGTGTCTTGCGGTGCGTACATCCATCGTCACCGAAGGGTGTTACCAACGGATGACCTGCCGGTCAAACACCTATGAAACGTTGACGCGGCCACCACGCCCCCCTGTCCGGGGGAGTGCGGGGCCGCGTCTCTCAGCATGTGCCACGTTTCACAAGTTGGCGCGCCGGGGGCGTCAAACCGCCTGACTGGACGCCTCGACCTCGCGCCGCTCGACGGCCTGCTGGTAGAGGCGGCCGGCGCGGTAGGAGGAGCGGACCAGCGGGCCGGACATGACGCCGGCGTAGCCCATCTCCTCGGCCTCCTCCTTGAGCTCCACGAACTCGGCGGGCTTGACCCAGCGCTCGATGGGGTGGTGGCGGACCGAGGGGCGCAGGTACTGGGTGATCGTGATCAACTCGCAGCCCGCGTCGTACAGGTCCTGGAGCGCCTGGCTGATCTCCTCGCGGGTCTCGCCCATGCCCAGGATGAGGTTGGACTTGGTGACCAGGCCGGCCTCGCGGGACTTGGTGATCACCTCCAGCGACCGCTCGTAGCGGAAGCCGGGGCGGATCCGCTTGAAGATCCGCGGGACTGTCTCGACGTTGTGGGCCAGCACCTCCGGGCGGGAGGAGAAGACCTCGGCGAGCTGCTCGGGGATCGCGTTGAAGTCCGGGATCAGCAGTTCCACGCCGGTGTCGGGCATCGCGGCGTGGATCTGGCGGACGGTCTCGGCGTAGAGCCAGGCGCCGCCGTCCTCCAGGTCGTCGCGGGCGACGCCGGTGATCGTGGCGTACTTCAGGCCCATGGTCTGCACGGACTCGGCGACCCGGCGCGGCTCGTCGCGGTCGAGCGCCTGCGGCTTGCCGGTGTCGATCTGGCAGAAGTCGCAGCGGCGGGTGCACTGGTCACCACCGATGAGGAAGGTCGCCTCGCGGTCCTCCCAGCACTCGAAGATGTTGGGACAGCCCGCCTCCTGGCAGACCGTGTGCAGTCCCTCGCTCTTGACCAGGCCCTGGAGGTGGTTGTACTCGGGACCCATTTTCGCCCGGGTCTTGATCCACTCGGGCTTGCGCTCGATGGGGGTCTGGCTGTTGCGGACCTCCAGGCGCAGCATCTTGCGTCCGTCGGGTGCGACTGCGGACACGTCGGCTCCCTAACCACTTCGATTCTTCGGCGTACACCAGGGTACGCCCGTCAATTCGCACGCATTTCCACGTGCGGGTCATGCTTGGCCGAACCCCGGTCGGGAGGGCGGCATTCCCGCGGCCCGGCCGCGGGTGCGGCCTCAGACCGCGCGGGGGAGCAGGACGGCGTTCTCCAGGACGTCCGCCAGGTGTTTCTCGACGACCGGCAGGGCCTCGGCGATGGTCACCTCGCGGCCCAGCTCGCCGGAGAGCGAGGCGACGCCGGCGTCCCGGATGCCGCACGGCACGATCTTGTCGAACGACGTGGTGTCCGGATTCACATTGAGGGCGAAGCCGTGCATGGTGACGCCCTTGGCGACGCGGATGCCGATCGCGGCGAGCTTGCGGTCCTCGCCGCGCTGGCCGGCGTTGGACGGGGCGTACTCCGGGCCGTTCAGCCGCGGGTCGAACAGCTCGTCCGCGGTCCGCGGGTCGAAGTCGAGCTGCAGGCCGCCCAGGGCCGGCCGCTGCTCCGTCGGATCGCCCAGGACCCACACGCCGCTGCGCCCCTCGACCCGGGTGCCCTCGACGCCGAACTCGGCGCAGACCCGGATCAGGGCCTCCTCCAGCCGCCGGACGTGCGCGACCACGTCGACCGGGCGCGGCAGCTTCTGGATCGGGTAGCCCACCAGCTGGCCCGGGCCGTGCCAGGTGATCTTCCCGCCGCGGTCCACGTCGACGACCGGGGTGCCGTCCAGGGGGCGCTCGTCCTCGGAGGTGCGGCGGCCCGCCGTGTAGACGGCCTGGTGCTCCAGGAGCAGGCAGGTGTCGGGGATCTCGTCGGCGAACCTGGCGGCGTGCACGCGACGCTGCTCCTGCCACGCCGACTCGTACTCGACGGCGTCCGTCCCGAAGCCCAGATGCACAAAGCGCAGCCCCTCGGGTACGGGGGTCTCCCCCCGAGAGATCGCAGTCACGGCAGCTCCTCTTCGAACCCTTGTCGCAGATCCCTGCGACGTGCGATGCCTCTTGCGAGGCACTTGCGGTGCCACGTCGCGCCCAAGCCACTGTACGGCCGCCCGTTGCGCCCCCCGCACCGGGCCGGTGCTCCGCACGGCCCTCGAAGTGCCCGTGACGTGCTCACACGATCGGATGAACGCGGGGCGCAGGCCGCGAGAAAGGCGCTGAAGGCCGTTACATTCACGCCGTTCCACAAGGGCGAAGAGCATGCCGGACGGGCTCAGTCGAACCCGGCGGCCCGGCCCGGAAGGCAGGAGACCGGTAAAGCTGATGACGGAACGACCCCCGCACCACACGCCCAACCGCCAACTGGCCGCGCTCATCGCCGAGGCGGGCTTCTCCAACGCAGGGCTGGCCAGACGGGTTGATCAACTGGGCATCGAGCACGGCCTCGACCTGCGCTACGACAAGACGTCGGTGACGCGCTGGCTGCGCGGGCAGCAGCCCCGAGGCACCACCCCCGCGCTGATCGCGGAGGTCTTCACCCGCCGGCTGGGGCGCCGGCTGTCCGCGCAGGACCTCGGTCTGGACGCCTGCGCGCCGGTGTACGCCGGGCTCGAATTCGCCTCGACCCCCAGCGAGGCGGTGGACATCGTCAGCGGGCTGTGGCGCAAGGACTCCGGCAGCCATGCCGAGCTCCGCAAGATCGCGTTCACCCCGGCCGGCCTGGTGGTGCCCAGCCGGGACTGGCTCATCGGCCGCCCCGACGAACGCGTCGCGCACGGCGAGCCGGCGGGCGAGGCCGGCGACCGGGTCCCGCTCCAGGGCGGCCGCTCCGCGGTGCCCCGGCAACGGCAGACCGAGCGGGTCGACCGCACCCAGGGCGGCCGGGTCACCTCCGGCGACATCGCGGCGCTGCGCTCGGTCGGCGAACTGTTCCGCGCCCTGGACCACGCCTACGGCGGCGGCCACGCCCGCCAAGCCCTGGTGCGCTATCTGGAGCACGAGGCCGAGCCGATGCTGCGCGGCTCCTACGGGGAGACCGTCGGCCGACGGCTGTTCTCGGCCGCCGCCGATCTGACCCGGCTGGCCGGCTGGACCTCGTACGACATCGCCGCGCACGGCCTGGCGCAGCGGTACTTCGTCCAGGCGCTGCGGCTGTCCCAGGCCGCCGGCGACCGGGCGTACGGCGCCTATGTCCTGGTGACGATGAGCCGGCAGGCGGTCTATCTGGGGCACGGCCGGGAGGCCGTCCAACTGGCCCGGGTCGCCCAGCAGGGCGTCGGCAGCGGTGTGCCGCCCACCGTGCAGGCGCTGCTGCACGCCGCCGAGGCGCGCGGCCACGGCGTGCTCGGCGAGGTCCGGGCCTGCACGGCCGCGCTGGCCCGCGCCGAACGGGCCCTGGAGAGCGCCCGCCCCGGGGACGACACCCCCTACTGGGCGCGCTTCTTCGACGAGGCCCAGCTAGCCGACGAACTCGCGCACTGCCACCGCGATCTCCAGCAGTACCGCGCCGCCTCCCAGCACGCCGAGCGCTCGCTGCAACTGCGTGCCGCCGGATTCGCCCGCAGCCGGCTGTTCTGCCGGGTGGTGCTGGCCACCGCGCGGCTGGGCCTGGGCGAACTGGAGCAGGCGTGCACGCTCGGCGCCGAGGCGGCCCTGCAGGCGTCCGAGATGCGCTCCGTCCGGGCCCACGAGTACGTCCGGGACTTCGAGCGCAGGCTGGAGCCGTACCGGGACGCGCCGGCGGTGCGCGGCTACCGCGAGCGGGTGGCCGCGCTGGGCTGACGGGCCGGCGGGCCCGCCCGGGGCCCGTCGCCGAACTCCCGCCCGCCCTCCGGGCGAACGACGGGAGTTTGACGACACGCCCTAGGCCGCCGCGGGTACGGCGTCCGGTTCCGAGCGGGCCGGGAGGCCGAAGTCCTGGAGGAGTGCGCGGGCGGCGCGGTGGCCGGAGCGCAGGGCGCCCTGGAGGGTGCTGGTGTCCCGGTGGTCGCCGCACACGTAGAGCCCGGCCAGCACCCGTACGGCGCGCTGCGGGTCGTGCGGGGTGGCCATCGCCGGTACCGCGTACGGGTTGTGATGCCCCGTCAGGAGTTGCCAGTCGTCCGTCCGCACGCCGTAGATCCGGTCCAGCCGGGGCCGGACGGTCTTGTCGAGGACGTCCAGCGGCAGTGCCGCGGCGGGGCCGAGGACGACGGTGGTGACCAGCGGCCGGCCGGGCGGGGTACGGGACGGGTCGATCGCGCCGGCGAGGTAGCTGAAGCCGATCGGGCCCTCGGTCGGCAGGATCAGGGCGGTGTCCCGGGCCGGGCCGCCGCGGGTGCCGGCCGGGGCGTCCGCGGTGTGGTGCAGCACCGTCAGCGGGTGGAACGCGGGCACCCGCAGCCCCGGCAGCAGCGCGGCGGCGTCCCGCGCGCCGGTCGCCACCAGCACCGCCCGGCACGGTATCCGGCCGTGCTCGCGGGTGTGCACGCCGTTGGTGTCGACGGCCGTGACCGTCACGGAGGTCCGTACGGTGCCCGGCGGCAGACCGGCCGCCAGCAGCTCCGGCACGGCCGAGGCGCCGCCGGTCGGCAGCGCCAGCCGGCCCTCCGCGAAGGCCCGCAGCACCTGCGCCGCGCCCCGGCTGGAGCCGCCCAGCCGGGGATCGCAGAGCAGCGCGCCCAGCAGCGGCCGCAGGAAGGTGTCGTGGGTGCGGGGCGGGAACGCCGGGCGGCCGGCCAGGGCGTCGCTGACCGGACGGTCGGCGGTCCGCTCCGTGCGCCGGTCGGCGCGTGTGAGGGCGCGCGCCGCGGAGAGTGCGCCCCTTGTGCACCGCAGCGGACTGACGCGCTGCACCCGTTGCCCGTTGTGCAGGCCCAGCCCGGCCGCGAACGGACGCAGCGTCAGCTCGGCCAGGCCGGGGGTGCGGCGCAGCGCGACCGGGGAGACCGCCAGCGGACGGCCGCAGCGGTCCAGGCGGAAGCCGTCCACCTCGTCGGTGGCGGAGCGGCCGCCGACCCGCTCGGCGGCCTCCAGGACGGTGACCGCGAGCCCGGCCCCGGTCAGATGGCGGGCGGCGGCGAGGCCGGCCGGCCCGGCCCCCACGATGACGACGTCGACGGCCGATGCGGAGCGCAGCACATGCCCCTCCCGAGGTCGGTCCCAGCGGCAGCGCACGGTTCTCATGCCCGGTGCGGCCGCCCGGGATGCCCAGTGGTGTGTCAGAGGACCGTAGGGACCACCGCGCCACCGCCGACAGGGGCGCCCCGGGGGCGCGTCGGAGCGGCCCCCGCGCCACCTCCCGGCCGCGGGTGCCGGCAGCCGTCCCTACGGCGCCAGAGCGGCGCGCACCGCGTCGCCGATCCGCGGGTCCGTGAAGGCGAAACCGGACTCCAGCAGCCTTCGCGGCACGATCCGTTGACTGCCCAGCACGTCCTGTGCGAACTCCCCGAGGACGAGCCGCAGCACCGGCGCCGGCACCGTGCACAGCGTGGGGCGGCGCAGCACCCGGCCCATCACCGCCGTCGCCTCGCGGTTGGTGACCGGCTCCGGTGCGGTGAGGTTGACCGGCCCGGACAGCCCCTCGGTGACCAGCAGATGGCGGAGTGCCGCGAGGTGGTCCCGCAGGGAGATGAAGCTCCAGTACTGGCCGCCGTCCCCGAGCCGGCCGCCCAACCCCAGCCGGAACAGCGGGAAGAGCCGCCCCCAGGCCCCGCCGGAGCCCGCCACGACCAGGCCGGTCCGGGCGAAGACGGTCCGGATGCCGGCCTCCTGGGCGGGCGCCGCCGCCTCCTCCCACGCCACGCACAGCTCCGGCAGGAAGCCCGTGCCGGCCGGCGCGCTCTCGTCCGTGCGCCGGTCGCCGGTGTCGCCGTAGAAGCCGATGGCGCTGCCGCTGACGAGGACCCGCGGCGGCTCGTCCATCGCGGCCAGCGCGGTGGCCAGCGTCCGGGTGCCCAGTACCCGGCTGTCGTGGAGCTCCTGCTTGTAGGCGGCCGTCCAGCGGTGGTCGGCGACGCCCGCCCCGGCGAGGTGCACCACCGCCGCGCAGCCGGCCAGCGCGGCCGGGTCCAGCCGCCGCCCCTTGGGGTCCCAGGTCACCTCGTCGGCCGCCGCCGGCCGTCGGCGGACGAGCCGGACGACGTCGTGGCCGTCCGCGCGCAGGTTCCGGACGAGGGCCGTGCCGATGAGTCCGGTCGAGCCGGTGATCGCGATCCGCATGGGGCCATCCTGCCCGCAATCCGGGGCGGGGCAGGGGACCGGCCGGAACGGCCCGGGCGGGTTCAGCGGCGGAAGCGGGTCCACAGGCGCGGGAAGCGCTCGGCCAGGGCCGCGTCGTCGTCGAAGTCGAGGTAGCCGCCGAGGGGTTCCGGCGGGGCCGGCGGCAGCCGCAGATCGGGCATGACGACGCCGGTCAGCTGCTCGTACGCCTCGTCGGCGGCGTAGCCCAGCTCCTCGGCGTCGCCGTCGGTGTCCTCGTCGAAGTCGCCGACGAGCCGGGCGAGCTGGTCCGGATCGTCCAGCGCGCCCTCGAAGACGTGCCGGCCCTGGCCGATCAGCCAGCAGCGGAAGTAGTCGAAGGCGTCGTCGCTCGCGCCGTCCAGCATCAGGGCGGCGGCGGCCCACAGGTCCCAGGTGTAGGCCCGGTTGTAGCGTTCCTCGAAGTGGCGGGCGAAGTCGACGACGCGGTCCGGGTCCAGTCCGAGCAGCCGCTCGACCAGTGCGTCGGCCTGCTCCTCGGGGTCGCCCCCGGCAGCCGCGCGGGAGCCGTCGATCAGCTCCCAGAAGTCCGTCTCGTCCATCACCGCTCCAGCATCCGCCCTGCCGCCGCGCCCCGCACGCGGAGTGCCCCGGACGCGGCGGGGTGCCGTCCGGGCCGGCCCGCCCGGGGCGCCGGGAGGGGTGACCCGGCGGTGACCGTGCCGGGACTCCCTCGTTGTGCGGCATGGACGGCGGCAGCACAAACCTGTCGCAATCCCCCCACACAATCCCACGCAGCACTCCCCCACCCCCCGCACTCCCACTTCGTGAAGGGCGCACACCGCCATGCCCATGGACGAACGAACCCGGGCCGAGGTCGAACGCGCCGAGGCGGCCCTCGTCGAGCACTACCCGCGACTGGTCCGCCTCGCCTATCTCGTCCTGCCCCCGTCGATGGGCCGCCACCGCAAGGTCCTCACCGCGCACGGCCTGGTGCAGCGGGCACTGCCGTGGCGCCTGCCCCGCCGGCCGGCCGGCGCACTGCCCGCCCAGCGCGGCCCGGACGCCGGCGCCGGCTACGACCTGGTCCGCCAGCGCACCGTGGAGCTGGCGCTGGCCTACGAGGACCGGCAGCGGCCCGCGGTGCTGCTGCCGACCGTGCCGTTCGTCTGGGGGCTGCGGCTCTTCCCGCGGGCCGGCGGCGCCGACGAACTCGCCCTGGACCAGGCCCTGTCGGCGGTCCCGGCCGCGGTCCGGGCCGCGCTGGGGCTGTGGCACCTGGAGGGGCTGGACGCGGACGCGGCGCGCACCGTCCTGGCGCGGGCCGGCGTCCCGGACCCCGACATGGCGCAGCGGGCCGCGGCGCAGCTGGACCGGCGGACCGGTGCCGGGGCCGGGGCGCTGCTGAACTCCGGGGAGTTCGACCCCTGCACGATCCAGGCCCGGCCGACCGACCTGCTCCGCCGCCGGCAGCGGGTACGGGCGACGGCCGCGCTGGCGGCGGTGGTGGTGGCCGGCGTGGTCGCCCTGGCGCTGCCCACCGGCCGGCCCGCGGACGGCGGCGTGCCCACCGCCGCCGCGCAGGCCCTCGACCCGGGCCGGCTGCTGCGCGCCCCCGACGAGCAGTGGGCCCGGACCGCGCGGGTGGACTTCACCGCCTGGCCGCCGCGCGGCCGCCAGGCCGGCGACCAGGAGCTGCTGGCGCGGGCGCTGCGGGTGTGGGCCGCGCCGCCCCCCGGCACCCGGATCGTCACGGCCGCGGACACCTCCAGCCGTCCGCCGGCCGCCCCGCCCCGGCTGCTGTACGCCGGCCTGATCGACAACGTGATGGTGGTGGTCTTCCACGACGGCGAGCGGCTGGTGCGGTACGCCGAACCGGAAGGCGCCACGCCCACCCTGCACTTCGCCCGGGTCGACAACGCCGACCTCACCTCCGCCGGCGGGCTGGTGATCGGCCGCGGCAACGGCTGGATGCGCTATCTGATCGCGCCCTGGGTCTCCGGCGTCGCGGTCCGGGACCTGCTCGCCCCGGGCGCCCCGCCGCGCGGGCTGCACCTGGCCCCGGACGGTGTCACCGACCGCATCCCCCTCCCGCCCGCGGACGGCGCCCCCTGCGGGAGCTGGCCGGTGGCCGAGTTCCGCTCCTCGCCGCGGATCGACGACCGCCGCTCCTTCCTGGTGACCGACCTCGGCGATCTGGCGCCGGTGCATCTGACGTACCTGCCGCCGCCCGCGGCCGGCGGCGGGCCCGGCGAGGCCACCGGCGCCCCGGCGCTGCGCAGCTGGGCCCGTACCGCCTGCACCCTGCGGGCGCTGCGCGGCACCGGCGTACGGTCCGTCAACAACTGGGTCTACGCCCAGCAGGTCCTCCCGGAGGGCGGCGGCACCGCGACCTGGGTGTGCAACCGCGCCGACACCTGGCGCGGCCCGGGCCGGGCCATGGTGCAGTTCCAGCCGTCGACGGCCGGGCCGACCGACCCGGGGCGGGTCGCCGGCCGGGCCGTCGGCACGGCGGTGTGCAGCCGCTACGGCCGGCATGTGCTCGGCAACATCCACTGGCAGGCCAAGTCCGGGAAGTGGTACCTGCTCGCGGCGGGCAGCGGTGAGGTGTCCGCGATCGACGTGACCGGCGGGGTGCGGGCCGGCGCCGCGGCGCCGACGCTGGCGGTCCCGGCCACCCGGGACACCCCGGTGCAGGTCGCCGGGCGGCTGCGGGACGGCGGGGGCCTGCGGGCGCTGCGGCCGTAGGCGGGGCGGGCGGGTGTCGGCATCCGTGAAGCCTTCTCCGGCAACCGCCCGTGAAACGGCCCGTGAATCCGCCCGTGAAATCGCCCGTGGAAATCCCGACAGGAGGTGTCGGGATTCGCTGTCAGGGTCGCCCTGCAACGACCGCACAGCAGGCAGCAGCGAGGAGCGAGACGTGACGGCGCAGGAGAAGGCGGCGCAGGAGAAGACGGCGCAGCGGGGGGCGGAGGACGGGCGGACGGTCGCCGCGGCACCCGGCGGGCGGGCGCCCGGGGGTGATCTGACCGGGCGGGTGGCGCTGGTCGCCGGCGCCACCCGGGGCGCGGGCCGGGCGATGGCGGTGGAACTGGGCCGGGCCGGCGCGGTGGTCTACGTCACCGGCCGCACGACCCGGGAGAACGTCAGCGAGGTCGGCCGGCCCACGGAGACCATCGAGCAGACCGCGGAGCTGGTCGACGCGGCGGGCGGCACCGGGATCGCGGTGCCCACCGACCACCTGGAGCCGGAGCAGGTCAGGGCGCTCGTCGAACGCATCGACCGGGAGCAGGGGCGGCTGGACGTCCTGGTGAACAGCGTCTGGGGCGGCGACCGGCTGATCCAGTTCGACACCAAGGTGTGGGACCTGGACCTGGCCGGCGGACTGCGGATGTTCCGGCTCGGTGTCGACACCCACGTCATCACCGGCCACTTCGCGCTGCCGCTGCTGATCCGGCGGCCCGGCGGACTGGTCGTCGAGGTCACCGACGGCACCGCCGACTTCAACCGCACCTACCGCGACAGCCTCTGCTTCGACATCACCAAGAACGTCCCGCACCGGATCGCCTTCGGACTCGCCGCCGAACTGCGCGAGTACGGCGGCACCGCGGTCTCGCTGACCCCGGGCTTCCTGCGCTCCGAGGAGATGCTGGACCACTTCGGCGTCACCGAGGAGACCTGGCGCGACGCGATCGCCCGGGAACCGCACTTCGCCATCGCCGAGTCCCCGGCCCTGATCGGCCGCGCGGTACGGGCCCTGGCCGCCGATCCGGACAAGGCGCGCTTCAGCGGCCGGTCGCTCTCCAGCGGTCAGTTGGCGAAGGAGTACGACTTCACCGACACGGACGGCACCCGGCCGGACTGCTTCGGCTACTTCGCGGACGTGGTGCTGGGCGGCAAGGACGCGAGCCCGGAGGACTACCGCCGGGGCGGGTCCGGACCGGCGGCCTCCTCAGCCGGGGCGTAGAGCGCGGCGGCGCGGCGGGCGGCCGCCGCGAACCGCTCCCGCAGCCCGGCGGGCGCCAGCGCCTCTGCCTCCGGGCCGAGCGCCAGCAGCTGGGCGTAGGCGACCTCCTCGGACTCCACGGCGAGGGTGACCGTCAGCCACCCCCGGGCATCGGGCCCGCCACCGGCCGTCGCCCGCTCGACGGCCTCCCGGGCCGCGGCCGGCTCGGTGACGTAGGGAAGTTGCAGGACGCCGCGCGGGGAGAGCCGGAGCACCACCTCCGCGCGCAGCAGCGACCGCCGGAACTGCTCGGCCCGCTCGGCCCAGAAGGCGGGCAGGTCGAACTCCGGATCGCGGACGAAGCGCCCGCCGCCCGCCGCGTCCCCACCCGGGCCGCCGCCCCAGGGGGCGTCCGGCGGGCGGTGCGGCTCGGCGGCGGTGAACCGGTCGACGCGGTACACCCGGAAGCCGGCCGTCGCCGCCGCGGGCCCCTCGGGCGGCTCGGCCACCCGGGCCGCCAGATACCAGACGCCGGCCTTCAGCACGAGGCCGTAGGGCTCCAGCTCCCGGGACACCTCGTGGCCCGCGCGGAGATAACGGGCCGTCAGCCGACGGTCGTCCCACACCGCGTCGGCGATCACCGGCAGCAGCGCGGGCGTCTCCGGATCGTGGTACCAGCGCGGCGCGTCCAGATGGAACCGCTGGGCGGCGCCCGACGCGGCGTCCCGCAGCTCCGGCAGCAGCGCGGCGGAGACCTTCAGCCGGGCCGCGGACGCGACGTCGGCCAGGCCCATCTCGCGCAGCGCGGAGGGCACTCCGGACAGGAAGAGCGCCTCCGCCTCGCTGCGGCCCATGCCCGTCAGCCGGGTGCGGTAGCCGCCTATCAGGCGGTAGCCCCCGGAGCGGCCGCGGTCGGCGTAGACCGGCACGCCGGCCTCCGAGAGGGACAGCACGTCCCGGGCGACGGTGCGCTCCGAGACCTCCAGCTCCCGCGCCAGCTCGCCGGCCGTCATCGACGGCCGCGACTGGAGCAGCAGCACCATTCTGATCAGCCGTGCGGCACGCATGGATCCATCATGCGGGGCACCACTGACAACGCCCCGCCGCTCTGTGCGCCGCGGATCGCGGCACACAGAGCGGCAGGCGGAGCGCAGAACGAAAAGGGTCCCGTGCGAAGACCCCGGGCGCGGAAGGTGGCCTTCGCACGGGAGATCGTGGGCGGGCGGCACCCGGTGTCGGCCGGGACCGCCCGCTCCGGTGCAAGCACCGTTCCCCAAGCTCTCAACTCCGTTCGAGCAGGGGAGGCCCCATTTCACTGGAGCGGTTGGCGCCGCGCCGCCTTGACGGCCTGTCGAGGGCCCGGGCTCACAGCCCGTAGCGCTCGCGGGCCTCCTTGACCGCTTCCGGCTTGACGTCCCCGCGCCGGGCCAGGGCCGCCAGCGCCTGGACGACCACCGACTGCGGGTCCACGCCGAAGTGCCGGCGGGCCGCCTCGCGGGTGTCGGACAGACCGAAGCCGTCCGTCCCGATGGAGGTCCAGTCCTGCTCGACCCACGGGGCGATCTGGTCCGGGACCGCCCGCATCCAGTCGCTCACCGCGACGACCGGGCCGGGCGCACCGGCCAGCGCACGGGTCACGTAGGGGATGCGGTCCTCGCCCTCCAGGCGGGCCGCGTCGCACTCCAGGGCGTCGCGGCGCAGCTCCGTCCAGGACGGCGCGGACCACACGTCCGCCGCCACGCCCCAGTCGGCGGCCAGCAACTGCTGCGCCTCCAGGGCCCAGTGGATCGCGGTGCCGGAGGCCAGCAGCTGGAGCCGCGGGACCTCGGCGCCCCCGGGGGCACCCTCGACGGAGCCGGCCTCCTTGAAGCGGTAGAGGCCCTTGAGGATGCCCTCCTCGACGCCCTCCGGCATCGGCGGCTGCACCTTGGTCTCGTTGTAGACCGTCAGGTAGTAGAAGACGTCCTCCGCGTCCGGACCGTACATCCGGCGCAGGCCCTCCTTGACGATCACGGCCACCTCGTAGGCGAACGCCGGGTCGTACGAGAGCGCCGCCGGGTTGGTGGAGGCGATCAGGTGCGAGTGGCCGTCGGCGTGCTGGAGGCCCTCACCGGTCATCGTCGTGCGGCCGGCGGTGGCGCCGATCACGAAGCCGCGGCCCAGCTGGTCGGCGAGCGCCCAGAACTGGTCGGCGGTCCGCTGCCAGCCGAACATCGAGTAGAAGATGTAGAACGGGATCATCGGCTCGCCGTGCGTCGCGTACGACGTCGCGGCGGCGGTGAAGTCGGCCAGCGAACCGGCCTCGGTGATCCCCTCGTTGAGGATCTGGCCGTTCCGGGCCTCCTTGTACCAGAGCAGCTGGTCCCGGTCGACCGGGTCGTAGGTCGCGCCCTTGGGGGAGTAGAGGCCGGCGGTCGGGAAGAGCGACTCCATGCCGAAGGTGCGGGCCTCGTCCGGGACGATCGGGACCCAGCGCTTGCCGGTCTCCTTGTCCCGCATCAGGTCCTTGACCAGCCGGACGAACGCCATGGTGGTGGCGATCTCCTGGCTGCCGGAGCCCTTCTTCAGCGCGTCGAAGTTCTTGTCGGCGGGCATCGGCAGCGGCTTGGCCACGACCTGGCGGGCCGGGGCCGGGCCGTCCAGGGCGGCGCGCCGGGTGCGCAGGTACCGCATCTCGGGGGAGTCCTCGGCCGGGCGCCAGTACGGCACCAGGTCGCCCTCCAACGCGCTGTCCGGGATGGGGAGTTCGAGCAGGTCCCGCATGGTGCGGAACTCCGCCATCGTCAGCTTCTTCATCTGGTGGTTGGCGTTGCGGGACTCGAAGCCCGTGCCCAGGGTGTAGCCCTTGACGGTCTGCGCCAGGATGACCGTCGGCGCGCCCTTGTGCTCGACGGCGGCCTGGTACGCGGCGTACACCTTGCGCGGCTCGTGGCCGGCGCGGGAGGTCTGGAACAGCTCCAGCAGCTTGGCGTCGGAGAGCTGCGCGCCGAGCGCCTTCAGGGCGTCGCTCGCGCCGAAGAAGTGCTCGCGCAGATAGGCGGCGTCGCGGGTGGCGTACGTCTGGAACTGCGCGTCCGGGGTCTCGCGCAGCCGCTGGAGCAGCACGCCGTCGGTGTCGAGCGCGAAGACCTCGTCCCACGCCCGGCCCCACAGGGCCTTGACGACGTTCCACCCGGCGGCGCGGAACTGGGCCTCCAGCTCCTGCACGATCTTGAAGTTGGGGCGGACCGGGCCGTCCAGGCGCTGGAGGTTGCAGTTGATGACGAAGGTGAGGTTGTCCAGCCCCTCGCGGCCGGCCAGCGCCAGCGCGGCGGTCGACTCCGGCTCGTCCATCTCGCCGTCGCCGAGGAACGCCCACACGTGCGAGTTGGCGGTGTCCTTGATGCCGCGGTGCTCCAGGTAGCGGTTGAAGCGCGCCTGGTAGATCGCGGAGAGCGGGCCCAGGCCCATGGAGACGGTGGGGAACTCCCACAGCCAGGGCAGCCGCCGCGGGTGCGGGTACGAGGGCAGGCCCTCGCCGCCGGCCTCCTGGCGGAAGTGGTCGAGCTGGTCCTCGGTGAGCCGGCCTTCGAGGAAGGCGCGGGCGTAGATGCCGGGGGAGGCGTGGCCCTGTATGTAGAGCTGGTCGCCGGAGCCGTCGCCCTCCTTGCCGCGGAAGAAGTGCTGGAAGCCGGTCTCGTAGAGCCAGGCCGCCGACGCGAAGGTCGCGATGTGGCCGCCCAGGCCGAGCTTGGAGCCGCGGGTCACCATGGCCGCCGCGTTCCAGCGGTTCCAGGCGGTGATCCGGGCCTCCAGCGCCTCGTCACCCGGGAAGGCGGGCTCGGCGGAGGTCGGGATGGTGTTGACGTAGTCCGTCTCCAGCAGCGAGGGCAGGTCGGTGCCCTCGGTGTGGGCGGTGTGCTCCAGGGCGCGGCGCATCAGGTACGCGGCGCGGTGCGGGCCCGCTGCCTTGGCGACGGCGTCCAGCGACTCGCGCCACTCGGCCGTCTCCTCGGGGTCGCGGTCCGGGAGCTGGTCGAGCTGGCTGTACGGCAGGCGCACGGGATCGGGCATGGGTGGCCCCTTTCCGGACGGGTGGGAATGCGAGTTCGGCAGGCATTCGGCAGGCAGGGGTGTCGCGCCCCGGGAATCGACGATAACTCTCTGATCGATGATCGATCAACGTCGAAGGGAGGAAAAACCGCAGGTCGGCACGGGGTGCCGCAATTCGGGGCACGGCGTGCCAGCTCCGGAGTCCGCCTCCGTTACGCCCCGGAGCGCCCCCGGCACGCCCCGGAGCCGGCGACCGCTCCCGAGGTCCGGAGGCCGACTCCGCCGCCCCTCGTCACACGCCGACGGGCGACCCCGCGGAACACTCCGCGAGGCCGCCCGCCGACGCCGCCCGTGCTGTCCGTGCCGTCTGCGCTGCCCGTGCCGTCTCCGTCCCCGGTACGCGCGTCAGACCCGCGGCGCGCAGCTCAGCACATGCGCCTTGAGGAGCGCGCCGATCCGCGGGTCGCGCCGCCGGAACGCGTCCACCAGCTCCTGGTGGTCCTGGGCGTGCGAGCGCGGCTCGGGGCTGAACCAGCGGATCGACAGCGTCGTCCAGACCTCGACGCCCAGCGACTCCCAGGTGTGCAGCAGCACGGCGTTCCCGGCCGCCCGCACGATCTCCCGGTGGAAGGCCACCGTGTGCCGCACCTGGGCCTCGCCGTCGCCCGCCGCGTCGGCCTCCCGCAGGGCCGCCACCTCGCGCTCCAGCGCCGCGGTGTCCTCCGCCAGCCGGCCCGCCGCCAGCTCCGCGGCGACCTGCTCCAGCCCGGCCCGGACCGGGTAGCTCTCCTTGAGGTCGTCCGCGGTGAGATTGCGCACCCGGACGCCCTTGTTCGGCGCCGACTCGATCAGCTGGAGCGACTCCAGCTCCCGCAGCGCCTCCCGCACCGGCGTCTGGCTGACCTCCAGCTCCACCGCGATCCGCCGCTCCACGATCCGCTCGCCCGGCTGCCAGCGGCCGCTGACGATCCCCTCCAGGATGTGCTCGCGGATCTGTTCGCGCAGCGAGTGGACGACGGGCGGGGTCATGAGGTGCTCCTTCAGAGCGGATCGGGCCGCGAGACGTGGTGCCGGGGCCATTATCGCCGGACGCGGACGTGCCAAAGGGCCGGCCCCGGCTCGTCGGAACGAACCGGGGCCGGCCCCTGGGTGCAACTGCCTTTTCCCTGGCGGGAGTCGGCGTCGGAGACCGCTTTCGGTCTCGTTGCGATCCTCGGTCGCTGCGAGAGCGACCGCCGCTCAGAGACCGATCTCGGTCTCGAACTCCGCGGCCTCCAGGATCTGCTTGACCGTGGTCAGGTAGCGGGCCGCGTCGGCGCCGTCCACCAGACGGTGGTCGTACGACAGGGCCAGGTAGGTCATGTCGCGGATGGCGATGGTCTCGCCGAGGTCCGGGTGGTTGATGACCACCGGGCGCTTGACGGTGGCACCGATGCCCAGGATGCCGACCTGGTTCGGCGGCACGATCACGGTGTCGAACAGGGCGCCGCGCGAACCGGTGTTGCTGATGGTGAAGGTCGCGCCGGACAGCTCGTCCGGGGTGATCTTGTTGCCGCGGACCTTGCCGGCCAGCTCCGCGGTCTTCCGGGCGATGCCGGCGATGTTGAGGTCGCCCGCACCCTTGATGACCGGGGTCATCAGGCCCTTCTCCGCGTCCACCGCGATACCGACGTTCTCGGTGTCGAAGTAGGAGATGGTGCCCTCGTCCTCGTTGATCCGGGCGTTGACGACCGGGTGGGCCTTCAGCGCCTGGACTGCGGCCTTGACGAAGAACGGCATCGGGGAGAGCTTGACGCCCTCGCGCTGCGCGAACGCGTCCTTGGCCTTGTTGCGCATCCGCATGATCGCGGTGATGTCCACCTCGACCACGGAGGTCAGCTGCGCCTGGCCGTGCAGGGCCTTCATCATGTTGTCGCCGATGACCTTGCGCATCCGCGGCATCTTGACGGTCTGACCGCGCAGCGGCGACGCCTCGATGACCGGAGCGCCGGCCTTGGCCGGGGCGGCGGCCGGCGCGGCCGGAGCCGGGACGGCGGCCTTGAGGGCCTCGGCGGCGGCGATGACGTCCTGCTTGCGGATCCGGCCACCGACACCGGTGCCCTTGACCGTGGCGAGGTTCACGCCGTTCTCCGCCGCGAGCTTGCGGACCAGCGGGGTGACGTAGGCGCCGTCCGCCTCACCGGCCGCCGGGGCGGGGGTGACAGGGGCGGGCGCGACCGGAGCCGGAGCCGGCGCGGGGGCCGGGGCGGCCGGTGCCGGGGCGGCGGCCGGGGTGGCGGCCGGGGTGGGCGCCGGAGCCGGGGTGGGCGCCGGAGCCGGGGCGGGCGCCGGAGCGGCCGGAGCCGGCGCGGGGGCCGGAGCCGGGGCGGCCGGAGCCGGGGCGGCGGCCGGAGCCGCACCCTTGACGCCGATCACCGCGAGCTTGGCGCCGACCTCGGCGGTCTCGTCCTCGGCCACCAGGATCTCCAGCAGGGTGCCGGAGGTCGGGGCGGGGATCTCGGTGTCGACCTTGTCGGTGGAGACCTCGAGCAGCGGCTCGTCCTCGGAGACCTCCTCGCCGACCTCCTTCAGCCAGCGGGTGACGGTGCCCTCGGTGACGCTCTCGCCGAGGGCGGGGAGGAGCACGTCGGTGCCCTCGGCACCGCCCGCGGGGGCGGCGGCGGGGGCCTCGGCCACGGGGGCCGGGGCCGGCTCGGGCTGTGCGGCCGGGGCCGGGGCCTCGGCGGCGGCCGGAGCCGGCGCGGCCGCCGGGGCGCCGCTGCCGTCGTCGATGATGGCCAGCTCGGCGCCGACCTCCACGGTCTCGTCCTCGGCCACCTTGATGGAGGCCAGAATGCCGGACGCCGGAGCCGGAATCTCGGTGTCGACCTTGTCGGTCGACACCTCCAGCAGCGGCTCGTCGGCCTCGATGCGCTCGCCCTCGGCCTTCAGCCAGCGGGTGACGGTGCCCTCGGTGACGCTCTCGCCGAGCGCCGGCAGGGTTACGGAAACCGCCATGGTTTCAGTTGCTCCTATCGCAAGTACGGATGTGGTCGCGCCCGGGACTGGGGTCAGTCGTGGGAGTGGAGGGGCTTGCCGGCCAGGGCCAGGTGGGCCTCGCCGAGCGCCTCGTTCTGCGTGGGGTGCGCGTGGATGAGCTGCGCAACCTCGGCCGGCAGGGCCTCCCAGTTGTAGACCAGCTGGGCCTCGCCGACCTGCTCGCCCATACGGTCACCGACCATGTGGACGCCGACCACGGCACCGTCCTTGACCTGGACGAGCTTGATCTCGCCCGCGGTCTTGAGGATCTTGCTCTTGCCGTTGCCCGCAAGGTTGTACTTCAGCGCCACGACCTTGTCCGCGCCGTACAGCTCCTTGGCCTTGGCCTCGGTGATGCCCACCGACGCGACCTCGGGGTGGCAGTACGTGACGCGCGGGACGCCGTCGTAGTCGATCGGGACGACCTTCTGGCCGGCCAGCCGCTCCGCCACCAGCATGCCCTCGGCGAAGCCGACGTGGGCGAGCTGGAGGGTGGGGACGAGGTCGCCGACGGCCGAGATGGTCGGCACGTTGGTCTGCATGTACTCGTCGACCAGGACGTAGCCGCGGTCCATCGCGACGCCCTGCTCCTCGTAGCCGAGACCGGCGGAGACCGGACCGCGGCCGATGGCGACCAGCAGCACCTCGGCCTCGAAGGTCTTGCCGTCGGCGAGGGTGACCTTGACGCCGTCGGCGGTGTACTCGGCCTTGTCGAAGAAGGTGCCGAGGTTGAACTTGATGCCCCGCTTGCGGAAGGCCCGCTCCAGCAGCTTGGAGCTGTTCTCGTCCTCGACCGGGACGAGGTGCTTGAGGCCCTCGACGACGGTGACGTCGGTGCCGAAGGACTTCCACGCCGAGGCGAACTCGACGCCGATCACGCCGCCGCCCAGGATGATCGCGGACTTCGGGACGCGGTCGAGCGTGAGCGCGTGGTCCGAGGAGATGATGCGGTTGCCGTCGATCTCCAGGCCCGGCAGCGACTTCGGCACGGAGCCGGTCGCGAGCAGGACGTGACGGCCCTGGACCTGCCGGCCGTCGACCGCGACCGAGGTCGGGGAGGACAGCCGGCCCTCGCCCTCGATGTAGGTCACCTTGCGCGAGGCGATCAGACCCTGCAGGCCCTTGTACAGGCCCGAGATGACCTCGTCCTTGTACTTGTGGACCGCGTCGATGTCGATGCCCTCGAAGGTGGCCTTGACACCGAACTGCTCGCTCTCACGAGCCTGGTCCGCGATCTCGCCGGCGTGCAGCAGAGCCTTCGTGGGGATGCAGCCGTTGTGCAGGCAGGTGCCGCCGACCTTGCCCTTCTCGATCAGGGCGACGTCGAGACCCAGCTGCGCCCCGCGCAGAGCGGCGGCGTAACCGCCGCTGCCGCCACCGAGGATCACTAGGTCGAAAACGGTGCTGGCGTCGTTCGCCACGTCACGTCCTCCATGCATGGGTGCGCCGGAGCCGGTCTTCGGTGACCGGTCCGCGGCTGTTGTTCGGCCGCTTTAACTCGGCCCTGGGTAAGGGGGGCCCTGTCCTGCCGAGAACCCATCTTCGCACTTGTTCCACGAAGGCGGGACGCGGGGCCGGGCTGTGGACGGCCGATCAGCCGCCTCGTCGGGGTCGGTGGACCGCACGAACAGGTACGGCGGCGCGTAGCGCCACCTGGGAAGGGGGGTGGGTGACGGGTGGGCGGATTTCGTCGAGGGCGAACACGTCGTGGCAAGCCTACGACGGCCCCGGGCGCCGCCCGGGGCCGTGCCGCACCTCCGACCGGGCCGACCGGCCCGGGTCAGCCCAGGTCGCCCTCGGCGGTCCGCTCGGCCAGCCGCACCAGGGTGCGGACCGAGGAACCGGTGCCGCCCTTGGGGGTGTAGCCCCAGGGTCCGCCCTCGTGGAAGGCCGGGCCGGCGATGTCCAGGTGCGCCCAGGGGATGCCCTCGCCGACGAACTCCTTCAGGAAGAGGCCGGCGACCAGGCCGCCGCCCATCCGCTCGCCCATGTTGGCGAGGTCGGCGACCGGGGAGTCCATGCCCTTGCGGAGGTGGCCGGGCATCGGCATCGGCCAGGAGTCCTCGCCGACCTCCTCGGCGATCTCGTGGATCGAGGTGCGGAAGGCGTCGTCGTTGGCCATGATCCCGAAGTGGCGGTGGCCCAGCGCCAGCACCATCGCGCCGGTGAGCGTCGCCACGTCCACGATCGCGTCCGGCGACTCCTCGGAGGCCCGGGTCAGCGCGTCGGCCAGGACGAGCCGGCCCTCGGCGTCGGTGTTGAGCACCTCGACGGTCTTGCCGCTGTACATGGTCAGGACGTCGCCGGGGCGGGTGGCGGCGCCGGACGGCATGTTCTCGGCGAGCGCCAGCCAGCCGGTGACGTTCACCGGGAGGTCCAGCCGGGCGGCGGCCACGACCGCGGCGAACACCGCGGCGGCGCCGCTCATGTCGCACTTCATGGTCTCGTTGTGGCCGGCCGGCTTCAGCGAGATGCCGCCGGAGTCGTAGGTGATGCCCTTGCCGACCAGCGCCAGCGTCCGCTCCGCGTCCGCGTGCGTGTGCGCGATCCGCACCAGCCGCGGCGGCGCCTCCGAGCCCTGGCCGACGCCCATCAGACCGCCGTAGCCGCCCTTCTTGAGCGCCTTCTCGTCCAGTACCTCGACGGTCAGGCCGAACTCCTTGGCGGCGGCCTGGGCGTGCGCCGCGAACTGCTTGGGGTCCAGCGCGTTGGACGGGGTGTTGATCAGGTCGCGGGCGCGGTTGATCTCCGAGGCCAGCACCTGGGCGCGCTCCGCGGCGGCCTTGAACTCCTTGTCCCGCGGCTTGCCGCCGAGGACGGTGGCCTCGCCCAGCGGCGCCGACTTGGCGTCCGCCTTGCGGCCCTTGGCGGCCTTGCCGTTCCCGCCGTCGCCGCGGAAGGCGGTGAAGGCGTACGCGCCCAGCAGAGCGCCCTCGCCCACCGCGGCGGCCGCCCCGGCGTGCTCGACCGGCAGCGCGAAGGCGGCCTTCTTGGTGCCGGTCAGCGCCCGGGCCGCGCTGCCCGCCGCGCGGCGCAGCGCCTCGTGGTCGTAGGACTCGCCCTTGGCCGGGGCGTCGCCCAGGCCGACCGCCAGCACGACCGGTGCCTTGATGCCGTCGGCCGCGGGGAGCTTGGTCACCTCGCCCTCGGCGCCACTCGCGCCGAGGGTCTCCAGCACGGCGGCGAGCTTGCCGCCGAACGCCTTGTCCACGGCCTCGGCGCCGGGGGCGACCACGACGCCCTTGGCGCCCTTCGCCGCGCCGACGACGACGGCATCCGCACGCACCGTTGCGGCGGAAGAAGTACTGAGGGTCAGTGCAGTCACGGTGATGAAAGTCCTGTTCCGTCCGGGGAATCCGTTTCGCGCGTACGCGCTGCTGCGGCCGAGCCTACGCTCGGTGGCGCCGCCCGGCCCGGCCGGTTACGGCACCGGCACCTGACGGGGCGTCGCCCGCATCCGGACGTTCCCCGCAACTCGCCCGGGAGGCAAGGGGGTTGACGTCGGTCCCGGTGGTGTTCAGCCAAGAGTGAGCAGTACCAACGCGGTGAGCCCGGCGCACTCGGCCAGCGCGCCGAAGACATCGCCGGTCACCCCGCCGAACCGCCGCCGGCAGTGCCGCAGCAGCAGTTCCCCGCCGGCCAGCCCCAGCAGCGCGGCCGCGCCCGCGTGCAGCGCGCCGTACGGGCCGCCGGCCGCCGCGCCGAACGCCGCGCAGCCGGCCGCCACCAGCGCCGCGCAGCCCGCCGCGGCCGGCACCGGGACGGTCCCGGCGACCGCCGCGCCCAGCCCCTCCGGCCGGGCCGCCGGCACCCCCGCCCGGGAGGCCAGGGTCAGCGCGCCGCGGGCGGTGACCGCCGCCACGACCGCCCCGGCGGCGCCGGCCGCCCAGCCCGCCGCGTACAGCCCGGACAGCGCCGCCACTTGGGCGAGCAGCGTGAACAGCAGGGTGATGACGCCGAACGGCCCGATGTCGGACCGCTTCATGATGCGCAGCGCCTCCTCGGCCGGCCGGGCGCTGCCCAGGCCGTCCGCGGTGTCCGCGAGCCCGTCCAGGTGCAGGCCGCGGGTGAGCACCGCGGGCACCGCGGCGCTGCCGGTCGCGGCCAGCAGCGGGCCGCCGCCGAGCAGCAGCACCCCGCCGAGCGCCGCCGCGCACAGGCCGACCACCAGCCCGGCCACCGGCGCGCACAGCATCCCGCCGCGCGCCGCGGCCCGGTCCCAGCGGGGCACCCGCACCGGCAGCACGGTCAGCGTGCCGAACGCGAAGCGGAGCCCGTCGAGGGGCGAGGCGGGGGAGGGGGCGGTGTCGGTCACCGCGGCAGCGTACCCGGGGACGCCGGGCGGCCCGCCGGTCCGGGGCAGGTCACCAGGCGTGGCCCCGGCCCCGGGTGTACTGGGCGTCGTACGGCTTGAGCGGCCGCCACCAGTCCCATGCCATGCACAGCGCCAGCACCACCAGCACCGCCGCGACGTGCTCCTTGCCCGCCAGGTTGTTCTTGATGAACACCACCTCGACGACCATCGCCACGACCACCGCGGCGCAGGTCAGACGGGCCCGGTAGCGCCAGCAGACGACCACCGCCAGGCCGACCACGGCCGCCGACGGGCCGGTGTCGACGACGAACTTGTCGGAGTCCGGCAGCCCGATCGGGCTGTCCGGGCCGATCCACAGGCCGATCCGGGCGTACATCGTTCCCGCGAGCGTGGCCGTGTAGGCGACCAGCAGCGTCTGCCACCGGCCCAGGCAGATCTCGGCGATCCCGAAGACCACCAGGATCTGCGCCAGCGCGCCCCACACCGGCAGGTCCAGGGCCGGTACGAACAGCGACAGCGGGGTGCGCAGCAGCGCCAGCCACAGGTGCTCGTACGCCTGGACCGAGCCGATGTCCTGGACGGCGTGGTAGCCCCAGGACTGCTTCTGGACGAAGTGGAAGGTCAGAGTCAGGCACACCGCGGTCAGGGTCAGCGGGATCGCCCGGAGCCGGCGGGCCACCAGCGCGGGCCACACCGTCCACAGCAGCCGGCCCCACTCGGCGCGGACCGCGCGTCGTATGCCGGACGCCGTCCCCCGCCCTCTGCCGGGGGCGCTCATCTGCCCTTCTCCAGCTGCTTGCGGTTCAGCCACTTCGGCAGCCCGGGCGCTTCGAGGAAGCCCTCGGCGCGGGCGGCGGCCAGGCCGATCCGCAGCACGTCGGTGCTCTTCTCGAAGAGCATGTAACGAGGTTCCCAGACGGGCCGGTATTTCGCGTTGGCGCGATAGAGCGATTCGATTTGCCACCACCGGGAGAAGAAGCCGAGCAGGGAGCGCCACAACCGCAGCACCGGGCCCGCGCCGAGCCGCGACCCCCGTTCGAAGACGGAGCGGAACATCGCGAAGTTGAGCGAGAGCCGAGTGATCCCCACCTCGTCCGCGCGCTGGATCAGCTCCAGCACCATGAACTCCACGAGCCCGTTGTCGGAGTCCCGGTCGCGCCGCATCAGGTCCAGCGACAACCCCTCGGTCCCCCATGGGACGAAGCTCAACAGGGCCCGCAACCGGCCCTCGGCGTCGGTGCATTCGAGCATCACGCAGCGGCCGTCCGAGCGGTCGCCCAGCCGTCCCAGCGCCATCGAGAAGCCCCGCTCGGTGTCCCCGTCGCGCCAGTCATCCACCAGGCGCACCAGGTGCGCCATCTCGTCCGCGGGGATGTCCGCGTGCCGCCGGATACGGACGGCGTAGCCGGCCCTTTGCACGCGGTGGTACGCCTGCCGCACGCTGCGCATGGCCCGGCCGCCCAGGGTGAACTCCGCGGTCTCCACTATCGCCTCGTCGCCCAGCTCCAGCGCGTCCAGCCCGTGCCGGGCGTAGATCGTGCCGCCCTCCTCGCTCGCGCCGATCACCGCGGGTGCCCAGCCGTGCTCCCGGGCCTCGGCCAGCCATCGGTCGATCGCCCCCGGCCACGCCTCCGGGTCGCCCAGTGGATCGGCGGAGGCCAACGAGACCCCGCCGACCACCCGGTACGTCACCGCCGCCTTGCCGCTGGGGGAGAACACCGCGCTCTTGTCCCCGCGCAGCGCGAAGTACCCCAGCGAGTCCCGGTCGCCGTGCCGGTCCAGCAGCCCGCGCAGCCGCTCCGCGTCGTCCGCGGTGATCGGGTCGATGGTGCGCACGGACCGGAACGCGGCCCACAGCACGGCCGCCAGCAGCACCGCGCTGAGCACGTTGATGGTGCCGTTGACCCAGTTCGGGGTGGCGATCCCGGGGAATCCGCGGTCGTCGGCGGCGAGCGAGACCAGCCGCAGCAGGCCGTACCGCCAGCGCTCGGCGAACGTCGAGGCGTCGGCGGACTGCGCGGCGGCAGCCGCTCCGGTGAAGGGGGCCTCCCCTGCTCGAACGGAGTTGAGAGCTCGGGGAACGGTGCTCGCACCGGGCGCGTTGGTGAGCGTCACCAGCAGGGCCGCCAGCAGCGAGGCGACCAGCAGCCCGCCGGCCGCGGTGAGTGCCGCCAGCTTCGGGTTGGCCCGGTCGCCCCGGGCGTAGAACTCCCGGCGCCCGGCCAGCAGGGACGCCGTGAACGCCAGCGTCAGCGCCAGCGAGACCCAGTTCTGCGGCCGCGCCCGGTAATCCGGGTCGAGTGTCATCAACACGGCGACCAGCAATAGGAAGAGCCCGGACAGCACCACGTTCAGGATCCACGCCGCCCGCTTCCGCCGCCGCAGCGTCACCGCCAGGAACAGCGAGAACGCGGCCGAGGCGAAGCCCGCGGTGAGCAGGTACGGGGTGAAGAGGTCCGCGGCGTTGTGGCGCCGGATGTCGTTGCCGAGCGACACCCACACCGCCCCGAGGACGTTCACGAGGGCGACGGCGCGCAGGTACCAGACGCCGAACGCGGCACCGCGGCGTGCCCACCGGCCGCGGGGGAGGTCTTCCTCCGGACTCAAAGCGATCTCTCCCGAAAAAACGTGCAAAAGCGATCTTACGGGGAGCCGTCGCCGGGCCGGCCGGGTGCCGTCGCGGACGGGCGGTGCGCGGGCGCGCCCGGTGGTGTCAGTCGTGCACCGGGAGCTCCGCCGCCAGGGCGGCGGCCGCCCGTACCAGCGGCAGCGCCAGCAGTGCCCCGGTCCCCTCGCCCGCTGTGACGCCGTGATCGAGCAGAGGGTTGAGCGCGATCCGGTCCAGCGCCTTGGCCTGCGCGGGTTCGCCGCTCGCCTGTCCCGCCACCCACCAGTCCGGCGCCCGGAACGCCACCCGCTGCGCCACCAGCGCACAGGCCGCGGACACCACACCGTCCAGGATCACCGGGGTGCGGCGGACCGCGCACTGCAACAGGAAGCCGGTGGCCGCGGTGAGGTCGGCGCCGCCGACGGTCGCCAGCAGCTCCAGCTGGTCGCCGAGGACCGGCCGGGCCCGGCGCAGCGCGTCCCGGATCGCCGCGCACTTGCGCATCCAGGCCAGGTCGTCGATCGGCCGGCCGCCGCGTCCGGTGACGACCGAGGCGTCCGTCCCGCACAGCGCGGCGATCAGGGTGCCCGCCGCGGTGGTGCCGCCCACGCTCAGATCGCCCAGCACGACCAGGTCGGTGCCGGCGTCCGCCTCCTCGTCGGCGATCGCCACACCGGCCCGGAACGCCGCCTCGGCCTCCGTGAGGGTCAGCGCGTCCTCGACGTCGATCCGCCCCGAGCCGCGGCGCACGCGGTGCCGGGTGACCTCCGCCGGCAGCTCCGCCGGGTCGCAGTCCACCGCCATGTCGACCACCCGCACCGGCACCCCGGCGGAGCGGGCCAGCACCGCGGCCGGGCTCGCCCCGTCCAGGACGGCCCGCACCAGGTCGCGGGTGCCGCCGGCCGGCCGGGCCGAGACGCCCAGCCGCGCGACGCCGTGGTCGCCCGCGAACAGCAGCGCCCGCGGCCGCTCGACGGGCCGCACCGGCACCTGCTGCTGGACGGCGGCGAGCCAGCCGCCGAGGTCGTCCAGCCGCCCCAGCGCGCCGGGCGGCACGGCCGTCCGGGCCCGCCGCTCCTCGGCGGCGCGGCGGACATCGCCGTCGGGGCGCTCGATCAGTTGGGCGAAGTCATCGAGGTTCAGGGCGCTCATTGGGCGCAGATTACCGGCAACGGCGCGCCGGCGGGGCGTGCGCCGGGGACGGCGCCGCACCCGGGCGCGCCCGCGCGGTGCCGACGGGCCGTCAGGCGGCCTGCGCGGCGGCGAAGTGCACCTCGCACACCGCCGTCCACGGCAGCCACCGCCGCCCCGGCCGGGCCGGTCCGGACGGCCGGCGGGGCGGCAGGGGCCGGGCGTGCACCGCGGCGACGCCCCGATGGTGGCGGACCGTCAGGAACACGGCCGCCACCGCCCGCCAGGGCAGCGCGTCCAGGACCAGCGCCCCGCCGGGGAACCGCGCCGCGCACACCGCGAGCAGATCCCGTACCGCGCCCGCCGGCAGCCCCGCGGGCGCCCCCGGCACCGCCACGACCACCCCGCGCTCCACCGTGCCCACCAGGGCCGGCCAGCCGGCACCGGTTCCCGGGCGGCCGACGGTGCGCCGCCGGGGGCCGTCCGGCAGCAGCATCCGGCGGGCCGCCGCGTCCCCGGGCGGCAGCACCGAGAGCCAGGTCAGCCGCCCGTTGTCCAGCCGCCGGAAGCCGGTTCCCGGGCCCTCGCCGAGGACCACCACGGTGGCTTCCGGGCGGCGCGCCAGATAGCCGCGGACGGCCGCCTCGGCGGGGGCGCTCAGTTCGCCGGGACCGCTGCGGTCGTCCCGCCCGGGACGGCCGGAGGCGCCGTGCCGCGAACGGCGGCGCCGGAAGGGGGAGGTGCAGGTGCACCCGCGATGCCGGGAGAGTTCGGTCACGGTCCCAGCGGACCCGCCGGCGTCCCCCCGGGCAAGCGGACACGGGCCGCGCCGGGCCGTTGTCAGCCGCGCAGCGCAAGCGCCTGGCCGGCGACCACCAGCAGCAGCTGCTCGCACTCCGCGCCGAACGCGGCGTTCAGCCGCCCGAGTTCGTCCCGGAAGCGGCGGCCCGCCGGGGTCGCCGGGACCACCCCCGAACCGACCTCGTTGCTCACCGCCACCACCCGCCGCCGGGTCTCCCGCACGGCCGCCACCAGGGCTTCGCAGCGCTCCCGCAGCGCCCGCCGGCCGTCCGCCTCCCACACCGCGTCGTCCCACGCCCCGGCCTCGTCCATGGCGTGCGTCAGCCACAGCGCCAGGCAGTCGACGAGCAGCGGCGGCGCGGTCGCGGGCTCCGCCAGCAGCGGCACCAGGTCGCAGGTCTCGACGGTCCGCCAGCCCGCCGGGCGCCGCTCGCGGTGCAGCGCCACCCGCAGCGCCCAGTCCTCGTCGCCCTCCCGGGTGCCGCCGGTGGCCACGTACACCACCTCGGGGAACGCCAGCAGCCGCCGCTCGGCCTCCACCGACTTGCCGCTGCGCGCCCCGCCCAGCACCAGCGTCCGGCGCGGCAGATCGGGCACCGCGTGGTACTCGCCGACGACCAGCGTGCTGCCGTCCGCCACCGTGCGGGCGCCCAGCGCCGCCAGCCGCCGGTGGAGTTCGGGCCCGGGCGGCACGTTGTGGTCCAGGTGCACCGCGACCACGTCGGTCGCCGCGTCCACCGCGCCGCCCGCCCGCAGCCGGGCCAGCGCCTCCGGCCGCGCCAGCACGTCCAGCAGCACCAGGTCGTACGGCGCCGGGGGCGTCCCGGACGGGCCGTTCCCGGCCTCGTCGAGCCCGGCCGGCGCCGCGCCGGGCGGAAGGTACAGCAGCCGCTCGCCGTCGCCGCCGGTGATCTCGTAGCCGGTGCCGGGCACGTCCACCGCGACCGCCCGCACCCGGTGCCCGTCGAGCAGTGCCAGCTTCCGCCCGTCGGCCACCCGGCCCGGCTGCGGCAGCCCGGCCGGCACCTCCAGGGCCGGCCCGTCGTGCGGGTGGGAGAGCAGGACCTGCCGCACACCGGTGAGCGACCGGCCCGCGCGGGCGGCCGCGAAGGCCGGGCCCGGGGTCAGGTCGAGCAGCAGCGCGCCGTCGACGAGCAGGGCGGTCGCCGCCCGCGCCTCGTCGCCGACGGCGGTCGCGCAGGCGGCACACGGGCAGTCGGGACGCGGCAGCCCCAACGGGGCGCCGGTGCCGAGGAGAGTCAGGTCCACCCGGGTAAGTCTCTCGCGTCCGGCCCGCGCCAGCGCGGCGGGGCGCCTGCGGACACCGTCGCCCGGAGCGCGCGGAGCACCCCTCGACACGGCCGTTAGGCTTCCGATCAAGCGGGGAAGCACGATCAGCAGGCACGGCGCGGCGCGGGGCATCCGGCGCACGCGGTGGGATCGGCGGACCCGGCGGACCCGGTGGGACTCCAGGAGGCGCACATGGCGTGGACGTGGCGGTTCGAGAAGACGGACGGTTCGGAGGCGGTGCCCACCGTGGAACCGGAGGAGTTCACGACCCAGGGGGACGCCGAGTCCTGGATCGGGGAGCAGTGGCGCGACCTGCGCGACGGCGGCGTCGACCAGGTCCGGCTCTTCGAGGACGGTACGGAGATCTACGCCGGGCCGATGAGCCTGCACGCCGACGAGGAATGAGTGAAGACAGCAGCGGTGGGGGCCGGCACGGCCGGCCCCCGTCGTCCCGAGCCGCCCTGGATCAGGGGCGCTGGCCGCGCTTGACCTGCGGCTTGGGCAGCCGCAGCCGGCGCATCTGGAGCGTGCGCATCACCGCGTAGGCGCGGACGCCCTTGAGGTTTTCCTTGGGGAAGCGCTGCTGGAGCACCTTGCCCAGCCGGAACCAGATCAGCACGGAGTCCAGCACGATCAGCACGATGATCACCAGCCACAGCAGCAGCGCCAGGGACTGGATCTGCGGCACCCGGATCATCGTCAGCACCAGGATGATCACGGCCACCGGCAGGAAGAACTCCGCCGCGCACCACCGGGAGTCGACGTAGTCCCGGGCGAAGCGGCGCAACGGGCCCTTGTCGCGCACGGGAAGATAGCGCTCGTCGCCGTTGGCCAGCGCCTCGCGCTGACGGGCCAGGTCGGCGCGCCGGGCCTCCCGCTGCGCCTTCATGGCGTCCTTGCGGTTGGTCGGTGTGTGTGCGCGCGTGCGGCGCTGCGACTGGGCGTCGCTGCGCTTGGGCGTCGGGCGACCCTTGGGGGCCTGCGGGTCGCGGGGCTGCTGGGGCTGGGACGCGGTCACCTTGGCGGCCGCGGCCTGCTCATCCTTCGAACGGCTTCGGAACACAACACCCAAGAGTACGTGCTCGCCGCGAATGAGCCACAGGTCGACGGGGAACGATCCGACAACGGCACCGCCCTCCCCGTGGGGGCATAAGGGGACGGACCGGGCGGTGCGGTGGCACCTCGGGGGCGCTCTACTCCCTGGGCTGGAGAAGCCGGACGGTCTGATCGTCCTGGAGGAGGAGCGCATCCGGGCCCGAACAGTGCGGTAATGGAACCAGGGCCCGTACTGTGGGGTCTGTAGATGTGCTGGAGCCTAAGCCCGATGCAAGTCGGTCAGAAGGGGGCGCGCGAGGCCCATGAGCGATGGTGTCATGAAGCGGATGGGGATGATCTTCCGCGCGAAGGCCAACAAGGCCCTTGACCGGGCCGAAGACCCGCGCGAGACCCTCGACTACTCGTACCAGAAGCAGCTCGAACTGCTGCAGAAGGTGCGCCGCGGCGTCGCCGACGTGGCGACCTCCCGCAAGCGCCTGGAGCTTCAGCTCAACCAGCTCCAGGGCCAGTCCACCAAGCTGGAGGACCAGGGCCGCAAGGCGCTGGCGCTCGGCCGCGAGGACCTGGCCCGCGAGGCCCTGACCCGGCGCAGCGCGCTGCAGCAGCAGGTCACCGACCTGGAGACGCAGCACCAGACGCTCCAGGGCGAGGAGGAGAAGCTGACGCTCGCCGCGCAGCGGCTCCAGGCCAAGGTCGACGCCTTCCGCACGAAGAAGGAGACGATCAAGGCCACGTACACCGCCGCCCAGGCGCAGACCCGGATCGGCGAGGCGTTCTCCGGCATCTCCGAGGAGATGGGCGACGTCGGCCTGGCCATCCAGCGCGCCGAGGACCGCACCGCGCAGCTGCAGGCCCGGGCCGGTGCCATCGACGAGCTGATGGCCTCCGGCGCGCTGGACGACCCGTCGGGCATGGCCAAGGACGACATCACGGCCGAGCTGGACCGGCTCTCCGGCGGCAGCGACGTCGAGCTGGAGCTGCAGCGGATGAAGGCCGAGCTGGCGGGCGGCCCGTCCGCGCAGCAGCAGGCCATCGAGGGCGGCCAAGGCGGCGCCGCCCAGCAGGCGCCGCCGCAGCAGCACCCGCGTCTCGACAAGCAGTGACCGACGGCGGCGGACCGCCCGCGAGGACGGCCCGCCGCCGCAGCCGCGACCCCGCCCGACCGGAACAAGGGAGACCGTCGTGATCGTACGGATCATGGGGGAGGGGCAGGTGAAGCTGGATGACGCCCACTTCATCGAGCTCAACAAGCTGGACGACGAACTGCTCGCCGAGATGGAGAGCGGTGACGAAGCCGGATTCCGGCGCACCCTGGGGGCCCTGCTGGACTCCGTCCGCCGCCTCGGCACCCCGCTGCCGGACGACGCCCTGGAACCCTCCGAGCTGATCCTGCCCTCCCCGGACGCCAGTCTGGAGGAGGTCCGGGAGATGCTCAGCGACGACGGGCTGATCCCGGGCTGAGCCCGCGGCCGCACCCGCACGACCCAGCGCACTACGGACAGCGCCCCGGCCCCGTTGGGGGACCGGGGCGCTACCGTTTCTCCCTGTGAACCCGTCGCCAGCCACCGCCCCGGGCGCCTGCGCCGTGCGCCACGGTGATGTCGCCGCCCAGGACGTCACCCGCGTCGCCCGGCTCCGCCAGTGGCACACGACGCACCGGCTCGCGTTCGACGCCGCCGTGGCGGTGGTGGTCTTCGTCGCGATCCTCTGCGGCGCGGTGGCCGGGCCGCACGGCCCGCACGGCGCCCACTTCCCCCGCTTCGGGGTCCGCGAGCTCACCGCCACCACCGTGGTGCTCGCCGCCCTCGCCTGCGGCGCGCTGGTGCTGCGCCGGCGGCTGCCCCGCACGGTGCTGGCCGCGACCGGCGCGCTGACCGTCGTCGAACTGGTCGTCCAGTCCGACGACCCGCGCGCCCCGGTCGCCGGCGCGGCGGTGATCGCCCTGTTCACCGTGGCCTCCCGCACCGACCGGCCCACCACCTGGCGGATCGGCGCGCTCACCAGCGTGGTGCTGACCGCCGCCGCGATGTTCTTCGGGCACCGCGCCTGGTACGCCCAGGAGAACCTCGCGATCCTGGCCTGGACGGGCATGGCGGCGGCCGCCGGCGACGCGGTCCGCAGCCGCCGCGCCTACGTCGACGCCATCCGCGAGCGCGCCGAGCGCGCCGAACGCACCCGCGAGGAGGAGGCCCGCCGCCGGGTCGCCGAGGAGCGGCTGCGCATCGCCCGCGAGCTGCACGACGTGGTCGCCCACCACATCGCCCTGGTCAACGTCCAGGCCGGGGTCGCCTCGCACGTCATGGACAACCGCCCCGACCAGGCAAAACAGGCCCTGGCACACGTCCGGGAGGCGTCCCGGTCGGCGCTGGAGGAGCTGCGTGCCACGGTCGGCCTGCTGCGCCAGTCCGACGACCCGACGGCGCCCACCGAGCCGGCGCCCGGCCTCGGCGTCCTGGACCAGCTGGTCGACGGGTTCGTCCGGGCCGGCCTGCCGGTCGCCCTGGACCTGCCGCCCGGCCCGCAGCCGGCCCTGCCCGCCTCGGTGGACCTGACCGCCTACCGGGTCGTCCAGGAGGCGCTGACCAACGTCCGCAAGCACGCCGGCGACGGAGCCCGCGCCACGGTGCGGATCCTGCGGACCGAGGGCGCGCTGACGGTGACCGTCCAGGACGACGGCCGGGGCGCCGGCCCGGGGGAGGGGGCCGTGCCGGAGTCCGGCGGCGGCCATGGTCTGATCGGGATGCGCGAGCGCGTCCAGGCGCTGCGCGGCACGGTCGTCACCGGCCCCCGCGCGACCGGCGGCTTCCAGGTGCGGGTCACCCTGCCCCTGGGCGGCGCGCGCACCGGCGGGACGACACGAGCGTGAGGGCGACGGGATGACCATCAAGGTGCTGCTGGCCGACGACCAGACACTGCTGCGCAGCGCGTTCCGCATCCTCGTCGACTCCGAGCCGGACATGCGGGTGGTGGGCGAGGCGTCCGACGGGGCGCAGGCGTACGAACTCGCCCGCCGGGAGCGCCCGGACGTCGTCCTGATGGACATCCGGATGCCCGGCACCGACGGGCTGGCCGCCACCCGCCTGATCACCCGGGACCCGGAGCTGACCGGCGTCAAGGTGGTCATCCTCACCACCTTCGAGGTCGACGACTACGTCGTGCAGTCGCTGCGGGCCGGTGCCAGCGGCTTCCTGGGCAAGGGCGCCGAACCGGACGAGCTGCTGCACGCGATCCGGATCGCGGACGGCGGCGAGGCGCTGCTCTCGCCCGCCGCCACCAAGGGCCTGATCGCCGAGTTCCTGGCGCAGGGCGACGGCGCGGCCCAGGGACCCGGCGGCGCCGGCGCCGAGCGGCTGGCCACGCTCACCGGCCGGGAGCGCGAGGTGCTGGTGCTGGTCGCCGGCGGGCTGTCGAACGACGAGATCGCCGAGCGGCTCGACGTCAGCCCGCTCACCGTCAAGACGCACGTCAACCGTGCGATGGCCAAGCTCGGCGCCCGCGACCGGGCCCAACTGGTCGTCATCGCCTACGAGTCGGGACTGGTCCGCCCGCGGGCGCACTGAGCGGGCGCAGCCGCCCGTACGCCCAGGGGTGCAGGGCGGGTGGAGCCGGCCGTACTGCGGACGCGGTACGGGCCGCGGCCGGAAACCGACCTGCGAGCGACGAAAACCGCTCCGGCCGTGGCGGAGGGTGTAGGTGGGCCGGTGTCGGCCCTGCCGCAGGTGCCGGGCACGGCTCCCGCCGGTGTGCCCAGCCCTCGAATCCCGCTTTTCTGAACAGAAGAGAGACCCCTACCCATGTCCTGGCTGTCCCGTATCAGCCTCGTACAGCGGGGCCTGATAGCGCTGATGTCGATCGTCGCGATCGCCTTCGGCGCCATCGCGATCCCGCAGCTCAAGCAGCAGCTCCTGCCCTCCATCGACCTGCCGATGGTCTCCGTGATCGCCCCCTACCAGGGCGCCGCGCCCGACGTCGTCGAGAAGCAGGTGATCGAGCCGCTGGAGAACGGAATCCAGGCGGTCAACGGCATCAAGAGCGTCACCTCCACGTCGAGCGAGGGCTCGGGCGTGCTGATGGCGCAGTTCGACTACGGCAACGACGCGAAGCGCCTGGTCGCCGACGTCCAGCAGGCCGTCAACCGGGCCCGGGCGAAGCTGCCCAAGGACGTGGACCCGCAGGTGGTCTCCGGTGGCACGGACGACCTGCCCACCGTCGTCCTCGCGGTGTCCTCCACCACCAAGGACCAGCAGACCCTCGCCGACCAGCTCAACCGCACCGTCGTCCCGGACCTGAAGAACATCGACGGCGTCGGCCAGGTCAACGTCAGCGGTGTGCAGGACCGGATCGTCGCGGTGACCCCCGACGAGAAGAAGCTGGCCGCCGCGGGCCTGAACTCCGCCGCGCTCGGCCAGGCGCTGCAGGCCGGCGGCACCGCCGTCCCGGCCGGCGCCTTCGCCGAGGACGGCCGCAGCAGGACCGTGCAGGTCGGCGCCGGCTTCACCTCTGTCCAGCAGATCAAGGACCTGATGGTCACCCCGGCGGCCGGTGCGATGGGCGGCGGCCAGGGCGGCAAGCCGGTCCGGCTCGGTGACGTCGCCACCGTCGCGGAGACCTCGGCCACCCCGACCTCGATCACCCGCACCGACGGCCGGCCCAGCCTCTCGGTCACCGTGACGATGAACCAGGACGGCAGCGCGGTCGCCATCTCCGACGCGGTCAAGGGCAAGCTGGACGGCATCCGCAAGGACCTGGGCGAGGGCGCCCATGTCACCGTCGCCTCCGACCAGGGCCCGCAGGTCTCCAAGTCCATCGAGTCGCTGACCACCGAGGGCCTGCTGGGCCTGGTCATGGCCGTGGTCGTGATCCTGGTCTTCCTGCTGAGCCTGCGCTCGACGCTGGTCACCGCGGTCTCCATCCCGCTGTCCGTGGTCATCACCCTGATCGTGCTGTGGACCGGCGACCTGTCCCTGAACATGCTCACCCTGGGCGGTCTGACCATCGCGATCGGCCGGGTCGTGGACGACTCGATCGTCGTCCTGGAGAACATCAAGCGGCACCTGGGATACGGCGAGGAGCGCCGCGAGGCCATCCTCAAGGCCGTCAAGGAGGTCTCCGGCGCGATCACCTCCTCGACCCTGACCACCGTCGCGGTCTTCCTCCCGATCGGCGTGGTCGGCGGCATGGTCGGCGCCCTCTTCGGCTCCTTCTCCATCACCGTCACCGTCGCCCTGCTCTCCTCACTGCTGGTCTCGCTGACCGTGGTGCCGGTGCTGTCGTACTGGTTCCTGCGCGCCCCGAAGATCCCCGCGGGCACCGACCCCGAGGAGCTGCGCCGCAAGGCCGAGGAGAAGGAGACCCGCAGCGCGCTGCAGCGGCTCTACGTCCCGGTGCTGCGGTTCGCCACCCGCCGCCGCGCGCTCAGCGTGCTGATCGCCGTGGTGATCCTCCTGGGCACCTTCGGGATGGCGCCGCTGCTGAAGACCACCTTCTTCGACCAGGGCAAGCAGGACACCCTGAGCATCAAGCAGGAGCTGACGCCCGGCACCAGCCTGGGCGCGGCCGACGCGCAGGCCAAGCGGGTCGAGAAGGTGCTCGCGGCCGACAAGGACGTGCAGGACTACCAGGTCACCGTCGGCTCCTCCGGGATGATGGCGGCCTTCGGCGGCGGCTCCGGCGCCAACCAGGCCAGCTACCAGGTCAGGCTCAAGAGCTCCGCCGACTCCGACAAGGTCACCGAGCACCTCCGCGCCGAGCTGGCGAAGCTCGGCCCGGCCGCCGGCGACACCTCCGTCGGCGCGGGCGGCGGCGGCTTCGGCAACCAGAACCTCAGCGTGGTGGTCAAGGCCGGTGACGCCGAGGTGCTGAAGCAGGCCAGCGAGCAGGTCCGCAAGGCCGTCGCGGGCCTGGACCACGTCACCGACGTCCAGAGCGACCTGGCGCAGAGCGTCCCGCGGATCTCCGTGACGCCCAACGACAAGGCCGCCGCGGCCGGTTACAACCAGGCCACGCTCGGCGCGGCCGTCGCCCAGGCGGTGAACGGCACCCCCAGCGGCAAGGCCGTGCTCGACGACACCGAGCGTGACGTGGTGATCAGGTCGGCCCACCCGGCCACCACCGAGGCCCAGTTGAAGGACCTGCCGCTGCCGACCCCGTCCGGGACGGCCCGGCTCGGCGACCTGGCCACCGTCAAGACCGTGGCCGGACCGGTCCAGATGACCCGGATCGACGGCGCCCGCTCGGCGACCGTCACCGCCAAGCCGACCGGCGACAACACCGGCGCGGTCTCCGCCAAGCTGCAGAGCGAGATCAAGTCGCTGAAGCTGCCGGCCGGCGCCACCGCCACCGTCGGCGGTGTCTCGCAGGACCAGACCGACGCGTTCGGCAAGCTCGGCCTGGCCATGCTGGCGGCCATCGCGATCGTCTTCCTGCTGCTGGTGGGCACCTTCCGGTCCATCGTCCAGCCGCTGATCCTGCTGATCTCGATCCCGTTCGCGGCGACCGGTGCGCTCGGCCTGCTGGTCGCCACCGGCACCCCGATGGGCGTCCCCGCCATGATCGGCATGCTGATGCTGATCGGCATCGTGGTCACCAACGCCATCGTCCTGATCGACCTGATCAACCAGTACCGGGCCAAGGGGTACGGCGTGGTCGAGGCGGTCGTCGAGGGCGGCCGGCACCGGCTGCGCCCGATCCTGATGACGGCGCTGGCCACGATCATGGCGCTGCTGCCGATGGCGCTGTCGGTCACCGGTGACGGCGGTTTCATCTCCCAGCCGCTGGCCGTGGTCGTGATCGGCGGTCTGATCACCTCGACCCTGCTCACCCTGCTCCTCGTCCCGACGCTCTACGCGATCATCGAGCTCCGCAAGGAGCGCCGGGCGGCGAAGAAGGCGGCCCGGCGGGCCGGGAAGGACGACGGCCCGGCGGCCCCCGCCGACACCGACCGCACGCCGGAGCCGGCCGGCGTCTGACGCCCGCCCCGCACCACCCCCGGATCCCCCGCGACCGCACCCGGCGGCCGCGGGGGATCCGTGCGTCGGGGGCCCGGAATCCGCACGTCCGGGGCCGGCGCCCGCGCGTCCCGACGGCACCGCCGGCCGCCCGGCGCGCCCCGGCGGACGGGGTGGCCGGAACGCGCCGCTGCGGTGCCCGGTACGCCGACGCGTACCACCGTGTCGCCCATGGGCGCCCTTATCATCAGGCGCGCAGTATCGGCGAGTTGACCGCCCCGCCCGGAAGGTTGTCGCATCGTGCTGTTAGAGCCGGAAGGCAAGAGAGTCCCGACGCCCCGCCCCGACACCGGGTGCGGGCGTCCCTCCTCCGGGGCCCTGCCGACGCTCGGCGTCGAGGAGGAGTTCTTCCTCGCCGACCGGGTCACGCGGGCCACCGTCGCCCGTGCCCCCGACGTCATCGCCCGCACCCGCGCCGACTTCCGCGACCACATCGGCGCCGAACTCTTCACCACCACGGTCGAGACCCGCACCCCGCCCGTCACCACCCTGGAGGACCTGCGGCAGCAGCTCGGCGCGCTGCGCGCGGACCTGGTCGCCGCCGCGGCCGAGGCCGACTGCAAGGTGGTGGCGTCCGGCACGCCGGTCATCCCCTTCCCCGGCCCACCGGAGATCGCCGACAACGCGCGCTACCGGCGGATGGCCGACTACTACGCCCCGCTCGTCACCGGCGACCGCAACACCGGCGTCTGTGCATGTCATGTCCATGTAGCCGTACCGGGGCGCGAGGAGGCCGTACAGCTCTGCAACCACCTGCGGCCCTGGCTGCCGACGCTGCAGGCGCTCGCCGCCAACTCGCCCTTCCAGGACGGCCGGGACAGCGGATTCGCCGGCTGGCGCGTGCTCCATTTCGGTCGTTGGCCGCACGCCGGCCCCACGCCGCTGTTCCGGGACGCGACGGCCTACGACACCTTCGTCGACACCCTCGTCGCCTCCGGCATGCTGCTCGACCGCAAACTCGTCTACTGGTACGCCCGCCCCTCCGAACGCTGGCCGACGCTGGAGGTGCGCGTCCCCGACGTCAACGCGGACCTGGACACCGTCCTGCTCGTCGCCGCCCTGACCCGCGCGCTGGCCGGCACCCTCCTGGCCGACGTCCGCCGGGGCCGGCCCGCCCCCGAGGTCGACGACGCACTGCTGCGGGCCGCGCACTGGCGGGCCGCCCGCGACGGCCTGTCCGGCTCCGGCCTGGACCTGACCACCGGCCGCCTGCGGCCCGCCGTCGACCTGGCCGCCCGCCTCATCGGCCGGGCCGCACCGCTCCTGGAGGAGGCCGGTGAACTGCCCTTCGTCCGCTGGGTGTGGCAGCGCCTGCGGCAGCGCGGCGGCGGCGCGGAGCGGCAGCGCGCCGCCTATCGCCGCCGCGGCGACCTGCGGGACGTCGTCGACCTGCTGAGCCTGGACCTGGAGGCGGGCACCGCACCCGTCCGGCCCTGACCCGGCCGCCCCGCCCGTTCACCCACTGCCCCGCCCGTTCACCACCGCACCGCGGTGAAGTCCACCGGCCGCGGCCGCAGCGCCCGGGTGCGGGCGGCCAACTCCCGCATCCGCCGCGCCATTTCGTCCTCCGGAAGATGCGCGCGGTCCCCGTGCCCGGGCAGCAGCCACCGGAAGCGGAGCCGTGCCACCGTCCGCTCCAGCGACGCGGCCAGCTCGGTGACGGAGTACCAGGTGACGCTCTCCGCCACCTCGACGTCGCCGGTGGACCGCGACCAGTAGAAGCTGTCGCCGCTGAAGCAGTACCGCTCGTCCGCGACGTACAGCACGCTGCCCTCGGTGTGGCCGGGCAGCGGATGGGCCACCACGCCCGGGCCGACGTCCGTGGGTCCGGTGCCCCGCAGCACCCGGTCCGCGTCCGGCGCCGCCGCCAGATCCCCCTCGTGGATCCACAGCCGGGCGCCGAAGCGGTCGGCGTAGCGGCGGCCGTGCGCGGCGTGGTCCCGGTGCGTGAGCAGTACGTCGGTCACCGCCCCGGCCGCCTCGAAGCGGACGGCCAGCGCCTCGGCGAACCGCGGGGTGTCGATCATCATCTGCGTCCCGTCCGGCCGGCGCAGCAGATAGGCGTTGGCCCCGGCGGTGTGCGGCGAGTTGTGCCCGCAGAAGCTCACCGCGTCGTCCAGCCGCAGCGGGAACGGGTCCAGCTCCGCCGCCACCCGGCCGCCGGTCCGCCGCACCGACCGCGTCGGACAGGCGAACGCCGCCGCGGCCAGCAGCCGTTCCTCCGCCGCCCCGTGCGGCTGCCGGACCACTTCGGACCGGCCGCCGATCTGCTCGATCAGCCCCGGCGCGAGCTGCCGTGCCACATCGCAGTCGGTGCAGCGCCCGTCGACGTACCAGTCGCCCGCACCGCCCGTCCCCGAGTCCGCCGCACGGTCGTCACCAGTGGTGGTGTTCACGGTCCTCCGCCTCCTCGCCCGTCTGCCCGGCAGCGCCTGGTCGTGTCCTGCCTGCGGGTCTTCCCCGGCCACGAGGTTCCCCCGCCGGAACCAGAAAGCGAAAGGGGCGCGGGGTCTTGTTTCTGCTGTTCAGGGCGTCTCTCACGGGGAGGCGCGGGAACGCATGTCATGAATGCGTCAATCCTTGCCGCGACCCCGGCACGGCCGCGGGGCGGCCCACCCCCGTAGGACCGCCCCGCTCGCCGTACCGCCGCGTCGCCGCGCTACGGCAGCGCCAGCATCCGCTCCAGCGCCAGCTTGGCGAAGTGCTCGGTCTCCTCGTCGACCCGGATGCGGTTGACGACCTTGCCGTCCGCCAGCGACTCCAGCGCCCACACCAGGTGCGGCAGGTCGATGCGGTTCATCGTCGAGCAGAAGCAGACCGTCTTGTCGAGGAAGACGATCTCCTTGCCCTCGGGCGCGAAGCGGTTGGCCAGCCGGCGGACGAGGTTCAGCTCGGTGCCGATGGCCCACTTGGAGCCGGCCGGGGCCGCCTCCAGGGCCTTGATGATGTACTCGGTCGAGCCGACCTCGTCGGCCGCCGCCACGACCTCGTGCTTGCACTCCGGGTGGACCAGCACGTTCACGCCGGGTATCCGGGCGCGGACGTCCTCCACCGACTCCAGTGAGAAGCGGCCGTGGACCGAGCAGTGGCCCCGCCAAAGGATCATCTTCGCGGCCCGCAGCTCCTCCGCCGTCAGACCGCCGTTCGGCTTGTGCGGGTTGTAGACCACGCAGTCGTCGAGCGACATGCCCAGGTCCCGCACGGCGCTGTTCCGGCCGAGGTGCTGGTCGGGCAGGAAGAGGACCTGCTCGCCCTGCTGGAAGGCCCACTCCAGCGCCCGCTTCGCGTTGGAGGAGGTGCAGATGGTGCCGCCGTGCCGGCCGGTGAACGCCTTGATGTCCGCCGAGGAGTTCATGTACGACACCGGCACCACCCGCTCGGCGATGCCCGCCTCGGTGAGCACGTCCCAGCACTCGGCGACCTGCTCGGCGGTGGCCATGTCGGCCATCGAGCAGCCCGCGGCCAGGTCGGGGAGGATCACCTGCTGGTCGTCGCCGGTGAGGATGTCGGCCGACTCCGCCATGAAGTGCACACCGCAGAAGACGATGTACTCGGCGTCCGGCCGGGCCGCGGCGTCCCGCGCGAGCTTGAAGGAGTCGCCGGTGACGTCCGCGAACTCGATGACCTCGTCGCGCTGGTAGTGGTGCCCCAGGACGAAGACCCTGTCGCCCAGCCTGGCCTTGGCGGCGCGGGCGCGCTCGACCAGGTCCGGGTCGGAGGGCGCCGGCAGGTCACCGGGGCACTCCACGCCGCGCTCGCTCCTGGGGTCGGCCTCGCGGCCGAGGAGGAGCAGCGCCAGCGGGGTCGGCTGGACGTCCAGGGGCTGGGCGGTGGTCACGACACGCACCCTCTCTTCTCTGCGGAAAGTCCTTGCGGACGGTCTCTGCGAAGACGGCGGGGTGCGCAGCGGCACCGCCTTTTCGTCTATTTGACGCTATCTATCATAGCTCGTTCACGTCACTTTGACGATGGCCATAGTGTCGATGTGACGCATCAGCCCCGCGGGCCCGGCGGGCACCCGTGTGCACCCGCGGCCCGCCGTGTCCGGCGGCCGGTGTGCGAGCATGAAGAAAGAGAAGGACAGATCACGCGCAGCCGGAATTAATCCGGGACGCCGCCGGTTAGACCTGTTCGCAACCGATGGCAAGCGGTCCGTACAACCCGGGAGAGATGTAGATGAGCGTTCAGGACGAGACCACCGTCACCGACGGCATCATCCTGTCCGACGCGGCCGCGTCGAAGGTCAAGAGCCTGCTGGAGCAGGAGGGCCGGGAAGACCTCGCGCTGCGGGTCGCGGTCCAGCCCGGCGGCTGCTCGGGCCTGCGCTACCAGCTCTTCTTCGACGAGCGCTCGCTCGACGGCGACGTCGTCAAGGAGTTCGACGGTGTCAAGGTCGTCACCGACCGGATGAGCGCTCCCTACCTGGGCGGCGCCTCCATCGACTTCGTCGACACCATCGAGAAGCAGGGCTTCACGATCGACAACCCGAACGCCACGGGCTCCTGCGCCTGCGGCGACTCCTTCAGCTGAGCCGAGTCGGGCCCACGGGCCACGACGTGCAAGGGCGGCGCCCCCTCCGGGGAGCGCCGCCCTCGTCGTCTTCCGCGCAGGGCCCCGGGCCGTCACCGGGGCCTCGGGCCGTCACCGCAGCGGCACCGCCTTGCCGGACGTGCCGTCCACGACCTTCCGGCCGTCCAGCGGCTTCTCCAGCGTCACCGTCTTGCTGAAGTCCTTGGCGATCTTCACGCAGATCTGCCCGGGGTGCTGCTCCCTGCCGGTGAGCGAGACCTGCACGGTGTCGGCCGACTCCCGGGCGCTCGCCTCGTAGGTGCTGCACACCCCGCCCCAGAAGTGGACGGTCAGCGTCCGGCCGCCGTCGCCCACCGTGTAGCCGGACAGCGCCATCGCCGTCGTCCCGGGCGCGGACGGCTTCGGCGCCGGCGGCTCGCTGCCCCGCAGGTACTTCGGGTCCACCGCGGTCCCGGCGATCGTCGAGGTGCTGCCCTGCGTGCCCCCGGAACCCGGCGTGCGCAGCGTGTACAGCCAGGACGGCACCAGCACCTCCCCGCCGTGCGAGTACCGCGCGGCGAGCCCGAAGACCGCGCCGGTCACCTCGGAGACCGGCTGCCGGCCGGTCGGCGCCGGCTCGCAGGGCGCGATCCCGCCGCGCTGCGGGGCCTTGCCCTCCTTGTGCTGGAAGGTGGGCGCCGAGGGGCAGTGGGCCAGCGGCCGCATCGTCCGGCCGTCGCCGCCCAGCGTGTTCAGCGTCGTCCGGGCGTCCTGGACGGGGTAGGTCGCCCCCTTGACCGGCTGGGCCAACTCGCCGCTGCCGCCGACCAGTTGACCGTCCGAGCCGACCTGGAGCCGGCTCTGCCAGCCGTAGGTGGGCAGCCCGCCGATCACCGGGTCCGCGGTCACCACCCGCACCGCCGCGTACGTCTGGTGCGTGTCGAGCCGGGCGTCCGGCTGGCCGAGCGCCGCCAGCACCGGCCGGACCGCCTGCCGGGCCGTGGCCTCGGACGCCGGACCGCTGCCGGCGTCCCCGCCCGCGTCGGCCCCGCCGTCCGTGCCGCCGCGGTACGAGGGGCAGCCCGGCCGGTCGTCCACCAGCGGGCACTTGGTCCCGCCCCCGCCGCCGTAGCGGCTGAACACCCAGTTCCCCGCACCGGACTTGGCGACCCGCAGTGTGGTGCCGCGCCCGTCCGGACCCGGCGTGCCGACCGTCCACCAGTTGCCGTCCGACCGCACCGTTCCGGCCACGTCCAGGGACTTCGCCAGTCGCGCCACGGCGGACTGCTCGATTCCGCCCGCCGGTCGGTACACGGGCGCGGACCGCGGGCCCCCGGGAAGGGTGCCCACCACGCGGTAGTGGTCCTGCTGCGGGGCGGGCTCGCCGGCCGCGATCGACGCCGAGTCCAGCGCCAGCGGCGGGGGGCCGCCGTCGGCCGGGCCGGCCGGACCGGCGCCGCCCGACGCCGACGAGGCCCAGTACGCCGCGCCGCCCCCGGCCACCAGTACCGCGCCGGCCACCGACGCGATCACCAGGGGGGTGCGCCGCCCGCGCCGTCCGGTCCGGGCGGCCTGGGGGGTGTCCTGCGTCTCCGGGGTGTCCTCGGTGCTCACGCTTGGCTCCTTCAGCTCCGCCGGTCGTCTGACGTGCCACCCGGCAGGGTGGACGCCGATGGGACGGAACAGGGGCGCGTACGGTTCCCCGCGCGCCGGCCGCCCCGCCGCCCGCCCGGCCTGTGACGGCGCTCACAGACCGGGCCCGCCGGCGGGAGATCGGCCCCCGGCTGGCCGGCGAAACGCCCTATGATGAGGTGTTTTCTTCCCGTGACGAGTGTCCAGGAATGGGCAGATGCCGGGCCTGCCGCCGGGTAGCGTTGCCCTCCGTCCGCCCAACCCCACGCCCTCCGCAGGAGCAGACCCGCCGTGCGTATCGCAGTCTCCGGCTCCATCGCCACCGACCACCTGATGACCTTCCCCGGCCGCTTCGCCGACCAGCTGGTCGCCGACCAGCTGCATACGGTCTCCCTCTCCTTCCTGGTCGACCAGCTCGACGTCCGCCGCGGCGGGGTCGCCCCCAACATCTGCTTCGGCATGGGCCAGCTCGGCATCCGGCCGATCCTGGTCGGCGCCGCCGGCAACGACTTCGAGGAGTACCGCGCCTGGCTCGACCGGCACGGCGTCGACACCCGCTCGGTGCGCATCTCCGAAGTCCTGCACACCGCCCGCTTCGTCTGCACCACCGACGCCGACCACAACCAGATCGGCTCCTTCTACACCGGCGCCATGAGCGAGGCCCGGCAGATCGAACTGCAGGCGGTGGCCGAGCGGGTCGGCGGCCTGGACCTCGTCCTGATCGGCGCGGACGACCCCGAGGCGATGATCCGGCACACCGAGGAGTGCCGCACCCGCGGGATCCCCTTCGCCGCCGACTTCTCCCAGCAGATCGCCCGGATGGACGGCGAGAACATCCGCCTCCTCATGGAGGGCGCCACCTACCTCTTCAACAACGAGTACGAGGCCGGGCTGATCGAGTCCAAGACCGGCTGGACCGCCGAGGAGATCCTCACCAAGGTCGGCACCCGCGTCACCACCCTCGGCTCCGACGGCGTCCGCATCCAGCGGGTCGGTGAGCCGGACATCGAGGTCGGCGTTCCCGAGGAGAAGGCCAAGGCCGACCCGACCGGCGTCGGCGACGCCTTCCGCGCCGGCTTCCTCGCCGGCCTGGCCTGGGGCGTCGGCCTGGAGCGCGCCGCCCAGATCGGCTGCATGCTGGCCACCCTCGTCATCGAGACCGTCGGCACCCAGGAGTACGAGCTGCACCGCAGCCACTTCATGGACCGCTTCACCAAGGCGTACGGCCACGAGGCCGCCGCCGAGGTCCGGCAGCACCTGCTCTGACCTCAAGGCCCCGGCCTTCCGGAGGTCTCGGCCTCAGACGCGGCGCCGCACCACGTACGCGGCGCCGCGCTCGGCCGGCTCCTCGCCCACGTACTCCTGCTCCCGCATCGCGCACCACGCGGGGATGTCCAGCCGCGCCGCCTCGTCGTCGGAGAGCACCGTCACCGTGCCGCCGACCGGCACCTCGCCGATCACCTTCGCCAGCTCGATGACCGGGATCGGGCAGCGCCGGCCGAGCGCGTCCACCACCAGGCCGGGCGCCGCCCCGGCCGCCGCCTCCGGGGCCGCCGCGACCGGTTCGGCCGGCCGGGGCGCGGCCCCCGCCGCCGGCACCCCGAACCGCTCCCGCACCGAACGCACCGCCTCCGGCAGCACCCGGAGGAACCGCTCCACCTCCGCCGCCTCGGTACCGAACGGCAGCGAGACCCGGACGTTCCCCTCCGACAGCACCCCCATCGCGCGCAGCACATGGCTCGGCGTCAGCGTGCTGGACGTGCACGACGAACCGGAGGAGACGGAGAAGCCGGCCCGGTCCAGCTCGTGCAGCAGCGCCTCCCCGTCGACATAGAGGCAGGAGAAGGTGACCAGGTGCGGCAGCCGGCGCACCGGGTCGCCGACCACCTCCACGTCCGGCACCAGCTCCGGCACCCGGGCCCGGATCAGATCCACCAGCCCCCGCAGCCGCGCCGCCTCGTCCGGACCGCTCTCGGCGGCGGCCCGCAGCGCGCGCAGCGCCGCCGCGGCGGCCACCACCCCCGGAAGGTTCCCGAACCCCGGGCTGCGGCCCGACTCCCGTTCGTCCAGCGGCCCCTGGGGCGCGAACCGCGTCCCCTTGCGGACCACCAGCAGCCCCACCCCGGGCGGCCCGCCCCACTTGTGCGCGCTCGCCGTCAGCACCGACCAGGCGCCGGGCACCGGCCCCCACGGCAGCGACTGCGCCGCGTCCACCAGCAGCGGCACCCCGGCCTCCTGGCAGTGTGCGGCCACCTCCTCCACCGGCTGGGCGGTGCCCACCTCGTGGTTGGCGGACTGCAGGCACGCCAGCGCCGCGTCCCCGCCGAGCGCCGCGGCCACCTCCGCGGCCGACACCCGGCCCGTCCGGTCCACCGGAACCTCCGTCACCGTGCCGCCGGCCGCGGTGTGCACCTCGGCGGCGTGCAGTACGGAGGAGTGCTCGACGGCGGAGTGCACCAGGCGCCGCCCGACGCGCCGACGGGCCGCCAGCACGCCGGACATGCCCGAATGCACCGCATGCGTCCCCGAAGGGGTGAACGTCAGCTCGTCGGGCCGGCACCCCACCGCACCGGCGGCCGCCTCCCGCGCCGCGTCCAGCAGCAGCCGGGCCCGCCGCCCCTCGCGGTACAGGCGGGCCGGATCGGCCCACCCCTCGTCGAGCGCGGCGAGCAGGGCCTCCCGCGCGACCGGGTGCAGCGGAGCGGTGGAGGCGGCGTCGAAGTAGGGCACGTACGAGACGGTAGAGCACCGGCCGCCGGGCCGCCGGACGGGTCGCCGGGCGGGCCGTCAGATGCCCGGCGGAGACGGGCGATAGCGGTCCGGACCGGGCGTCCCGAAAGGGCCCGGCCACCCCTTGGGGGTGCGACGCGGCGCGTTGGGCACCCTCCCCGCGCGACCCCAAATAGCGTCCAGTAGGGTTTGGTCCGCATAAACATCCAAACCCCTGCCCGACGCAGGGCGGCGACCGACCAGCGAGTAAGGCCGCAGCCGACCGCGCGGGCGAGACTCTCGGGAAGGCGCTACGTGAGTCCCAACGGCTCCGACCGCTCGTCGCGGCGCCCGATGCGGCGGAAGCTGCCGCAGGTGCTTGCTGCGGGCCTGGTCCTGGCAACCGCGACCGGTTGCACATACAAGGACTTCCCCCGCCTCGGTATGCCGACGCCCGTCACCGACGAGGCGCCGCGGATCCTCTCTCTTTGGCAGGGCTCCTGGGCCGCCGCCCTCGCAACGGGCGTGCTGGTGTGGGGCCTGATCATCTGGAGCGTGATCTTCCACCGCCGCAGCCGGACCAAGGTGGAGGTCCCCGCCCAGACGCGGTACAACATGCCGATCGAGGCGTTGTACACCATCGTCCCGTTCATCATCATCGCGGTGCTGTTCTACTTCACCGCACGTGACGAGAGCGCGCTCCTCAAGACGTCCAAGAAGCCGGACCACGTCGTCAACGTGGTGGGCTTCCAGTGGAGCTGGGCGTTCAACTACCTGGAGAACGTCGACGGCAACCCGAAGACGACGAACATCAACTCTCCGGAGCTCGCCGCGATCCCGGACAAGTGGAAGAAGTCCGCGCCCCAGGGTGCGGACGGCGTCTACGACTACGGCACGCCGGCCACGCGCAACCCGCAGACCGGCAACCCGGGCCCGACGCTGTGGCTGCCGAAGGGCGAGACGGTCCAGTTCGTGCTGACCTCGCGCGACGTCATCCACTCCTTCTGGGTGGTGCCGTTCCTGATGAAGCAGGACGTCATCCCGGGCCACACCAACGTCTTCGAGGTGACCCCCAACAAGGAGGGCACCTTCATGGGCAAGTGCGCCGAGCTCTGCGGCGTCGACCACTCCCGGATGCTCTTCAACGTCAAGGTCGTTTCTCCTGCCAAGTACCGGCAGCACCTGAAGGACCTGGCGGCGAAGGGTCAGACGGGATACCTGCCGGCTGGTATCAAGCAGACCGACCACGCCAGGAATGCGGAGACCAAGAACCAGTGAGCATCCTCAACGAACCTCAGGGTGCCGCCGCCGAATCGGCTCCGGCAGCACCGCCCGCACGCAAGAAGCAACCAGGCATTGCTGCCGTCAAGTGGCTGACCACCACTGACCACAAGACCATCGGCACGATGTACCTGGTCACGTCGTTCGCGTTCTTCTGCATCGGCGGCCTGATGGCGCTCCTCATGCGCGCCGAGCTGGCCCGGCCGGGTACGCAGATCATGTCGAACGAGCAGTTCAACCAGGCGTTCACGATGCACGGCACGATCATGCTGCTGATGTTCGCGACGCCGTTGTTCGCCGGTTTCGCCAACTGGATCATGCCGCTGCAGATCGGCGCGCCCGACGTGGCGTTCCCGCGGCTGAACATGTTCGCCTACTGGCTCTACCTCTTCGGCTCGCTGATCGCGGTCGCCGGCTTCCTCACCCCGCAGGGCGCCGCGGACTTCGGCTGGTTCGCCTACTCGCCGCTCTCGGACGCGGTGCGTTCGCCCGGCGTCGGCGCCGATATGTGGATCATGGGTCTGGCCTTCTCGGGCTTCGGCACGATTCTGGGTTCGGTCAACTTCATCACCACCATCATCTGCATGCGTGCGCCGGGCATGACGATGTTCCGGATGCCGATCTTCGTGTGGAACGTGCTGCTGACCGGTGTGCTGGTCCTGCTGGCCTTCCCGGTTCTGGCGGCCGCGCTGTTCGCGCTGGAGGCGGACCGTAAATTCGGTGCGCATGTCTTCGACGCGGCCAATGGCGGGGCATTGCTCTGGCAACACCTCTTCTGGTTCTTCGGGCATCCGGAGGTGTACATCATCGCGCTGCCGTTCTTCGGCATCATTTCCGAGGTCATTCCGGTCTTCTCCCGGAAGCCGATGTTCGGTTACATCGGTCTGATCGCCGCGACGGTGTCGATCGCGGGTCTTTCGGTGACGGTGTGGGCGCACCACATGTACGTCACCGGTGGCGTGCTGTTGCCGTTCTTCTCCTTCATGACGTTCCTGATCGCGGTGCCGACCGGTGTGAAGTTCTTCAACTGGATCGGCACGATGTGGAAGGGTTCGTTGTCCTTCGAGACGCCGATGCTCTGGGCGATCGGCTTCCTGATCACGTTCACCTTCGGTGGTCTGACGGGTGTGATCCTGGCGTCGCCGCCGATGGACTTCCACATCTCGGACTCGTACTTCGTGGTGGCGCACTTCCATTACGTGGTGTTCGGTACGGTCGTGTTCGCGATGTTCGCCGGTTTCCACTTCTGGTGGCCGAAGTTCACCGGCAAGATGCTGGACGAGCGGCTGGGCAAGATCACGTTCTGGACGCTGTTCATCGGTTTCCACGGCACGTTCCTCGTCCAGCACTGGCTCGGCGCCGAGGGCATGCCCCGCCGTTACGCGGACTACCTCGCCGCCGACGGCTTCACCACGCTGAACACCATCTCCACGATCAGCTCGTTCCTGCTCGGCCTGTCGATCCTGCCGTTCCTCTACAACGTCTGGAAGACCGCCAAGTACGGTCAGAAGGTCGGCGTGGACGACCCGTGGGGCTACGGCCGTTCGCTGGAGTGGGCGACCTCCTGCCCGCCGCCGCGGCACAACTTCCTCACCCTGCCGCGCATTCGCTCCGAATCCCCGGCGTTCGATCTGCACCACCCCGAGATCGCCGCGCTGGACGCGCTGCACAACGGTCACGAGGGTGACAAGGCGCTGGCCGGCGGCAAGGAGGCAGGCAAGTGAAGATCCAGGGCAAGATGTTCATCTGGCTGAGCGTCTTCATCCTCGCCATGGCCGTGGTCTACGGCGTGTGGTCGAAGGAGCCGGCCGGTACCACTGCGCTCTTCCTGGCCTTCGGCCTGTGCATCATGGTCGGCTACTACCTGGCCTTCACGGCCCGGCGGGTCGACGCGGGCGCACAGGACAACGAGGACGCCGAGGTCGCGGACGACGCCGGTGAGCTGGGCTTCTTCAGCCCGCACAGCTGGCAGCCGCTCTTCCTCGGCATCGGCGGCGCGCTCGCCTTCCTGGGCGTCGTCTTCGGCTTCTGGCTGCTGTACTTCTCGCTGCCGGTGATCCTCGCGGCCCTCTTCGGCTGGGTCTTCGAGTACTACCACGGCGAGAACCGCACCCAGTAGCACGCGCCAGCGCGACACCGCGGCGGACACGCCGTACGGTCGGGCCCGGACACTCCAACAGGTGTCCGGGCCCGACCCGTTTGCAGTCATCCAGCGCGCCGCCGAACGGGATGCTTCGTACGTTTGGGGCATGAGTCACAGACCTCGAACCCGGACGGTGCTGAGCTGCGGTCTCCTGCTCGTGCCCCTCGCGGTGAGCACCACCGCGTGCGGGGGCTCGTCGTCGGAACCGCTCTCGGCCAACCCCTACGACGCGTCCGACCAGATATCGGCGAACATCCCGGCGGACGGCAGGCACAAGGCGGACCCCGACAAGCCGCTCGAGGTCTCCCTCAACGGCGACGACGCCCGGATCACGGATGTGACCGCCACCGACGCGGCCGGCCGCCACGTCCGCGGCGAACTGAGCGCCGACGGCCGGCACTGGCGCACCACCGTGCCGCTGGCCGCCGGCACCCGCTACACCGTGCAGGTCAGCACCGAGGAGGAGGACGGCACTCCCGGCAGCAAGACCCTGGTGGTCGACACCAAGGACGCGGACGACCGGCTGACCGTCAAGTTCGGTCCGCAGAGCGGCGTCTACGGCGTCGGCCAGCCGATCACCGCCGAGCTCAGCAAGCCGGTGAACGACCCCCAAGCCCGGGCCGTCGTCGAGAGCGCCCTGAAGGTCGACTCCTCGCCCCGGGTGGAGGGCTCCTGGCACTGGGTGGACGGCAAGAAGCTGCACTTCCGCCCCAAGGACTACTGGCCCGCGCACACCACTGTCGCCGTCCACAGCAACCTCGACGGCCTGAAGATCGCCGGCGGGCTCTACGGCGGCCCGGCCAAGCCGGTCCGGCTCACCACCGGCGACCGGCTGGAGGCCGTCACCGACGCCGCCGCGCACCGGATGACCGTGCTGCGCAACGGCAAGGCGATCAACACCATCCCGGTCACCACCGGCAAACCCGGCTTCTCCACCCGCAACGGCGTCAAGGTCGTGCTCGGCAAGGAGAGCTTCGTCCGGATGCGCAGCACCACCGTCGGCATCGCCGCCGGGAGTTCGGACTCCTACGACCTGCCGGTCTACTGGGCGACCCGGGTCACCTGGAGCGGCGAGTACGTGCACGCCGCGCCCTGGTCGGTCGGCTCCCAGGGTGCCGCCAACGTCAGCCACGGCTGCACCGGCATGTCCACGGGCAACGCCCAGTGGTTCTTCAACACCGTGCGGGTCGGCGACATCGTCAAGGTCGTCAACAGCGGCGGCGCCACCATGACTCCGTTCGACAACGGCTTCGGCGACTGGAACATGCCCTGGAAGGACTGGCGCGCCGGCAGCGCGCTCAGGAACAAGGCCCCCGCGACCACAGGCGCGGCCGAGCGGGAGCAGGATCCCGCCGCCGACGCCCGGCTGCGCCCGCAGGTCTGAGGGCCGCTCAGCGCCCCCGTGAGGGCCTCGCTCAGGCCGGCACCGCGTCCTGGGCGAGCGGCCGCCGGCGCAGCAGCGCGGCGAGCGCCTCGGCGAACGCCACCGGGTCCAGCGGATGGGTCACCGCGGCGTCCGCGCGGCTCCAGGTGGCCAGCCAGGCGTCCTGCGGGCGGCCGATCAGCAGCAGCACCGGCGGGCACCGGAAGACCTCGTCCTTGATCTGCCGGCAGACACCCATACCGCCCGCCGGCGCGGTCTCGCCGTCCAGCACGCACACATCGATCCCGCCCTGCTCCAGGGCCTCCAGGACGGCCGGGGCGGTGGCGCACTCCAGGATCTCGATCTGCGGGGCGTCGGGGGCCGGACGGCGTCCGGCCGCCAGCCGGACCTGCTCGCGGGTGTTGGCGTTGTCGCTGTAGACCAGCACCGTGGCAGTCGCCTGCATCGTTCCTCCACCTTTGTCGCGGCACGTTCGTAGCGGCACGGTTCCGGATCAAACCGTTGCGCGATGCTACTCCCGGACAGGGCCCCGGCAGGAGGGGCCGTACGGCCCCCGAATGTGGCCGACGGCCCGTCAGGACCGGCCTTCCCAGGGGCCGCGGGCGGCTCCGGAGTACGCGCGTCCCTCCATCGGGCGACCATCGCGACCGCCCGAACGAGCAGCGCATATGGCCTTGACACACCGAACGGCACCCCCCGGAGTGAGGGCGGGATAAGCGACCGACATAATGTCGGTCGTGGCGACAGCAACGACAGTAGAAACCGGGCACGCGCACCCGTCGGTCAATCGGCCGAACCTCACCAGCGTCGGAACCATCATCTGGCTGAGTTCCGAGCTGATGTTCTTCGCGGCCCTCTTCGCGATGTACTTCACCCTTCGATCGGTGACGGGCGAGGCGTATTGGAAGGAATCCGCCGATGCGCTGAATCTTCCGTTCTCCGCGACCAACACCACGATCCTGGTGCTCAGCTCCCTGACGTGTCAGCTCGGCGTTTTCGCGGCCGAGCGCGGCGACGTCAAGAAGCTGCGCGCGTGGTTCGTGGTCACCTTCATCATGGGTGCGATCTTCATCGGCGGTCAGGTCTTCGAGTACACGGAGCTGGTCAAGCACGAGGGCCTCTCGCTCTCGTCCGGCCCCTACGGCTCGGTGTTCTACCTGACCACCGGTTTCCACGGACTGCACGTGACGGGCGGTCTGATCGCCTTCCTGCTGGTCCTGGGCAGGACGTACGCGGCCAAGAGGTTCACCCACACGCAGGCCACCGCGGCCATCGTCGTGTCCTACTACTGGCACTTCGTCGATGTCGTCTGGATCGGCCTCTTCGCCACGATCTACCTGATTCGGTAACAGGTCCGACCGGAATCGGACCGGAACCGCATATCGGACAGACATAGCCAAAGCATCGACGCAGAAGATCCTGACACCGGGGTAATCCGTGAAAAAGCTCTCCGCACGACGGCGCCATCCGCTGGCGGCGCTCGTCGTCCTACTCTTCGCGCTGGCGGTCACTGGGGGGCTGTACGCCGCGTTCGCGCCGGCGGACAAGGCTCAAGCCGATGACACCGCCCAGTCTCTTGCCATCAAGGAGGGCAAGAAGCTCTTCGCCGTGGGCTGTGCAAGCTGCCACGGCACCGGCGGTCAGGGCACCTCCGACGGCCCGAGCCTGGTCGGCGTGGGCGCCGCCGCCGTCGACTTCCAGGTGGGCACCGGCCGCATGCCGGCCCAGCAGCCCGGCGCCCAGGTGCCGCGGAAGCGGAACATCTACAGCAACGCCCAGATCGACCAGCTCGCGGCCTACGTCGCGTCGCTGGGCCCGGGCCCGTCCGTGCCCGACAAGTCGCAGTACAGCGCGGACGGCGCCGACGTCGCCAAGGGCGGCGAGCTGTTCCGCACCAACTGCGCGCAGTGCCACAACTTCACCGGTAAGGGCGGCGCCCTCACCAACGGCAAGTTCGCACCGACGCTCGAGGGCGTGGACCCCAAGCACATCTACGAGGCCATGCAGACCGGCCCGCAGAACATGCCCTCCTTCGGTGACGGCACGCTGAGCCCGCAGAACAAGAAGGACATCGTCGCGTACCTCGGTGCCGTCAACGGCGACAAGACCGCGAGCCCCGGCGGTATGGAACTCGGTGGTCTGGGCCCGGTGACCGAAGGTCTCTTCGGCTACATCTTCGGCCTGGGCGCGTGTGTCGCGGTCGCCATCTGGGTCGCAGCCCGGACTACGAAGGCCAAGAAGTCATGAGTGAGACAGAAGAAAACCTTCCCAGTGAGCGGGAGACGGCTCACGAGGGCACGGTGGGGAAGGCGGACAACCCCTTCGCCGACCCCGGGCTGCCGCCCCACGAGCACCGCATCCAGGACATCGACGAGCGGGCCGCCAAGCGCTCCGAGCGCACCGTCGCCCTCCTCTTCCTGGTCTCCATGCTCGCCACCGTCGCGTTCATCGCGTCGTACGTGGCCATCCCGATCGACAAGATCGTCTACATCTTCCCGCTGGGCCACATCAGCGGCCTGAACTTCGCGCTCGGTCTGACGCTGGGCGTGGCGCTCTTCTGCATCGGCGCCGGCGCGGTCCACTGGGCCCGCACGCTGATGTCGGACGAGGAGGTCGCCGACGAGCGGCACCCGATCGAGGCCACTCCCGAGGTCAAGGCCAAGGTTCTGGCCGACTTCGCGGAGGGCGCCAAGGAGTCGCAGTTCGGTCGGCGGAAGCTGATCCGCAACACGATGTTCGGCGCGCTGGCCCTGGTGCCGCTCTCCGGCGTCGTCCTGCTGCGCGACCTCGGCCCGCTGCCCGAGAAGAAGCTGCGGACCACCGGCTGGAAGAAGGGCATCCGCCTGGTCAACCAGTCGACGAACCTCCCGCTGCGTCCCGAGGACATCGCGGTCGGCTCCCTCACGTTCGCCAAGCCCGAGGGCCTGGAGGAGAGCGACGAGGACTTCGCCAACAAGATCGCCAAGGACGCCCTGATGCTCGTGCGGATCCAGCCGCAGAACATCAAGGACAAGCAGGAACTCGCCTGGTCGCACGAGGGCATCGTGGCCTACTCGAAGATCTGCACCCACGTGGGTTGCCCGATCAGCCTGTACGAGCAGCAGACGCACCATGTGCTCTGCCCCTGCCACCAGTCGACCTTCGACCTTTCCGACGGCGGTCGCGTCATCTTCGGTCCGGCCGGTCACGCCCTGCCGCAGCTGCACATCACGGTGAAGGACGGCTACCTCGAAGCCGTCAGCGACTTCGCGGAGCCCGTCGGCCCGAGCTTCTGGGAGCGCGGATGAGTAACGAGACAACCGCGACCACTGCGCGCCGTGGCCAGGCGCCACGGGGTGAGCGGATCGCCGACTGGGCCGACGGCCGGCTGGGCATCTACAGCCTGGCCAAGGCCAACATGCGCAAGATCTTCCCGGACCACTGGTCCTTCATGCTGGGCGAGGTCGCGCTCTACAGCTTCGTCATCATCATCCTGACCGGTGTCTACCTGACGCTGTTCTTCCACCCGAGCATGGCCGAGGTCACCTACCACGGCTCCTACGTGCCGATGCACGGGATCAAGATGACCCAGGCGTTCGAGTCGACGCTGAACATCAGCTTCGACGTGCGCGGTGGCCTGCTGATCCGGCAGATCCACCACTGGGCGGCGCTGGTCTTCCTGGCCGCGATGATGGTCCACATGATGCGGGTGTTCTTCACCGGTGCGTTCCGCAAGCCGCGTGAGGTCAACTGGCTGTTCGGCTTCCTGCTGTTCGTCCTGGGCATGTTCACCGGCTTCACCGGCTACTCGCTCCCGGACGACCTGCTCTCCGGCACCGGCGTCCGCTTCATCGAGGGCGTCATCCTGGCGATGCCGCTGATCGGCTCGTACCTGCAGATGTTCATCTTCGGCGGCGAGTTCCCCGGTCACGACATCATCCCGCGGTTCTTCACGGTCCACGTGCTGCTGCTGCCGGGCATCATGCTGGGCCTGCTGGTGGCGCACCTGATCCTGGTCTTCTACCACAAGCACACGCAGTTCCCGGGTGCCGGCAAGACCAACAACAACGTGGTCGGCATGCCGCTGCTGCCGGTCTACATGGCCAAGGCCGGAGGCTTCTTCTTCCTGGTCTTCGGTGTGATCTCGGTGATCGCCGCGGTCGCCAGCATCAACCCCGTGTGGGCCATCGGCCCGTACCGGCCGGACCAGGTGTCCACCGGTGCGCAGCCGGACTGGTACATGGGCTTCGCCGAGGGCCTGGTGCGTGTCATGCCGGGCTGGGAGTGGAACTTCTGGGGCCACACCATCAACTTCGGTGTGCTGATCCCGATCCTGGTCTTCCCGCTGGTCCTGATCGCCATCGCGGTCTACCCGTTCATCGAGTCCTGGGTCCGCGGCGACAAGCGCGAGCACCACATCCTGGACCGCCCGCGCAACGTGCCCAACCGCACCGGCTTCGGTGTGGCCTGGCTCGTCGCCTACTTCGTGATGCTGATCGGTGGCGGCAACGACCTGTGGGCCACCCACTTCCACCTGTCGATCAACTCGATCACCTGGTTCGTCCGGATCGCGTTCTTCGTCGGGCCGGTGCTGGCCTTCATCGCCACCAAGCGGATCTGCCTGGGTCTCCAGCGCCGCGACAAGGACAAGGTGCTGCACGGACGCGAGTCCGGCATCATCAAGCGCCTGCCGCACGGTGAGTTCATCGAGGTCCACGAGCCGCTCGACCAGGAGCAGCTGCACGTCCTCACCCAGCACGAGCAGCCCGAGCCGTTCGAGCTCGGTCCCGAGGTCGACGAGAACGGTGTCCGGCGCAAGTTCAAGCGCTCGCAGAAGCTGCGCGCCAAGCTCTCCAAGAGCTACTACGGCGAGGACAACGTCATCCCCAAGCCGACCGTCGAGGAGTACAAGGAGATCACCAGCGGCCACGGCCACCACTGATCCCCGCGGGCGCGGCGACGCGCACCGCTGGTAGTACGCCACCCAGAGGGCCCCGTCCACGTAGAGGACGGGGCCCTCCGGCATGCCCGTGTGTCGATAAGGTGACGGCACAGGCAGGAGACGAACCAGGAGCGTGGACCATGAACGTCGTGACCCCGGCAGGCGGCGGCAACGTGGCGGACCGCTCCTGGCCGGCCGTACTCAACACCCTCCTCGGCGGCCGGGACCTCACCGCCGACGACACCGCCTGGGTCATGGACCGGATCATGCGCGGCGAGGCCACCGACGCCCAGATCGCCGGCTTCGCGGTGGCACTGCGGGCCAAGGGCGAGACGGTCGCGGAGATCTCCGGCCTGGTCCGGACGATGTACGCGCACGCCAGCCTGATCGAGGTGCCCGGCCCCAGCGTCGACATCGTCGGCACCGGCGGTGACGGCGCGAACACCGTCAACATCTCCACCATGTCGGCCATCGTGGTCGCCGGCACCGGCGCCAAGGTCGTCAAGCACGGCAGCCGCGCCGCGTCCTCGGCCAGCGGCGCCACGGACGTCCTGGAGAAGCTGGGGATCAATCTGGACCTGTCGCCGCGGCGGGTGGTGGAGGTCGCGGAGGAGGCCGGGATCACCTTCTGCTTCGCCGCCAAGTTCCACCCCGCGCTGCGGCATGTGGCGGCCGCCCGCGGCCAGTTGGGCATCCGGACGACCTTCAACGTCCTGGGCCCGCTGACCAACCCGGCCCGGGTCAGGGCCCAGGCAACCGGCGTCGCCGACGCCCGGATGGCGCCGATCCTGGCCGGCGTGCTGGCCGAGCGCGGCTCCTCGGCCCTGGTCTTCCGCGGTGACGACGGCCTGGACGAGCTGACCACCACCGCCACCTCCCGGGTGTGGGTGGTGCGGGACGGCGCGGTCCACGAGGAGCCCTTCGACCCGCGGGACGTCGGCATCGAACTCGTCCCGGTGACGGCACTGCGCGGCGGCGACGCGTCGTACAACGCGGAGGTGGCCCGGCGGCTGCTGGACGGCGAGACCGGCCCGGTGCGGGACGCGGTGCTGCTGAACGCGGCGGCCGCGCTGGCCGCGCTGGAGCCCTCCGACGCCCCGCTGACCGACCGGATCCGGGACGGCCTGCGCAAGGCCGCCGAGGCGATCGACTCGGGCGCGGCCCGGCGGACGCTGGACCGCTGGGTGGCAGCCAGCAACGCCTGACGCACGCCGGATGTGACGCGGCTCCCGGTCCGGAATGCGGACCGGGGCTTGCGCCCCGATGATCGTGTGGCATGATTCAGCCCAGGTCACGAGTGACAGCGACACAGGCCCCGGCCCGCTGTCCGGCAACCCTCCTTCCGTGGCGGGGTGCCCCGGGTGATGACCAGGTCGCAGGCAGCGAGGTCTGCGGCAAGCGCGGATCCCTCGCCAGGGATCCTGGTCCCCGAGGGAGTTCCCCCGTGATGAAGCGAATGCGTTAGGGCCGCCGGCCCCGTTCCCACGCACCCTTTTCTCTTTTTCCCTTCACGCTGCGACGCCGTGCCGGGCAGTTCCTGTGCACCCTCCGCGTGCCGTGCGACGCCCACCGCCGCAGCGAACTCGCTTACTTCTCACGGGAGTTCGCCATGTCTGTCTCGACCGCTGCCGCCGACCGCTCCGTCTGTGCCCCGCTGCCGGTTCTGGGCCGGGACGTCCTCGTCCCCCTGGTGACCGGCGGCGAGGCCGTCTACGCCGCGCTGGACTACGCCGCCAGCGCCCCCGCCCTCCAGCGCGTCTGGGACGACGTCGCCGCCTACGCCCCGTACTACGGCAGCGTCCACCGCGGCGCCGGCTACCTCTCCCAGCTCTCCACCGACCTCTTCGAGAACGCCCGCAAGACCGTCGCCGACTTCCTCGGCTGCCGCGCCGAGGACCTGGTGGTCTTCACCCGGTCCACCACCGACTCGCTGAACCTGCTGGCCGCCGCGCTCCCGCAGGGCACCCGGGTGTTCGTCTTCGAGACCGAGCACCACGCCTCGCTGCTGCCCTGGGAGCACCGCGCGGACCTGACGGTGACCTACCTCGACGCCCCGCGCACCCCGCGGCAGGCGGTCGACACCCTGGAGAAGGCGCTGTCCGCCCGCGAGCCCTACGGGCCGGCGCTGGTCTGCGTCACCGGCGCCTCCAACGTCACCGGCGAACTGTGGCCGGTGCGCGAACTGGCCGCCGCGGCGCACGCGCACGGCGCCCGGATCGTCCTCGACGCCGCCCAGCTCGCCCCGCACCACCCCCTGGACCTGGTGGACCTGGACGTCGACTGGGTCGCCTTCTCCGGCCACAAGCTGTACGCGCCGTTCGGCGCCGGGGTGTTGGCCGGCCGTGCCGACTGGCTCCGGGCGGCCGAGCCGTACCTGGCCGGCGGCGGCGCCAGCCGGAAGGTCGCCCGGCGGCCCGACGGCGGGGTCGACGTCGAGTGGCACGAGAGCGCCGCGCGGCACGAAGCCGGGTCGCCCAACGTGATCGGCGCCTACGCCATCGCCTCGGCCTGCAAGGCGCTCACGGAGGCCGGTTGGGACACCCTGGTGGCCCGCGAACGGGAGCTGATCGCCCGCGTCCAGGAGGGCCTGGCCGAGGTCCCGGAGGTCCGCGTCCTCTCCCTCTTCGGCGACGACGCACCGCGGGTCGGCGTCCTCTCCTTCGTCGTCGACGGCTGGAACAGCTCGCACTTCGCCGCCGCCCTCTCCGCCGAGTACGGCATCGGCGTCCGCGACGGCCTCTTCTGCGCACACCCGCTCGTCCGCACGCTGCTGGGCTCCGCCCCCCAGACCCAGGGCGAATGCGGCGCCCCGGAGGCCGCACCGGGGGAGCGCTCCCTCAACGCGATCCGCGTCTCCTTCGGCGCCGGCACCCCCGACGAACACGTCGACCGCTTCCTCCGCGCGGTCCGGGAACTCGTCACGGAGGGCGCCCGCTGGAACTACCAGGTGGAGGACGGCCGTTGCGTCCCGGCGCGTAGCGCCGTTTGATTCCCACGTCGTCGGCCTTCCGGCCGTGGGTGGCTTGTCTGTTGCGCCTGCGGCGCATTGCGTTGCCGCTGCGCGGGGCTGTTGGGTGCGGTGCCGGGCCTGCGGGGGTGGTGTGTCGGACTGCTGCGCTTTACGTCCCACACACCACCCCCTCCGGCCCGTCCCCTCCCGTTGAGGGTCATAAAGACGGTGGGTGAGGGCTGGCCCCAGTGGTCCCCTGACGGTCACTCGTTGAGGGCTGACGGTCACTCGTTGAGGGACGGCCGCCCCTCAGTCCAGAGCCCGCAGGAGCCCAGCAACCGTTGCCCCGTCTATGGGTTTTCATGACCACCCACGGGAGGGGACGGGTCGGAGGGGCAGGGGTGTGTCCGGACGTAAAGCGCAGCAGTCCGGACACACCCCCTGCCCCGGAGGCCCGTCACCGCACCCAACAGCCCCGCGCAGCGGACCGGCCCCGCGCAGCGGACCAACAACGCCCGCGAAGCGGGCCGGAACAGCCCCCGCGCAGCGGACCCGCGCCGCAGGCGCAACAAGGCGAACCCCTACGGCGGGAAAGCCGACTACGTGGGAGGCAAGCCAAGCGCAGCGCTACGCGTCCAGGCCGATGGAAAACGCCGCCTCCAGGTCATGCTGCGAATACGTGCGGAACGCGATGTGCGTCTCCGTCGACGCGACGCCGGGCACCTTGCTGATGCGGCCGGGGATGACGTCGGCGAGGTCGTCGTGGTTGGCGACCCGCACCATCGCGATGAGGTCGTAGGCGCCGGTGACGGAGTAGACCTCGCTGACGCCGCTCAGAGCGGCGATCCGCTCGGCGATCTCGGGGATCTGATCCACGCTGGTCTTGATCAGCACGATCGACGTGATCACGGCTGGCTCTCTCCCTCGGCCGACGGTCCGTTGTCCCTGGTGGCACCCACAGTATCCCGCCGGCCGTGGCGGGCCCACGCGTAGAGGAAGCCCAGGGCGAAGCCGACGACGTGGGCGAGGTAGGCGACGCCGGGGCCGGCGGGGTCGTGGCCGGCCGCCTGCCACTGGAGGCAGAACCAGAAGAGCAGCACGAGCCAGGCCGGGAAGCGCAGCGGCAGGAAGAACAGGAACGGGAAGAGGCTGGTGACCCGGGCCCGCGGGAAGAGGAACAGGAAGGCGCCGAGGACGCCGGAGACGGCACCGGAGGCGCCGACCAGCGTCTGCGCCGAGGAGGCGTGGGCGGCGGCGTAGCCCAGCAGCGCCAGGTAGCCGACGGTCAGATAGAAGACGGTGAACGGGAGCCGGCCCAGCCGCGTCTCGACCATGCCGCCGAAGACGTACAGAAACAGCACGTTTCCGAGCAGATGCAGCCAGTTGGCGTGTACGAACAGTGCGGTGAGCGGGGTGAGCAGGACCCGTGACGAGCCGCTCCACACATCGAGCGGAATCACGCCCCAGCGCGCGAAGTACCTGTTCTGGGCGTGGACCAGCGTGTCCCCGGTGCCGTACGTCCGGTTCAGTCCGGAGACCGGGCCGAGCACGAAGAGTGCGCAGCACAGCCCGATCAGCACGTTCGTCATCCGGGAGAACACCGCGCGCAGCGAGCGGACGGGGTGGACGGGCGCCGTCATGAAGTGATCATGGCGTAATGCGGGCACACGGGACAGACCGCCTCGCCGCGTCCCGCCTTCCGGGCGGGCCCGCACCGGCCCGCCGTCAGGCCGTAGGGTTACAAGCAGTACGTTGCGTATTTCCGCAGTCCGACGGCGCACCGCGTGAGCCGCACCGCAGCACGAGCACGAAAGAGGACGACACGATGGCTGTTCCCCTGCCGACGGCGGAAACCCGGTGGCGTTGCACGCTGTGCGGGAACCTCACCCGGTTCGACGTGACCCGTCGGTCCAAGGTCGTGGAGTACGTCCACCTGGACCTCGCCGGGGAGCCGCGGGTGGAGGAGCGCGAGGTCGTCAGCGAGGCGATCGAGTCCGTGCGCTGCCGCTGGTGCAACGCGGTCGACCAGATCGAACTGGTGGACCGTCCGGGCGCGAGCGCCTGAGATCGGAGCGATGCAGCCGTGGTGGAACGTCCAGAAGGGGCTCCGGGGGCCGAGCGTGCGGACGCGCCCGGAGGGGTGGCCGACGAGGTGCTCGACCAGCCACTGCCCGAGGGCGTACGGCGCCGCGTCGTGGCGCTCACCGCGGAGTGGTTCGGGGCGCTGACGGTCGCCGAACTGCCGCCCCCCTTGCGGCAGTACGCCCGGTTCACCCCGAGTCGTCGGGCCAAGTTCGCCGGCAACGCGATGGCCGCGGCGCTGGAGAGCGACGCGGTCTTCCGGCAGCGGATCGCGGGCAAGCTCCGGGAGGCCCAGCCGGAGCTTGCCGAGGCCCTGGAGCAGGGGACCCCGCCCGCCGCCGCCGACCCGCTGGACGTCGCGGCCGCGGCGTACGTGCTGCGTCCCGAGGGCTGGGTCAAGCTGGTCGCGGCGGCCGGCGAGGAGGCGCAGCGGGCGCGGGCCGAGCGGGCCGGCGAGGAGGCCGAACGGGAGCTGGCCCGGCTGCGCGAGGAGCTGGCGCGGGCGCGCGGCGAGGCCCGTACGGAGGCGGACCGGGTCCGGACGGACCTGGAGGCGGCCCGCAAGGAGAACGAGTCGTTGCAGCGCCGGCTGCGCAGCGCGCTCAGCGACGTCAAGCGCGGTGAGGCGGCGGCCCGCAAGGCCGAGGCAGCGCTGGCCGAGGCGCGCGAGCGGGCGGCGACGGAGAAGGCCGCGGCCGACAGCGAGGTGCGCCGCCTCAAGGCCCGGATCGCGGAGGCGGAGGCGGCCCTGGAGGCCGGCCGGCGGTCCGCCCGCGAGGGCCGCAGCGTCGAGGACATGCGACTGCGGCTGCTGCTCGACACGGTGCTGGACGCGGCCCAGGGGCTGCGCCGCGAGCTGGCGCTGCCGCCCGCCGCGGGCCGCCCGGCGGACGCCGTCGACGCGGTCGCGCCGGGCCGTATGACGCCCAAGGACATCGCCACCCGGGCGCTGTCGGAGACCGATCCGGCGCTGCTGGACCAGCTCCTGGCGCTGCCTCAGGCACACCTGGTGGTGGACGGCTACAACGTCACCAAGACCGGCTATCCGACGATGCCGCTGGAGAAGCAGCGGCTGCGGCTGCTGGGCGGCCTGGCGGTGCTGGCGGCGCAGACCGGTGCGGAGATGACCTGTGTCTTCGACGGGGCGGAGCTGGCCGCGCCGGTGCTGCTGGCGCCGCCGCGCGGGGTGCGGGTGCTGTTCAGCAAACCGGGCGTGACGGCGGACGAGTTGATCCGGCAGCTGGTCCGGGCCGAGCCGGCGGGCCGGCCGGTGGTGGTGGTCTCCTCGGACCGCGAGGTGGCCGACGGCGTCGCCAGGGCGGGGGCCCGGCCGGTCGCATCGGCCTTGCTGCTCAAGCGACTTGCCCGAACCTGACATATCCGCCCTTGACCGGAATGGTGCCGCGGGGATGTGCCCGCGTGCCGTACCGGAGCGTCAAGCGCCGCTTACGGGCCGTGTGATGTTGGTAAAAGATGGGGCTCCCGATGCACATTTTCCTCGGGAGGATTTGAAGCGATCACAACTCGGTTACTAAGGTCGGGCCTCGAACCTTCATACAGGTGATTATCCAACCGGGATGGTCAGTGAAGGTACCGCCGAGTCCGCGGCGTTCGCGCGGAGCCGGGGACAAGCTCCCCCCACTCTCTCCCGGTAGGCGGCTGGAGGAAGAAGGAGCTCGCCCCCGTGGCGTCCCACCGTCGACCCAAGCAGCCGAGCCGTACTCGTGTGACCGTGCTCACCGCGACCGCCGCCGCGGCCGTCGCCCTCTCGACCCAGGCGGCGCACGCCGACCCGGGCCAGTCCAAGCAGGACGTCAAGTCCGAGGTCGACAAGCTCTACGGCGACGCGGAGCAGGCCACCGAGAAGTACAACGGCGTCAAGGAGCAGCAGGACAAGCTCCAGAAAGAGGTCGACGACCTCCAGGACAAGGTCGCCCGCGGCCAGGGCGAGCTGAACCAGCTGCGCAAGGGCCTGGGCGCCATCGCCTCCGGCCAGTACCGCAGCGGCAGCATCGACCCCTCGGTCCAGCTGTTCCTCTCCGGCGACCCGGACACCTACCTCGAAAAGGCCGCCACCCTCGACCAGTTGAGCGGCAAGCAGGCCGAGCAGCTCAGGACGATCGCGGACAAGCAGCGGCAGCTCGCCCAGGAGCGGGCCGAGGCCGCGAGCAAGATCCAGGACCTCTCCGAGACCCGCAAGTCGCTGGGCGACAAGAAGGACGAGATCAAGGGCAAGCTCGCCAAGGCCCAGGAGCTGCTCAACACGCTGACCGCCAAGGAGCGGGCGGCCGTGGAGGGCGCGAACGACCGGGCCAACCGCAGCAACGACCGGGTCGACCTCGGCAACGACGTGCCCGCCTCGCAGCGCGGTGCGGCCGCCCTGGCCGCCGCCCAGTCGAAGATAGGGTCCCCCTACGTCTGGGGCGCGACCGGCCCGTCCTCCTTCGACTGCTCGGGCCTGACGTCCTGGGCGTACGCGCAGGCCGGCCAGTCGCTGCCGCGCACCTCGCAGGAGCAGGCCAACGCCGGCACCCGCATCGGCTCCCAGAGCGCCCTCAAGCCCGGCGACCTGGTGCTGTTCTACGGCGACCTGCACCACATCGGCCTCTACGCCGGCAACGGCACCGTGCTGCACGCCCCGAAGCCGGGCGCCGCGGTCCGCTACGAGTCGATCAACAACATGCCGTTCCAGTTCGGCGTGCGGGTCTGACAAACCTCACAACACCCGCAACCCCCCGCCCGATCGGGCGAATTGCGGCCTCCGCCGCTGACCTTCCGCTCCGCCGGTGACCTGCGAAGTCACCGGCGGAGCGGCTTTTCGGGCAGGGCAAGCGGTCTTTGGCCGGTGTGCCGGGACGCGGTTACTGTCTGCCCTCGCAGCTGCCGGATCACCGACCGTCCCACCCGGGCGGCAGGGGCTGCACACGGAAGGAGTTGCGGCCCTCGTGGTGTCCCATCGCCGTACCTCGCAGCGCGGTCAGACCACCCTCGCCTCGGTCACCGTCCTGTCCGCCGCCCTGGCCGCCGCGGCCGCCGCCCTGTCGGCCCAGCCCGCCAGCGCGGATCCTGCGGAGCATCCCTCGGCCGGCCGGGAGAGCGCCGCCGCACGGGTCGGCAAGCTCTACGAGGAGGCCGAGCGGGCCACCGAGAAGTACAACGGCGCCACCGCCCGCACCGACGCGCTGCGTGACGAGGTGTCGGCCCTTCAGGACGGCGCCGCCCGCACCCTGGCGCGGGTCAACCGCATGCGGGCCCGGCTCGGTGCGCTGGCCGCCGCCCAGTACCGCTCCGGCGGGATCGACCCCACCGTCCGGCTGCTGCTCTCCGAACGGCCCGAGAGCTACCTGGAGAAGGCGTCCGCGCTCGACCGGCTCAACGGCACCGAGGCGCGCGAACTGCACCGGCTCCGGGCCGCCATCCGGCAGCTGGAGCAGCAGCGCCACGAGGCGGCCGGGAAGCTGGCCGTGCTGGAGGTCGGCCGCGCCGAGGTGGCCCGCCACAAGAAGGACGTCCAGCGGAAGCTGGCCGGCGCGCGGCGGCTGCTGGACTCCCTCCCCGCACCGGCCCGGGCGGCCTACGACCGGGCCACCCGAAGCGACGGCCAGGACGAGTTCATCCCGGACCTCACCGGGATCGTGCCGGACTCGGACCGGGCCGCGGCGGCGGTCGCCGCGGTGCGCGCCGCGGTCGGCTCCCCGTACTCCTGGGGCAGCGCCGGTCCCGGGGCGTTCGACTGCTCCGGTCTCACCCAATGGGCCTACGGCAAGGCCGGCGTCTCCCTGCCGCGGACCTCGCAGGCCCAGCGCGGCGCCGGAGCACGCGTCCCGCTGTCCCAGGCCCGCCCCGGCGACCTGGTCATCTACCGCTCGGACGCCAGCCACGTCGGGATGTACGTCGGCAACGGACAGGTCGTGCACGCGCCCTACCCTGGCGCCCGGGTGCGCTACGACCCGGTCGGCATGATGCCGATCGCGTCGATCACCCGGCCCTGAGCCGTCCCGGGCCGCGACCCCTGCGGTTTTGCCCCGGCCGGGCCGCCCTTACGATCGGCCGCATGCCGGACCAGAGGGCGCGACGCAAGGGGCCGCGGCGGGCCGCACGGGCGGCCGGCTGCGCGGCACCGCTGCTGGCGCTGCTCGTCCAGCTCACCGGCTGCGCCCCCACGGACGGGCCCGGCGACCAGTACCCCGGCGCCCAGCGGATGCTCGACGCCCGGGCCGAGGCGGTCCGGAGGCACGACGCCGCGGCGTTCCTGGCCTCCGTCGACCCCCGGGCCACCGCCTTCCGCGGCCGGCAGCGCGCGGTCTTCGACCACCTCGCCGCCGTCCCGCTCGCCGACTGGCGCTACGACCTGGTGTCCACCGGCGCCTTCCCGCTGCCGCTCGGCGACGGGCGGAGGCTGGCCGCGCAGGTGCGGCTGCGCTACCGCCTCAAGGGCTTCGACACCGCGCCGGTCACCAGCGTCCAGTACCTCACCCTCACCGAGCACGGCGGCCGTTGGCTGGTCAGCTCGGACTCCGACGGGGCGGGCGACGGCAAGGGCGGGAGCCGGCAGCTGTGGGACCAGGGCCCGGTCCGGGTGGTCCGCGGCCGCTACAGCCTGGTCCTGGGCGGGGCCGCGGACCTCTCGCGGCTGCGCGACCTGGCGTCCCGGGTGGACGCGGCGGTGCCCGCGGTCTCCGCGGCCTGGAAGGGGGCCTGGGCGCGCAAGGTGGTGGTGGAGGCGCCGGACAGTGTCGAGCGGATGGCGCAGCTGATGGGCGGTGACGATCCGTCCGGGTACGCCGGGATCGCGGCGGTCACCACCGGCGAGGCCGGGTCGTCGGCCGCGGCCCCCGCGGACCGGGTGATCGTCAACCCGGATGCCTACGAGGAGCTCAACGACCTGGGCCGCTCGGTGGTCCTGACCCACGAGACCACCCATGTCGCCACCCGCGCGCTCACCACGTCCGCGACCCCGCTGTGGCTCTCCGAGGGCTTCGCGGACTGGGTCGCCTATCGCAAGGTGAACCGCCGGCCCGCCGTCACCGCGCCGGAGCTCTCCCGGGCGGTCGCGGCCGGGCGGGAGCCGGCGAGCCTGCCGGGCGACGCCGACTTCGGCTTCCGGGCCGGCGCGGACCGGCTGGCCAAGGCGTACGAGGGCGGCTGGCTGGCCTGCCGGCTGATCGCCGAGAAGTGGGGCGAGGACCGGCTGATCGCCTTCTACCGGGACACCGGGCGGCGCGGGCTCCACGACGCCGCGGCCGGTACGGCGACGGGGCCCATGGAGGCCCGGACCGTCGCCCCGACGGTCCGGGCCGGCTCGGCCGCCTCCGCGGTGGACGGCGGCTCCCGGAGCGGTCGCAGCGGCCTGGTGGAGCGCGCCATGCGCGAGCAACTCGGCGTCGGGCTGACGGAGTTCACCGCGATGTGGCGCGCTTATGTCCGCCGGGAACTGGGCTGAGCGCGGGGCGGGCGCCGGGCAGACCGGGCGGCCGCGCGGTCCGTCCGGGGCCGGTGGCGGTCCGCAGCCGGCGGCAGGCGAGCAGGGACGCGGCCACCAGCAGGCCGTTGCGCAGCACCAGCAGTGCGATGCCCGGGGAGTCGCTGGCCACCACGTCGGCGAAGCCGACCGGGAACTCCAGCAGGGTCGCTCCGGCGGCCGGCAGCACCAGCACGGCCGGCAGGGCCTGCCGGCTCGCCCGTACGGTCAGGCAGACCGCGGCCAGCCCGACCAGCCACAGCAGGTACTGCGGGCTGATCACCCGGCTGGTGGTGGTGAAGAGGAGGACGGCGGTGAAGGCGGCGTCGCAGAGCACCGCGGGTTCGCCGGGCGTTCCGGCGCGCAGCCGCCAGTGGACCAGCCAGGCCAGCGCGGCGCCGGTCAGCGCCAGCGAGAGGGCGCTGACGAGCGGCACGCCGGGCCCGAGGAACTCCAGCGAGCCGTAGTGGAGTTGCACCTCGCCGGGCCAGCCGGCGTGCCGGGCGAGGTGCAGGACCAGCGCGCCCAGCGACTCGACCTCCGTGCCGCGGTCGCGCTGGAAGGTGAGGAAGGCCAGCGCGCCCGGCGCCGCCGTGACCGCGGCCAGTGTCAGCCCGGCGGCCCAGCCGGCCGCGCTCCACCACAGGGCGCGGGCCCGGCGGCCGCGCAGCGGCGCCCCGGCCAGCAGCAGCACCGGCCAGACCTTCAGCAGGGCGCCGCAGGCGATCAGCGCGCCCGCGGTGCGCGGCCGGCGGGCCGCCGCGAACAGCGCCGCCGCGGCCACCGCCGCCACCAGCAGGTCGTAGCGGGCGTAGGCGGTCGGGCCGAGCAGGGCGACGCCCGCGATCCACGCCCAGGCCCCGGTCCGGCGGTGCCCCGGCGTGCGTCCGACCCGCAGGAAGAGCGCCAGCGCGACCGCGTCCACGGCCAGCACCAGCACGAAGAACGCGGTGGCGTAGGGCAGGAAGGGCAGCAGGTCGGGGGCCAGGACGGGCAGGGCGGCGGCCGGCGGGTACTGCCAGGTGACGTCGTCCAGCGGGAAGGTCCCGGAGCGCAGCACCTCGGCCCAGCCGTGGTAGATCACCGAGACGTCGGTGCTGACGTCCGGGCCGGGCAGCACCAGCACCCGGAGGACGCACAGCAGGAGCAGCGCCCGGGTCGCGGCCCAGGCCGTCCAGGCGGCGGCCGCGGAACCGGCGGCCCGGGCGGCCGGGGTGGCGCGGGCGGAGGCGCCGGGCGGGGCGGACCGGCGGGGCGGGCCCGCCGCGTCCGCCCTGCTGTCGGTGCTGGTCATCGTCACCCCGTGGGTCGTCCTGCGTGCATGATGCCCGGAGGGGGTGTGCGCGCCGGTGAACACGGCCGGGCACGCCGGGCGCGGGCGTGGCGGGGCGCGCCGCCCCGCCCCGGCCGGCCGCCGCCCGGACCCGCCCACCCGGTACTGTCGGCCCCGGACCCCGCGGGAGGCGCCGCGCCCCGCCGGCCGGGAGACCGCCGCTCACCGAGAGACCACCGACCGCTTAAGAGACCACCGTGCACAAGACCCTCATCGTCACCAACGACTTCCCGCCCCGGCCCGGCGGAATCCAGGCGTTTCTGCACAGCATGGCGCTGCGGCTGGATCCCGAGCAGGTCGTCGTGTACGCCTCCACCTGGAAGCGGACCGAGGAGGGCCGGGCGGCCACCGCCGCCTTCGACGCCGAGCAGCCCTTCCCGGTGGTCCGGGACGCCACGACGATGCTGCTGCCCACGCCCCGGGTGACCCGGCGGGCGGTCTCGCTGCTGCGCGAACACGGCTGCTCGTCGGTGTGGTTCGGGGCCGCCGCGCCGCTGGGGCTGATGGCCCCGGCGCTCCGCGCGGCCGGCGCCCGCCGGATAGTGGCCACCACCCACGGCCACGAGGCCGGCTGGGCGCAGCTGCCGGCGGCCCGGCAACTGCTGCGGCGGATCGGCGAGGGCACCGACACCCTCACCTACCTCGGCGAGTACACCCGCACGCGGATCGCCGCCGCGCTCACCCCGGAAGCCGCCGCCCGGATGGTCCAACTCCCGCCCGGCGTCGACGAGAAGACCTTCCACCCGGACTCGGGCGGCGACGCCGTACGGGCCCGGCTCGGGCTCGCCGACCGGCCGGTGGTGGTCTGCGTCTCCCGGCTCGTCCCGCGCAAGGGGCAGGACACCCTGATCGAGGCGCTGCCGGCGGTCCGCGCGGCGGTGCCGGACGCGGTGCTGCTGATCGTCGGCGGCGGCCCGTACGAGGCGCAGCTGCACCGGCTGGCGCTGGAGAAGGGCGTCGCCGACGCGGTCCGCTTCACCGGTGCCGTCCCGTGGGAGCAGCTGCCCGCCCACTACGGCGCGGGCGACGTCTTCGCGATGCCCTGCCGCACCCGCCGCGGCGGGCTGGACGTCGAGGGCCTGGGCATCGTCTACCTGGAGGCGTCCGCCACCGGACTCCCGGTCGTGGCCGGCGACTCGGGCGGCGCGCCGGACGCGGTGTTGGAGGGCGAGACCGGCCGGGTGGTCCCCGGCGGCTCCCCGGAGGCCGTCGCCGACCGCCTCGTCACGCTCCTGAAGGACCCCGGGCTGCGTCGCACGATGGGGGCCCGCGGCCGCGCCTGGGTGGAGGAGAAGTGGCGCTGGGACCTGCTCGCGGAGCGGCTCAGGGAGCTTCTGTAGCCCGGTGGTCGTGGCGCGGGCCGGTGTGCGGACACTCCGCTCACCGGCCCGATGCCCCGGCGCCCCGCGTGGGGCCCGCGGGTCACCCGCGGTAGATCGCCTCGATCTCCTCCGCGAAGTCCTTCGCGACGACGTTCCGCTTCAGCTTCAGCGAGGGCGTCACATGTCCCGACTCCTCGGTGAACTGGGTCGGCAGGATACGGAACTTGCGGACCGACTCGGCCTTGGAGACCGCCGCGTTGCCGTCGTCGACCGCGCGCTGCACGGCGGCCAGCAGCTCGGGGTCGTCGGCGAGTCGGGCGGGCGTCGTGTCGGCCGGGTGGCCGTGCTCCTCGGCCCAGCGGGGCAGGAACTCCTCGTCCAGGGTGATCAGCGCGCCGATGAACGGGCGGCCGTCGCCGACCACCATGCACTCGGCGATCAGCGCGTGGGCGCGGATCCGGTCCTCGATGACGGCCGGGGCGACGTTCTTGCCGCCCGCGGTCACCAGGATCTCCTTCTTGCGGCCGGTGATGGCGAGGTAGCCGTCCTCGTCGAGGGTGCCGAGGTCGCCGGTGTGGAACCAGCCGTCGGACAGCGCCTCCTTGGTGGCCGTCGGGTTGTTCCAGTACTCGCTGAAGAGGTGCTCGCCGTGCAGCAGCACCTCGCCGTCGTCGGCGATCCGGACCACCGAGCCGGGCAGCGGCTGGCCGACCGTGCCGATCTTCTGCCGGTCCCAGGGGTTGAACGCGGTGGCCGCGCAGGACTCCGTCAGGCCGTAGCCCTCCAGGACGGTGAAGCCGATGCCGCGGTAGAAGTGGCCCAGCCGCTCGCCGAGCGGGGCGCCGCCGGAGATGGCGTGGCCGGCCCGGCCGCCGAGCACCGCCCGCAGCTTGCCGTAGACCAGCCGGTCGAAGACCTTGTACTTCACCTTCAGGCCGAGGGACGGGCCGCCGGGGGTGTCCAGTGCCCGGCTGTACGCGATCGCGGTGTCCGCCGCCTTGTCGAAGATCTTTCCCTTGCCGTCGGCCTGCGCCTTGGCCCGCGCGGAGTTGTAGACCTTCTCGAAGACCCGGGGGACGCCCAGGATCATCGTCGGCCGGAAGGAGGCCAGGTCGTCGGTGAGGTTCTTGATGTCCGGCGCGTGGCCCAGCTTGATGGGCGCCATGACGGAGGCGACCTGCACCAGCCGGCCGAAGACGTGCGCGACGGGGAGGAAGAGCAGCACGGAGGAGTCGCCGGTGCGGAAGAGCGGCTTCAGCCGCTCGACGACGTTGCCGCACTCGGCGAAGAAGCTGCGGTGGCTGAGCACACAGCCCTTGGGGCGGCCGGTGGTGCCGGAGGTGTAGACGATGGTGGCGGGGGAGTCGGCGTCGGCCAGCGCGCTGCGCTCGTCGACCTCCTGGTCGGTGATGCCGTCGCCGGCGGCCCGCAGCCGGGCGACCGCGTCCCGCTCGATCTGCCAGATGTTCGCCAGGTCCGGCAGCCGGTCGCGGACCGACTCCACCGTCGCCTCGTGGTCGGGCGTCTCCACCAGGCAGGCGGCCGCGCCGGAGTCGCCGAGGATCCACTGGATCTGCTCGGCGGAGCTGGTCTCGTAGACGGGGACGGTGATGGCGCCCGCGCTCCAGATGGCGAAGTCCAGCAGCGTCCACTCGTAACGGGTGCGCGACATCAGGCCGACCCGGTCGCCCGGCTCGATCCCGGCGGCCATCAGGCCCTTGGCGACCGCCCGGACCTCGGCGAGGAAGGCGGCGGCGGTGACGTCCTGCCAGACGCCGTTCACCTTCCGCCCCAGGACCGCGACATCCGGGTACTGTGCGGCATTGCGGCGGATCAGGTCCGTCAGATTGCCGTCCGCGGGGACCTCGTACAGGGCCGGAAGGCTGAACTCGCGCAAGACTGCTGCTCCTCGAAAGCGCCGGCACCCACGACGCTGTGTGTGCACCGGCTGCGGTCCATGATCATGCGGGGGGATTGGACGGGCCGGACGTTACCCACCGGTATTGCCTTTGGGATAGGGGTGCACGGCCAGATGTTCGATGCGTCACATGCTGCGGACACGTCATGGGGACTGCACGCGCAGACTAGTCCAGCCCTGAGGTGACCCGAAAGTAACCGCCGGGCCGCCCCGCCTCCCCGCGGCGGCCCGCGCGCTCATAGGGTGACGTCATGCGCGTGCATGTGGTGAGCGACGTCCATGGGAACAGCCGGGACCTGAGGGTGGCCGGCGACGGGGCCGACGCCCTGGTCTGCCTCGGCGACCTGGTCCTCTTCCTCGACTACGCGGACCACTCGCGCGGCATCTTCCCCGACCTCTTCGGCGCCGCCAACGCCGCCGCCCTGGTCGAACTGCGCACCGCCCGCCGCTTCGACGAGGCCCGCGCGCTGGGCCGCCGGCTCTGGGCCGGGCTGGACCGCGACGGCGCGAGCCGGGAGGAGGTCATCGAGACCGCGGTCCGCCGCCAGTACGCCGACCTCTTCGCCGCCTTCCCCACCCCCACCTACGCCACCTACGGCAACGTCGACATCCCGCGTCTGTGGCCGGAATTCGCCCGCCCTGGCACCACCGTCCTGGACGGGCAGCGGGTGGAGATCGGCGGCCGGGTCTTCGGCTTCGTCGGCGGCGGGCTGACCACCCCGATGCGGACGCCCTACGAGATCGGCGACGAGGAGTACGCCGCCAAGATCGAGGCGGTCGGCGAGGTCGACGTGCTGTGCACCCACATCCCGCCGGACGTCCCCGAACTCTGCTACGACACCGTCGCCCGCCGCTTCGAGCGCGGCAGCGCGGCCCTGCTGCACGCCATCCGCGCCACCCGGCCGCGCTACGCCCTCTTCGGCCACGTCCACCAGCCGCTGGCCCGCCGGCTCCGGATCGGCGGTACGGAATGCGTCAATGTCGGGCACTTCAACGCGACCGGCAGGCCGTACGTGCTGGAGTGGTGAGCCCGGCACCGGGCCGCACGGCCGGGCCGTCGCGGTGGGCCTGCTGGTGTCGGTCACGGTTGCGCCGCGCGGTAGCCTTCAGCAGCACAGACACCGGGCAACGGAGTCGCCCCGGCTCGGCGCGCAGAGCCCGGGGAAGGGTCGGCGGACCGGCATGAATCGGCATGGAGGAGTCACGGCGATGGCCGAACACACCAGCTCGAACATCACGATCGAGGCGGCACCGGCCGAGGTGATGGGAGTGATCGCCGACTTCGCCCGCTATCCGGAGTGGACCGGAGAGGTCAAGGAGGCCGAGATCCTGGCCACCGACGACCGGGGCCGCGCGGAGAAGGTGCGCCTGGTGCTGGACGCCGGCGCCATCAAGGACGACCACACCCTCGCCTACACCTGGACCGGCGAGAACGAGGTCAGCTGGTCGCTGGTCAAGTCGCAGATGCTGCGCGTCCTCGACGGCTCCTACCGGCTCACCGCGCTGGCCGGCGGCACCCGCACCGAGGTCACCTACCAGCTCACCGTCGACGTCAAGATCCCGATGCTCGGCATGATCAAGCGCAAGGCCGAGAAGGTCATCATCGACCGGGCGCTGGCCGGGCTGAAGAAGCGCGTGGAGAGCGACCCCGAGGCGCCCGGCGCCACGACCGCGACCGCCGCCGACGAGGCCGAGAAGCGCTGAGCGTGCGGACCGTCCTCGTCACCGGCCCCGGCGGCGCGGGCCGCACCACGCTCGCCGCCGCGACCGCCCTGGCCGGTGCCCGGCACGGCGCGCGGACCCTCCTGCTCACCACCCAGAGCAGCGCCCCGGAGGCGGTCCTCGGCGTCCGCCCCGGCGTCGCCGAACCCGCGCCGATAGCGGCGGCCCCCGGCCTGCACGCCCACCGCATCGACCCCGCCGACCGCTTCCGCCAGGAGTTCCTCGCCTTCCAGGACCGCGCCGGCGCCGCCCTCGACCTGCTCGGCGCGGCCCCGCTCGACGAGGACGAACTCACCGAACTCCCCGGCTCCGAGTCCTTCGCGCTGCTGCACGCGCTGCGCGCCGCCCACGCCTCGGACGCCTGGGACCTCCTGGTCGTCGACATGCCGCCGGCCGCCGAAACGATCCGGCTGCTGGCCCTGCCCGCGCAGGTCCGCCGCTACCTCCGCCGCCTGCTGCCGCCCGAGCGCCAGGCCGCCCGCGCGCTGCGCCCGGTGCTCGCCCAGCTCGCCGGCGTCCCCATGCCGGCCCAGAAGCTGTACGAGGCCGCCGAGCGCTGGGAGCGCGAACTCGCCGCCGTCCAGCGGGTGGTGGACGCCCCCGGCACCACCGTCCGGCTGGTCACCGACGCCGGACCGGTCGCCACCGCCACCCTGCGCCCGCTCCGCGCCGGCCTGGCGCTGCACGGCCGGCGCACCGACGCCGTCCTCGTCAACCGCCTGCTGCCCACCGGCTCCGCGGACCCCTTCCTCGCCGGGCTCTCCGGCGGCCAGCAGGACGCCCTGAAGGCGCTGCGCGAGGAGTTCCCCGACGTCCCCGTCCACGAGGTGCCGCACCTCGGCCGCGACCCCCAGGGCATCGAGGAGCTCGGCGCCCTGCTCGACGGTGCCGCCGGCGCCCCGCCCCCCGCGGCGCCGCCGCCCGCGCCCGCCGACCCCTGGACCGTCGAGGACCGGCTGGCGTCCGACGGCATCCTCGTCTGGCGGGTGCCGCTGCCCGGCGCCCGGCGGGACGGCCTCGGCCTGGTGCGCCGCGGCGACGAGATCGTGGTGACCGTCGGCCGCTTCCGGCGGATCCGCACCCTGCCCTCCGCGCTGCGCCGCTGCACCGTCTCCGGCGCCGCCCTGCGCGACGGCACCCTGGAGATCCGCTTCACCCCCGACCCGGGGCTCTGGCCGCGGACCGCGCTGAGCGACTGATCCGGGCACCCCCGTTCGGGTAACGTCGTAAGACGTCATCGTCGTGCGTCCGCGCACGGCACCCGTACGGTCCGTACCGCCTGCAGGAGTCCACGGAGTCCGCCATGAGTGATGCCACCGAGCGCCCCGCCGACCGCCGCGCCGAGCCGGACGACGACGCCTGGAAGACGGCCTGCGCCGAGGACCTCGCCGCGGAACAGGCCCGCCGCCGGGCCGAGTACGGCCCCCAGCCGGGCACCGCGGCCGAGGAGCTGCGCCGGCTCGCCGAGGCGGTGACCGACAAGCTCGCCGCCATCCAACTGCCCGGCGCGCTCGGCGGGATCGCCGCCAGCGGCGCGGTGGGCGAGCTGCTGCGGCAGGCCAAGGCCGCCGTCGAGCCGGTCATCGAGCGCAACCCCGACGTCTTCGACCACCTCGCCGCGGCCGGCTCCGAACTGCTCGCCGCGTACCGCTCCGCGGTGACGGGCAGCGAGCGCCGCTGGACCCGCGAGCCCGGCCCGGCCGACCGCCCCGAGGACCCGGCCGCCGACCCGCGCGACGACGGCCCGGCCGGCACCGAGCGCATCGACCTCGACTGACGCCCGCCGCCCGCGGGCGGCGGAGGACCCCGCGGTCCCCCGCCCCGGCGGCCCTGACCGGCGAGGGAGCTCCCCCTGCCTCCGGTACGGTGGTTCTCGGCGGGGTTCGAGCGAAAACTGAGGGACACATGGGACTCACCATCGGCGTCGACATCGGCGGCACGAAGATCGCGGCCGGTGTGGTCGACGAAGAGGGTTCGATCCTTGAGACGTGCAAGGTACCGACCCCGCAGGCCACCGACGCGCTGACCGAGGCCATCGCGGACGCCGTCCGCACGGTGGGAGCCGGCCACCGCGTCGAGGCCGTCGGCATCGGCGCCGCCGGCTACGTCGACGAGAAGCGGGCCACGGTCCTCTTCGCGCCGAACATCGACTGGCGCCACGAGCCGCTCAAGGACAAGGTCGAGCAGCGCGTCGGCCTCCCCGTCGTCGTCGAGAACGACGCCAACGCCGCGGCCTGGGGCGAGTACCGCTTCGGCGCCGGCCAGGGCCACAGCGACGTCATCTGCATCACCCTCGGCACGGGCCTGGGCGGCGGCATCATCATCGGCAACAAGCTCCGCCGCGGCCGCTTCGGCGTCGCCGCCGAGTTCGGCCACATCCGGGTCGTCCCCGACGGCCTGCTCTGCGGCTGCGGCAGCCAGGGCTGCTGGGAGCAGTACGCCTCCGGCCGCGCCCTGCTGCGCTACGCCCGGCAGCGCGCCTTCGCCACACCGGAGCACGCCGCGGCGCTGCTGGCGCTCGGCGACGGCACCCCCGAGGGCATCGAGGGCCGGCACATCAGCGCCGCCGCCCGCCAGGGCGACCCGGTCGCCGTCGACTCCTTCCGCGAGCTGGCCCGCTGGGCCGGCGCCGGCCTCGCCGACCTGGCCTCGCTCTTCGACCCGTCGGCCTTCATCGTCGGCGGCGGCGTCTCGGACGAGGGCGAGCTGGTGCTCGACCCGATCCGCAAGTCCTTCCGGCGCTGGCTCGTCGGCAGCCAGTGGCGGCCGCACGCCCAGGTGCTCGCCGCCCAACTCGGCGGCAAGGCCGGGCTGGTCGGCGCCGCCGACCTGGCGCGCCAGGGCTGACGCGGATGGCGGCCGAGCGCTCCGGAGGGACCGCGTCCGACCCGGCGGGCTCCGCCGCCGGACTCCCGCCCTCCGCCACGGAGGCCGACGGCAGCGCGGTCGTCCGGGTGCTCAGCTACAACATCCGCTCGATGCGCGACGATCGGGCGGCGCTGGCCCGGGTCATCCGGGCCTGCGCCCCCGATCTCGTCCTCGTCCAGGAGGCGCCGCGCTTCTTCCGCTGGCGCAAGGCCGCCGAGCGCCTCGCCCGGGCGAGCGGCCTGACCTACGTCACCGGCGGTGCCACCACCGCGGGCCCGATGATCCTCGCCCGGCTCCGCGCCCACGTGGAGCGCACCGAGGACGTCCTGCTGCCCCGCACCCCCGGCCTGCACCAGCGGGGCCTGGCCACCGCCGTGCTGCGCTTCGCCGGGGCCCGGCTCGGGGTCGTCAGCTGCCACCTCAGCCTCGACGCCCGGGAGCGGTACGGCCAGGCAGGGCTGCTGCTGGAGCGGGTCGCCGGGCTGGGCGTGCCGCACGCGGTGGTCGGCGGCGACCTCAACGACCGGCCGGACGGCCGGAGTTTCCGGCGGATCGCCGGGGAGCTCAGGGACGGCTGGGCGGCCGAGCCGTGGGGCGGGGAGTTCACCTCCACCCCGCACGCGCCGCGGCAGCGGATCGACGCGCTGTTCACCACCGGCGGCGTCGAGGTGCTCGGCTGCGGTGTGCCGTACGGCCTGCCGGGCCTGCGGGCGGCCGATCTGCTGGCCGCCTCGGACCACCTGCCCGTGCTGGCGGCCCTGCGGGTGCCGGCCGGCGGCTGACCGGCCGGCCCGCGGTCCTCAGACGACCGCGCCGCCGCCCGGCATGTCCTCGTCGTCGTCCCGGTCGTTGCCCATCCGCGCGAAGAGGGTGGCCAGGCCGCCCAGGAAGCCGCCGATGCCCAGCACCGCGATCCACCAGGTGACCGGCTGCTGGAGGACGACCGTGCCGACCAGCAGCAGCGGGCCGCCCAGGGCTGCGATCCAGGCGAACTTGGTGGTGGTGTCGGCGCTCGGCAGCGGCGGTGGCTCGGGCGGGGTGAAGTGGCCCTCGTCGGTCTCGTCGAAGTCGTCGTCGTCGGAGGGCTTCTCGGGGGTCCAGTCGCGCGGTCCCACACCGGGGGCGTAGACCACGAAGCTGCCGGGGCGCGACGGCGGGCTGTCGGGCGGGCCGTCACCGGGGCGCGCCGCGGGGGAGTCCGGGGCGTCGCCGTCCGCCGGCGCGCGGTCCGGGCGCTCCCCGGATGCCGGGAAATCCGGCCGCTCGCCGTACCCCGCGACGATCTCGGCCCACGCGGCCTCCTCGTCCAGCGGGTCCCGGGGGTCGCGGGGGCTACGCTCCGCCACTGGCCGCCGTCCCCTCCTCGGCCGTCGCCGGCCGGGCCTCCGGGGCGAGCCGGGTGATGAAGTCGTGGGTGTCCTGGAAGATCCGTTCCGCGTCGTGGTCGAGCGTGGCGACGTGGTAGCTGCGCTCCAGCAGGACGTGCCGGACGTCGGTGGAGGAGACCCGGCCGAGGATGCGCTCGGAGTCGACGGGCGGGACGACGTGGTCCTGGCGGCTGGTCAGCACCAGCAACGGCTGGGTGACGCGCGGGAGTTCGGAGTCGACCAGCTGGAAGAAGCGCCGCAGCGAGTGCGCGGCGTGCAGCGGCACCCGGTCGTAACCGACCTCCGTCGCACCGGGCTTGGCGATGTCGCTGGCGATGCCCTTCGTCGAGCGGACGACGTGCCGCAGCACCGGCAGCAGCGGTGCCGCCGCGTCGTGGACCTTGTTGCCGGGGTTGACCAGGGCGACGCCGCTGAGGGTGTCGCCGTGCCGGGCGGCCAGCCGCAGGGCCAGCGCGCCGCCCATGGACAGTCCGCAGACGAAGACCCTGGTGCAGCGCTCGGCCAGTGCGCGCAGTTCGCGGTCGACCTCGGCGTACCAGTCCTGCCAGGTGGTGAGCTGCATGTCCTCCCAGCGCGTGCCGTGGCCGGGCAGCAGCGGGACGGTGACGCTCAGGCCCCGGTCGGCCAGGTACTCGGCCCAGGGGCGGACGGACTGCGGGGAGCCGGTGAAGCCGTGGCAGACGAGGACGCCGACGTCTCCGCCGTCGCGGCGGAACGGCTCGGCTCCGGGGAGGAGCGGCACCGGGGGACTCCGATCGGTGAGGGGGCTCGCGGGTTACCTCAGGGTACGCGGAGTGACCGCGGCGGGGGTAGGGCCGTGGTCCGACCAGGGGCGCGGATGCCGGCGGGGACCGCCCTGCGCACGGCCTCCGGCGGGCCCGTGCGCCGTCGCGTGGCCCGCCGCGGCCCCCGGCGCGCCGCGCGGGGGTTAAGGTCAGTGCGTCAGACACAGGAGGCAGTCGGTTGATCTACGGCGCAATGAAGTTTTCCATCGGCGGTCCGCTGAGGCTCGCGTTCCGTCCCTGGGTGGAAGGCATCGAGAACGTTCCCGCCGAGGGCCCGGCGATCCTCGCGAGCAACCATCTGTCCTTCTCGGACTCGTTCTTCCTGCCCGCGGTGCTCGACCGCAAGGTCACCTTCATCGCCAAGGCCGAGTACTTCACCTCCCCGGGCGTCAAGGGGAAGCTCACCGCCGCGTTCTTCAAGGGCGTGGGGCAGCTCCCGGTCGACCGCTCGGGCGCCCGCGGCGCCGGCGAGGCCGCGATCAAGAGCGGTATCGAGGTGCTGGAGCGCGGCGAGCTGTTCGGCATCTACCCGGAGGGCACCCGCTCCCCGGACGGCAGGCTCTACCGCGGCAAGCCGGGCGGTCTGGCGCGGGTGGCGCTGGCCACCGGGGCGCCGGTCATCCCCGTGGCGATGATCGACACCGAGAAGGTGCAGCCGCCCGGCAAGGTCCTGCCCAAGATGGTCCGGCCCGGCATCCGGATCGGCAGGCCGCTGGACTTCAGCCGCTACCAGGGCATGGAGGGCGACCGCTACATCCTGCGCTCGATCACCGACGAGGTGATGTACGAGATCATGAAGCTCTCGGGTCAGGAGTACGTCGACATCTACGCGACCGCGGCCAAGCGGCAGATCGCCGAGGCGGCCAAGGCCGCCGAGGCGCAGAAGAAGGCCGGGGCGTAGCACGGCGCGGGGCCGTTCGGGCCACCGCCGGGGAGACGGGACGGACGAGCCGAGACCGGGGCGGGGCGGCCCCGGTGAGGGGTGGGGGCCGGCATGACGGATGCCGACAGGGACGACATACCGACCACGGCCGACGACGCCGGGGGCGACCGCGGCGCGCGGCCGGGCGGGCGCCCGAAGGCGCTGCGGATGTCCGTCGAGCTGCCGCTGTGGCGGGCGCTCACCGGCTACCGCATCCTGACCCTGGTCTACGTCCTGGGCCTGTTCGCGGTCGCCTACCCGCGCTACGCGCACCCGCTGGGCGGCGCCGCGTACATGGCCGCGCTCACCCTCTGGACGGCGCTGACCTGGCGCCGGACGACGTCCGCCGAGCGCTGCACCCGGCAGTTCCTCCTCGCCGACCTCGGCTTCGCGGTCGGCGGCATCCTGCTGACGTCGCTGATCGACACCCAGGCCCGCATCATGGGCGGCGGCCCGACGCTGCCGTCGATCTGGACGGCGGGGGCGGTGCTGGGCTTCGCCATCAAGGGCGGCTGGCGGTGGGCCGCGGTGGCTTCCAGCATCGTGGCGGCGGCCAACCTCGTCGAGCGCCAGGTGCTGGCCCGGGACACCGTCCACAACGTGGTGCTGGTGTGGGTGGCCAGCGTCGCCATCGGCTATGTCGTCGAGGTGGCGCGGGCCAGTGAGCGCACGCTGGCCCGCGCCCTCCAGATCGAGGCCGCCACCCGCGAGCGGGAGCGGCTGGCCCGCGACATCCACGACAGCGTGCTACAGGTGCTCGCCATGGTGCAGCGGCGCGGTGCCGCGCTCGGCGGCGAGGCGGCCGAGCTGGGCCGGATGGCCGGTGAGCAGGAGGTGGCGCTGCGCACCCTGGTCGCCGGTGGCCTGGTGCCCCGGCAGCGGACGGCGGCCGATCCCGCGGCGGAGGCCGCGGCCCCGGACCTTCCGGCGGTCCCCGGCCCGCCACCGGGCGGCCCCTGCGACCTGATGGCGCTGCTGGCTCCGCACGCCGGGGCCGGGGTGGCGCTCTCCGGCCCGGGCACCCCGGTGGGGCTGCCGGCCGTGGCCGCGGGTGAGCTGGCCGCCGCTGTCGGTGCCGCGTTGGACAATGTCCGGGTGCACGTGGGGGCCGACGCCCGCGCGTGGATCCTGGTGGAGGACGAACCGGACGCGGTGCTGGTGACGGTGCGCGACGAGGGCCCCGGCATCCCCGAGGGGCGGCTCGCCGCGGCCGAGCGCGAGGGCCGCCTGGGGGTGGCCCTGTCGATCCGCGGCCGGCTGCGGGAGCTGGGCGGCAGCGCCGAGTGGATCTCGGTCCCCGGCCAGGGCACGGAAGTGGAGCTGAAGGTTCCCAAGGGCCGTGCGCCCGAGGGCGGACGACGGGGGAGAGACGGACATGAGTGACGGGACGCGCCTGCGGGTCATGGTGGTCGACGACCACCCGATGTGGCGGGACGCGGTCGCCCGGGATCTGGCGGAGGCCGGGTTCGACGTGGTCGCGACGGCCGGGGACGGGCTCCAGGCGGTGCGCCGGGCCCAGGCCGCGGCGCCCGACGTGCTGGTCCTGGACCTCAATCTGCCGGGCCTGCCCGGCGTCCGGGTGTGCAAGGAGCTGGTCGGCGGCGATCCGTCGCTGCGGGTGCTGGTGCTCTCCGCCAGCGGCGAGCACGCCGACGTCCTGGAGGCGGTGAAGTCCGGTGCCACCGGCTATCTGCTGAAGTCCGCCAGCACCGAGGAACTGCTCGACGCGGTCCGCCGCACCGCCGCCGGCGACCCGGTCTTCACCCCGGGACTGGCCGGCCTGGTCCTCGGCGAGTACCGCCGGCTGGCGACGGAGCCGTCCCCCGCGACCGCCGACGACCCGGGTGCCCCCCGGCTGACGGAGCGGGAGACGGAGGTGCTGCGCCTGGTCGCCAAGGGGCTCTCGTACAAGCAGATCGCCGAGCGGCTGGTCATCTCGCACCGCACCGTGCAGAACCACGTCCAGAACACCCTCGGCAAGCTCCAGTTGCACAACCGCGTCGAGCTGGTGCGGTACGCGATAGAGCGCGGCCTCGACGGCGTCTGAGGCTCCGGACGTCCCCCGCCGGGGCCGCGGCCGTCCGCTCGTAAGGGTGAACGCCGGGCCCCAACTCCCGTGCAACGGAAGGGAATCCGGCGTCCGCACCATCCCGGAGTGAGCCAGGTCACCATTAGCGTGACCGGCGTTGACGCTCACGGACGGCCGTTACGCGGCCACGGACGGGATGAAGGTGAAGCGATGCGGGTCGGAGTACTGACCGGCGGTGGCGACTGCCCGGGTCTGAACGCGGTGATCAGGGGCATCGTCCGCAAGGGCACCCAGGAGTACGGATACGAGTTCGTCGGCTTCCGGGACGGCTGGCGCGGCCCCCTGGAGGGCAACACCGTCCGGCTGGACATCCCGGCGGTGCGCGGCATCCTGCCCCGCGGCGGCACCATCCTGGGGTCGTCGCGGACCAACCCCTTCAAGGAGGAGGACGGGGTCCGCCGGATCCGGGAGACGCTCGCCAAGCAGGAGGTCGAGGCGCTGATCGCGATCGGCGGCGAGGACACCCTCGGCGTCGCCTCCCGGCTCTTCACGGAGCACGGCATCCCCTGCGTCGGCGTGCCCAAGACCATCGACAACGACCTGTCGGCCACGGACTACACCTTCGGCTTCGACACCGCGGTCGGGGTCGCCACCGAGGCCATCGACCGGCTGCACACCACCGCCGAGTCCCACATGCGGGTGCTGGTCGTGGAGGTGATGGGCCGGCACGCCGGCTGGATCGCGCTGCACTCCGGCCTGGCCGGTGGCGCCAACGTCATCCTCATCCCGGAGCAGCGCTTCGACGTCGACGAGGTCTGCCGCTGGATCGAGTCCCGCTTCAAGGCCAGCTACGCGCCGATCGTGGTGGTCGCCGAGGGTGCCATGCCCAAGGACGGCGAGATGGTGCTCAAGGACGGCAGCACCGACTCCTTCGGGCACGTCCGGCTCTCCGGCGTCGGCGAGTGGCTGGCCAAGGAGATCGAGGGGCGCACCGGCAAGGAGGCCCGGACCACCGTCCTCGGCCACACCCAGCGCGGCGGCACCCCGAGCGCCTTCGACCGCTGGCTGGCCACCCGCTTCGGGCTGCACGCCATCGACGCGGTGCGGGAGGCCGACTACGGCACGATGGTCGCGCTGCGCGGCACCGACATCGTCCGGGTGCCGCTGGCGGAGGCGACCGCCAAGCTGAAGACCGTCGACCCGGCGCTCTACGCAGAGGTCGGCGTCTTCTTCGGCTGACGCCGGGCCCCGGCGTGAGCGGTGCCGTCCGCTTCCCGGGCGGCACCGCTCGGCGCGGGGCCGTATATTCGCCATGACGCGACACGTCCGGCATATACGGCCCATTGCTTCCGCGGGGGAGAACGGGGAGAAGACCGTGGAGATCGTCGCCTTCGGTGTGCAGACGGACGAGCGGAAGCTCCTGGAGCGGGCGTTCGCGGGCCGCCACCAGGTCCGCTGCCTGGACGTCTTCCTCAACCGCGACACCGCCCCCATCGCGCACGGCTACGAGATCGTCTCCACCTCCGCCAACGACGACCTGAGCGCCGAGGTGCTGCAGACCCTCGCCGCCGGCGGCAGCAAGATGGTCGCCCAGCGCTCCACCGGCTTCAACAACATCGACCTGGAGGCCGCGGCCGATCTCGCCCTGACCGTCGGCCGGGTCTCCGCCTACTCGCCGTACGCGGTCGCCGAGTTCGCCTGGCTGCTGGCGCTGGCGGTGAACCGGCGGCTGGTCCCGGCCGCCAACCGCACCCGCAACTTCGACTTCCGGCTGGACGGCCTGATGGGCCGCGACCTGCACGGCCGCACGGCCGGGGTGCTCGGCACCGGCCGGATCGGCACCGCCTTCGCCCGGATCGCCCACGGCTTCGGGATGCGGCTGCTGGGCTGGGACCTCGTCGAGAACCCGGAGTGCCGGGCGCTCGGCATGGCCTACGTCCCCCGGGAGCGGCTGTTCGCCGAGGCGGACCTGGTCACCCTGCACGTCCCGCTGACCGACGACACCCGGCACCTGGTCGACGCCGCCGCGCTGGCCGCCATGAAGGACGACGCGATCCTGGTCAACTCCAGCCGCGGCGGGCTGATCGACACCGCGGCCCTGGTCGAGACGCTCAAGGCCCGCCGGCTCACCGGCGTCGGCCTGGACGTCTACGAGGAGGAGGCCGGGCTGTTCTTCCGGGACAGGTCCCTGGACGTCATCGGCGACGACGTCCTGGCCCGGCTGATGACCTTCGCGAACGTGCTGGTCACCTCGCACCAGGCGTACTTCACCGAGGAGGCGGTCGGCCGGATCATCGAGACCACCGTGGCCAACGTGGAGGACCATCTGGCCGGCCGCACCAGCGAGAACCTCCTGGTCACACGAGGACAGCTGCCAGCAGCCGCGCGGTGACCGCGGCGCCGTCCAGGGTCAGCACCGACTCGGGGTGGAACTGCACCCCGGCGAAGCCCGGGCCGCGCAGCGCGTGCACCTCGCCGGTGGTCTCGTCCCGGCTCACCTCCACGCGGTGCATGGCGAGTTCGGCCGCGGTCCGGTCGTCGCAGCGGGCCGTGAAGGTGTTGTAGAAGCCCACCGTCTCGGTCCGCCCGAAGAAGTCGATCCGCTCCTGGGCGCCCTGGAACGGGACCTCCTTGCGGACGATCTCCAACCCCAGCTCCACGGCGAGCAGTTCGTGGCCGAGGCACACGCCCAGGATGCCTTGGTGGTGGGACGCGACCAGGTCGGCGGTGAGGGACCGCAGGAAGCGCATCTTGGGGTCGGCGGTGTCGGTCGGGTCGCCGGGCCCCGGGCCCAGCACCACCGGTCCCTCGTGCGCGAGGGCGGCCGCGCGCAGGCCCGGCTCGTCGTAGCGGCGGACCGTCACCGTCAGCCCCGAGGTGCGCAGCAGATGCGCCAGCATCGCGGTGAAGGTGTCCTCGGCGTCGACCACCAGGGCGTGGCCGTGCAGCCCGGCGACCGGGGCGGTGGTCTGCATCCGGAGCCAGAAGGGGGCCAGGTCGGCGCGGCGGGCGTCCAACGCGGCCCGCACCCGGGGGTCGTCGGCCAGCCGCGGCGCCGGCCCGGCCGCGGGCCGTACGGGCGCCGGCCGGACCCCCAGCGCGGTGAGCACCCCGGCCGCCTTGGCGTGCGTCTCGGCCACCTCGCCGGCCGGGTCGGAGGCGCGCACCAGGGTGGCGCCGACCGGCACCCGCAGCCGCCCTTCGGCGCCGATGTCCGCGGTGCGGATCAGGATCGGGGAGTCCAGCGTCTGCGTCCCGCTCGCGTCCCGGCCGATCAGCGCCAGCGCGCCCGCGTAGTAGCCGCGGCCGCGCCCGTCCGGGCCGACCGGCTCGTGCCGCTCGATGACCCGGCAGGCGTTCTGCACCGGCGACCCGGTGACCGTCGCCGCGAACATCGTCTCCTTGAGGACCTCCCGCACGTCCAGGGTGGAGCGGCCGCGCAGCTCGTACTCGGTGTGCGCGAGGTGCGCCATCTCCTTGAGCCGGGGCCCGACCACCACCCCGCCCTGGTCGCCGACGGTGCACATCATCTTCAGTTCCTCGTCGACCACCATCGACAGTTCCTCGACCTCCTTGCGGTCGCCGAGGAACGCCAGCAGGTCCTCCGCGGTGGGCCCCTCGGCCGGGTAGCGGTAGGTCCCGCTGATCGGGTTCATCACCACGGTGCCGCCGGCCATCCGGACGTGCACCTCGGGGCTCGCGCCGACCAGCGTGCGCACCCCCGGCTGGTGCACCACGAACGTCCAGTACGCGCCGCGCTCGCCGGCCAGCAGCCGCCGGAACAGCGCCAGCGCGTCGGCCGCCGAGAAGCCGGGGACCTCCCCCTCGAAGGTCCGGCGGACGACGAAGTTGGCGCCCTCGCCGGTGCCGATCTCCTCCCGCACCACCCGCTCGACGATCTCCGCGTAGGCCGCGTCGTCGACGTCGAAGGCCCCGCCGTCCACCCGCACGGCGTGCGCCGGGAGCGCGGCCAGCAGCGCGTCCAGCGGCAGCTCGTGGCGCTCGGCGGGGCGCAGCACGGCCAGCGGGGTGCCGTCGTCGTGCGCCCGGAAGCCGCGCTCGCGGATCTGCCGGAACGGGACCAGGGCCAGCGCGTCGGTGACCGGCCCGGTCGGCACCCCTTCGCCGAGCGGGATGTCGGCCAGCCGCTCGACCTCGGTGACCTCGCCGATCAGCACCTCGACGAGGGTGCCGTCCCGGCCCGGGGCGCGGCGGCGGAGCAGGGCGAACGGCGGGCAGGCGGGGTCCAGCAGCCGCTGGACCAGTGCGGCGGCGTCGGGCCGGGGCTGGGGGTGGGGGTGGGGGTGCATGGCGGTTCCTTCCGGGAGTGCTTCCGATATGGAGGGAACGGCCGCGGGAACACCGAAGGCCGCCCCTCGGGCGGCCTTCGCGGTCTGTGGGATGCGTACGCGAATCAGTGGGCCGCCGGCTGGGCGGTCCACCACCAGTTCAGGTGCGTGCTCGGTCGCGTCTGCATGGCGGGCACCCTACCGGATCACCGGCGCCGCGGCGTCTCACAGTCCGGATGGCGGACGGACACCCCGTCCGGACCCCGTAATGTGGGGGTGTGACCGTGAACGCTGAAACCCACGCCGGTGGCAACACCTGGCGAGACCTGCCCGCGGCGCAGCAGCCCGACTGGCCGGACCAAGAGGCTCTGCGCGATGTGATCGCCGAGCTCGAGTCCTATCCGCCGCTGGTCTTCGCCGGCGAGTGCGACCAGCTGCGCGAGCGCCTGGGCGCGGTCGCCCGAGGCGAGGCGTTCCTGCTGCAGGGCGGCGACTGCGCGGAGGCGTTCGACGCCGTCTCCGCCGAGCACATCCGCAACAAGCTCAAGACGCTCCTCCAGATGGGCGCCGTGCTGACGTACGCCGGGTCCGTCCCGGTGGTCAAGGTCGGCCGGATCGCCGGCCAGTACAGCAAGCCGCGCTCCAAGCCGACCGAGACCCGCGACGGGGTGACCCTGCCGACGTACCGCGGCGACTCCGTCAACGGCTTCGAGTTCACCGAGGCGGCCCGCATCCCGGACCCGAAGCGGCTCCAGCGGATGTACCACGCCTCCGCGGCGACGCTGAACCTCGTCCGTGCCTTCACCACCGGCGGCTACGCCGACCTGCGCCAGGTGCACGCCTGGAACCAGGACTTCGTGAAGTCCTCGCCCTCCGGCCAGCGTTACGAGGCGCTGGCCCGCGAGATCGACCGGGCGATGAACTTCATGAACGCCTGCGGGGTGGACCCGGAGGAGTTCCGGACCGTCGAGTTCTACTCCTCGCACGAGGCGCTGATCCTGGACTACGAGTCGGCGCTGACCCGTGTCGACTCCCGCACCGGGAACCTCTACGACGTCTCGGGCCACATGGTCTGGATCGGCGAGCGCACCCGCCAACTGGACGGCGCGCACATCGAGTTCGCCTCCCGGATCCGCAATCCGATCGGGGTGAAGCTCGGCCCGACGTCGACCCCGGAGGACGCGCTCACCCTCATCGACCGGCTCGACCCGCACCGCGAGCCCGGCCGGCTCACCTTCATCACGCGGATGGGCGCGGACAAGATCCGCGACAAGCTCCCCCACCTCGTGGAGAAGGTCACCGCCTCCGGCGCCCAGGTCGTGTGGATCTGCGACCCGATGCACGGCAACACCTTCGAGGCGGCCTCGGGCCACAAGACCCGCCGCTTCGACGACGTGCTCGACGAGGTCAAGGGCTTCTTCGAGGTCCACAAGAGCCTCGGCACGCACCCGGGCGGCATCCACGTCGAGCTGACCGGTGACGACGTCACCGAGTGCGTGGGCGGCGGCGACGAGATCTTCGTCGACGACCTGCACCAGCGCTACGAGACCGCCTGCGACCCGCGGCTGAACCGCAGCCAGTCGCTGGACCTGGCCTTCCTGGTGGCGGAGATGTACCGCGACCAGTAGCGGGCGGCTTACGACGGGTGGGGCGCGGATCCTGTGATCCGCGCCCCACTGCGTTGCCCCCCGTTGTCCCGCACCCGCCGCCGCAGGTAAGGTAAGGGTTACCTCACTGACGATCACCGGGATCGGGTGGGGCGCCCTTACGGAGGTGAACCCGCGTGTACGTCTGCTCCTGCTTCGGCATCACCGAGAAGCAGGTCCGCGAGCACGCGGACCGGGGCGCCTGCACGCCCCGGCAGGTCGCCTCCGCCTGCAAGGCCGGCACGGACTGCGGCAACTGCGTACGCCGCATCCAGGCGCTGCTGGGCCGGGGTGCGTGCCCCCGCCGCGAGCTGATCGACAGCGGCGCCCCCGACGCGCTGCGGCCGGAGTCCGGGCCGTCGGGCCCGGTGCTCGACGAGTCCGCCGTGCCGGGCGTGCCGTCGGTGCCCGCCGTGCCGCCGGCCGCGGAGGCGGCCGCACCGGCGCCCGTGGGCCTCCGGGCGGCCGCGTGACGCCCTGGGGCGTCCCGCCGCGGTGCGTCATGCCGGGCCGTCAGCTCGGCTGCTCGATCACCTGGGCGAGGTAGAGCGCCTCCCCGAGCTTCTCGACCAGCTCCAGCTGGGTGTCGAGGTAGTCGATGTGGTGCTCCTCGTCGGCGAGGATGTCCTCGAAGATGTTGGCCGACGTGATGTCCCCCTTGGCCCGCATGACCTCGATGCCGCGCTTGAGCCGGTCGATCGCCTCCACCTCGACCTGCCGGTCGGCCTGGAACATCTCGGTGACGGTCTGGCCGATCCGGACGTGGAACAGCCGCTGGTAGTTCGGCAGCGCTTCGAGGAAGAGGATGCGGTCGGTCAGTGTCTCCGCGTGCTTCATCTCGTCGAAGGACTCGGCGCGGGTGTACTTGGCGAGCTTGTACCAGCCGAAGTTCTCCTGCATCTTCGCGTGCAGGAAGTACTGGTTGATCGCGGTCAGCTCGGCGGTCAGCTGCTCGTTGAGGAAATCGATGACCTCGGGGTCGCCCTGCATGGCTGCGGGCCCCTTTCACGCGAGTTCTGGGCAAGTGCCGCGCATCCTCGCACCGCGTCGAGCGAGCCGTCCAGTAAGTTCACACTTAGCACGAGTTGCCCGATTCCGTACCACCCTGGTCATCGGCACCCTCCGGGGTCTGACACCATGGGGGCATGGGTCAGCCGGAACGTCGCGACGAGGAGCCTGTGCTGCCTCCGGGACAGCGGCTGCAGCGCGGCTGGCCGGTGACGCACTACGGGCCGGTCCCGAAGTTCCGCCCCGAGCGCTGGGAGTTCCGGGTCTTCGGCGCCACCGCCGACGGGGCCAAGCACTGCTGGACGCACGAGGAGTTCACGGCGCTGCCGTACACCACCGTCGTCGCCGACATGCACTGCGTCACCAAGTTCAGCATGCTGGGCGCCGAGTGGGGCGGGGTGCTGACCCGCACCATCCTGGAGCTGGCGCCGCCCGCGCCCGAGGCCACCCACGTGATGGTGTGGGCCGAGTACGGCTTCAGCTCCAACCTCCGGATCGGCGACTTCGGCGCCGAGAACTGCCTCTTCGCCACCCACCGCTCCGGCGAACTGCTCACCGCCGAGCACGGCTTCCCGGTCCGGCTGATCGTGCCGCACCTCTACGCCTGGAAGGGCCCCAAGTGGGTGCGCGGCGTCGAGTACATGACGGCCGACCGCCGCGGCTTCTGGGAGGAGCGCGGCTACCACAACCTCGGCGACCCCTGGCGCGAGCAGCGCTACACCTACCAGGAGGAGCCGGGCGAGGGCCCGGAGATCTGAAACCCCCGGGCGGCCCCGCCCGGGCCCCGCCCGCTCAGGCCGTCCGCAGCTCCTTCAGCCGCGCCACGTCCGCGGCGTGGCCCTCCTCGCCGCCCGGGGTCTCGATCACCAGCGGGACGCCGCTGGTCGCGGGGTGGGCGAACAACTCGGCGAACGGTTCCGCGCCGATGTGGCCGGCGCCGATGTTCGCGTGCCGGTCCTTGTGCGCGCCGACCACGTCCTTGGAGTCGTTGGCGTGGATCAGCTTCAGCCGGCCCTCGCCGGTGACCTCCACCAGCTCGTCCAGCAGTGCCTTCGTCCCGCCCGGCGCCGCCATGTCGTGCCCGGCGGCGAAGGCATGGCAGGTGTCCAGGCACACCCCGAGCCGCGGGTGACGGTCCAGCGCCTCGAAGTACGGACCCAGGTCCTCCGCCAGCGCGCACAGCGAGGCGCCCTGGCCGGCCGTGGGCTCCAGCAGCAGCCACGGGTCGTCGTCGTGCGTCAGCTCGTCCAGCAGCGGCCGCACCTGCTCCCTGACCTGCGCCAGCGCCGTCTCCCGGGGCCGTCCGCCGGTCGCCGAGCCGGTGTGCACCACCACCCCGAGCGCGCCGATCTCCCGGCCCCGGCGCAGCGAGTGGCGCAGCGACGCCACGGACTTCTCGACCGTCGCCGCGGTGTGCGAACCGAAGTTGATCAGATAGGGCGCGTGCACATAGGCCGGGATGCCCTCCTCGGCGCACGCCGCGCGGAACGCCGCGTCCTGCTCGGGGCTGCCGGGCGGCGTCGCCCAGCCTCGCGGATTGGCGACGAAGACCTGGACGGCCTCGCAGCCGATCTGCCGGGCGTACGACAGGCCCACCTTGGCCAGGCCGCCGGCCACCGGCACATGGCCGCCGACCGGATTGCGTGCGCGGGCGCGCTGCGCGGCGCCCTCGGGGGACAGGGGAGTACTCACCCTCCCAGGGTGCCAGGTGCCCCGCGACCGTCGCGGGGCACCCGGGACGGCATGCCTAGAACGCGCCCTTGAGCCGGATCGTGATCGTGCTGCCCTTGGGGGCCTGGCCGCCGGCCGCGACCGACTGGGAGGCGACGCTGTCCTGCGGGAACAGGAACGGCTTGTCCACCGTCACCGCGAAGCCGAGGTCGGTCAGCGCCTTGGTGGCGTCCGCGGTGTTCTTGCCGCCGACGTCCGGCACGGTGACCATCTCCGGGCCCTTGGACAGCGTCAGGGTGACCGTGTCGCCCTTGCCCAGGGTGCCGCCCGCGCCGGGCGACTGGCGGGCCACCGCGTCCTTGTCCTGCGGCGCGAAGACCGGCTGGTCGGCGAAGCGCACCTGGAAACCGGCCCGGCGCAGTGCCGACGCGGCGTCCTCCCGCGCCTTGCCGACCACGTCCGGCACGTCGACCGGCGCGCCCCGGCTGACGGTCAGCGCCACCGCGGTGTCCGGCCGCCGGCTGCTGCCCGCGGCCGGGTCCGTACGGATCACCGACCCCTTGGCGACCTCGTCGCTGAACGTCCTGGTCTCGGTGCCCGGCACCAGGCCCAGGTCGCGCAGCTTGCGCCGGGCGTCGGCGAGCGGGGTGCCGGCCAGGTCGGGGACGGCGACCCGGTCCGGGCCGCGGGAGACGACCACGGTGACCGTGCCGTTGCCACGGATCCGTTCGCCCGTCCCCGGCTTGGTGGCCATCACATGGCCGCGCCGGACGTTGGCGCTGAAGCCGCGCTCCACCTTCACGCCCAGCCCCTCGTCGCGCAGTGTCTGCTGCGCCTTGGCCTGCGTCATGTCCAGCACCGCCGGGACCTGGGTGAACTGGCCGACGTTGACGTACCAGACGCCGGTGCCGATGCCGAGGACCAGCAGCACGGCCGCCACGACGGTGGTGATCCGCCGCTGCCGGAGCCGCCGTTCGGCCGGTGTCGCGCCGGGGTCGGGGCGGACCGGCCGCAGCCGGGTGGTCCGGCCGTCGGCGGGCACCGGGTCGGCCGGCGGCATCTCCAGTCGGCTGGTGCGGTCCAGCGGCGCCCCGCCCTCGGCCGGCAGCGGGAGCTGCACACCGGCCGGGCGCGGAATCACGTCCGTCCGCTCCTCGTCCGCGGCCGCCGCCTGTCTGGCCTGCGGCGGGACGACGTCCAGCTGCGCTTCGGTGAGCGGCGCGCGGGCCGAGCGGGCCCGGGCCAGCAGCGCCACCGCGTCCTGCGGGCGGGCCTCCGGGGCGCGGGCGGTGGCCGCCGCGACCAGCTCGTCCAGCTCCGGGGCCAGCCCCGGCACCAGCTCGGAGGGCGGGGTGATGTCGTCGTGCAGATGGCTGTAGAGGATCTGCGCGGCGGAGCCGCCGGTGTGCGGCTTGCCGCCGGTGAGCATCTCGTAGAGCACCACGCCGCAGGCGTAGACGTCGACCCGGGCGTCCGCGGTGCCGTGCTCCATCTGCTCGGGGGCGAGGTAGGAGACCGTGCCCAGGACCGAGCCGGTGGAGGCGGTGGTGTGCGTGTCCACCGCGCGCACCAGGCCGAAGTCGGCGACCTTGACCCGGCCGTCGTCGCCGATCAGGACGTTCTCCGGCTTCATGTCGCGGTGCACCAGACCGGCGCGGTGCGCGGCACCCAGCGCGGCCAGGATCGGCTCCAGGATGTCCAGCGCGGCCCGCGGCCGCAGGGCGCCGCGCTCGCGCAGCACGTCGCGCAGGGTGCAGCCGGCGACGTACTCCATCGCCAGATAGACGTAGGTGCCGTCCGTGCCCTGGTCGAAGACGCCGACCACATTGGGGTGCGAGAGGCGGGCGACGGACTTGGCCTCACGGATGAAGCGGTCGACGAACGCCTCGTCCACGGCCAGGCCGGGGTGCATCACCTTCAGCGCGAGCACACGGTCCAGCCGGGTGTCCACGGCCCGGTAGACGGTGGCCATGCCCCCGGCGGCGATGCGCCCCTCGACGCGATAGCGGCCGTCGAGCAGTTGGCCCACGAGCGGGTCCTGCAGCGTCGTATCCACGGCAGACGAGTCTACGAGCCCCTACCGACACGCCGGACGTCCCGGCCACTCTCCCGGGCGACCGCAGCGGAACCGTGACAAGGGAGGGCGGCCGGCCCGGGGCTGGTCCGGCACGGAATAATCCGGCCGCGGACGTGGTCGCACCCCAGGAGGCGGGTCGCGTCGCGCCACCGCACCACCGCACCAGAGGAGGGGGAGCCGATGACGACGCTGCTGATCGGCGAGCTGGCCCGCCGGACCGACACCACCGAGCGGCTGCTGCGCTACTACGAGGAGCAGGGGCTGCTGAGTCCCGGGCGGACCGCCGCCGGCTACCGCCTCTACGAGGAGGCCGACGTCGCCCAGGTCCGCCGCATCCGCACCCTCCTGACCTCCGGGCTGAACACCGCGACCATCGCGCAGGTGCTGCCCTGCCTGCGCGACGACGACGGGCGCCTGGTGCCGACCTGTCCGCAGCTGGTCGGCGAACTGCACCGGGAGCGGGCCCGGCTCACCGACTCCATCGAGGCGCTGCTGGCCTCCCGGGACCTGCTCGACGAGGTGATCACCGCCGCCCCGGCCGAGTTCGCGGAACCGGCCGGGGCGGCGGCGGACCGCGTGGCCTAGAAGGCCGGCCGCTCCGGATCCAGTTCCGGTACGCCCTCGGTGGGCGAGGAGGCCAGCGCGAAGTGGCGGCGCGGGATCCGGCCCGCGCGGTGCGCCAGCCGGCCGGCCACCACCGCGTGCCGCATCGCCGACGCCATCAGCTCCGGCTCCTGGGCGCGGGTCACCGCCGACGCCAGCATCACCGCCGCACAGCCCAGCTCCATGGCGAGCGCGGCGTCCGAGGCGGTGCCGGCGCCGGCGTCCAGGACGACCGGGACACCCGCGCGCTCGGTGATCAGCTGGAAGTTGTGCGGGTTGCGGATACCCAGTCCGGAGCCGATCGGCGAGCCGAGCGGCATGATCGCCGCACAGCCCACGTCCTCCAGCTTCCGGGCCAGGACCGGATCGTCGTTGGTGTACGGGAGCACGGTGAACCCGTCGTCCACGAGGGTCTCGGCGGCGTCCAGCAGCTCCACCGGGTCGGGCAGCAGGGTCCGCTCGTCGGCGACGACCTCCAGCTTGACCCAGTCCGTGCCGAGTGCCTCCCGGGCGAGCCGGGCGGTGAGCACCGCCTCGCCCGCGGTGAAGCAGCCCGCGGTGTTCGGCAGCACCCGGATCCCGTTCCGGGCGAGGACGGAGAGCACCGAGCCCTGCACGGTCGGGTCCAGCCGCCGCATGGCGACGGTCGTCAGCTCCGTGCCGGAGGCCAGCAGGGCGCGCTCCAGGACGTCGAGGCTGGGCGCGCCGCCGGTGCCCATGATGAGCCGGGAGCCGAAGGAGGCCCCGGCGATGGTGAGCGGGTCGGCGCCGGCGGGGGCGGTGCCGGGCGCCGCGGGGGCGGTGCCCCGTTCGACTGTGGTGTCGGTCATGTCCGTGGATCAGCCTCCCTGGACGGCGGTCAGCACCTCGACGCGGTCGCCGTCGCCGAGCGCGGTGGTGGGCCACTGGGTGCGCGGGACGACGGTCTCGTTGACCGCGGCCGCCACGCCGGTCGGCGCCTGGGACAGCGTGGCGACCAGCCGGTCGAGGGTCAGGCCGCCGGGGATCCGGCGGGCGGCCCCGTTGACGGAGACGGACACCGTGGGGCCGTTGGGGGCGCCGGAGTTGTCGGTGGGGTGGGTGGGGTCAGGGGTACCGGGAGTACCGGGGGCGCTCATATGGGCTGCTCCTCGGGGGCACGGGTGCGCTGCTCCTCCTGGACGTCGGGGGAGAAACGCGCGGGGGAGAAGGGGCGGGCCGCTTCCGGGACGGTCCCGGTGGACAGCAGCTCGGCCATCACGTCCCCGGTGACCGGTGTCAGCAGCACGCCGTTGCGGAAGTGGCCGGTGGCCAGGTGGAGGCCGGGCAGCGCGGTGGGCCCGAGCAGCGGTGCGTTGTCGGGCGAGCCGGGGCGCAGCCCGGCCAGGCTCTCGGTCAGCGGCAGTTCGGTCAGGCCCGGGACCAGCTCGTGGGCGTCCCGCAGCAGCTCGTAGACCCCGCCCGCGGTGACCGTGGTGTCCCAGCCCAGCTCCTCGGTGGTGGCGCCGAGGACCAGTTCGCCGCTCTCCCGGGGCACCAGGTAGACGGGATTGCCCCGGACCACGGCCCGTACGGTGCGGGAGAGGAACGGCGGTCCGCCGGGCGGCGGGTCCGGCAGCCGCAGCCGCAGCACCTGCCCCTTGACCGGCCGCACTGGTGGCCGCACGGCCTCCGGGACGCCTTCCAGCCGGCCGCTGAGGCTGCCCCCGGCCAGTACGACCTGGCCGGCCGACAGCCGTGTCCCGTCGGCGAGTTCGACGCCCGAGGCGCGCCCGCCGGCGGTCGTCAGGCGCTCCGCCCGCGTGCGGTGGAAGACCACCCCGGTCCGCTCGCAGGCGGCCAGCAGGGCCCCCGCCAGTCGGCGCGGATCGACCTGGTGGTCGCCGTCCACCCGGAGGCCGCCGCGCACCCCGGGGGCGAGCATCGGCTCCAGCCGGCGGCACTCGCGCCCGGTCAGCCACTGCGAGTCCAGCCCGCAGCGGACCTGGAGGGTGTGCAGTTCCCGCAGGTGGGCGCGGTCGTCGGCGTCCAGCGCGACCTGGAGGGTGCCGCTCCGCCGGTAGCCGATCCGCTGCCCGCTCGCCGCCTCCAGTTCCCGGGTGAACTCCGGATACCGTTGTGCGGAGGCCAGGTTGAGCCCCAGCAGCGTCTCCTCGCCGTAGTGCAGCTCGGTGACCGCGGCCAGCATGCCGGCCGCGACCTGTGCCGCGCCGCCGCCGGGCGCGGGGTCGGCGACCGCGACCCGCAGCCCGCGGCCGGCCGCCCGCCAGGCGGTGACCAGCCCGATGATGCCGCCGCCGACGACCAGCACATCGGGGTGCCGGTCCGCCGGCCGCGGCGGGTCCGATGGTGTGGCGGATGGATGCATGGGCGTCCAGCCCCTCCCTTCGCCGGCATGACCCGGATCAGGTTCGTACGGTCGGAGGCCGGCCAGCCTCCCTCTCAGCCCGGTGCGTCCGGGCTCCCGCGAGTGCGTGCACCACCCTAATACGGGCCGCGGGCCGCCGTAAGGGAGCGCCCGGGCCACGGGCCGGGCCACCGGGGCCGCACCGGGTGCCACGGCGCGTGACGCTGTGTCAGAGATCTCCTTGCGCGGTGCTGCGGGCCGCGTCGCCCGCCGTCCTAAAGTGAGTGGGTGAGCGAGCAGAGCAAGTCTCCCCAGGCCCCTGTCCGCACGCCGCGCGTGGTGATCGCCGGCGCGGGGATGGCGGGTGTGCAGACCGCCGTGGCCCTGCGCGAACAAGGCTGGCGCGGCGCGATCACGCTCCTCGGCGACGAGCCCCACCAGCCCTACGACCGCCCCCCGCTGTCCAAGGCGGTGCTGCTCGGCAAGGCCGACGGCTCCGCCTTCGACATCGACTTCGCCGGTCTCGGCATCGACCTCCACCTCGGCCGCCCGGTCACCGCGCTGCGCCCCGAGGAGCACGTCGTGGAGACCGCCGAGGGCCCGGTCCACTACGACTACGCGGTCCTGGCCACCGGTGCCGAACCGGTCCGGCTGCCCGGCAGCGAGGGGCTCCCCGGAGTCCACCTGCTGCGCACCCTGGACGACGCCGAACGGCTGCGCCCGGTGCTCGCCGCCCAGCACCGGATCGTGGTGGTGGGGGCCGGCTGGATCGGCGCCGAGTTCGCCACCGCCGCCCGCGAGGCCGGCTGCGAGGTCACCGTCGTCGAGGCCGCCGACCACCCGCTGGCCGGCGCGCTGCCCGCCGAGGTCGCCGCGTACATGACCGGCTGGTACGCCGACGCCGGAGCCGAGCTGCGCACCGGCGCCCGGGTCGCCTCCGTCACCGGCGACGCGGTGGCCCTCGCCGACGGCACCGTGCTGCCCGCCGACGCCGTGGTCGTCGGGATCGGCGCCCGCCCCGCCACCGCCTGGCTGGCCGGCTCCGGCGTCGCCCTCTCGCCCGAGGACGGCTCGGTGCTGGCCGACGAGCGGCTGCGCACCTCCGTCCCCGGGGTCTACGCGGTCGGCGACTGCGCCTCCTTCCCGTCGGCCCGTTACGGCACCCGGCTGCTGGTCCACCACTGGGACAACGCCCTCCAGGGGCCCCGCACGGTGGCCGAGAACATCGCCCGCGGCGAGGCGGAAGGGGTGGTCTACGACCCGGTGCCGTACTTCTGGTCCGAGCAGTTCGGGCGGTTCGTGCAGTACGCCGGCCACCACGTGGACGCCGACGAACTGGTCTGGCGCGGCGATCCGGCCGGCGCGGCCTGGTCGGTGATCTGGCTTCGGGGCGGCCGGGAGCCGGGCGAGGGGCCGGCCGAGGGCGGCGCCGGGCGGCCGGCCGGCCGGCTGGTCGCACTGCTGGCCGTGGGGCGGCCGCGGGATCTGGCCCAGGGGCGCCGGCTCATCGAGAAGGGCGCGCTGCTCGACCGGGAGCGGGTCGCGGACGCGACCGTTCCGCTCAAGTCCGCGGTCCTGTAGGGCAGTCCGGTCCGGGGCCGCCGAACGGGGCGGCGCGCGCCCCGGCCCGCCGGGCTCACCCGGCGGTGTGCACGCGCGCGCCGTAGGCGATGCCCGGCTACCGGCTGTCAGTGGGAGGTGGCACGCTTGTCCTGTGACCGAGATTGACGCAAACATCGATGGACTCGTCCCCGCCTGGCTCACCCTCCCCGACATCGCCGAGGAACTCGACGTCGAGGTGACCCGCGTGCGGCAGCTGGTGAAGGAGGGCCAGCTGATCGCGGTGCGCCGCGGCGAGAACCGTGTGCTCCAGGTGCCCGCCGAATTCATCAAGGACGGCAAGGTCGTCAAGGGCCTCGCCGGCACGCTGACGCTCCTGCGGGACGACGGCTTCGCCGACGAGGAGATGCTGGAGTGGCTCTTCACCGCCGATGACACCCTGCCCGGCACCCCGGCGCAGGCGCTGCGCGAGAATCGCGGCACGGAGGTCAAGCGCCGGGCCCAGGCGCTGGCCGTCTGACGCACCCGCGTCCCGCAGCAACCGCACACGCAACCGCATCCACGCGGCGTACGGACCGGCCCGCCCGGTCCGTACGCCGCCGACGAGGGGGAAGCCGCCCGATGACCACCGCTCGACAGGCCCTGGCCGACGCCCGGCTCTATCTGTGCACCGACGCGCGCACCCGCCAGGGCGACCTCCCGCAGTTCCTGGACGCGGTGCTGTCCTCGGGCGTGGACATCGTCCAGCTGCGCGACAAGGGCATGGAGGCCGGCGAGGAGCTGCGCCACCTGGAGGTCTTCGCGGACGCCTGCCGGCGCCACGGCACCCTGCTCGCGGTCAACGACCGCGCGGACGTCGCGCACGCCGCCGGCGCCCAGGTGCTCCACCTCGGCCAGGGGGACCTGCCGGTCCCGGCCGCCCGCGCCCTCCTCGGCCCGGAGCCCCTGATAGGCCGCTCCACCCACGCCGAGGCGGAGGTGGACGCCGCACTCACCGAGCCCGGCGTCGACTACTTCTGCACCGGCCCCTGCTGGCCCACCCCGACCAAGCCCGGCCGGCACGCCCCCGGACTGGACCTCGTCCGGTACGCCGCCGCGCACGAGCCCGAGCGCCCCTGGTTCGCCATCGGCGGGATCGACGCCGGCAACCTCGACGAGGTGCTGGCCGCCGGCGCCCGCCGGGTGGTGGTGGTCCGCGCGATCACCGAGGCCGACGACCCGGGCGCGGCCGCCGCGGAGCTCGCCAAGCGGGTCCGGACCTGGTCCGCCTGAGGAGCGGCGGGCGCCCCCGGAAGCCCCGGGATGGACGCGAGATGTCCACGTAGTGGACAGGAACCGCACCAACCAGGCATTACGCCGATGCCGGTTGGTGTCCGTCCGGGGTGTGGATAACCTGCCGGTATGGCCCTAGGTACAGCTTCCACCAGGACTGATCGCGCACGGACCGTGCGCGACCTGCTTGCTTCCGGTAAGCGCTCCTATTCGTTCGAGTTCGCCGCCCCGAAGACGGAGAAGGGCGAGCGGACCCTGTGGAACGCCATTCGCCGCATCGAGGCCGTCGCCCCGACCTTCGTGTCGGTGACCTACGGTGCCGGTGGCACCTCCCGCGACGGGACGGTCCGTGCCACCGAGCGCATCGCCACCGACACCACCCTCACCCCGGTCGCCCACCTGACCGCGGTCAACCACTCCACCGCCGAGCTGCGCAACGTCATCGGCCAGTACGCCGACGCCGGCATCCGCAACATGCTCGCGCTGCGCGGCGACCCGCCGGGCGACCCCATGGGCGAGTGGATCAGACATCCCGACGGTGTCACCCACGCCGCCGACCTGGTCCGGCTGATCAAGGAGTCCGGCGACTTCTGCGTCGGCGTGGCCGCCTTCCCCGAGATGCACCCGCGCTCGACGGACTGGGAAACCGACATCCGGCACTTCGTCGACAAGTGCCGCGCGGGCGCCGACTTCGCCATCACGCAGATGTTCTTCTACCCGGAGGACTATCTCCGGCTGCGCGACCGGGTCCACGCCGCGGGTTGCCCGACGCCGATCATTCCGGAGATCATGCCGGTCACCAACGTGCGCCAGATCGAGCGGTTCGCGCAGCTCAGCAATGCCGCCTTCCCGCCCGAGCTCGCAGCGCGCATCCTCGCGGTCAAGGACGACCCGGCGGCGGTACGCTCCATTGGCATCGAGTACGCGACGGACCTGTGTGCGCGCTTGATGGCCGAGGACGTGCCCGGGTTGCACTTCATCACCCTGAACCACTCCACGGCCACTCTGGAAATCTACGAGAATCTGGGGCTGCACCAGCGGCCCTGAGCACGGCGGCCGGGATCCGGCGGAAGAGGGGCGCATATGGGCTGGACGATCCTCTACATCGCGTTCGCCCTGGTCGCCCTGTGGCTGCTCGGCGAGGTGCTGTTCCAGAACAAGGCACCGCTGCGCTGGCGGTTGCTGGCGCTGGGCGGCTTCCTGGGCGTGGTGACCGGCGTGCTCCTGCCGTCGGTCGTCGTGATCGCGCTGGGAGCGGTCGCCTTCGCGATCGGGCAGACGTATGTCACGCTCTCCGTCCGCCGCGGCTACACCGAGGGCTGGACGATCGGCGGACGGCCCAAGCCGAACCGCCGGCGCCGCGCCCGCCCCTCCCGCGGCGCCGCCGCCGGACCGAACCTCCAGGTCTCCGGGCTGACGGAGGAGACGCCGCCGGACGCCGCCGGGAGCGGCACGGAGCCGGCGGCCGGCGACCACGGGAACCACGGCGACGACGGCATCGGGACCGGAGGCCCCTACGCGCCGCAGCAGGACCCGGCCGCCCCCGGTGAACCGCCCGCCGCCGCCCCGGACTTCGGCTATGCCTACGCCTACGCCGACGCCCCCACCGTCTACGCGCCCCAGCCGATGCCGGACGAGACCGGGACCTACGGCGTCTACAGCCCCGACGCCCGCCCCGACCAGCCCGGCGACGCCTCGTACGACCTCTTCGGAAACGTCACTGCAGAGGGCGAGGGCCACGGCTACGGCGAGGCCAACGGCCATGCCTACGGCGGCGGTTACGGCCAGCCCGCAGGTCAGCCCACCGGGCAGCCCGCTGGTCAGGACGGCTACGCCGACCCCTACCCGGCCTACGACGACGGCTCCTACCACCACGGTGCCCAGGCGCCCTACTCCGACCCGTACATCGGCGCCCAGCAGTACGCCGCGCACTACGAGCCGTACGAGGAGCCCGATCCGTTCGGCCGGCCGCCGTACCAGCCCGATGCCTACGACGCCTTCGGCGGGCAGCCCGGCCATCAGGACGAGCAGAGCCAGCACGGCCAGCACGCGCAGCCGTACGGCCAGGAGCAGTACCCCCAGCCGCCGCCGGACGGGGTCTGGGTGCCGCAGCAGCGCGACACCGGGCACCACCCGGCCGAGCAGCCGTCCTACCCGCCCCAGCAGCCGGGATACGGCGAGCAGTACTACCACTACTGAGCGGCGGGACCGGGGCGGCCGGGCGGGTCAGCTCGGCCAACTCGGGGCGCTCGGGCGCTTGTTGGGTGCAGCCCGGCCCTGGGTGGCGCCCGCGTTCCCCCGCACCGCCCCCGGCGTTCCGATGCGCCCCGGGCTCACTCCGAGCCGTGCCAGTCGTCGCCGTGCACGATCAGGCCGGCGACGAGCGCCCCGGACATCCCCGCGTGCGCCAGCCCGCCGCCGGGGTGGGACCAGCCGCCGACGGCGTAGAGCCCCGGTATCCGGGTGCGGTTGCCGGGCCGCAGGAAGCGCCCCTCCCGGCCCGGCAGTGCCGGACCGGGCACCGGGCCGCTGTCGGCCGGCGAGCGGACCTCCCGCCACAGCACCCGCTCCCGCAGGCCCGGTACGGCCGCCTCGGCGGTCTCGACCAGCCGGTCCGCGGCCCGCTCCAGGGCCCCGGGACCGAGCCGGTCCACGGGGCCGTGGGCGACGGCGGCCGTGAGGGTCACCGCCTCGTGATCGTCGTCGGGACGGGTCGCGGGGTCGTCGGGGCGCAGCACCGTCACCGTCGGCCGGGCGCACGGCTCCTGGGGGCCTTCGCCGAAGACGGCGGCCAGCTCCGCGGCGCGGTCGGCGGCGTGGACCACCGTGCGGTGCACCGCGTCCGCCGGGCGGGCGCCGCGCAGTGCCAGGCAGACCGTCAGCCGCGCGGCGGCCCCCTCGCCCGGCCCCGGAGCGGGGCGGACGTCGCCCTCGTCCCACAGGGCACGGCCGGCGCAGAGCTCCGGCAACCGGACCGGGTCGATGCCCGAGATCACGAACTCGGCGTCGGCCGACCGCCCGTCGGCCAGCTCCACACCGGCGGCCCGGCCGTCCTTCGCCACGATCCGGGTCACCTCGGCGCCGAAGGTGAACTCCACCCTGCGGGCCAGGCAGCGCTCGTACAGCGCGTCGGCCAGCGCCCGCATGCCGCCGGCGACGTACCAACTGCCGAAGGTCTGCTCCATGTAGGGCAGCACGGCCGCGCTCGCCGGGGCGGTGCGCGGATCGAAGCCGTACGCCAGGGCGTGGCTCTCCAGGAGGGCGGTCAGCCGGGGGTCGGCCAGTTCGCGGCGGGCGACCTCGGCGAGGGTGGCGGTCGTCGGGCCCTTGCCGCGGCCCGGCCCGAACAGGCGGCGCCGGCGCACCGCCGGATACGGGTCGCGGCCCAGCACCTTCCAGTCGGCCCGCAGCGGCTCCTCCAGGAGCGGCCGGCGGGTGGCGTCCCACGCCTCCCGGGCGCGCACCATCAGGTCGCTCCAGCGCTCGCCACGGCCGGCGCCGAGGGCCTCGTCCAGGGCGGCGAGGACGCCGGCCCGCGAGGCGTTCGGCAGCGTGGCGACGGTGCCGTCGGGGAAGACATGCCGGCTCGCGGGATCGACCTGGGTCAGCTCGACGCACTGCTCCAGCGGCTCACGGCCGGTCTTGACGAACAGATCGCGGTAGACCGCCGGCAGATGCAGCAGGCCGGGCCCGGTGTCGAAGGCGAAGCCGTCCCGCTCGAACCGCCCCACCGCGCCGCCGTACGTCGCACCGCGCTCGAACACCGCCACCCGGTGGCCCGCGACGGCCAGCCGGGCGGCGGCCGCCATGGCGCCCATCCCGGCGCCGATCACTGCAATCCCTGCCATGCCTGCGACTTTAACCGGCGGCACCGACAACGCCGCCGACGGTCGCCGCCCGCCCGGCGGCGGGCTCAGCCGGGCGGTGGCGCGGCGTCGGCGTCCGCCACGGCGAGCCGCCGCTCCGCGCGCCGCGCACGCCGGCGCCGCAGATACCGCCGGATCCGCGACCACAGCAGGACCACCACCGCGATCCCCGCGACCAGCAGCACCGCCGCGATGCCCGCCGCGATCCACGGATGGAACAGCGCGAACGCGACGAGCCCCGCGACGCCGAGGTCCTCGGCCAGGCTCACCACGATGTTGCTGGCCGGCTCCGGCGAGGTGTTGACCGCGATCCGGGTGCCCGCCTTGACCAGATGGCTCACCAGCGCCGTGGAGCCGCCCACGGCGCCGGCCGCCAGCTGGGGCAGCGACCCGTCGTGCCCGGCCAGCAGCGCCGCCACCACCCCGCCGGCGATCGGCCGGATCACGGTGTGCACGGCGTCCCAGACGGAGTCCACGTACGGGACCTTGTCGGCGATCGCCTCGGCCAGGAAGAGCACCGCGGCGACGATCAGCACATCGGGCCGCTCCAGCGCGGCGGGGACCTCGTCGGAGACCCCGGTCGCGCCGAGCAGACCGAGGAGCAGGACGACGGCGTAGGCGTTGATCCCGCTCGCCCAGCCACTGGTGAAGACCAAGGGAAGTACGGACACGCCGCAGATCGTAGGCGCTGTAGGGGCCCCGGCGCCCGGTTCGTGGCGCCGGGTGCTCAGCTTTGAGTATCCGTACTCAGACGGCGAGATGAGTAGGTACGCGGATGGGCCGGCGCCCGCCCGGACGGAAGAGTGGAGGCCACGGACGGGAAGCGGCGCCGCACCGCCGACACGGGGCGGCGGAACGGCGCGGCTCCCGGACGGAACGGGGGAACGACGGGGGAGTACGGGGGAATGACGGGGGACGGTGCTGCCCTGGTCGGATCGGTCGGGGGAACGATCCGTGCCAGGGCAGCGCCCATTTGTCGGTACGGGCCCGTGTGCCCGAACAGGCTCGTGTGCCCGAACGGGGCCGTGGGCGCTCCGGGGGGAGCGGGGGCTCCCTAGGCGGGCCGGCCGGTGACCCGCCCCTGGAGGAGCCGGGACAGCGCCGCGTGCACATCGTCGATCGACCGGTCCGGCTGGTACGACTGCCAGTCCAGGGCGGCCACCAGGACCATGCCGAACAGCGCCGAGGCGGTCAGCGGGATGTCGATCTCCTCGCTCAGCTCCCCGCCGGCCACGGCCTCCCGCAGGACGTTCTCCACCACGGTGATGGCGCGCTCCCGCACCACCATGAGCGTGGACTGCCACGCCCGGTTGGTGCGCCACAGCTCGGCGACGTAGAGCTGGGTGAGCGCCGGGTAGCGGGCGATGAACTCCAGGCCCGCCCGGATCATCGCGTCCAGGGCGTCGACCCGGGTGCCGCCCCCGTCGGCGACCTCTTCGGCGGCCGCCTGGAGGGACGTCGCCAACAACTCGATGCCGTGCCGCAGCAACTCCTCGAAGAGGACGTTCTTGCTCGCGAAGTTGTAGTACACCGTGCCCTTCGCGACCCCCGCCCGCTCGGCGATCTCGTCCACCGTGGTGGAGGAGAAGCCCTGTTCGGCGATGAGCGTGACCGCGGCCTCGAAGAGCTTGCGCCGGGTGGCGTCGCGGCGTGTGTTGGAGCTGTCCATGGGGGCGATTCTGCCGGTAGTCACTGTGTGCGCGCTCACAGGCTCAGTTCCGGGTGGAGGTCCTTCATCCGCACCACCTGGCGGCCGCGCGCCGCCAGGGCGGTCAGCGCGAGCCCCCCGAGGGTGAAGGCCAGCAGCACCGCACCGCCCTGCCACACGGGTGCCAGGTCGCCGCCCGTGATGAGCCGGCGCAGTCCCTCGACGACGTAACTCATCGGCAGGAAGGGGTGGACGGCCCCGAAGAAGCCCGGACTGGTCTGCACCGGATAGGTGCCGCCCGCCGACGTCAGCTGGAGCATCAGCAGCGCCAGCACGAGAATCCGGCCGGCCGGCCCGAACTTGGCGTTCAGCCACTGCACGAGCGCCGAGAAGCAGCCCGTGACCAGGATCAGGAAGCCGATCGTGCCGGCTGCCCGGGCCATCTGGAGGCCGAGCGCGAAGTGCAGCACGGCCATCAGCGCGGCGGTCTGGAGCACCCCGATGCCGAACACCGGCAGCCAACCGGACAGCGCCACCCGCCAGGAGGGCGCGCCCATCGCCAGCGCCCTGCGGTTGAGCGGCGGGATCAGCATGTACGCCACCATCGCGCCCACCCACAGGGACAGCGGGATGAAATACGGGGCGAACCCGGTGCCGTAGTTGGGCGCCTTGTGGGCCGAACCGGACGCCAACTGCACCGGGTCGGACATGACCAGGGTGCGCGCGTCGCGGTCCTGCCGGTCGTAGTCGGGGATCTGCCGTGCCCCGTCGTGCAGTCCGCCGGCCAGCTGCGCGGAGCCGTCGGAGAGCTTGAACATCCCGCCGTCCAGCGTCCGCGCGCCGTCCTTGAGGCGGCCGACGCCGGCGTCCAGGTCGGTCATCCCGGCGGCGGCGCGCCCGGTGCCGTCGTGCAGCTGCCGGGCCCCGGTGCCCAGCCGGTCCGCGCCGGCCGCCAACTGGGCGTTGCCCGCGGCCAGTTGGCGGGCGCCGGCGGAGACCTCGTGCGCGCCCTCGTTGAGGTCGTTGATCTTCCGCACCGCGGCGTCCATGTCGGCGCCGAGGGTCGGGCCGTGCGCGGCCAGTTCGGAGGCGAGGGAGTGCAGGGTGTCCAGGTCCCGGCCGAGCCGGTCGAGGTTCTTCTGGTCGTGGACGTAGCCGCTGACCTCTTCGGCGGTGCCCGCCGCCGCGTCCGCCTGTTCGGTGAGCTGCTTCAGCTCGGCGCAGTCGGCCGCCAGGTCGAGGCCGGTGCCGCAGCGCAGCCGGTAGTACGCGGCGAGGTGGTCGGAGATGCCGCGGGAGAGCCTGGCGCCCGTGGACGCCGCCGCGGGCAGCTTGTCCAGGTGGTCGCGGACCGCCTGGGCGCCGTCCGCGACCAGTCGCGCGGCCTCCCCGATCTCCTTGCCGTGGGCCCGGACGAACGGCCCCACCTTGCCGACGACCCCGTTGACGGTGTCGGCGAGCTGCTGGGTCCCCTGGGCCACCTGCCCGGAACCGTCGGCCAGTTGGCGCGACCCCTCGGCGGCGACGCCGGCGCCCTTGGCGAGGTCGGCGCCGCCCCGGCTGAGCCGTCCGGCGCCGGCGTCGAGGTCGCCGAGGCCGCCGGCCAACCGGGCGCTCCCGTTCTTGGCGGTGCCCAGGCCGTCGGCCAGTCTGCCGGCGCCGTCCTCGGCCTGCCCGATGCCGTCCTTGAGCCGGTCCGCGCCGTCGGCGGCCTGCTCCGTTTTGCCGTGCAGGGTGGAGAAGGAGACGAAGATCTTGTCGAGGAAGGTCCGCGACGCCTTGGCCGAGGCCGCCGCGCGCACCTCGGAGAAGACCGTCCGGGAGATCTGGCCGACGATGTAGTTGTTGGCGTCGTTGGTGCGCACCTTCAGGGCGCCGGTCTCCGGGTGGTCCCCGGAGCTGGAGGCGAGCCGCCGGCTGAAGTCCCGCGGAATGGACAGCGAGAGGAAGTACGTGCCGTCCTCGACTCCCCGGCCGGCCTCCTCGGCGTCCACCTGGTGCCAGTCGAAGGTGTGGCTGTCGCGCAGCCCGGCGACGATGCCGGCGCCCGCGGAGAGGTGCTGCCCGCCGACGTCGGCGCCCCGGTCCTCGTCGACGAGTGCGACCGGTATCCGGTCCAGCCGGCTGTAGGGATCCCAGAAGGAGCACAGGTACAGCGCTCCGTACAGGAGGGGCAGCAGCAGGAGCGCGGCCAGTGCGGCGCGCGGCAGCTTCCCCCTGCCGAACCGCTTCAGCTCAAGCGCGGCCAGCTTCGGCGAGCGCATCGGCCGCCCCCTCCTCGTCGTGTCCGCCGTCCACGAACCCTCCCTTGCACTGACTGGTCAGTTGAAAGTAGGGACCCCTCCCGCTCTCCGCAAGGGGTTCCCCGGAATTCCGCGAAAACCGTTCCCGGTTCCCCGCGCGATGTCCGCTTTTCCGGCGAAACCGCAGGTCAGGGTCGATTGTCAGTGGTGTGCCGCACGATGGGTGCATACGGTCCGCATCGGCACGCCGGTCCCCAACCGCCGTGCGACGACAGGAGGTTCGTCATGGCAGCTCGTCCCGCCGCGGGCAGCTCCGCTGCGTACGGTCCCCCGAGCGATGTCCACCCCGTCCTGCGCCGGGCGGCCGCGCCGCCCGCCGCCCTCGACCTGCTCACCAAGGCCCGGCGGGGTCTCGACGAGGCCGAGACCCAGCAGTCCGCCAACGAACGCTTCGCCACCGCCCATCTGGCCGCGCTGCGCGCCGCGGCCGCGGTCCTCGCCGTGCGCGGCCGGCCGGAGCCCACCGCGCGCCGCCGGAAGTCCATCCGGAGCGCCTGGGAGGTGCTGCCCGAGGTCGCCCCCGAACTCACCGAGTGGAGCGCCCTGTTCGCGGCCGGCGCCGACCGCCGGGCCCGGGCCGAGGCCGGCATAGCCGGCGCGGCGAGCCACCGCGACGCCGACGACCTGCTGCGGGACGCCGGGATGTTCCTCCGCCTCGTCGAGCGGATGCTCCGGCTCCAGCCGGTGCTGCCGCCCCAGCGGATCGAGCGGGCCGGCTGACCGCCCGCGCCTCGGCGGCGCGCGGGCCGGGCGCCGCACCCGGCGGAATACGGAATAGGGTGGTGAGCGACTGGATGTTCTTGCCCCGCCGAGGAGCCACCCACCGTGTCTGACCCGCTGCGCCCGCGCGCCTCCCTTCGTACCGCCGTGGTCTGGGACGTCCTCAAGGACGCCCTGGAGCGCCGGGTCAAGGCCGCCGGGCGCGACGCCCTGGACGTCCTCGACACCGGCGGCGGCAGCGGCAACTTCGCCGTCCCGGTGGCCCGTCTCGGCCACCGCGTCACCGTCGTCGACCCCAGCCCCAACGCCCTCTTCGCCCTGGAGCGCCGAGCCGCCGAGGCCGGGGTCGCCGACCGCATCCGCGGTGTCCAGGGCGATGCCCACGGCCTGTTCCAGGTCGTCGAGCGCGGCGGCTACGACGCGGTGCTCTGCCACGGCGTGCTGGAGTACGTCGACGACCCCGCCGAGGGCCTGCGCAACGCCGTCGGCGCCCTGCGCCCCGCCGGCACCCTCAGCCTGCTCGCCGCCGGCCTGGGCGGGGCGGTCCTCGCCCGTGCCCTGGCGGGCCACTTCACCGAGGCCCGCCGGGCCCTCACCGACCCGGCCGGCCGCTGGGGCGAGGGCGACCCGGTGCCCCGCCGGTTCACCGCCGAGCAGCTGACCGACCTGGTCACCGGCAGCGGCCTCCAGGTCGGTGCGGTGCACGGGGTGCGGATCTTCGCCGACCTGGTCCCCGGCGTCCTGGTCGACACCGAGCCCGGCGCGGTGGACGCCCTGCTGAAGCTGGAGGCCGCCGCGGCGGAGCAGCCCGCGTTCCACTCCGTCGCCACCCAGCTGCACGTCCTCGCCGAGCGCGACTGACCGGCCGTGCGGCCGCCCGGTCCCGCTGCGGCCGACCGCGCGGCAGCGCCGCCGAGGGGACCGGGCGACGCCCGCGAGTACCGCGTGCGGTCGGCCACAGGCCACCCGAACAGCCGCTTCGCCCCGTATGATCGGGGTACCACGTTCCGGCATGACGGACAGGCGGGTGGGGAATGCAGCCAGCATCACCACCGCGCAGCCGCGGCGGTGCGGACGGTGAAGTGGCGTTGAGGGGCGGGTTTCACGGGGGCGATTCCCTGCCTATCCTGAAGGGGCCGCACCCGGTCGCCCCCCGCGACCGACGAGTAGGAGGACTCCGTGCCGCTCTCGGAGCACGAGCAGCGCATGCTCGAGCAAATGGAGCGAGCGCTGTACGCCGAAGATCCCAAGTTCGCGACAGCGCTTGAGGGAAGCGGGCTGCGCACGTACACCCGGCGACGGGTCTACCAAGCGGCCGCGGGCTTCCTGGTGGGTATCGGCCTGCTCATGGCCGGCATGGTCGCGCAGCAGATCTGGTGGGTCAGCATCGTCGGCTTCCTCGTCATGCTGGGCTGCGCCGTCCTGGCCGTCACCGGCTGGCGCAAGGCCCCCAAGCCCGGTGAGCGTGGTGCGCGCCCGGCCGGGACGCAGGCCCGCCGCCAGGTCAGGTCGCGCCGTTCGATGATGGACCGCATCGAGGACCGCTGGCAGCGTCGCCGCGACGAGCAGCAGGGCCACTGACCGGCGCCCCCGAAGCTCCCGCTCTGGCGCCCGACGCGTTCTCCTCCTCGGATTCCGCGGCACGGATCCGGCCAATTTTCCCGGCCTCGGCGAGGGGCCGATGACCGGTTTCCCGTTCCCCGGGACCCAGGGAACGGGCCGTGGGGTCGGGCCTCGGGCCGGGCCGGCCCCGGTGATTCACTGACGTTCGGCATGCCTGTTGAGGCGTCCGGGGTTCGCGCCGTCCGGCGCGCGTCGCTGCGTGACGCCCGTGGCTTGTGACCTCCGTGGGGTCTCCGCACCATCCGCGGGCGGCCCTGAGGGTCCGGGACCGCCCCGCTTCCGCTCCTCTTACCGTGCCGTTCCGTCAGGCGTGCCGCCTACGTTCTGCCGGTGCCCGCGCACCACGCCGCGCGGGCACCCGACCCCGCCTACGTCCGTTCGCCGCGCCGCCACCCGGCCGTGCGCAGGGTGGCCGTGACGCGCCGGGCCACGGTGGCCGGGCGGCTGTCCCGGCAGCGCAGGCGCAGGGCCGACCCGCGTGCCGCCCAGGCATGGCGGAGCCGGGCCGCCGAGCGTGGGGCGAGCCGCGCGCGCAGCCGCAGGGCACGCGGCGCCCCGTCCCGCAGGCCGGCGTGCACCTGTCGGACGTCGGCGGCGAGCCCGTCCACCGGGGCCGGTCGCGGGGCGTACAGGACCTGTTCGACCGCCGCCGCGACGCGCCGGGCGGCGGCCGCGGCGTCGGGTTGCAGTTCCCCGATGCGAATGATCCGGGCCGCGGCCGTGCGCGGCGTCAGCGACTCGTCCGGGAAGATCCCGAAGTCCCAGCCGGTGTCCAGCAGCTCCTGCCAGGCGGCGAGGGTGCCCGCCGCGGCGTCACCGCCCGGGTCGCCGGTCAGCCTGCGGGCGCGGACCCGGCTCCGCCACAGCACCGGCGCGGCGGGCAGTGCCACGACCAGCAGTGCGGCGAGGACGACGGCCGCGAGCGTCCAGGGCGAGGGCCCACCGCCCGGCGGGCCGGCCGTCGGCACCGGGGGAGCGGCCGCGCAGTCCGGCCGGGAGTCCGTCCGACGGTCGCCGGCGCCGCAGGGCGGGGCCGCGGACGGGCCGGTGGAGGGCACCGCGGAGGGGGCCGGCGCGTGCTCCGGGCCGCCGGCGCCCGGTGTCTGCGAGGTGTCCGGGTAGGCGTAGTCCGGGACGCTGCCGCGGCTCGGGGTCGGCTCGAAGCGCGTCCAGCCGACGCCCTGGAAGTACAGCTCGGGCCAGGCGTGCGCGTCCTTCAGGCCCACCGACGTGGTGCCGTCGGGCTGCCGGGTGCCGGGCGTGAAGCCGACCGCCACCCGGGCCGGGATGCCCAGCGTGCGGGCCATCGCGGCCATGGAGAACGAGAAGTGGACGCAGAAGCCCTCCTTGTCGCGCAGGAAACGGGCGATCGCCTCGGTGCCGCTGCCCGCCCGGACCTCGGTGTTGTAGGTGAAGCCGCCGTAGAGCGCGAACCAGTCCTGGAGCTTGACCGCCTTGTCGTAGGCGGTGCGGGCGCCGCGGGTGACCTGGCGTGCGGTGGTGCGGACGATCGGGGGGAGCGAGGCCGGCACCTTGGTGTACTCGCGCTGCAGCGCGGCGGGCGGCGGCGCGGCCGAGGCCAGCTGGCGGGCGGTGGGCCGCACCTGGAGGCTCTCGGCCTGGTACTGGAGGCCGTGGGTGTTCTGCCCGCGGTCGCCGACCAGGGTGCGGCCCTCGGGCTCGAACCGCCAGCGGCCGGGGATCTCCACCCTGGCCGCCGGATAGGGGAGCGGCAGCCAGTTCTGGGCGTACCACTGGGCGGTGGACAGGGAGGTGTTGATCCGGGTGACGGCCACGTCGGGGCTGAGGCCGGGCGGCCGCGGCAGCTCGCCGGGGACGTCGGTGACCGTGCGCTCGGAGGGCTTCCAGGCCGTGCCGTCGAACTGGTCCAGGGCGACGATCCGCAGATACATCTCGCGGGAGTCGAGGGCGGTGGTGCGGTAGTTGAGGACCTCGCGGTCCTCCGGTTGGTTGAGGCTGTCCTGGAGCGAGACCAGGGGGTTCACCGCGGAGATGGTGCCGCCTCCACCGCCCGGGCCCTCGCCGGCGGCGTTCGGGCCGAGCAGCCCGCCGTCCAGGGACGGCAGCACGGCGGGCACCAGCAGTGCGACGCCCAGCGCCAGCGCGCCGATCCGGCGCCCGCGGCGGATCGGCACCGGACCGCCGGGCCGCTCGCCCGGCCGGCCCGCGCCCGCGGACGGACCGCCGAAGACCCGGCCCCACTGGGTGAGCCGGTCGCGGCCCTCGGCGAGCAGGAGCAGCAGATAGCCGGCGGCCGCCACCACGAACCACAGCCAGCCCGAGCCGCCCTGGGACAGCCCCGCCGCCACGGAGTAGAGCGCGAGCAGCGGCAGCCCGGCGGGCGCGGCGCTGCGGTAGGTGACCGCCAGGGCGTCCACGATCAGGCCGATCAGCAGCACCCCGGAGACCAGCAGCAGCCGGATGCCGGGGGTGACCGGGGCCGGGACGGCGTACCGGCCGACGTCCCGGACGCCGGCGTGCGCCAGGTCGGCGAGCGCGGTGACGGCGTCCGGGCCCGGCAGCAGCCCGGCGATCGCCTGGCCGCGGGCGAACGCCACGGTGAGCAGCAGGGCGGCGGCCAGTGCCTGGACGCCGATGGTCAGCGGCCGGGCCAGCGGGATCCGCCGGGCCAGCGCGCCCGCCCCCGTCACCAGCGCCAGCAGCAGCGCCGCCTGGAACATCCAGGTGACCGGGTCCACCAGCGGCAGCAGCGCGCCCCCGGCGCACAGCGTCGCCGCCATCCCGCACAGCGCCAGCCGCGCCCGCCCGCTCATGCCGATCGCCCGTTTCGCCCGCTCATGCCGAGTCCCCGCTTCCTCCTGGGCCGCCGTCCCCGCCGCGATCCGGTGCCGCCCCGGCCGTGGCGGCCGGTGCCGCCCCCGCCCGGTCCGCGGCCTGCCACAGATCGGCCAGCGCGGCGCCGGGCGCCACCGGCAGCGCCGTCCAGCCGGCCTCGCGCAGCATCCGCACCCGCTCGCCGACCGGCGCCCCGCCGCGGGAGAGGCGGATCCCGCCGGGCCCCCGGGACCAGGCGTCGCCGTCCAGCACGAAGGCGACCGCGGTGGCGCTGCGCCGGCGGATCCGGCCGGCCAGCGCGGCCTGTTCCTCGTCCAGGTCGCCGAAGAAGGCGACCAGCAGTCCTTCCGGGCCGCCGCGCAGCGCGTCGTACACCGCGGCCAGGCCCTCCTCGGCGGAGTGCTCCACGACGGCGAGGGCGTCCAGCAGCAGGCCCCCGGCGTCGGCGGCCTCGCCGGCGCCCGCGAAACCGCCGCCCTCCGGACCGGGCACCGCGCGGCCGGTGTCCGTCAGCAGCCGCACCGAGAAGCCCCGCTCCAGCAGGTGCAGGGCGACCGACGCGGCGCCGGCCACCGCCCACTCGAAGCCCGAGTCGGGCCCCGCGCCCTCGTGGGCGACGGCCCGGGTGTCGAGCAGGACGGTGCAGCGCGCCTTCCGCGGCTGCTCCTCGCGACGGACCATCAGTTCGCCGTGGCGTGCGGTGGAGCGCCAGTGGACCCGGCGCAGATCGTCGCCGTGGCGGTAGCCGCGCGGGATGATGTCGTCCTCGCCGGCCAGCGCGAGCGAACGCCGGTGGCCGTCGCCGTACCCGGCGGCCTCGCCGGCCAGCCGGACCGGCGGCAGCGGCTCGACGCGGGGCACCACCGTCAGGGTGTCGAACGTGCTGAAGGACCGGGTCAGTTCGCACATCCCGAACGGGTCGGAGAGGCGCAGCTGCAACGGCCCCAGCGGATAGCGTCCGCGCAGGTCGGAGCGGACGCGGTAGGACACCTCGCGGTGCCCGCCGGGCTCGACGCGGTCCAGCACGAAGCGCGGCCGGGGCCCGAGGACGTAGGGGACCCGGTCCTGGAGCATCAGCACGCCGGTGGGCAGCCGGGCCACGTTCTCCACCCGGAGCCGGACCCGGGCCTCGGCCGCGGCCGGCACCCGGGCGGGCGAAAGCGTGCGGCTGCCCGCGACGCGGTAGCGGGTGCGGTACAGGACCAGGACGCAGACCAGCGGCAGCGCCGCCAGCAGCAGGCCGACCCGCAGCAGATCGGCCTGCCCCAGGAGATACGCGCAGGCCGCGGCGGCCACCCCGGCCGCCAGGAACGACCGGCCGCGCGTCGTCAGCCCCGCGAGCGCGGCGCGCGGCCCGCCCGGCTCGGGCGCCCCGGTGCTCCCCCCGCCGGACATCACAACCCCCGGGCGCCGGGCGGCTGCTGGCCGCGGGCGGGCTGCCGCCACTGCGGGGCGGACGGGTCGGGCACCGGTGTGCGCTGCACGATCTCCAGCACCACCTGCTCGGCCGTGCGGCGGTTCAACTGGGCCTGCGCGGTGGGCAGCAGACGGTGCGCGAGCACCGCCACCGCCAGCGACTGGACGTCGTCCGGGAGCGCGAACTCCCGCCCGGCCATGGCCGCCGCGGCCTTCGCCGCCCGCAGCAGATGCAGGGTGGCCCGGGGCGAGGCGCCGAGCCGCAGGTCGGGGTGGCTGCGGGTGGCCGCGACGAGGTCGACGGCGTACCGGCGGACGGCCTCGGCGACATGGACGGTGCGCACCGCCTCGGTCAGCCGCACGATCTCGTGGGCGTGCGCCACCGGGCGCAGGTCGTCCAACGGGGAGGTGCCGCCGTGCACGTCGAGCATCCGCAGCTCGGCCGCCGGGCTGGGGTAGCCGATCGACACCCGGGCCATGAAGCGGTCCCGCTGCGCCTCGGGGAGCGGGTAGGTGCCCTCCATCTCGACCGGGTTCTGCGTCGCGACGACCATGAAGGGGCGGGGGAGGTCGTAGGTCTGGCCGTCCATGGTGACCTGGTGCTCCTCCATGGACTCCAGCAGCGCGGACTGGGTCTTGGGGGAGGCGCGGTTGATCTCGTCGCCGATCACGATCTGGGCGAAGATCGCGCCGGGCTTGAACTCGAAGTCCTGGCGCTGCTGGTCGTAGACACTGACGCCGGTGATGTCGGACGGCAGCAGGTCGGGGGTGAACTGGATGCGCCGCACCGAGCAGTCGACGGAGCGGGCCAGCGCCTTGGCGAGCATCGTCTTGCCGACGCCGGGCACGTCCTCGATGAGCAGGTGTCCCTCTGCCAGCAGGACGGTGAGTGCGAGCCGTACGACCTCCGGCTTGCCCTCGATCACGCCCTCCACGGACCGGTGCACCCGCCCGGCGGTGGTGGTCAGATCGGCAAGGCTCGCTCGTTCGTCATACGTCGTCACTCGGCCCTCCTCGGCCCGTCACCGGGTGGCCGACGCCCCTTCGATGGACCCGGTCCTCCCCGCGCGCATCCCACCCGGCTCGGGCCGGGGCGATGTCACGTACGCATTCTGGCCGCCCGCGCGGCCTCGCGTCATGGCCTGTGGACAACTCACACCCTTCGAGTCCGGCCAATGGGACAAGCCCGGCGAACCGGGCGAGGGGGAGGAGAGGCGAACGGGACCCGCCGCCCTTCGCGACAGGTCCCGTCCCAGGTCAGTGCTGCGGGTCGATCTCCCGCAGCAGGCCCGTCGTCACGTCGAAGACAAAGCCACGGACGTCGTCGGTGTGCGGCAGGAACGGCGAGGTGCGCACCCGCTGCATGGACTGCCGGACGTCCTCGTCGAGGTCCTTGAACGCCTCGACCGCCCAGGTGGGCCGCTGGCCGACCTCGGCCGCCAGCTCGTGCCGGAAGTCCTCGGTCAGACCGAGCAGACCGCAACCGGTGTGGTGGATGAGGACCACCGACCGGGTGCCCAGGGCGCGCTGGCTGATCGTCAGGGAGCGGATGATGTCGTCGGTCACCACACCGCCGGCGTTGCGGATGGTGTGGCAGTCACCGAGCTGCAGCCCCAGCGCGGCGTGCAGGTCGATCCGGGCGTCCATGCAGGCCACGACGGCGACCTTGCGGACCGGCCGGGCGTCCATGCCCGGGTCGGTGAAGGCGGCGGCGTAGCGTCGGTTCGCCTCGACGAGCTGGTCGGTGACCGTGCCGTCGGAGGCCTCGGGCGTGCTGTCGGCGGACGGGGGCAGCGGCTGCGACGCAGGTATGGACATGGCTTCACGGTAAACGTTCAGGACTTTTTCGGCCCCTCCGGAAAGCAGGGCGTAGGGGGCAACATCACCGCTTGTGAGGTAATCCACAGGGACGGACGTCCCCATCCAAAGCCACCCGAAAACCTTCGGGCACACCCTGCGGGGGACGCGCGGAACCGGTTGATTGACCGGGACGGCAGGTGGACTAAAGTGGCGCGAAGTGGGAGGCGTGACGCTCTCCTTGGAACCCGGATCCCTCGCGTGCGTGACCGTACGTACGGTTCGGCCTCCTCCCGCTCCACCGGTCATCCGACGTCACTTCCCCGTCGCCGGAGGGCCACTTCCCCTTCAGAGCGGGCGGGGACCAAGCGGTACGTGCGGCATCCCCCAGCCAACGGCCGGGGACCCACCTGCCGCCCACCATCGGAAGGCGCATGAGCAGCAACACTCGCCACGTACCGGTCATGCTCCAGCGGTGTCTGGACATGCTCGCCCCCGCGCTCGCAGAGCCCGGCGCGGTCGTCGTCGACTGCACCCTCGGCCTCGGCGGGCACAGCGAGGCGCTGCTCGAGCGGTTCCCGGAGGCCCGGCTCGTCGCCCTCGACCGCGACCCGTCCGCGCTCCGGCTCGCCGGTGAGCGGCTGGCCCCCTACGGCGACCGCGCCACCCTGGTGCACGCGGTCTACGACGAGCTTCCCCAGGTGCTCGACCGGCTCGGGCTGCCCCGCGTCCAGGCCGTCCTGTTCGACCTTGGGGTCTCCTCCATGCAGCTCGACGAGGCCGACCGCGGCTTCGCCTACGCCCAGGACGCCCCGCTCGACATGCGGATGGACCAGACGACCGGCATCAGCGCCGCCGAGGTCCTCAACACCTACCCGCCCGGGGAGCTGGTCCGGATCCTGCGCTCCTACGGGGAGGAGAAGCAGGCCAAGCGGATCGTCGCGGCGGTGGTCCGGGAGCGGGAGAAAGAGCCGTTCAGCAACAGCGCCCGGCTGGTCGAGCTGATCCGCGACGCGCTGCCGCAGGCCGCCAAGCGCACCGGCGGCAATCCGGCCAAGCGCACCTTCCAGGCGCTGCGCATCGAGGTCAACGGCGAGCTGTCCTGCGTCGAGCGCGCGATCCCGGCCGCCGTCAAGGCGCTCGCGGTGGGCGGCCGGATCGCCGTGCTCTCCTACCACTCGCTGGAGGACCGGCTGGTCAAGCAGGTCTTCGCGGCCGGCGCGAGCAACACCGCGCCGCCCGGCCTGCCGGTCGTCCCCGAGCGCTACCAGCCGCGCCTGAAGCTGCTCACCCGGGGCGCCGAGCTGCCCACCGAGGACGAGGTCGCCGAGAACCGGCGGGCGGCCCCCGCCCGGCTGCGCGGTGCCGAGCGCATCCGCGAGGACATCGCGTGACAGGGCAGGGGAGCCGCCCGCGCGGCCGGCAGCGGCTGGCCGCGCTGCTGCCCTCCCCGCCCCGCGGCGGCACCGCCGCGCGCACCCCCTTCGTCCTGCTCGTCGTGGTGCTCCTGGGCTCCGGGCTGATCACCCTGCTGCTGCTCAACTCCGCGCTCAACCAAGGCTCGTTCGAGCTGAGCCGGCTGGAGCGGAAGACCGGCGAGCTGACGGACGAGCAGCAGGAGCTCCAGCAGGAGGTCAACGGCTACTCCGCGCCCGACGAGCTGGCGCGGCGGGCCCACAGACTGGGCATGGTGCCGGGCGGCAACCCGGCCTTCCTGATGCCGGACGGCACCATCCGCGGCGCGCCGGGCCCGGTCTCGTCCTCCGGCAGCCCGTCGGCCGCGTCCGACGCGGCGCTGCCGCTCGGCCCGGTCCTGCGGCCGACGCCCCAGGGGGCCCCGCCGGCGTCCGTCCTCCCGCCGCCGGCCCCGGCCGTCCGCGCCGCCTTCGGGCCGCTCGCCGCCAGCACCCCCGGCGTCCTGCCGTCCCCGGGCCCGCTGGCAGCCCCCGCGGCCCCGGCCTCCGTCCTCACGCCCGACGAGCCCACCCCGGCCGCCGCCCGCCTGTCCGAGCCGCCGGCCGAGTCCCCGGCCGGGTCGACCCCGTCGGCCTCCGGCAGGTGACCGCGTGACGCCCGCCGCCCGCCGCTGCCGCGGTCCCGCCGCCCCGGCCCCCGGGGCGCAGGGCGCCGCGCCGCTCCCCGCCACCCCCGTGCCCGACCCGGAGACCGCGGTATGACCGAGCCCAGGGACCCCCGTCGCGTTCCGCGCCCCGCCCGGACCGGCGGCCGCCCGTCCGCCGGCCGCTCCGGCGGGCCCCGGACGCCCGCCGCCCGCCGCCCCGCCGCGGGCCGCCCACGGCCGGCCGCCGGCCCGCTGCGGCCGGTCAGCCCGCGCCCCCGGCTGCGGCTGGTGGCCCTGGCCCTGACGCTGGTGATGCTGGCGTTCGTCTTCCGGCTCGTGCAGGTGCAGGCCGTGGACGCCGCGGCCTACGCCGCCAAGGCCAACGAGAACCGCTACGTCCCGGTCAAACTGGCCGCCGAGCGCGGCGCGATCACCGACCGCAACGGCGTGCCGCTGGCCACCACCGTGGACGCGTACGACATCACCGCCGACCCGAGCCTGCTGGCGCCCGCCAAGATCAAGGTCAAGGACGCCCCGCGGCAGGCCGCCGCGCTGCTCGCGCCGATCCTCGGCGAGTCCGAGAAGACCCTCGCCGCCAAGCTCGACCAGCCCGCCTCCCGCTACGTCCTGCTCGCCCGCCAGCGCACCCCCCAGGTCTGGAAGCGGATCAAGGACCTCCGCAAGGAGCTGGACGCCAGGGCGGCCGCGGCCCCCAAGCGCGCCCCCCGTCCCAACGTCCTGGTCGGCATCTTCGCCGACAAGCACAGCAAGCGGGTCTACCCGGGCGGCGACCTCGCGGCCGGCCTCCTGGGCTTCGTCAACGGCACGGGCAAGGGCGCCGGCGGCCTGGAGGCCCAGCTCGACAAGGAACTGGCCGGCAAGGACGGCAAGCTGGTCTACGCCCAGTCCGGCGGCCGCCGGGTGCCCACCGCCGACACCCAGGAGCACCCCGCCGTCCCCGGCACCGACGTCCAGCTGACGATCGACCGGGACATCCAGTGGGCGGCCCAGCAGGCCATCTCGCGGCAGGTGGAGAAGTCCGACGCCGACCGCGGCTACGTCGTCGTCCAGGACACCCGCACCGGCCAGATCCTGGCCCTCGCCAACGCCCCCGGCTTCGACCCCAACGACCTCTCCAAGGCCGGCCCCGACACGCTCGGCAACCCCGCTCTCACCGACGCCTACGAGCCCGGCTCCACCAGCAAGCTGATGTCGATGGCGGCCGTCCTGGAGGAGGGCGCCGCGACCCCGTACACCCGGGTCACCGTGCCCAACCGGCTGCACCGCGGCGACCGGCTCTTCTCCGACGACGTCGACCACGCCACCTGGAACCTGACGCTCAACGGCGTGCTCGCCAAGTCCAGCAACATCGGCACCATCCTGGCCACCGGCCAGCTCGGTGCCACCCAGCCCCAGGCCAACCAGGTCCTCTACTCCTACCTGCGGAAATTCGGCATCGGCCGGCCGACCGGCCTCGGCTTCCCGGGCGAGACCGACGGCATCCTGGCCAGGCCGCAGGACTGGAACACCTCGCAGCAGTACACCATCCCGTTCGGCCAGGGCCTCTCCCTCAACGCCGTCCAGGCCGCCTCCGTCTACTCCACCATCGCCAACGGCGGCGAGCGGATCGCCCCCACCCTCGTCCGCGGCACCACCGGGCCGGACGGCCGGTACGCCCCGATCCCCGCGCCCGCCCGGAGCCGGGTGGTCAGCCCGAAGACCGCCACCACCCTCTCCACGATGCTGGAGTCGGTGGTCGACGACGAGGAGGGCACCGGGGCGAAGGCGAAGATCGACGGGTACCGGGTCGGCGGCAAGACCGGCACGTCCAACCGGGTGGACCCGAAGACCGGCCGCTACCACGGCTACACCGCCTCCTTCGCCGGTTTCGCACCCGCCGACAAGCCCCGCCTCACCGTCTACTGCGCCGTACAGAACCCCAAGCGGGGCAGCTATTTCGGAGGCCAGGTCTGCGGCCCGATCTTCCAGCAGGTCATGGCGTTCGCACTGAAGACCCTCCAGGTCCCCCCGACCGGCGCGCAGCCGCCGCGGCTTCCGGTCACCTTCAAGCCAGGCGAATGAAATCGAGGCACAACCGCCGTGACGACGATCACCCCCGACGGCCCGCAGCTGCCCGGCGACGGCCCCCCGGAGAAGCCCTCACTTCGCCCCGGGCCCGTTCTGCCCGGTACGCTCACCGCCGTGTCACAAGCTGATCAGTCCCCGAAACCCCAGCACGCGGAGAAGGGCGGCCCCGGCAGATATCCGGGTGCGCCGCGCCCCGACGAGGTCCGCCCCACCCCCTTGGCCGACCTCGCCCAGCAGCTGGCGATCCCGCTCCCGGACGGAGCCCCCGGTGCGGGCACCGGCTCCACCGGAGCGGCTGACGCCGCGCAGCCCGTCGTGGTCACCGGCATCACCCACGACTCCCGGGCGGTGCGGCCCGGTGACGTCTACGCCGCGCTGCCCGGTGCCCGTCTGCACGGCGCCGACTTCGTCGCCCAGGCCGCCGACCTCGGCGCCGCCGCGATCCTGACCGACCCGTCGGGCGCCGAGCGGGCCGCCGCGACCGGCCTGCCGGTCCTCACCGTCGACGACCCGCGCGCCCGGATGGGCGCCCTGGCCGTCTCGATCTACGGGGCACCGGGCGACGACCTCCTCCAGATCGGCATCACCGGCACCTCCGGCAAGACCACCACCGCGTACCTCATCGAGGGCGGTCTGCGGGCCGCGGCCGCCAAGGAGAGCGAGGCCGGCGGGCGACGGGTGGGCGGACTGACCGGACTGATCGGCACGGTCGAGTCGCGGATCGGCGACGAGCGCCTGAAGTCCGAGCGGACCACCCCCGAGGCCACCGACCTTCAGGCGCTGTTCGCGGTGATGCGCGAGCGCGGCGTCGGCTCGGTCGCCATGGAGGTCTCCAGCCACGCGCTGGTCCTCGGCCGGGTCGACGGCTGCGTCTTCGACGTCGCGGTCTTCAACAACCTCAGCCCGGAGCACATGGAGTTCCACTCCGGCATGGAGGACTACTTCCAGGCCAAGGCGCAGCTGTTCACCAAGGCGCGCAGCCGGGCCGGCGTGGTCAACCTCGACGACGAGTACGGCCGCCGGCTGGCCGCCGGCGAGTCCGAGGTCCCGGTCACCACGTTCTCCGCCGAGGGCCACCCGGACGCGGACTGGCGCGCCGCCGACGTCGAGGTCGGCGCGCTCGGCTCGACCTTCACCGTGCACGGCCCCGGAGGCGTGACGCTGCGCGCCGCCTCACCGATCGCCGGCCCGTTCAACGTCTCCAACGCACTCGCCGCCATCACGGCCCTGGCCGTCGCGGGCGTGGACCCGCAGACCGCGGCCGACGGCGTCGCCGCGATCCCCGGCGTCCCCGGCCGCCTGGAGCGCGTGGACGCCGGCCAGCCCTATCTGGCGGTCGTCGACTACGCCCACAAGACCGACGCCGTCGAATCGGTTCTGCGCGCCCTGCGCAAGGTCACCACCGGCAAGGTGCACGCCGTCCTCGGGTGCGGCGGCGACCGGGACCGGCAGAAGCGGATGCCGATGGGCGCCGCGGTCGCCCGGCTGGCCGACACCGCCGTGCTGACCTCCGACAACCCCCGCTCCGAGGACCCGCTCGCGATCCTCGCCACCATGCTCGCGGGCGCCGCCGAGGTGCCCGTCCACGAGCGCGGCACCGTCCTGGTCGAGGAGGACCGGGCCGCCGCCATCGCCGCCGCCGTCGCCCGCGCCGAGCCCGGGGACACCGTGATCGTCGCGGGCAAGGGCCACGAACAGGGTCAGGACATCGCCGGAGTGGTACGCCCCTTCGACGACCGTCAGGTGCTGCGCGCCGCGATCGAGTCCGCCATGGCATCGCAGCCGTCGCAGCAGTCACAGCAGCCGAACCACCAGGGATGACACACCGCCATGCGCGCACAATCCTCTTGTTGGCACCTCCTGCACGGCCCCGGGGGTGACCTGTGATCTCCCTGTCCCTCGCCGAGATCGCGAGCATCGTCGGCGGGCAGCAGCACGACATACCGGACCCGGGCCGTGAGGTCGCCGGGCCGGTCGTCACGGACTCCCGGGCGGTCCGCCCGGGTGGCCTGTTCGTTGCGTTCGCCGGTGAGCGGGTGGACGGGCACGACTTCGCGGTCGGCGCCGTGGAAGCCGGCGCGGTGGCCGTCCTCGCGTCCCGCCCGGTCGGCGTCCCGGCGATCGTCGTCGACGACGTCGTCGCAGCTCTGGGCGCCCTCGCCCGGGCCGTCGTGGAGAAGCTGGGCGCCACCGTCGTCGGGCTGACCGGCTCGGCCGGCAAGACCAGCACCAAGGACCTGATCGCCCAGCTGCTCCAGCGGCACGGTCCGACGGTGTGGCCGGAAGGCAACCTCAACAACGAGATCGGCCTGCCGCTCACCGCGCTGCGCGCCGACGCCACCACCCGCCACCTCGTGCTGGAGATGGGTGCCCGCGGCGTCGGCCACATCCGCTACCTCGCCGGGCTGACCCCGCCCCGGATCGGGGTGGTCCTCAACGTCGGCACCGCGCACCTCGGCGAGTTCGGCGGCCGCGAGCAGATCGCCCGGGCCAAGGGCGAGCTGGTCGAGGCGCTGCCCGCGGCCGAGGACGGAGGGGTGGCGGTGCTCAACGCCGACGACCCGTACGTCCGGGCCATGGCGTCCCGCACGAAGGCTCGTACGATCCTCTACGGCGAGTCCGCGGAGGCCGCGGTGCGTGCCGAGAATGTCCGGCTCAACGGTCTCGGACAGCCCGCTTTCACGCTTCACACACCCTCCGGGTGCAGTGATGTGACCATGCGGCTGTACGGTGAGCACCACGTGTCGAACGCGCTCGCCGCGGCCGCCGTCGCCCATGAGTTGGGCATGCCCGTAGACGAGATCGCCGCCGCGCTCTCCGAAGCCGGCACGCTCTCCCGCTGGCGCATGGAGGTCACCGAGCGCGCGGACGGCGTGACGGTCGTCAACGACGCCTACAACGCGAACCCCGAGTCCATGCGAGCGGCGCTGCGTGCGCTGGTCGCCATGGGCACCGCCGCCAGGGCGAAGGGGGGCCGGACGTGGGCGGTGCTCGGTGAGATGGCCGAGCTGGGCGAGGAGTCGCTCGCCGAACACGACGCGGTCGGGCGGCTGGTCGTCCGGCTCAACGTCAGCAAGCTCGTGGCGGTCGGCGGCAGGGAAGCGGCCTGGCTCGACATGGGCGCCAAGAACGAGGGTTCGTGGGGTGAGGAGTCGGTGCACGTGTCCGACACGCGGGCGGCGGTGGACCTGTTGCGCAGCGAGCTGCGACCGGGAGACGTCGTACTGGTGAAGGCGTCCCGGTCGGTGGGCCTGGAGCGGGTGGCCGCGGCATTGCTGGACGACGAGGGCGTGTCCGGCGCTGAGGGCGGAGCCGCGTCCCGATGAACTCCATGAAGCAGATCCTCTTCTCCGGGACGATCGGGCTCTTCCTGACCCTGATCGGCACCCCCCTGCTGATCAAGCTGCTGGCCAAGAAGGGCTACGGGCAGTTCATCCGCGATGACGGCCCCCGCACCCACGGCAGCAAGAAGGGCACGCCCACCATGGGCGGCATCTCCTTCATCCTGGCCACGATCATCGCCTACGCCCTGACGAAGGTGATCACCTCCAGCGACCCGACCTTCTCGGGCGTGCTGGTGCTCTTCCTCTTCGCGGGCATGGGCCTGGTCGGCTTCCTCGACGACTACATCAAGATCGTCAAGCAGCGGTCGCTGGGCCTGCGGGCCAAGGCGAAGATGGCCGGCCAGCTGATCGTCGGCATCGCCTTCGCGGTGCTCTCGCTACAGTTCGCCGACCTGCGGGGCGCCACGCCGGCCTCCGACCGGCTCTCCTTCACCCAGGACTTCGGCTGGCAGATCGGCCCGGTGCTCTTCGTCCTCTGGGCGCTGTTCATGATCCTGGCGATGTCCAACGGCGTGAACCTCACCGACGGCCTCGACGGCCTGGCCACCGGCGCCTCGGTGATGGTCTTCGGTGCATACACCTTCATCGGCATCTGGCAGCACCAGGAGTCCTGCGCCAACCTGATCACCGCCGGACCCGGCTGCTACGAGGTCCGCGACCCGCTCGACCTGGCGGTGGTGGCCTCGGCCCTGATGGGCGCGTGCTTCGGCTTCCTTTGGTGGAACACCTCGCCCGCCAAGATCTTCATGGGCGACACCGGCTCACTGGCGCTGGGCGGCGCGCTCGCCGGCCTGGCGATCTGCTCCCGCACGGAGATGCTGCTGGCGGTCCTGGGCGGTCTGTTCGTCCTGATCACCATGTCCGTGGTCATCCAGGTCGGCTCGTTCCGGATGACCGGCAAGCGGGTCTTCCGGATGGCGCCACTACAGCACCACTTCGAACTCAAGGGGTGGTCCGAGGTCCTTGTGGTGGTCCGGTTCTGGATCATCCAGGGCATGTGCGTGATCGTCGGTCTGGGCATCTTCTACGGCGGCTGGCAGGCGGCGAAGTGACCGTGTACGACCCGAAGGCTCCCGAGGACTTCGCCGGCAGCCACGTCACCGTGGCCGGCCTCGGCGTGAGCGGCGTCCCCGCCGCCCGTGCCCTGGCCGGCCTCGGCGCCCGCGTCACCGTCGTCAACGGCAGCGACGGCGAACGCGAACGGGCCCAGGCGGCCGAACTGGAGAAGCTCGGGATCACCGTCCGGCTCGGCGACGGCGAGACCCTCCCCGAGGGCACCGAGGTGGTGGTGACCTCCCCCGGGTGGAAGCCCACCAGCCCGCTCTTCCTGGCGGCCGAGAAGGCCGGCGTCCCGGTCTGGGGCGACGTCGAGCTGGCCTGGCGGCTGCGTGGTCCCGACGCGGCGCCCTGGCTGGCGGTCACCGGCACCAACGGCAAGACCACCACCGTCCGGATGCTCGCCTCGATCCTCGCCGCGGCCGGTCTGCGCACCGCCGCGGTGGGCAACATCGGCGTCCCGCTGGTGGACGTGGTGCTCGGCGAGGGCCGCACCGACGAGACGGCCTACGACGTCCTGGCCGTCGAGCTCTCCAGCTACCAGCTGCACTGGGCGCCGTCGGTGCGGGCGCACTCCGCCGCCGTCCTCAACCTCGCCCCGGACCACCTCGACTGGCACGGCTCCATGGCCGCATACGCCGCCGACAAGGGCCGGATCTACGAGGGCAACACCGTCGCCTGCGTCTACAACGCCGCCGACCCCGCGACCGAGGAACTGGTCCGCGAGGCCGACGTGGTCGAGGGCTGCCGGGCCATCGGCTTCACCCTCGGCACCCCCGGCCCCTCCCAACTCGGCGTCGTCGACGGCATCCTCGTCGACCGCGCTTTCGTGGAGAACCGGCAGAAGCAGGCCCAGGAGCTCGCCGAGATCGCGGACATCGCCCCCGCCTCCGGCAAGGCCGCCCCGCACAACATCGCCAACGCGCTGGCCGCCGCGGCACTGGCCCGCGCCTTCGGCGTCCCGGCCACCGCGGTCCGCGACGGACTGCGGGCCTTCCACCCGGACGCCCACCGCATCCAGCACATCGCGGACGTCGCCGGGGTCTCCTACATCGACGACTCCAAGGCCACCAACACCCACGCCGCCGAGGCGTCGTTGGCGGCGTACGGGCACATCGTCTGGATCGCCGGCGGACTGGCGAAGGGCGCCACCTTCGACGACCTGGTGCGTACGGCCGCCGGGCGGCTGCGCGGGGTGGTCCTGATCGGTGCCGACCGGGCGCTGATCCGTGAAGCGCTGGCGCGACACGCCCCGGATGTCCCGGTTGTCGACCTCGACCGGACCGACACTGGGGCGATGTCCGAGGCGGTCCGGGAGGCGGCCCGGCTGGCCGAGCCGGGCGACACCGTGCTGCTGGCCCCGGCCTGTGCCTCGATGGACATGTTCGTCAATTACAACAAGCGGGGCGAGGCGTTCGCCGACGCGGTGGGCGAGCTGGCCGCCGCGAGTCACTAGCCCGGTTCTCCCCGCTGCCGTCGTCGCCGGCGGCGAGCGCACCCGTGGAGGGGACGAGGATGACCGCCCGATCGGCGAAGCCGGCGCCGCAGCGCCCGGCCCGCCGGACCCCCGCCAAGGTGCGCCCGCCGCGGGTCGTCCGGACGCCGCCCGGCCCGCGCGGGCTCTACCACCGGGCCCGGCGCGCCTGGGACCGTCCGCTCACGGCGTACTACCTCATCCTCGGTGCCCCCCTGCTGATCACCGTGCTGGGCCTGGTGATGGTCTACTCGGCCTCCCAGATCAAGGCCCTGCAGTCCGGTCTGGCGCCGTCGTACTTCTTCCGCAAGCAACTGCTGGCCGCCGCCATCGGCGGCGGGCTGCTGCTGCTCGCCTCCCGGATGCCGGTGCGCCGGCACCGGTCGCTGGCCTACCCGCTGCTCGCCGGCTCGGTCTTCCTGCTCGGCATGGTGCAGATCCCGGGCATCGGCGTCTCGGTCAACGGCAACCAGAACTGGCTCAGCCTGGGCGGCCCTTTCCAGGTGCAACCGAGCGAGTTCGCCAAGCTCGCGCTCGTCCTGTGGGCCGCCGACCTGCTGGCCCGCAAGGAGGAGAAGAGACTTCTGACGCAGTGGAAGCAGCTGCTGGTTCCACTGACGCCGGTGACATTTCTCGTACTCGGGCTGATCATGCTCGGCGGCGACATGGGCACCACGATCATCCTCACCGCGATCCTCTTCGGCCTGCTGTGGCTGGCCGGCGCCCCGACCCGGCTGTTCGCCGGGGTGCTGGGCGCCGCGACCGTGCTCGGCCTGCTGCTGATCAAGACCAGCGCCCACCGGATGTCCCGCCTCGCCTGCATCGGCGCGACCGATCCGGGCCCCGGCGACCAGTGCTGGCAGGCCGTGCACGGCATCTACGCGCTGGCCTCCGGCGGCCTCTTCGGTTCCGGCCTCGGGGCGAGTATGGAAAAATGGGGGGAACTCCCCGAACCGCACACCGACTTCATCTTCGCCATCACCGGGGAGGAACTGGGCCTGGCGGGGACGCTGTCGGTGCTCGCCCTCTTCGCGGCTCTAGGCTATGCGGGTATCCGCGTGGCCGGACGCACGGAGGACCCCTTCGTACGGTACGCAGCGGGTGGTGTGACCACCTGGATCATGGCCCAGGCCGTGATCAACATCGGTGCGGTGCTCGGCCTCCTGCCGATCGCCGGTGTCCCGCTCCCGCTGTTCTCCTACGGGGGCTCCGCCCTGCTGCCGACGATGTTCGCCGTCGGGCTGCTGATCGCCTTCGCGCGTGACGAGCCCGCCGCACGGGCGGCGTTGACGGCCCGGTCGGCGCGGAAGCCTGCTCCCGGCAGGAAATCGGCTGGGGTGAGATGGAAGACGATGAGACGGCGCGTTAAGAGGCGGCCGTCCGGAGAGCGGTGAATTTCGGTGCATGTCGTACTCGCCGGTGGGGGGACCGCCGGCCACATCGAGCCCGCGCTCGCCCTCGCGGACGCCCTGCGCAGGCAGGACCCGACCGTGGGGATCACGGCACTCGGCACGGAGCGCGGCCTGGAGACCCGGCTGGTCCCCGAGCGCGGCTACGAGCTGGGCCTGATCCCGGCGGTACCGCTGCCCCGCAAGCCCACCCCCGAACTCATCACCGTCCCCGGGCGGCTGCGCGGCACGATCAAGGCCGCCGAGCAGATCCTGGAGCGCACCAAGGCGGACTGCGTCGTCGGCTTCGGCGGCTATGTGGCGCTGCCCGGCTACCTGGCCGCCAAGCGACTCGGCGTGCCGATCGTCGTCCACGAGGCCAACGCCCGCCCCGGTCTGGCCAACAAGATCGGTTCGCGCTACGCCACGTACGTCGCCGTCAGCACCCCGGACAGCAAGCTGCGCGGCGCCCGCTATGTGGGCATTCCGCTGCGCCGCTCCATCGCCACCCTGGACCGCGCCGCGATGCGCCCCGAGGCGCGCGCCGCGTTCGGCCTCGACCCCAATCTGCCGACCCTGCTGGTGTCCGGCGGTTCCCAGGGCGCCCGCCGCCTGAACGAGGTCGTCCAGGCCGCGGTCCCGGCGTTGCAGCGCTCCGGCATCCAGGTGCTGCACGCGGTCGGCCCGAAGAACGAACTGCCGCACGTGGACAACATGCCGGGAATGCCCCCCTATGTCCCGGTACCGTACGTGGACCGGATGGATCTTGCGTACGCCGCGGCCGACATGATGCTCTGCCGCGCGGGCGCGATGACCGTCGCCGAGTTGTCCGCCGTCGGGCTCCCGGCCGCCTTCGTCCCGCTGCCGATCGGCAACGGCGAGCAGCGGCTCAACGCCCAGCCGCTGGTCAACGCCGGCGGTGGCCTGCTGGTCGACGACGCCCAGCTGACCCCGGACTGGGTGCAGGACAACGTGCTCCCGGTCCTGGGCGATCCGCACCGGCTGTACGAGATGTCCCGCGCGGCCGCCGAGTTCGGCCGCCGGGACGCCGACGAGCTGCTGGTCGGCATGGTCTACGACGCGATCGAGCAGCACCGCAAGTAGCGGACGAGAGAAGGCGGAGAGCGTGGCCGGACCGACCACCGCCAGGCGCGGAGCGAAGAAGTCGCGGTCCGGCCCGCGCCCTTCACCACGGCCCGGCGGCCCCCGCCTCCGGCTGCCGCGCCCGCGGCTCCGCCGTCCGGGCCGCCGCGGTGTGATCATCGCCGTGGTTCTCGCGGCGCTGCTGGGCGGGTTCGGCGCCTGGGCGCTCTACGGCTCGGACTGGCTCCGGCTGGAGGGCGTCCGGGTCACCGGCACCGACGTCCTCACGCCGGAGCAGGTGGTCGCCGCCGCGTCCGCCCCGACGGGCGCGCCGCTCGCCTCCGTGGACACCGACGCGGTGCGCCGCCGGCTGCTGGCCCGGCTCCCGCGCCTCAAGAGTGTTGACATCACCCGTTCCTGGCCGCACACCCTCGGACTGGAAGTGACCGAAAGGACGCCGGAACTGCTGCTGCGGGCGAACGGGAAGTTCGTGGAAGTGGACGGCGAGGGCGTCCGTTTCGCCACGGTGAGCCACGCGCCCCGCGGCATCCCGCTTCTGGAATTGACCGTTTCCGACTCCCCGAGCCTGCACCGTTTTGGAACCAGCCGCTTGCTGCGCGCCGCGGTCACCGTCGCCCGGGACCTCCCGGAGGCCGTCCGGAAGGACATCCGCACCCTCCGGATGCGCTCCTACGATTCCGTCACCCTCGAACTCCCAGGTGGCCGCACGGTGATGTGGGGCAGCAGCGAGCAGGGCGCCGAAAAGGCGAAGGTACTGGCCGAGCTGATGAAGGCCGCCCGTGACGCGCAGCACCTCGACATCTCGGTGCCCAGCGCGCCCGCGGTGTCCGGGAGTTGACGTACCGCGGCGCAGGCCAGCACCCTGGATGGCTACGACTATGGGTGATCACATAGGGTGAAAAGAAAAACGGGAGGTTCGGCGTGTTCGTTGAACGCGCGCACCTTGTCGACTTAGTGTCTCGTTCCAAAGGGACCGTGGAACCAGGAACACAGGCACAGTAACCCTAAACTTCAGCGTTAGGGTTCGGGTCGGCAGAGCGGACCATCCCTTCGGCATCAGTCGGCGTCCACACGCAATGTGCGGCGACGACACGTAAATCGAGGCGAGAGGCCTTCGACGTGGCAGCACCGCAGAACTACCTCGCAGTCATCAAGGTCGTCGGCATCGGCGGCGGTGGCGTGAACGCCATCAACCGGATGATCGAGGTCGGGCTCAAGGGCGTCGAGTTCATCGCGATCAACACCGATGCGCAGGCGTTGCTGATGAGCGACGCCGACGTCAAGCTCGACGTCGGCCGTGAGATGACCCGTGGCCTGGGCGCCGGCGCCAACCCGGACGTGGGCCGCAAGGCGGCCGAGGACCACCGCGAGGAGATCGAGGAGGTCCTCAAGGGGGCCGACATGGTCTTCGTGACCGCGGGTGAGGGCGGCGGGACGGGCACCGGCGGTGCACCGGTCGTCGCCAACATCGCCCGCTCGCTGGGGGCCCTGACGATCGGTGTGGTCACCCGGCCGTTCACCTTCGAGGGCCGGCGCCGCGCCAACCAGGCCGAGGACGGCATCGCGAGCCTTCGCGAAGAGGTCGACACCCTCATCGTGATCCCCAACGACCGTCTGCTGTCCATCTCGGACCGCCAGGTGAGCGTGCTCGACGCGTTCAAGTCCGCGGACCAGGTGCTGCTGTCGGGTGTCCAGGGCATCACCGACCTCATCACCACCCCGGGTCTGATCAACCTCGACTTCGCCGACGTCAAGTCCGTGATGTCCGAGGCCGGCTCGGCGCTCATGGGCATCGGTTCGGCGCGCGGTGACGACCGCGCGGTCGCCGCCGCGGAGATGGCGATCTCGTCGCCGCTCCTGGAGGCGTCGATCGACGGTGCCCGCGGGGTGCTGCTCTCCATCTCCGGCGGCTCCGACCTCGGCCTCTTCGAGATCAACGAGGCCGCGCAGCTGGTCAGCGAGGCCGCGCACCCCGAGGCCAACATCATCTTCGGTGCGGTCATCGACGACGCGCTGGGCGACGAGGTCCGCGTCACCGTCATCGCCGCGGGCTTCGACGGCGGTCAGCCGCCGGCCCGCCGCGATGCCCAGCAGGCCGGTATGCCCTCCCCGAAGCGCGACGAGCCCGTTCCGGCGCCGGTCCGCCCGACCGCGCCCCCGGTCGAGCCGCCCCGCCCCGCCCCGTCGTTCGGCGGCCTGGGCGCGGTCCCGCCGGTCCGGGACGAGGCCCCGGTGTCGTCCGAGTCCACGTCCCTGGGCGAGGTGTCCACCCCGCCGGCCGGAGGCCCCTCGGTTCCCCCGGCCCGTCCGTACTCGGACTCCGCGGCCGAGGAACTGGACGTTCCCGACTTCCTGAAGTGACGTAAACACCGACGTGATAGGGCAACAGCACCACGTGAGCGGCGCGCACTTCGCCTTCACCGACAGGTGGGGCGGGGTGAGCGCCGCTCCGTATGAGCAGCTCAACCTGGGCGGCGCGGTGGGCGACGACCCCGCCGCCGTCCGCACCAACCGCGACCTGGTGGCCCGGGACCTGGGCCTGGACCCGGCCGCGGTGGTCTGGATGAACCAGGTCCACGGCCGGGACGTGGCCGTGGTCGACGGCCCCTGGAGGGAGGGCGGGATCCCGTCCGTGGACGCGGTGGTGACCGCCCGTCGGGGCCTGGCGCTGGCCGTGCTCACCGCCGACTGCACCCCGGTCCTGCTCGCCGACCCGGTCGCCGGGGTGGCGGGTGCCGCGCACGCCGGGCGGCCGGGGCTGGTCGCCGGGGTCGTCCCGGCGGTCCTCGCCGCCATGGCCGAGCTGGGCGCGGAGCCGTCCCGGATCCTCGCGTACACCGGGCCCGCGGTCTGCGGACGCTGCTACGAGGTGCCCGAGGAGATGCGTGCCGAGGTCGCCACGGTGGTGCCGGAATCCTGGGCGACCACCTCCTGGGGCACCCCGTCGGTGGACGTCACCGCGGGGGTGCGCGCCCAACTCGCCGCGAAGGGTGTGCAGTTGCGGGAGCAATCGCCGATCTGCACCCGGGAGTCGGCGGACCACTACTCGTACCGGCGCGACCGCACGACCGGGCGGCTCGCGAGTTACGTATGGCTCGGGGGCGGCCCCGGAGAGGCTGAGCTGTGACCGACGACCGCAGAACGCAACTGGCCGACAACCTGGCGCGGGTGGAGGATCGTATCTCCACGGCCTGCGCCAAGGCCGGCCGGTCACGGGACGAGGTCACGCTGATCGTCGTCACCAAGACCTACCCTGCGAGCGATGTCCGGCTGCTCGCGGAGCTGGGGGTGCGCCAGGTCGCGGAGAACCGCGATCAGGAAGCGGCGCCCAAAGCGGCTGAATGTGCCGATTTGCCGCTGACTTGGCACTTCGTCGGTCAATTGCAGACCAACAAGGTGCGGTCGGTGGCCGACTACGCCGGGATCGTCCAGTCGGTCGACCGGCCCCGGCTCGTCACCGCGCTCTCCAAGGAGGCGGTCCGCGCCGGACGGGAGCTGGGCTGTCTGATCCAGGTGGCATTTGATGTCGAGTCAGGGCAGAACGGACGTATGACAGGGGATCGCGGCGGCGTGGCGCCCGAGGGCGTCGCGGAACTCGCCGCGGCGATCGCCGCCGCACAGGGGTTGCGCCTGGACGGTCTGATGACGGTCGCGCCGCTGGCCGGACCGTACGCCGGACGTCAACGGGCCGCTTTCGAGCGGCTCGTGGAAATCTCATCCGACCTGCGCGCGACCCATCCTGCTGCCACCATGGTGTCGGCAGGCATGAGTGCGGACCTCGAAGACGCGGTGGCGGCCGGGGCGACACATGTGCGCATCGGTACCGCGGTACTCGGAGTCCGACCACGGCTCGGGTAACGTCGCCAAGCAAGTCGGACCACAGCACAAAATATGGTCATTCCCGCAGGAGGCGGGCAGGCCGAGTGGATCCAAGGGCCCCGGTGACGGAGCCGATCCACCACAGAGCGGAGGACGCAGAGAATGGCCGGCGCGATGCGCAAGATGGCGGTCTACCTCGGCCTCGTGGAGGACGATGGGTACGACGGCCGGGGGTTCGACCCCGACGACGAGTTCGAGCCCGAGCTGGACCCGGAGCCCGATCGGGGACGGCGGCAACAGCACCAAGTCCCGGCCGAAACACGCCCGGAACGGGAGGAACCGGTCCGTGCCGTGACGCCTCCCGCGCCGCGTGAACCCGCCCCGCTCGCCGCGGAAAGCGGACGACCCGCGCGTATCGCCCCCGTGGCATCCATCACACCCGAACGCCCGAACCTAGAGAAGAACGCACCGGTGATCATGCCCAAAGTTGTGTCCGAGCGGGAGCCTTACCGCATCACCACACTGCACCCCCGGACCTACAACGAAGCCCGTACCATCGGGGAACACTTCCGTGAGGGCACTCCGGTGATCATGAATCTCACGGAGATGGACGACACCGACGCGAAGCGACTTGTCGACTTTGCGGCCGGTCTGGTCTTCGGACTGCACGGGAGCATTGAGCGGGTGACGCAGAAGGTGTTCCTGTTGTCGCCTGCTAACGTCGATGTCACGGCGGAGGACAAGGCCCGTATCGCAGAGGGCGGATTCTTCAACCAGAGCTGAGACGCAACACCGGGCACACCAGGGCCGTAAGGTCGGCACAGGAACAAGGGGAGAGGGAAGCGCGAGATGAGTGTCGCTGGTCAGGTGATCTACATCGCGCTGTACTGCTTCCTGATCCTGCTGATCTTCCGCCTGGTGATGGACTATGTCTTCCAGTTCGCCCGTTCATGGCAACCCGGCAAGGCGATGGTGGTGATTCTTGAGGCCACCTACACTGTCACCGATCCGCCACTCAAGCTTCTGCGGCGGGTCATCCCGCCGCTGCGTCTCGGGGGCGTGGCGCTCGACCTGTCCTTCTTCGTATTGATGATCATCGTCTACATCCTGATCACCGTCGTGAGGTCGGTGTTGTTGGTGTGAACGATACGGTCTTGCCGATTGCCGACGACTACGTTGAGGTGAAGTAGAGATGCCGTTGACCCCCGAGGATGTGCGGAACAAGCAGTTCACGACCGTCCGCCTCCGAGAAGGCTATGACGAGGACGAGGTCGATGCCTTTCTCGACGAGGTCGAGGCCGAACTGACCCGCCTGCTCCGGGAGAACGAGGACCTGCGCGCCAAGCTGGCCGCCGCCACTCGTGCCGCCGCGCAGAACCAGCAGCAGGGTCTGCGCAAGGGTCCCGACCAGCAGCAGGAGCAGCAGCAGCGGCCGGGGGCTCCGGTGCCCGCCGCCATATCCGGTCCGCAGCCGGTTCCGCCGCAGCAGCAGGGGATGGGTGGCCCGCCCCAACTGCCCGGTGGTGCACCGCAGCTGCCTCCCGGTCCCGGTGGCCACGGTCCCGGTCCGCAGGGCCCGCACGGTCCCGGCCCGATGGGCCAGGGCGGCCCGCTGGGCGGTCCGATGGGCGGTCCCGGACAGCAACTGCCGCAGCCGGCCCAGCAGCAGGGCGGCCCCGGCGGTGACAGCGCGGCCCGCGTGCTGTCGCTGGCACAGCAGACCGCCGACCAGGCGATCGCGGAGGCCCGTTCCGAGGCCAACAAGATCGTCGGCGAGGCGCGCAGCCGTGCCGAGGGCCTGGAGCGGGACGCCCGCGCCAAGGCCGACGCGCTGGAGCGGGACGCGCAGGAGAAGCACCGCGTGGCGATGGGCTCGCTGGAGTCGGCCCGCGCGACGCTGGAGCGCAAGGTCGAGGACCTGCGCGGCTTCGAGCGCGAGTACCGCACCCGTCTGAAGTCGTACCTGGAGAGCCAGCTGCGTCAGCTGGAGAACCAGTCCGACGACTCGCTGGCCCCGCCGCGAACCCCGGCTGCCGCCTCGCTGCCGCCGTCGCCGTCGATGGCGTCGGCCGGTGCGGGCACCATGGGCGGCAACCACACCATGGGTGGCGGCCAGTCGATGGGCGGCAACCACTCCATGAGCAGCCCGTCCAGCGGTGGTCCGTCCTACGGCGGCCAGCAGCAGATGTCGCCGGCGATGACCCAGCCGATGGCACCGGTGCGGCCGCAGGGTCCGTCGCCGATGCAGCAGACGCCGTCGCCGATGCGCGGCTTCCTCATCGACGAGGACGACAACTGAGGGACGGCTGACGCCGGTACGGCGCGCAGAGTCGGCAATCAGGGCCGGGCCCCGAGGGAGATCCCTCGGGGCCCGGCCCTGTTCGTGCCGCGGTGCGGGTGCCGGCTGCCCGTGTCGTCCGCGCGGGGGGCGCGGCGGTGGTACACGGGGGCGGACAAGAGCGAGGGCCCCGGCGCGCGATGCGCCGGGGCCCGGTCGTGCTCTGCCGTGCTTCCGCGCTCCGTTACGCCTTGCGGAGGTGGAAGGTCAGGGACAGTGCCTCGTCGGTGAAGGCCGGGCCGTAGGAACCGTCCGGCTCACCGGCGGCGAAGTCGGTGGCCAGCACCTCGTCGGCGATCAGCGTGGCGTGGTCGGCCAGCGCCGTGCGCACCTCGTCGTCGGCGGCGGCCCAGCGGAGGGCGATCCGGTCGGCGACGTCCAGGCCGCTGTTCTTGCGGGCCTCCTGGATCAGCCGGATCGCGTCGCGGGCGAGACCTGCGCGGCGCAGCTCCGGGGTGATCTCCAGGTCGAGGGCGACCGTCGCGCCCTGGTCGGAGGCGACCGACCAGCCCTCGCGCGGGGTTTCGGTGATGATGACCTCTTCGGGGGTGAGGGCGACCGTCTCGCCGTCCACCTCGACGCTCGCCGTGCCCTCGCGCAGTGCGAGCGAGAGCGCGGCGGCGTCCGCGCCGGCGACCGCCTTGGCGACCGCCTGGACGCCCTTGCCGAACCGCTTGCCCAGGGCCCGGAAGTTGGCCTTGGCGGTGGTGTCGACCAGCGAGCCGCCCACCTCGGACAGGGAGGCCAGCGAGCTGACGTTCAGCTCCTCGGCGATCTGGGCGCGCAGGTCCTCGGAGAGGTCCGCGAAGCCGTGGGCGCCGACCAGGGCGCGGGAGAGCGGCTGGCGGGTCTTGACGCCGGACTCGGCGCGGGTCGCGCGGCCCAGCTCGACCAGCCGGCGCACCAGCTGCATCTGCGCGGAGAGCGCCGGGTCGATCAGCGCCCGGTCGGCCTCCGGCCAGGTGGCGAGGTGGACGGAATCCGGGGCGTCCGGGGTGACCGGGACGACCAGGTCCTGCCAGACCCGCTCGGTGATGAACGGGACGAGCGGGGCCATCAGCCGGGTGACCGTCTCGACGACGTCGTGCAGGGTGCGCAGCGCGGCCGCGTCGCCCTGCCAGAAGCGGCGGCGGGAGCGCCGGACGTACCAGTTGGAGAGGTCGTCGACGAAGGCGGAGAGCAGCTTGCCGGCGCGCTGGGTGTCGTAGCTCTCCAGGGCCTCGGTCACGCCCTCGACCAGGGTGTTGAGCTCGCCGAGCAGCCAGCGGTCCAGCAGCGGGCGGTCGGCCGGGGCCGGGTCGGCGGCGGACGGCGCCCAGCCGGAGGTGCGGGCGTAGAGCGCCTGGAAGGCGACGGTGTTCCAGTACGTCAGCAGGGTCTTGCGGACGACTTCCTGGATGGTGCCGTGGCCGACGCGGCGGGCCGCCCAGGGGGAGCCGCCGGCCGCCATGAACCAGCGGACCGCGTCGGCGCCGTGCTGGTCCATGAGCGGGATCGGCTGGAGGGTGTTGCCCAGGTGCTTGGACATCTTCCGGCCGTCCTCGGCGAGGATGTGGCCGAGGCAGACCACGTTCTCGTACGACGACTTGTCGAAGACCAGGGTGCCGACGGCCATGAGGGTGTAGAACCAGCCGCGGGTCTGGTCGATGGCCTCGGAGATGAACTGCGCCGGGTACCGCTTCTCGAAGAGCTCCTTGTTGCGGTACGGGTAGCCCCACTGCGCGAAGGGCATCGAGCCGGAGTCGTACCAGGCGTCGATGACCTCCGGGACGCGGACCGCGGTCAGCGTGCAGCCCTTGTGGGTGCAGCCGAAGGTGACCGCGTCGATGAACGGGCGGTGCGGGTCCAGGCCGGACTGGTCGGTGCCGGTCAGCTTGGTCAGCTCGGCGAGCGAGCCGACGCAGGTCAGGTGGCCCTCCTCGCAGCGCCAGATGGGCAGCGGGGTGCCCCAGTAGCGGTTGCGGGAGAGCGCCCAGTCGATGTTGTTGTTCAGCCAGTCGCCGAACCGGCCGTGCTTGACCGACTCCGGGAACCAGTTGGTGTTCTCGTTCTCCCGCAGCAGGGCGTCCTTGACCGCGGTGGTGCGGATGTACCACGACGGCTGGGCGTAGTAGAGCAGCGCGGTGTGGCAGCGCCAGCAGTGCGGGTAGCTGTGCTCGTAGGCGACGTGGCGGAAGAGCAGACCGCGGGCGTCGAGGTCGGCGACGAGGGCTTCGTCGGCCTTCTTGAAGAACTGGCCGCCGACGAGCGGGAGTTGCTCCTCGAAGGTGCCGTCCGGGCGGACCGGGTTGACCACCGGGAGGCCGTAGGCGCGGCAGGTGCGGAGGTCGTCCTCACCGAAGGCGGGGGCTTGGTGGACGAGGCCGGTGCCGTCGTCGGTGGTGACGTACTCGGCGTTGACGACGAAGTTGGCGCCGTCGAGGTCGACGAGGTGGAACGGGCGCTCGTAGGCCCAGCGCTCCATCTCGCGGCCGGTGAAGGACTCGCCGGTGGCCGTCCAGCCTTCGCCCAGCGCCTTCTCCAGCAGCGGCTCGGCGACGACCAGCTGCTCGGTGCCGTCGGTGGCCACGACGTAGGTGACGTCGGGGTGGGCGGCGACCGCGGTGTTGGACACCAGGGTCCAGGGGGTGGTCGTCCAGACCAGGAGGGCGGCCCGCCCGGCCAGCGGGCCGGAGGTCAGCGGCAGGCGGACGAAGACCGAGGGGTCGACGACCGTCTCGTAGCCCTGCGCCAGCTCGTGGTCCGACAGGCCGGTGCCGCAGCGCGGGCACCAGGGGGCGACGCGGTGGTCCTGGACCAGCAGGCCCTTGGAGAAGATCTCCTTCAGCGACCACCAGACCGACTCGATGTAGTCGGGGTCCATGGTGCGGTACGGGGCGTCCAGGTCCGTCCAGTAGCCCATGCGCGTGGTGAGCGCGGCGAAGGCGTCGGTGTGCCGGGTCACCGACTCGCGGCACTTGGCGTTGAACTCGGCGATGCCGTACGCCTCGATGTCCTTCTTGCCGCTGAAGCCCAGCTCCTTCTCCACGGCCAGCTCGACCGGGAGGCCGTGGCAGTCCCAGCCGGCCTTGCGGTCGACGTGGTAGCCCCGCATGGTGCGGAACCGGGGGAAGACGTCCTTGAAGACGCGGGCCTCGATGTGGTGGGCGCCGGGCATACCGTTGGCCGTCGGGGGGCCCTCGTAGAAGACCCACTCGGGGCGGCCCTCGGACTGCTGGAGGGTGCGGGCGAAGATCTTCCGCTCCTGCCAGAAGTCGAGCACCGCGTGTTCCAGGGCGGGCAGGTCTACCTGGGCGGGTACCGGGCGGTACTGGGGTGTGGGACTCATCGGTTCCTCCGGCGGACACCTGGGTGCGTTCTCCGACCGGAGGGACGAGAGCGCTGGCTCCCGCGGTACCACCCTCCTTGGCGGTGCGCGCCGCACCGCCCCCTCATTGGGATCGCGCTGCCGGTTCTAGTCGCCGGTGGATCCGCGGCCCCTTGGCGGGGCCCGCTCTTCCGATGGCTTTCTTCCGGCGGCTCCGGGTGATCTTCACGTCATGCACGCCTCCGGGCTCGCACCGTCCCCGGATCGCTTCAGGCTGCGTATGACGCTACTCGTCCCATCGACGCCTTGCGCTGGTCCCCCAAGCTCTCGACTGCGCTCGAGCAGGGGGTGCCCCCACAGTGTAAAGGGCCGCGCCGACGCCGGCCGACCGGATTTCGGGGTGCCGGCCGCCGCCCGGTGGCTGACCCGAATGCCGGGCCCCGCGGAGCCGGTTGTTCCGGGGCGGATTACCGCGCGGACAGCGGGGCACAAACGAGGCAGACCGGACGTACGGTCCCGGTGGCGGGGCGGCCGGGCGGTGCGTCCCGTTGCCGCGTGCCGTGGGGCGATTTATCGTTCCGGTCACGATTCGCGAACAAGATCACATATGTGAAGGGGTCGCGGCCATGGTGGCGAAGAAGACCGCCGCGGAGAAGACCACGACGTCCGCCGGGCCCACTGACGAGGACGTCGCGCAGCAGTCCGTCCGCGAGGAGACGACCGGGGCCGCGCCGGAGCAGGCCGCCGCGAAGAAGGCGCCGGCCAAGAAGACGGCGGCGAAGAGGACCGCCACGAAGAAGGCGGCGGCGAAGAAGACCACTGCCGCGAAGAAGACGGCGGCCAAGAAGACGGCGGCGAGGAAGGCGACCGCCGCGAGGGCGGCGGCCGGGGAGACGGCCGGGCCGGCGGAGGAGACGGGAGCCAGGACGGTGGCGGCGAAGAGGACGGCGGCCGCGGCGGCCATGGGCGGCGCGGAATCCGGGGCGCCCCCGGCCCGTACGGCCGTGGCGCCCGGCGAACTCGCGGTACGGCCCGGTGAGGAGCCCTGGACGCCGGCGGAGGTGGCCGAGGCGCGGTCCGGCCTGATGGAGGAGGTGGGCCGGCTGCGGGCGGAGATCGTCTCCGCCGAGGACGCCATCGCCGGGCTGATGCGGGACTCCGGGGACGGCGCGGGCGACGACGAGGCCGACACCGGCACCAAGAACATCACCCGCGAGCACGAGCTGGCGCTGGCCTCCAACGCCCGCGAGATGCTGCACCAGACCGAGCGGGCGCTCGGCCGGCTGGACGCCGGCACCTACGGCCTGTGCGAGAACTGCGGCAAGGCGATCGGCAAGGCGCGGATGCAGGCGTTCCCGCGGGCGACGCTCTGCGTGGAGTGCAAGCAGAAGCAGGAGCGGCGCTGAGCCGTGCGCCGCCGCCGCGCCGGGTGAGCCGGCCGGCACCCGTCCGGCCCTTCCCCGCAGACGGGTGCCGTACTCTCGTGGGCAGCCGGGCTGGGCCTGGTGAAGGACACGACGGGCTGAGGGACGCACACGTGGCAGAGGCGGAACGCATCACCGGTACGCCGGAATCCGAACCGGGTTCCGGGGCGGGCACCGCGGCGGGATCCGAAGGGGGCCGGCCGGTGGAGGGCGAGCGGCCGACCGGGCGCGGCAGGCGGCGGATCGCCGCGCTGCTGCTGGTGGCCGCGGTCGTCTACCTCCTCGACCTGGGCAGCAAGCTCGCGGTGGTCGCCAAGCTGGAGCACCACGCGCCGGTCGAGGTCATCGGGACGCTGCTGCAGTTCAGTGTGATCCGCAACCGCGGGGCCGCCTTCGGGTTCGGCGAGGCGCTGACGGTGTTCCTGACCATCATCGCCGCGGTGGTGATCGTGGTGATCGCCCGGATCGCCCGCAAGCTCTACAGCCTGCCGTGGGCGATCGCGCTGGGGCTGCTGCTGGGCGGTGCGTTCGGCAACCTCACCGACCGGATCTTCCGCTCGCCGGGCGTCTTCCAGGGCGCGGTGGTGGACTTCATCGCCCCGGCGCACTTCGCGGTCTTCAACCTCGCGGACTCCGCGATCGTCTGCGGCGGCGTGCTGATCGTGCTGCTGTCCTTCCGGGGCCTGGACCCGGACGGGACCGTCCACAAGGACTGACGGCCCGCGTCCCGGCCCGGTGGTCGGGGTCCGCCGCCGGGCGGGGCAGTGTCGGGGGACTGCCATACTCGTGGGGTGAGCACCTTCCCCGAGATCCGCACCCTGCCCGTACCGGACGGCCTGGAGGGCGAGCGCGTGGACGCCGCGCTGGCCCGCATGTTCGGCTTCTCCCGGACGAAGGCCGCCGAGCTGGCGTCGGCCGGCAAGGTCCGGGTCGACGGCTCCGAGGTGATGAAGTCCGAGCGGGTGCACGGGGGTGCCTGGCTGGAGGTCGAGATGCCGCCGGCGGCCGCGCCGGTGGAGATCGTGGCCGAGCCCGTCGAGGGCATGGAGATCGTGCACGACGACGAGGACGTCGTGGTGATCGGCAAGCCGGTGGGGGTCGCCGCGCACCCCAGCCCCGGCTGGAGCGGCACCACCGTCATCGGCGGTCTGGCCGCGGCCGGGTACCGGATCTCCACCTCCGGGGCGGCCGAGCGGCAGGGCATCGTGCACCGCCTCGACGTCGGCACCTCCGGGCTGATGGTGGTCGCCAAGTCGGAGCGCGCGTACACCTCGCTGAAGCGGCAGTTCAAGGAGCGGGTGCCGGACAAGCGCTACCACGCGCTGGTGCAGGGCCACCCGGACCCGCTGAGCGGCACCATCGACGCACCCATCGGCCGGCACCCGAACCACGACTACAAGTGGGCGGTGACCGCCGACGGCAAGCCCTCGGTCACCCACTACGACCTGATCGAGGCGTTCCGGGCGGCCAGCCTGCTGGACATCAAGCTGGAGACCGGCCGGACGCACCAGATCCGGGTGCACATGTCCGCGCACCGGCACCCCTGCGTCGGCGACCTGACGTACGGCGCGGACCCCACCCTCGCCAAGCGGCTGGGCGTCGCCCGGCAGTGGCTGCACGCGGTGCGGCTGGGCTTCGAGCACCCGTCGGACGGGCGCTGGGTGGAGTTCGAGAGCGCGTACCCGGCGGATCTCCAGCATGCGCTGGACACCGTCCGGGAGGAGAGCCACTGACGTCCGGGGCGTGAAAGCGGGCGTCTGATCACTTCATGGCACGCTTGGGGCGGAATGTGATCGAAATCGACCGCCCCGGAGCGTAGCCACCGTGGATCAGTTGGCCCTGCTGTTCGTCCTCCTCCTCGGAGCGGTGGTGATGGTGCCGCTCGGCGACCGGCTGGGCCTGCCCTCGCCGGTGCTGATGACGCTCGCGGGCGCGGTGCTGGCACTGCTCCCGTTCGTGCCCAACGTCCAGGTGCCGCCGGAGTACATCCTGCCGATCGTGCTGCCGCCGCTGCTCTACGCGGCCGTCCAGCGCACCTCCTGGCGGCAGTTCACCGCCAACCTCCGGCCGATCTTCCTGCTCGCCGTGCTGCTGGTGTTCGCCACCACGGCGGCGGTCGCGGCGGTGGCCCAGGCGGTGGTGCCCGGGATGCCGGTGGCCGCCGCGGTGGTCCTGGGGGCGCTGGTCGCCCCGCCCGACCCGGTGGCCGCCACCGCGGTGGCCGGCAAGCTCGGGCTGCCCCGCCGCATGGTCTCCATCCTGGAGGGCGAGGGGCTGTTCAACGACGTCACCGCGATCGTGCTGTACCACGTCGCGCTGGCCGCGGTGATCAGCGGCAGCTTCTCGGTGTCCGGCGCGGTGGGCTCGCTGGTGCTCTCCGCCGTCGTCGCCATAGCGGTGGGTCTGGCGCTCGGCTGGGTCACCAACCAGCTGATGGGGCGGCTGGGCGATCCGACGCTGCAGATCGGGCTGACGCTGCTGGTGCCGTTCGTGTCGTACGTGCTGGCCGAGGAGTTCAAGGGGTCGGGCGTGCTCGCGGTGCTGACCAGCGGGCTGTTCCTGGCCGAGTACGCGGTGGACGCGGACGACGTGCTGGGCCGGCTGGCCGGCTACACCTTCTGGGAGGTGGTCGACACCCTCGTCACCGGTGTCGCCTTCGGGCTGATCGGCCTGGAACTGCACAACATCATCGGCGCCGCCTCCGGCCGCTGGGGCGCGATGCTGGGCGCCGGCGCCGCGGTGGTGGCGGTGGTCGTCGCGGTGCGGCTGGTGTGGCTGCTGCCCGCGGCCTGGCTCGCCAAGCGGATGCACAAGCGCCGGGACTACGACGAGGACATCCCGATGAGCTGGCGCGAGACGGTCATCATGTGGTGGTCGGGGATGCGCGGGGTGGCTTCGGTGGCACTGGCGCTGGCCATCCCCTTCGGGGTGGACGGCGGGCCCTTCCCGGCCCGCGACGAGATCCTCTTCATCGCCTTCGCGGTGGTGCTCTCCACCCTGGTCGTCCAGGGGCTGACGCTGCCGTGGCTGGTGCGCAGGCTGAGGGTGCGGGCCGACACCGACGCGGCGGACGCGCTGGAGCGGGAGCTGGCGCTGCGGGTGATCAAGGCGTCCAAGCGGCGGCTGAAGGAGGTCCTGGAGGTCGAGGAGGTGTCCGACGAGGTCGCCGACCAACTGGCCCGCCGGGCCTACGACATCGGGGCCCGGATCGCGCCGGACATCGTCGACGACGAGCGGCGCGAGCTGTTCGACAAGCGCATCACCCGGGTCAAGAAGGTCCAGCGGATCCAGAACGAGATGCTCTCGGCCGCCCGGCACGAGGTGCTGGCGGCGCGCAGCGAACCGGGCGCCGACCCGGAGATCGTCGACCGGGTGCTGCGCCATCTGGACATGCGGAGCCTGCGGGCGGCCCCGTAGGGCCGGCGGGCCCGGCGCGGCCCATGAGGCGGCGGCCGGTCAGCGGCCCCGGGTGGTGCCCGGGGCGTGCGGGTCGTCCGCCGGGCCGGGCGGCAGCGGGCGCCGGCCCTCCTCCGCGGACGCCGCCGGCGCGGTGGCGATCCGCGGCAGCGCGTAGGCGTGCTCGGTCCGCAGCCACTCGATCATCCGCTCGCGGACCTGGCAGCGCACCGTCCACAGCGCGTCCGAGTCGCGGGCGGTGACCAGGGCACGCACCACGATGGTGGACGGCGTGGTGTCGGTGACCACCAGGCTCCAGGACCGGGCGTCCCACTCCGGGCTCTCCTGGAGCAGCTCGTGCAGATGCTGCCGCATCTTCTCCACCGGGGCGGAGTGGTCGAGGTGGAAGAAGACCGCGCCGGTCATCTGGGCGCCGCCGCGCGACCAGTTCTCGAACGGCTTGCTGGTGAAGTACGACACCGGCATGGTGATCCGGCGCTCGTCCCAGGTGCGTACGCTCAGGAACGTCAGCGTGATCTCCTCGACGGTGCCCCACTGGCCGTCCACCACCACGGTGTCCCCGATGCGGACCATGTCGCCGAACGCGATCTGGAGTCCGGCGAAGAGATTGCCCAGCGTGGACTGGGCGGCGATACCGGCGACGATGCCCACCAGCCCGGCGGACGCCAGCACGGACGTGCCCACCGCCCTCATCTGCGGGAACGTCAGCAGCATCGAGGCCGCCGCGATCACGATCACGGCCGCGGTCACCACCCGCTGGATCAGCGTCACCTGCGTCCGCACCCGGCGCACCCGCGCCGCGTCCCGGGCGCCGGCCGCATAGCGGGTGTACGACGACTCCACGACGGCCGCCGCGACCCGCACCAGCAGCCAGGCGGTGGCGGCTATCAGCACCAGCGTCAGCGCCTGGCCGATGCCCACCGAGTGGTCCACCACGACCGGGATCTCGGTCTGCTCGAAGCTGCCGAGCAACAGGGCGGCGGCGAGCATGAGTTGGAGCGGTATCCGGCAGCGCCGCAGCAGACCCCACAGGGGGGTCTCCGGGTGCCGGGTGTCGATCCGCAGCAGGGTTCGGTCGATCAGCCAGACCAGGACGGTCGTGACCACGAGCGAGCCCCCGACGACGGCGATCGGGCGCAGCACGGCCTCCAGGGACACGGTCTCCTCCTCGGTGCGGTGTGCTCCTTCCGGTTCCCACGACGGTAGCTGGCACGATGGGGGCAAGCGATCCAACCCCAGGGAAGTGATGTCTGTGCCCGCCTCCGCCGAGCCCGCGACCAGCGGTTCCTCCACCATCGTGCTGTTTCATTCGGTGTGCGGGCTGCGCCCCGCGGTGCACGCCGGCGCGGACCGGCTGCGGGCCGCGGGCCACGAGGTGATCGTCCCCGACCTGTTCGGCGGCCGGACCGCCGACTCGGTCCCCGACGGCATCGCGATCAAGGACGAGATCGGCAAGGAGGAGCTGCTCCGCCGCGCCGTCGCGGCCGCCGCCCCGTATTCCGACCGCGGGCTGGTCTACGCCGGCTTCTCCTTCGGCGGCGCGGTCGCACAGAACCTCGCCCTCGCCGACGAGAAGGCCCGCGGGCTGCTCCTGCTGCACGGCACCTCCGACATCGCCGACGGCGCCGTCGCCGACGAGCTGCCGGTGCAGCTGCACGTCGCCGACCCCGACCCGTACGAACCGCACGACTGGCTGAACGCCTGGTACCTGCGGATGCGCCGGGCCGGTGCCGACGTCGAGGTGTTCCGCTACGCCGGCGCCGGCCACCTCTTCACCGACCCCGACCTGCCGGACTACGACGCACCGGCGGCGGAGAGCGCCTGGAAGGTGGCGCTGGGGTTCCTGGCCGATCTGCCCGAGCGGGGCTGAGCCGGGGCCGCGGCGGTCAGTTGCCGGTCGGGTCCTTCTCGCCCTTGGCGATGCCCTGGCCGCCGCCGGCCTTGCCGGTGTCCCCGCCCTGGTCCGCGCCGCCGCCCTTCGCCGGGCCGAACTCCGTGTCGATCATCTTGCGGAAGTTGGCCCGCGCCAGCTCGTCGTACTGCTCCTGCGTCATCCTCCGCTGCGGGATCTCCGCCATCGTCAGCTTCTTGTCGCCGTGCATGAAGGTGGGGGTGCCGCGCACGCCCTTGCGGCCGAAGAGCGCGGTCATCTCCATCGCCCAGCGGTCGTAGGTCCCGTCCTGGACCTGCTTCTGGAATGTCTTGTTCCCCTTCAGTTCCGGCACGTCGGCGGCGACCTTCAGCAGCTCGGAGTCCTTGGCGTAGAGGTCCTCGCGCTCGTCGGGGTGGAACTTGGTCGAGTACAGCGCCGACTTGTACTTCAAGAACGCCTCCGGGCTGACGTTCAGGGCCGCGCCGAGCGCGCTCAGCGCGTTCTTGGAGCCCTCGCCGCCCTGCGCGTCGTCGATGAAGGAGTACAGGGTGAAGCGGACCTTGAAGCGGCCGTCGTGGATGTCCTTGAGCAGCTCCCCGCCGGTGGTCTGCTCGAATGCCGCGCACGCCGGGCAGCGGACGTCCTCGAAGACCTCCAGCGTCTGCCCGGCCTTCTCGTCGCCGATGAGGATCTCGGTGCCGTTCTTCCCCTGGGTGTGTGCCGGGGTGACCAGCTTGGCCTCCTTGGCGGCCGCCCAGCCGGTCGGCTCGTTGGCCTTCATCACGGCGTAGCCGATGCCGCCGGCGACCGCCAGGACGCCGACCACCGAGACCGCCACGACGAGTTGGCGGCGCAGCCGCTCCTTCTTCTTCTCCTTCTCGCGCTGGGCGCGGATCCGTTCGCGGGCGGCCTGCTTGCTCGCCTGGGTGTTCCGGTTGCTCATGGGGGGTGTCCGATCCTTCGGTGCTGCCTGGCTGGTGCGGTACGGGCGTCAGACGGCGACCGGGACGGGCGGACCGCGGCGGCGTACGCACGCGGCGGGCGGCGGGAGCGGACGGCCGGCGCGCGCGCAGGCCGGGACACGGGCCCCCGCGCGGCCCCCGGGCGAGGCCCCGGGCCGGGCCGCCGGGCCAACTCCCCTCCCCTGCATGGCCGGGAGTCTGCCATGGGCACGGCGGAAAACCGGGTCAAGATTTGGCATCGGCCGGCGTGCGCGGAGCACGCCGGCCGATGCCGGTGCCGGGGGCGGAGCCCGGCGTCAGGACCAGGGGGTCACTTCTTGAGGTTCTTGTCCACCTGGGCGTTGAAGTCCGCGACCGAGGACGGCGCGACCGGGCCCTGCGCGGTCTGGGTGCCCAGCACCGCGCCGTTCATCTTCACCGTGGGGGTGCTGCGGACGTCCTTGTGCGAGTCGAACTCCTTGGACATCGCCATCGCCCAGGCGTCGAAGGTGCCGCTCTTGACGGCCTTCTGGAAGGCGGCGTTGCCCTTCAGCGCCGGGATGGTGTCGGCCACCTTGAGCAGGTAGCCGTCGTCGGCGAACTTGTCCGGCCCGGTCTCGTCCGGGTGGTACTGCTTGGAGTACAGCGCGTACTTGTACTTCAGGAAGGCGTCCGGGGAGACGTTCAGCGCGGCGCCCAGGGCGCTCAGCGCGTTCTTGGAGCCGGTGCCCTGGAGGTTGCCGTCCAGGAACGTGCCGATGTGGTACTCCGCCTTGTACTTGCCGTCGCTGATGTCCTTCTCGACGGTCGCGCCGACGGTCTCCTCGAAGACGGCGCAGCCGGGGCAGCGCGGGTCCTCGAAGAGCTGCAGGGTGTTCTTGGCGTCGGCCTTGCCGACGACGACGGTGGTGCCGTTGGGGCCGCTGGTGTGGGCGGGCGGGACCGGCTTGGCCTTGGCGGCCTTCGCCCAGACGTCGGCGCCGGAGCCGCTGCCGCCGCCGCTGTCGCCGGAGTTGGCGACCGCGAGGCCGATGCCGCCGGCCACCGCCAGCACCGCGACGACCGAGCCGGCGACGATCAACTGCCGGCGGGTGCGCTCCTTCTTGGCCTGCCGTTCGCGCTCGGCGCGCAGCCGCTCGCGGGCTGCCTGCTTGTTGGCCTGGCTGTTGCGGTTGCTCATGACTGTTCTGCTCCGTGGTTTCCGTGGTCCGTGGGACGGGAGGCGTGCTACCGGGGGCGTATGCGCCGTACCTGCTGTACGGGCGTACGCCGGCCGCCGGGCCCGGGGGCCGTCAGGCGGCGAGCGCGCAGGGCGGCCCGCGTCGCACCACGGAGTGCACGAGCAGGGGGAGGGACCGGGCGGTCGGCGCGGTCCGCACGGGGGCGGGCAGTGCGCGGCGCGGCGTCAGGGTCCGGCCCAGGACCGCGGCCGCCAGCAGCAGCGGGCGGAAGGCGAAGCCGGCCACCGCGCCCAGCAGCCGCACCAGCGCGGCCTCGCCGCGGCGCAGCCAGCCGGCCGCCAGCAGCCCGACGGCCAGGTGCCCGGCGAGCAGCAACAGCCAGGCCGGGGCCGGGGCGCCGCCCTCCCGGGCCAGCTGGGCCAGCGGTCCGCCGACCGGTCCGCCGCCGCACAGCAGCATCGTGCTCAGCGAGTGGACCGGCCCGGCCGGGGCGCCGTCCGTGCCGTAGCAGGTGTGCTGGCCGAGGCTGAAGGCCGCGTCGGCGGCCAGCTCCAGGGGGAGCAGCAGCCCGGCGATCCGCCAGTAGCCGCGCTCGCGGCCGGCCAGCGCGTAGGCCAGCGCGAACACCGCGACGCCGGTCCCGGCGACGGTGACCGGCGGCAGCGGCATACGGGAGAGCAGCACATGGGACGCCGAGGACAGCGCGACGCACAGCGCCGTGAAGAGCGCCGCGCGCAGTGCCCGCAGGTGTGCCGCCGAGATGTCCATCGCCAGCGAGTGTGCCATGGGGTCGACTAAAGCGGTACTAAGGGGGCACGCCCGCGTGCCCAGGTCCTGTCCGATGGGGTGGCGCCCCATGGGACAGGACCTAGGCGACCGGGAACCGGCCCTCCCGGAGCAGCTCGACGAAGATCCGGTGGTCGGCGCGGGCGCGGGCCGCGCCGGAGTGCGCGAAGTCCGCCAGCAGCGGACCAAAGCCGTCCTCGTCGGCCGCGAGGGCCGCGTCGACGGCCCGCTCGGGCCGGAACGGCACCAGCGGATGCCGCTCCTTGCCGTCGCCCGCGGCGTGCGCGGCCGCGGTGACCCTGCCGAGCCCGGCGACGGCCGCGGCGATCTCCTCCGGGTCGTCGAGCGCGGACCAGTCCAGCCCGGCGGTGTACGGCGCGACCTCGCCGACCAGGAGGCCCGTACCGTCCAGCGCGGTCCAGCCCAGCCACGGGTCGGCGTGCGCCTGGAGGGCCCGCCGGGCCAGCGCCGCCCGGTGCCCGTCGTGCCGGACGTGCTCCGCGACGTCCGGGACCGGGCGGTAGCGGGCGAGCGACGACGCCGGCGCCGGCCGCACGGTCAGCACCACATCGCTCTCCAGGACGTCGCTGGCGCCCTCCAGCAGCAGGTCGTAGGCGGCCGCGCCGTCCGTGCCGGGGCCGCGCCGGCCCACCACGTCCTTGACCCGGTACGCCTCGGGGCGGGCCGGGCCGGTCTCCGGCAGCGTCTCCAGATAGCCGTCGAACGCCGCCAGGACCGTGTAGCGGGCCGCCGCGTCCAGCTCGACGCCGCCGCGCCCGCCGGCGAACCGCCGCTCCCCGCCGGACAGCTCGGTCAGCGGCGCCAGCAGCCCGGCCCGGGTCCGGCCGCGGGCCGCCCGCAGCACGGCGAGCAGCGGGCCGTCGGCGGTGTCCAGGGTGCACGGCGGCCCCGCGTCCGCACCGGAGGCCAGCGCGTGGACGTGCTCCCGGTAGGACGCGGCGAAGGCCCGCACCAGTTCGGTGATCCGCGCATCGCTCAGCCCCCGGGCGTGGCCGAGCAGCGCCACCGAGGTCGCGCACCGCTTCAGGTCCCAGGTGAACGGGCCGACGTACGCCTCATCCGATCCGGTGACGCCGAACACCAGACGGCCCGTGGCGTCCAGGTAGGCGCCGAAGCTCCCGGCGTGCAGATCGCCGTGGATCCACACCCGGCTGGTCCGCTCGTCCAGATACGGCGCTCCCTGCGCGCCCGCGCCCGAGGCCGCCAGGTCGTGGTGGAACAGGGCCGCGGCGCCCCGGAAGAACGCGGCGGGTGAGCCGGCCATCCTGCGCAGGGCCGGTCCGGGGACCGCGTCGAGGGCGGCGAGGATCGCCCCGTCGCGACGGTCGGTGTCCTGACCTGGGTGCGTGCTGTGCCGTGCCGGGGCATGCGGGATGGGCATCGCTGGTGCCTCCTGGAGTGCCGGGAAAGCGGACGGAGATCAGACGGGAGAACGCGTGGGGACGCCCGGGAGTGCCCGGGAGCGCCCGCGCGTTCTCCCGGACGGGCACGTCGCGGGGAACGCCGCCCGCAGCGGGGGCCGCCGCCCCTCGGCGGGTCGCCGGGTCCCCCGGATCCGGGAGCCGTTGTCACTCCCGGGTCGTAGACTTCAACACCGTTCCACCCATCCCTCCCGACCTCTCCGCACGCCCCATCCGACCGCTCCCGACGACCCTGACGACTGTCACCACCGGAGGTTCAGCGCCGTGGCCAAGCCGCCCTTCACGCACCTGCATGTCCACACCCAGTACTCGCTGCTGGACGGTGCGGCGCGGCTGAAGGACATGTTCAACGCGTGCAACGAGATGGGCATGACGCACATCGCGATGTCCGACCACGGCAACCTCCACGGGGCGTACGACTTCTTCCACTCCGCGCAGAAGGCGGGCGTCACGCCGATCATCGGCATCGAGGCGTACGTCGCCCCCGAGTCGCGGCGCAACAAGCGGAAGATCCAGTGGGGCCAGCCGCACCAGAAGCGCGACGACGTGTCCGGTTCGGGTGGTTACACGCACAAGACGATCTGGGCGGCGAACAAGACGGGCCTGCACAACCTGTTCAAGCTGTCCTCGGACGCGTACGCCGAGGGCTGGCTGCAGAAGTGGCCGCGGATGGACAAGGAGACGATCTCCCAGTGGAGCGAGGGCCTGATCGCCTCCACCGGCTGCCCCTCGGGTGAGCTGCAGACGCGGCTGCGCCTCGGCCAGTTCGACGAGGCCCTGAAGTCGGCCGCCGAGTACCAGGAGATCTTCGGCAAGGACCGGTACTTCCTGGAGCTGATGGACCACGGCATCGAGATCGAGCGCCGGGTGCGCGACGGCCTCCTGGAGATCGGCAAGAAGCTCGGCATCCCCCCGCTGGTCACCAACGACTCGCACTACACCTACGCCCACGAGTCGACCGCGCACGACGCCCTGCTGTGCATCCAGACCGGCAAGAACCTCTCCGACCCGGACCGCTTCCGCTTCGACGGCACCGGCTACTACCTCAAGTCCACCGAGGAGATGTACGCCATCGACTCCTCGGACGCCTGGCAGGAGGGCTGCCGCAACACCCTCCTGGTCGCCGAGCAGGTCGACACCACCGGCATGTTCGAGAAGCGCGACCTCATGCCGAAGTTCGACATCCCGGAAGAGGGCTACACCAACACCACGTGGTTCAAGGAGGAAGTGCGCCGCGGCATGCTCCGCCGCTTCCCCGGCGGGGTGCCCGAGGACCGGCAGCGGCAGGCCGAGTACGAGATGGACGTCATCATCCAGATGGGGTTCCCGGGCTACTTCCTCGTCGTCGCCGACTTCATCATGTGGGCGAAGAACAACGGCATCGCGGTGGGCCCCGGCCGTGGCTCCGCGGCCGGTTCGATCGTCGCCTACGCCATGGGCATCACCGACCTCGACCCGATCGAGCACGGCCTGATCTTCGAGCGGTTCCTCAACCCCGAGCGCGTCTCCATGCCCGACGTCGACATCGACTTCGACGAGCGCAGGCGCGTCGAGGTGATCAGGTACGTCACGGAGAAGTACGGCGCCGACAAGGTCGCCATGATCGGCACCTACGGCAAGATCAAGGCGAAGAACGCCATCAAGGACTCCGCCCGCGTGCTGGGCTACCCGTACGCCATGGGCGACCGCCTCACCAAGGCCATGCCCGCCGACGTCCTCGGCAAGGGCATCGACCTCGACGGCATCACCAACCCCTCGCACCCGCGCTACAACGAAGCCGGCGAGATCCGGGGGATGTACGAGAACGAGCCGGACGTCAAGAAGGTCATCGACACCGCCAAGGGCGTCGAGGGCCTGGTCCGGCAGATGGGCGTGCACGCCGCCGGCGTCATCATGTCCAGCGAGCCGATCGTCGACCACGCCCCGCTGTGGACCCGGCACACCGACGGCGTGACCATCACGCAGTGGGACTACCCGCAGTGCGAGGCGCTCGGTCTGATCAAGATGGACTTCCTGGGCCTCAGGAACCTGACGATCATGGACGACGCCGTGAAGATGGTGGAGGCCAACAAGGGCAAGAAGCTGGAGCTCCTGTCCGTCCCGCTGGACGACCCGAAGACGTACGAGCTGCTCTGCCGCGGCGACACCCTCGGCGTCTTCCAGTTCGACGGCGGTCCGATGCGCTCGCTGCTGCGCCAGATGCAGCCCGACAACTTCGAGGACATCTCCGCCGTCTCGGCCCTGTACCGGCCGGGCCCGATGGGCATGAACTCGCACACGAACTACGCCGAGCGCAAGAACGGCCGGCAGGAGATCACGCCGATCCACCCGGAGCTCGAAGAGCCCCTGAAGGAGACGCTGGGCCTCACCTACGGCCTCATCGTGTACCAGGAGCAGGTGCAGAAGGCCGCCCAGATCATCGCCGGCTACTCGCTCGGCGAGGCCGACATCCTGCGCCGCGTGATGGGCAAGAAGAAGCCCGAGGAACTGGCCAAGAACTTCACCATCTTCCAGGCGGGCGCCCGGAAGAACGGCTTCTCCGACGCGGCGATCCAGGCCCTGTGGGACGTCCTGGTCCCGTTCGCCGGCTACGCCTTCAACAAGGCGCACTCCTCCGCGTACGGCCTGGTCACCTACTGGACCGCCTATCTCAAGGCCAACTACCCGGCCGAGTACATGTCCGCGCTGCTGACGTCCGTGCGCGACGACAAGGACAAGTCCGCGGTCTATCTGAACGAGTGCCGCAAGATGGGCATCAAGGTCCTCCCGCCCAACGTCAACGAGTCCGAGGCCAACTTCGCCGCCCAGGGCGACGACGTCATCCTCTTCGGCCTCACCGCCGTGCGGAACGTCGGCCAGAACGTCGTCGACTCGATCATCCGCTGCCGCAAGGCCAAGGGGAAGTACGCCTCCTTCCCCGACTACCTCGACAAGGTCGACGCGGTGGTCTGCAACAAGCGCACCACCGAATCGCTGATCAAGGCCGGCGCCTTCGACGAGATGGGCCACACCCGCAAGGGCCTGACGGCGCACTACGAGTCGATGATCGACAACGTCGTCCAGGTCAAGCGCAAGGAGGCCGAGGGCCAGTTCGACCTCTTCGGCGGGATGGGCGACTCCGCCGACGGCGCGGCCGACGGCCCCGGCTTCGGGCTGGACGTGGAGTTCTCCGAGGAGGAGTGGGAGAAGACCTATCTGCTCGCCCAGGAGCGCGAGATGCTCGGTCTCTACGTCTCCGACCACCCGCTCTTCGGCCTGGAGCACGTGCTGAGCGACAAGGCGGACGCCGCCATCGCCCAGTTGACCGGCGGCGACTACGCCGACGGCTCGATCGTCACCATCGGCGGCATCATCTCCGGCCTCCAGCGCAAGATGACCAAGCAGGGCAACGCCTGGGCCATCGCCACCGTCGAGGACCTCGCCGGTTCCCTCGACTGCATGTTCTTCCCGGCCACGTATCAGCTGGTGTCCACCCAACTCGTCGAGGACGCCGTGGTGTTCGTCAAGGGCCGGCTGGACAAGCGGGAGGACGTGCCGCGGCTGGTCGCCATGGAGATGATGGTCCCCGACCTCTCGGAGGCCGGTGCCAACGCCCCGGTGACGATCACCATTCCGGCGGTGAAGGTGACCCCGCCGATGGTCGAGAAGCTCGGCGAGGTGCTCAGCAGCCACCGCGGCTCCACCGAGGTCCGCATCCGGCTGCAGGGCGTGCGGAAGACCACGGTGCTCCGCCTGGACCGCCACCGGGTCACCGCCGACCCGTCGTTGTTCGGTGATCTGAAGGTGCTGCTCGGCCCGTCCTGCCTGGCCGGCTGAGGCATTCGGCCGGGGCGCCGCGCCGCCCCGGCCCCGCTGCGACGAGGGGCGCGCCCGCACGGTTCGGGCGCGCCCCTCTCAAGTCGTCGTCGGCGCACGTCGGTTGGGGGCGCGGGGCGGTGTTGCCGGACCGTCAGTTGTGGCCGAAGCGGCGCTGGTGCTTGCGCGCGACGTCCGCCGGGCTGCCCTGGGACTGCGAGTGCGAGATCGCTTCGAGGGTCGACTTCTCGGACTGCTGCTGGCCGCGCTCGGCCTCACTCGCCTTGGGCTGCTTCCGGTCCTTCTTGTTCTTGGCCATGATCGTGCCTCCTGAGGGGGATCTTGGGATCGGCCGGAATCAGACTTACACGACGGACACATCCGTGCATTTCGGGCAATTACCCTGGGTGATAACGGCAGTTACGCGCCGTGCGGGCGGCCGAACGTGAATCCGCCACGCCGAAGATCGAGTTCGCGCAGATAACCCCCGTTCGGTCGGGCAGACTCGAAGGAAGCCGAAGAGCACTCGTGCCACGGGCCGAGCCGGGGGGCGACCGGACTTCAGCACCTCAGGGAAGAGGGTGGAACGTGGACCGCTGCGTCGTCCTGGTGGACGCCGGGTATCTGCTCGGTGCGGCCGCCAGCCTGCTCGCCGGAGAACCCGCCCGTTCCCGGATCACCGTCGACCACGCCGCCCTCATCCAGGGACTGCGCCGGCGCGCCGAGGCGGACACCGAACGTCCGCTGCTGCGGATCTACTGGTTCGACGGTGCTCCCGACCGCGTCCCGCAGCCCGAGCACCGCCGGCTGCGGGTGATGTCCCGGGTCACCGTCCGGCTGGGTGCCCTGACCCGCAGCGACGGGCGCTGGGCGCAGAAGGGCGTGGACGCCGCCATGCACGCCGAGCTGACCGAACTCGCCCGCAACCGCGCCTGCTCCGACATCGTGCTGGTCACCGGCGACGGCGACCTGCTGCCCGGCCTGATGTCCGCCAAGGAGCACGGCGTCGCCGTCCACCTCTGGGCCGTCCAGGCCGCCGACGGCGACTACAACCAGTCCGAGGACCTGGTCGCCGAGGCCGACGAGCGGCGGGTGCTGGACCGGGCCTGGATCACCGGCGCGGTCCGCGCCAAGGAGCTGGGCGGCCCCTGCGCCCCGCCGCCCGCCCCGCGCCCCGAGATCGCCGCGATCCTCTCCGCCCCTCTCCCGGAGACCGCGGTCGCCGCCGCGGCGGCCGCCGCCTCCGGCCCCGACCAGGTCGACGGCCACGACGCTTCCGCCGGCCCGTCCTCCGCCGACGAATGCGGCGGGCCGGCCGGCGAGAGCGGCGCCGGCGGCTCCCGCGGCGTCCCCACCCCCAAGGACCTCGCCGGCCTCGGCCGACCCGCGCTGCAGAACTCCGCCCCCGGCCCCGCGCAGAACGGCAGCCAGCCCGCCGCCACCCTCCGCTGGTCCTCCGACAAGGGCTGGATCGAGCGCGGCGGCCCGCTCGGCGAACCGGCCGAGACCGCCTCGCTGCCCACCCTCGCCCAGCTCACCAGCGCCGAACAGCGCTGGGCCGACCGCGAGGAGGACATCACCGCCGTCGGCGGCGACCCCTTCGAGGTCGGCCAGGTCTTCGCCCGCCGCTGGACCGAGCGGCTCTCCGACGCCGTCCACCTCCAGCAGCTCTCCACGGAGTACCCCCGCATCCCGCACCGCATCGACGGGGAACTCCTCCGCTACGCCGCCCGCTTCGGCCTGCTCGCCCACAAGGACGACCAGATCGACGAGCACGACCGCTACGCCATCCGGGCCGGCTTCTGGCGCGAGGTCGACCTCCGCACCGCCGCCGAACACGCCCCGGCCGGCGACTGACCGCCCGGCCCGAAGCCGTGCGCCGACCGTGCCCGCCCGCCCCGGGCGGCCCCCGGGACCGGCGGCCGCCGCGGGCCGCGTACCCTCGTAGCTCGTGAAGACGGGCGCAAAACAGGTGGAGCGCGGCGCGCCGGTGTGCGTCGTGCGGGACCTGGTCAAGACCTATCCCGCGCCGCGCGGGCGGCGCGGGGCGGAGCGCGCGCCGGCGGTACGCGCCAGCGACGGCATCGGCCTCGACGTCCGCCGCGGCGAGATCTTCGGGCTGCTCGGCCCCAACGGCGCCGGCAAGTCCACCCTGGTCCGCCAGCTGACCGGACTGCTCCGGCCGGACGCCGGCAGCATCGTCGTCCTCGGCCACGACCTGGTGCGGCACCCGGAGCGGGCCGCGCGGCTGCTGGCCTATCTCGGCCAGGAGTCGACCGCGCTGGACGAGCTGACCGTCTCCCTGGCCGTGGAGACCACCGGCCGGCTGCGCGGCCTGGACGCCGCCGCGGCCCGCGCCGAGCGCGACGCGGTCCTCGACGAGTTGGACCTGGGCCCGCTCGCCGGCCGGGCGCTGAAGAAGCTCTCCGGCGGCCAGCGGCGGCTGGCCTGCTTCGCCACCGCGCTGATCGGCGAGCGCCCGCTGCTGGTGCTGGACGAGCCGACCACCGGCATGGACCCGGTCGCCCGGCGCGCGGTGTGGGCCGCGGTGGACCGCCGCCGTGCCGAGCGGGGCGTCACCGTCGTCCTGGTCACCCACAACGTCCTGGAGGCCGAGAGCGTGCTCGACCGGGTCGCGGTGATCGACCAGGGGCGGGTGATCGCCTGCGACACGCCCGGCCGGCTGAAGGAACTGGTGGGGGAGGAGGTCCGGCTGGAGCTGGTCTGGCGGGACCGGCCCCCGCTCGACGTCCCCGAGGTCGCCGCCCTGGCCGCCGGCGCCCGCGCCACCGGCCGCCGCTGGACCCTGCGGCTCCCCGCCGACCGGGCCCGCTCCGCGGTCGCCGCGGTCACCGCGGGCCCCGCCTTCGCGGCCCTGGACGACTTCACCCTGGCCACGCCGAGCCTGGAGGACGTCTACGTCTCCCTGGGCGGGCGCGCGGAGGGGCTGGTGAAGGCGTGAGCACGGCGGCGCCCCCGGCCGGGGGCCGGACGAGCAGGAACGCGGGCGGGCGGCCGCTCGCGCGCACGACGGACCGACCGCGGGTCGAGGAAAGCCGGGTGGCGGCGTGAGTGTGATGTCCGCGCGGACAGCGACCGGAACGGGCGGCGGAACGGGCGACGGCACCGGACCGGAGGACGGGGCCGGCGCCGCCCCGCTCGCCCCCCGGGCCCGACTGCTGCCCGCCCTCGGCGCCGTCTACCGCGCCCAGCTCTCCCGGGCCCGGGTCGCCCGGATACCGCTGCTGTTCGTCGCCACCTTCCAGTCCGTCGGGATCATGGTCCTGCTGCGCGGGGTGGTCAGCGGCGGCGACCCGGCCCGGTCGGTGGTCTCCGGCTCCGCCGTGCTGGTCGTCGCCTTCGTCGCGCTGAACCTCCTGGCCCAGTACTTCGGCCAGCTGCGGGCCGGCGGCGGCCTCGACCACTACGCGACGCTGCCGGTGCCGCCGGCCGCCGTGGTGCTCGGCGCGGCCGCCGCCTACGCCTCCTTCACCCTGCCGGGCACGGTGGTCACCGCGGTCGTCGGCTGTCTGCTCTTCCAGCTGCCGATGGCCCACCTGTGGGTGCTGGCCGCGGTGGTGCCGCTGGCCGGCGCGGCGCTCTCCGGGCTCGGCGCGGCCCTCGGGCTGCTCGCCCCGCGCCAGGAACTCGCCACCCTGGGCGGCCAGTTGGGCATGTCGGCGGCGCTGCTGCTGGGGGTGCTGCCGGCCGGGCGGATGCCCGAGCTGATCGGCTGGGCCCGGGACCTGCTGCCGTCCACCTACGGGGTGGAGGCGCTGGCGCGCACCTTCGCCCCGCATCCGGACTGGCCCGCGGTCGTCGGCGACCTCGGCATCTGCGCCGCCGTCGGGGTGCTCTCGCTGGCCCTGGCCACCTGGGCGTACCGCCGGGCGGCGGTCCGGTGACCGACGGCACCGACACAAGGGGCGCGGTCGGGGCGCGCGGGCGTCCTGCTGCCGGGACCGCGGCGCCGGCCTGGCACGATGACGGGGTGACCGCAGCGCAGACGCCCCACGAGAACCAACCGCCCGAAGAGCCCCACCGGCACCCGTCGGCCCCCGGCGGAGCACCCGGCGACTCCGCCGGTCCCGACTCCGGCGCATCCGCCGCATCCGAATCCACCGCACTCGGCGACTCCGCCGGCGGCCCGGAGTTCGCCCGCGAGCTGCGCGAAGGCGTGCTGATCGCGCTGGCCGTCGCGGTGAGCGGGGTGCTGCTGGGCGTGCTGTGGGCCTGGCTGGCGCCGCGCGTCCCGCTGATCGCGGACACCCACAACGTCTACCTCAAGAACACCGAGGGCGAGGAGGCGATCGGCGCCGACGGCACCTTCTTCCTGCTCGCGTTCGGCTTCGGCGTGGTCACCGCGGCCGTGGTCTTCCTCCTCCGGCGCCGCGGCGGCATCCCGCTCGTGGTGTCGCTGGCCGTCGGCGGGCTGCTGGGCGCGGTGCTGGGCTGGCTGACCGGCATGTGGCTGGGTCCCACCCCCGACGTGGTCGCGCACGCCAAGCAGGTCGGCGCCGGGGTGGTCTTCGACGGCCCGCTGCGGCTCCAGGCCAAGGGCGCCCTGCTGGCCTGGCCGATCGCCGGGATGATCATCCAGATCGCGCTGACCGGGCTCTTCGGGCCGCGCGATCCGGAGCCCGACACGCTGATGGTGCCGGACTGGTCCGGACACCACCAGCAGCCGCCGACGGGCGACTGAACCGTCCCGCCGGCCGCCCTCAGGACGGCCGGCGGCCGTGGTTGGCCCGCCCCTTCCGGACGCGCCACTTCCGCTTACGGGTCCTCTTCGACATGGCGTACCTCCTCCCCGGTCGTAACCGAGGACGGGTGCCCGAGGAAGCCCTGCCGTGGCGCGGTCGGTGACACCCGGGGGCGCGCGGCGGCACCGACGGGGCTCAGAGCCGCCCGGCGGACCAGCGGATCGGGTCCTGCACTCCGCCCGACACAGGCCCTAGCCCCGTGCGATCGGTGCGATCCGGGCGTCCGTCAGGGCGGCCAGGTCGCCGGGGGAGAGTTCGACCTCCAGGCCGCGTCGGCCCGCCGAGACGCACACCGTCGGCCGGCCCTCGGCCGAGGCGTCCAGCACCGTCCGCAGCCGCTTGCGCTGCCCCAGCGGCGAGATCCCGCCCAGCACATAGCCGGTGCTGCGCTCGGCCGCCGCCGGATCCGCCATCGTGGCCCGCTTGCCGCCCACCGCGGCGGCCAGCGCCTTCAGGTCCAGCGAGCCGGAGACCGGGACCACGGCCACCGTCAGGGCGCCGTCCACGTCCGCCAGCAGCGTCTTGAAGACCTGGTCGGGGGAGACCCCGAGCGCTTGCGCGGCCTCCTCGCCGTACGAGGCGGCCGCCGGGTCGTGGTCGTAGGCGTGCACCGTGAACGGGACGCCGGCCGCGGTCAGCGCCACCGTCGCGGGCGTGCCCCCGGACTGCGCGGCGCCCTTCTTCCCCTGCTTCGGCTTCTTCGCCAACGTCTCTCGCCTCGTTCGGACGCGGAGCCGGCGGCCCCGGGAACGTATCTCGTGCCGCCGGTGCGTCAGTTGGGACCGGTCGGCTGCCGGGTCAGGTCCACGGCCGGCAGCGACGGGAGCTTACCGATCACCGCCGCCTCCTGGCGAAGGAGTTTCAGCTCCTGCCGCAGCCGGGCCGCGGTGTCCGGTGCCGCCAGCAACCGCTGCTTGGCGGGGACGTCCAGCACGGCCGCCGCGGCCACCAGGTACGACAGCACCGACGGATCGGCGGGCAGCTCCTGGTCGCCGGTCAGGGTCCGCTCGTTCGCCCAGGCCAGCCGCTTCTGGTAGGTGCGGAAGGCCCGGACCACGCCGGACGCCAGGGCGCCCGCGCCCTCTCCTTGCTCCTCCTCCAGCGGTGCCAGCTCGCCCGTCAGATACGGGCCGGAGGCGTCCACCGACAGCAGCCGGAAGCGGGTGGTGCCGGTGGCCAGGACCTCGTAGCCGTCGCCCGCCTTCTGCTGGATGGTCGCCGCGTCCGCGATGCAGCCGACGGTGTGGAAGGCCCGGACCGGGTCGTCGCCGAAGCCCGCGGCCGGGCCGGTGGCGGTCGGCGCGGTGGCGTCCGGCAGCCCCGGCGCGGTGAACGCGACCTCCCGGCCGTCCCGGATGGCGACCACCGCGAACCGGCGGTCGTCCTCGGGCCGTTCCAGCAGATCGCCCATCATGGCCCGATACCGCGCCTCGAAGACGTTCAGCGGCAGCACCAGGCCCGGGAACAGCACCGAATTGAGCGGGAACAGGGGCAGACGCACGGAGGACACAGTCCGTAAGCCTACGGCCTGTCCGGTGCGGCCCGGCCGGGGCCGCCCCCGGGCGGCTCGCGGCCCGGCCCTACTGCCGTCGCAGCAGCCGGGACGCGCCCGTCGCGATCGTCGTCGCCAGGACCCACCCGGCCATGATCATCACCGCCGCCACCCACTGGGCGGCACCGCCCGGTTTCCACGCGCCGCCCTGGTAGAGGTCTATGACCGGCAGCAGCAGGTCCAGGGAGTAGAGGTACGGGTTCCACGGCGGCGCCTCGTCGTGCTTGAGGGGCGGCGGCGGGTACGAGGCGAAGTACGCGGTGCCGATCGCCCACAGGATCGCCATCCACACCGCGGCCCGCCCCGGGCGGTAGCCGTAGGCCACCGTCCAGTCCTGGAGGAAGCCCCACGCCTTCGCCGCCAGCGGCAGCGTCTCGCGCCGCCGCCGCTGCTTGGCCAGCAGCACCTCCCGGGCGTCCGCGTCCTCGCCCATCGCGCGCAGCGAGGCGGCCAGCATCTCGTACGGCTCGGGCGCGTACTCCGGGGTCGCCGCGGCCACCCACTGGAGCCGCAGCGCCAGCGGGAAGTGGCCGCGCGGGATCAGCGTCTCGTAGGCGAAGCCGGCCATCATCAGCCCGCCCAGCCCCGGCCAGCTCGCCGACTTGTCGACGAGGTTGACGACCCGGGCGCCGGAGAGGATCACCCGGCCGCGCTGCGGGCGCTCGCCCAGGAACCGCAGCTCCGGCGTCTGGATGCGGCGCAGCGACAGCTCCTGGTCGGACTCCATGATGAACCGCGCGTGCTCCAGGTCCACCGCGTCCCCGAACCGCCCGTCGTCCAGCCGCACCCCGCCCTCGCACTCGAAGCGCTGCATCCGGGTGCCCCGGGCCGGGGTGTGGGTGATGCCGTACGGGGGCGTGGCGCCGCTGGAGAACGGGGAGTTGGCCAGGCCCGCGGCGGTCAGGTAGAGGGTGCGCTCGACGGTCAGCTGAGGGGCGTTCAGCGCCCGGCGGCCGAAGGGGTTGCTCAGATGGCTGCCGCGCAGGCTCAGCGACACCCCGACGGTGGCGCCGCGCAGCGACAGCTCGCCGTAGGACTCCAGCATCTCGGCCTGGAGGTCCTGGGCGACGGTCATCCCGTCCGCCATGACCGAGCGGCCCTGCCGGTCCTTGTGCACCACGACCTGATTGAGCATGAGGTCGGTGCCGATGTGCGCGTCGGTCAGCCGGATGCCCGAGTGCACCACGCACCGCGGCAGATGGAGATCGCCCTCGGTGTGCAGCCGGGCCGCCTCCAGCCTGGGTATCGCGCAGTTCACCATCCGCAGGGTGGTGAACTTGCTCTCCGGCAGCAGCACCTCGGCCTCGAAGCGGCAGTCCCGCAGCTCCACGAATGGCTTGATCGTGCCGCCCGCAAGGTCGAGAGTGTCCGTGATGTACGCACCGGTGAGCTTCAACCCGGACACCCGGCCCGGTTGCGCCGGCGGCCCGTCGAGCAGCAGCAGCGCCACCACCCGGGCCCGGACCCGGCGCTCCGGGCCCCACAGGTGCTGCCCGTGCGGATCGTCCCGGGACGGGTCGCCGCTGTGGAGGTCGCAGGTGCTGCCGTTGCGGAACGCCTGCCACATGCTCCACTCCGCGGACGTCAGTCGCAGGTCGGCCGGCGCGTCGCCGTCCCTGGCTCCGGTCACTGTGGCTCCCCCTCGCTCTCGCGGTGCCTGCCGGCAGGCCGTCCGTGGTGGTCGCTCGCTCGTCGTCCGGTGTTCGCCGTGCCGTGGGCGGTGCGGCGGACGTCGGCCGAGGGCGCTGCCCCGACGGCCGGGACGCCGCCCCCGGTGGTGCGGTGTCCGGTCCCGATACCTGTTCGGACGCGTCCCGGCGGGCGCTGTTCCGCCCGCCCTGTGGGGCTCCCCGTGGGCCCGCACCGACCCCTTGCCCGCCCGGTGACGGGTTGAACACGTGTGGTCAGGGCCAACTCCGGTCAACTTCGCGGTCCGGTCCGGCGGTCGTCCGGCCCGTCCGCAGTACGTATCACTCGGTGATACGGCCGCTCGGGCCCGGCGGCGGGTCTGAGACACTGGGGGAGTGATCTCCCGAATCGATCTGCGTGGCGCCGCCCTCCCCGAGGGCGCCGCCCTGCGCGACCTGCTGCCCCGTGCCGAGTTCGACGTGGAAGCCGCCCTGGAGAAGGTTCGGCCGATCTGCGAGGACGTACGCCATCGCGGCACCGCGGCGCTGATCGAGTACGCGCGGCGGTTCGACGGCGTCGAGATCGAGCGGGTCCGGGTCCCGGCGGAGGCCCTCACCGAGGCCCTCGACGCGCTGGACCCGAAGGTCCGCGCCGCCCTGGAGGAGTCCGTCCGGCGCGCCCGGATCGTCCACCGCGAGCAGCGCCGCACCGACGTCACCACCGAGGTCGTGCCCGGCGGCACGGTCACCGAGCGCTGGGTCCCCGTCGAGCGGGTCGGCCTCTACGTCCCCGGCGGCCGGTCGGTCTACCCGTCCTCCGTCGTCATGAACGTCGTCCCCGCCCAGGAGGCCGGCGTCGGCTCGCTCGCCGTCGCCTCCCCGCCGCAGGCCGACTTCGGTGGCCTGCCGCACCCGACGATCCTCGCCGCCTGCGCCCTGCTCGGCGTCGACGAGGTGTACGCCGCGGGCGGCGCCCAGGCCGTCGCGATGTTCGCCTACGGCACCGACGAGTGCGCCCCGGTCAATCTGGTCACCGGCCCCGGCAACATCTACGTCGCCGCCGCCAAGCGCCTGCTCAAGGGCCGGATCGGCATCGACTCCGAGGCCGGACCCACCGAGATCGCGGTTCTCGCCGACCACACCGCCGACCCGGTCCACGTCGCCGCCGACCTGATCAGCCAGGCCGAGCACGACCCGATGGCCGCCGCCGTCCTGGTCACCGACTCCGAGGAGCTGGCCGACCGCACCGAGAAGGAGCTGGCCCCGCAGATCGAGGCCACCAGGCACGTCGAGGACCGCATCGTGCCGGCACTGTCCGGCCGGCAGTCCGCGATCGTCCTGGTCGACGGCCTCGACGAGGGCCTCGCGGTGGTGGACGCCTACGGCGCCGAGCACCTGGAGATCCAGACCGCGGACGCCGCCGCGGTCGCCGCCCGGGTCCGCAACGCCGGCGCGGTCTTCGTCGGCCCCTACGCCCCGGTCTCCCTCGGCGACTACTGCGCCGGTTCCAACCACGTCCTGCCCACCGGTGGCTGCGCCTGCCACTCCTCCGGACTGTCCGTCCAGTCGTTCCTGCGCGGCATCCACGTCGTGGACTACTCGCGGGAGGCGCTGGCCGAGGTCGCCCACCACGTGGTGACCCTCGCCGAGGCCGAGGACCTCCCGGCCCACGGAGCGGCAGTCATGGCGCGTTTCCCCGAGACGCGAGGACCGCAACCGCAGAACGGCAAGTGAGCACGCACGTGACCAAGAACACCCCCGTGTCCAGAATGGACGAACTCCCCATCCGGGACGAGCTGCGCGGCAAGTCCCCTTACGGCGCGCCGCAGTTGGACGTCCCGGTACGCCTCAACACCAACGAGAACCCCTACCCGCTCCCCGAGCCGCTGGTGCGGCGGATCGCCGAGCGGGTCACCGAGGCCGCCCGCCACCTCAACCGCTACCCCGACCGGGACGCGATCGAGCTGCGCACGGAACTGGCGGCCTACCTCACCCGCACCGCCGGCCACCCGGTGGCCGTCGGCCAGGTCTGGGCCGCCAACGGCTCCAACGAGGTCATCCAGCAGCTGCTGCAGACCTTCGGCGGCCCCGGCCGCACCGCCCTCGGCTTCGAGCCGTCGTACTCCATGCACGCGCTGATCTCGCGCGGCACCGGCACCGGCTGGATCTCCGGCCCGCGGAACGACGACTTCACCATCGACGTGGCGGCGGCCCGCGCCGCCATCGCCGAGCACCGGCCCGACGTGGTCTTCGTCTGCTCGCCGAACAACCCCACCGGCAGCGCCGTCGGGGCCGACACCGTCCTCGCGCTGTACGAGGCCGCGCAGGCCGCCCGCGCCGGCACCGGTGGCGCGCTGGTGGTGGTCGACGAGGCGTACGTCGAGTTCAGCCACCGCCCGTCGCTGCTGCCGCTGATCGAGGGCCGGCCGAACATGGTCCTCTCCCGGACGATGTCCAAGGCGTTCGGCGCCGCCGGGCTCCGGCTGGGCTACCTCGCCGCCGACCCCGCCGTGGTCGACGCCGTCCAGCTGGTCCGCCTGCCGTACCACCTCTCGGCCGTCACCCAGGCCACCGCGCTCGCCGCCCTGGAGCACACCGATACGCTGCTGTCGTACGTCGAGCAGCTCAAGGGCGAGCGGGACCGCCTGGTCACCGAACTGCGCGCGAGCGGCTGCCAGGTCGTCGACTCGGACGCCAACTTCGTCCAGTTCGGCCTCTTCGACGACGCGCACGCCGCCTGGCAGGCGATCCTCGACCACGGCGTGCTGGTCCGCGACAACGGAGTACCGGGCTGGCTGCGGGTCACCGCCGGCACCCCGACCGAGAACGACGCGTTCCTCGACGCGGTGCGCGCGGTGCTCAAAGAACGCAGCCTGAAGGAGAACAAGCGATGAGCGGGGCGACCGCCCGTGTGGGGCGCGTGGAGCGCACCACCAAGGAGACCACCGTGCTGGTCGAGATCGATCTCGACGGCACGGGCCAGGTCGACGTCTCGACCGGCGTCGGCTTCTACGACCACATGCTCGACCAGCTCGGCCGGCACGGCCTCTTCGACCTCAAGGTCAAGACCGACGGCGATCTGCACATCGACACCCACCACACGATCGAGGACACCGCCCTCGCGCTGGGCGCCGCCTTCAAGCAGGCGCTCGGCGACAAGGTCGGCATCTACCGCTTCGGCAACTGCACCGTCCCGCTGGACGAGTCGCTGGCCCAGGTGACCGTCGACCTCTCCGGCCGGCCGTACCTGGTGCACACCGAGCCGGAGAACATGGCGCCGATGATCGGCACCTACGACACCACGATGACCCGGCACATACTCGAGTCCTTCGTGGCCCAGGCCCAGATCGCGCTGCACGTCCACGTCCCGTACGGGCGCAACGCCCACCACATCGTGGAGTGCCAGTTCAAGGCGCTCGCCCGGGCCCTGCGGTACGCCAGCGAGCGCGACCCGCGGGCGGCCGGCATCCTCCCCTCCACGAAGGGCGCGCTCTAGTGAACGGCCTGTCCACCGTCTTCATCCTCGTGGGCCTCTTCCTGCTCGGCGGGGTCTACTCGTTCTGGAAGCAGCAGATCCCCAAGAGCGTGATCACCCTGATGGCCATCGCCTCCGCGATGTGCCTGGTGGCCGGGGTGCTGCGGCTGGAGGTGTGGAATTGAGCGCCGCGCAGCAGAACACGCCGCGATCGGTGGCGAAGGCCGCCAAGAAGGTCGTCGTCCTCGACTACGGCTTCGGCAACGTCCGGTCCGCCGAGCGGGCCCTGGCACACGTCGGCGCGGACGTCACGATCACCCGCGACTACGACGCCGCGATGAACGCCGACGGGCTGCTGGTGCCCGGTGTCGGCGCGTTCGCCGCGTGCATGCGCGGGCTGAAGGAGGTCCGCGGCGACTGGATCGTGGGGCGCCGGCTGTCCGGCGGCCGCCCGGTGATGGGCATCTGCGTCGGGATGCAGATCCTCTTCGGGCGCGGCATCGAGCACGGTGTGGAGACCGACGGCCTCGACGAGTGGCCCGGCACGGTCGGCCCGCTCAAGGCCGAGGTCGTCCCGCACATGGGCTGGAACACCGTCCGCGCCGCCGAGGGCTCGCGGCTCTTCGCCGGGATGCCCGCCGACGCCCGCTACTACTTCGTGCACTCCTACGCGGTCCACGACTGGGAGCTGGAGGTCGGCAACGTCCAGATAGCCGCGCCGAAGGTCACCTGGGCCACGCACGGCGAGCCGTTCGTCGCCGCGGTCGAGAACGGTCCCCTGTGGGCCACCCAGTTCCACCCCGAGAAGTCCGGCGACGCCGGTGCCCAGCTCCTCACCAACTGGATCGAAACGCTGTGAACGCTGTGAAGAAGCTTGAACTGCTGCCCGCCGTCGACGTCCGCGACGGTCAGGCCGTCCGCCTGGTGCACGGCGAGTCCGGCTCGGAGACCTCCTACGGCGACCCGCTCCAGGCCGCCCTGGCCTGGCAGTCGGCCGGCGCCGAGTGGCTGCACCTGGTCGACCTGGACGCCGCCTTCGGCACCGGCGACAACCGCGCGCAGATCGCCGAGGTCGCCCGCTCCATGGACATCAAGGTCGAGCTGTCCGGCGGCATCCGCGACGACGACTCGCTGGCCGCCGCCCTGGCCACCGGCTGCACCCGGGTCAACATCGGCACCGCGGCGCTGGAGGACCCCGAGTGGGTCGCCAAGATCATCGCCGAGCACGGCGAGAAGATCGCGGTGGGCCTGGACGTCCGCGGCACCACCCTGCGCGGCCGCGGCTGGACCCGCGACGGCGGCGACCTCTACGAGACGCTGGCCCGCCTGGACTCCGAGGGCTGCGCCCGCTACGTCGTCACCGACATCAACAAGGACGGCACCCTCCAGGGCCCCAACCTGGAGCTGCTGAAGAACGTCTGCGCGGCCACCGACCGCCCGGTCGTCGCCTCCGGCGGCGTCTCCTCCCTCGACGACCTGCGGGCGATCGCCGCGCTGGTGCCGGAGGGTGTCGAGGGCTCCATCGTCGGAAAGGCGCTCTACGCGAAGGCGTTCACCCTCGAAGAGGCGCTGGCGGCGGTGTCGTAGCCGCGGGTGCCGCAACCGGCCACTGAGGAAGGCGGCGTGATGAGCATCGAGCGGGTCCGGACCGACAGTCCCTGGGAAGAGTCCATCGGCTTCGCACGCGCGGTGGCCGCAGGTGACCGGGTCCTGGTCGCCGGCACCATGCCGCTGGTCGGCGGCGTCCTCCAGGGCGAGGGCGACCCCTACGTGCAGACCAAGGTGGCCTTCGGGAACGCGCTGGCGGCGCTCAAACCCTTCGGGCTGGGCGTCGCCGACGTGCTGCGCACCCGGATGTACCTGACCCACCTGCGGGACGCGGACGCCGCCGCCCGCGCCCACCGCGAGCTGTTCGAGGCCGCGCCGCCCGCCACGACCCTCGTGGTGGTCTCCGGCTTCGTCGACTCCCGCGTCCTGGTGGAAGTAGAACTGGAAGCGTTCCGGGACACCGCCCGGGACACCGAACGAGAGGGCTAACCCGTCATGACCCTGGCGGTCCGTGTCATCCCCTGCCTGGACGTCGACAACGGCCGCGTCGTCAAGGGCGTCAACTTCCAAAACCTCCGCGACGCCGGGGACCCGGTCGAGATGGCGAAGGTCTACGGCGCGGAGGGCGCCGACGAGCTGACCTTCCTCGACATCACCGCGTCCTCCGGCAACCGCGAGACCACCTACGACGTGGTCCGCCGCACCGCCGAGCAGGTCTTCATCCCGCTGACCGTCGGCGGCGGGGTGCGCACCGCGGAGGACGTCGACAGGCTGCTGCGGGCCGGCGCCGACAAGGTCGGGGTCAACACCGCGGCGATCGCCCGCCCGGAGCTGATCAAGGAGATCGCCGAACGCTTCGGCAGCCAGGTGCTGGTGCTGTCCGTGGACGCCCGCCGTACCGCGACCGGGACGTTCGAGGTCACCACGCACGGCGGCCGCCGCTCGGCCGGGATCGACGCCGTGGAGTGGGCGCACCGCGCCGCGGAGCTGGGCGCCGGGGAGATCCTGCTGAACTCCATGGACGCCGACGGCACCAAGGACGGCTACGACGTGGAGATGATCGAGGCGGTCCGCCGGCACGTCACCGTCCCGGTCATCGCCTCCGGTGGCGCCGGCCGGCTCGCCGACTTCGCGCCCGCGGTGGCCGCCGGCGCCGACGCCGTGCTGGCCGCCTCCGTCTTCCACTTCGGCGACCTGCGCATCGGCCAGGTCAAGGACGCGCTGCGGGAGGCCGGCCACCCGGTGCGGTGACCGGCCCGCCCGGTGGTCAGCGCTGCTTGCGCACCGCCCGGATGAACTCCCGGTTCATCCGGGTGATGCTGAACAGCGGGATGCCCTTGGGGCAGGCGGTGGCGCACTCGCCCGCCAGCGTGCAGCCGCCGAAGCCCTCGGTGTCCATCTGGGCCACCATGTCCAGCACCCGGGACTCGCGCTCCGGAGCGCCCTGCGGCAGCACGTTGAGGTGGTTGACCTTCGCGGACGTGAAGAGCATCGCCGCGCCGTTGGGGCAGGCCGCGACGCAGGCGCCGCACCCGATGCACTCGGCGTGCTCGAACGCGGCGTCGGCGTCCGGCTTCGGCACCGGCGTGGCGTGCGCCTCCGGCGCGGAGCCGGTCGGCGCGGTGATGTAGCCGCCGGCCTGGACGATCCGGTCGAAGGCCGAGCGGTCGACGACCAGGTCCTTCACGACCGGGAAGGCCGCCGCCCGCCACGGCTCGACGTCGATGGTGTCGCCGTCCTTGAAGGACCGCATGTGGAGCTGGCAGGTGGTGGTCCGCTCCGGGCCGTGCGCATCGCCGTTGATGACGAGCGAGCAGGCCCCGCAGATGCCCTCGCGGCAGTCGTGGTCGAAGGCGACCGGGTCCTCGTCCTTGAGGATCAGCTCCTCGTTGAGGGTGTCGAGCATCTCCAGGAAGGACATGTCCGGGGATATGCCGTCGACCTCGTAGGTGGACATGGCGCCGTCGGCATCGGCGTTCTGCTGCCGCCAGACGCGCAGGGTGAGCCTCATGCGTAGCTCCGCTGGGTGGGGTGGACGTACTCGAAGACCAGGTCTTCCTTGTGCAGGACGGGGGCCGCGCCGGTGCCGGTGAACTCCCAGGCCGCCGCGTAGCCGAACTCCCCGTCCCGGCGGGCCGCTTCGCCGTCCGGGGTCTGCGACTCCTCGCGGAAGTGGCCGCCGCAGGACTCGGCGCGGTGCAGCGCGTCCAGGCACATCAGCTCGGCGAGCTCCAGGTAGTCGACGACCCGGTTGGCCTTCTCCAGCGACTGGTTGAACTCCGCGCCGGTGCCGGGCACCTTGATCCGCCGCCAGAACTCCTCGCGGATCTGCGGGATGCGCGCAAGGGCCTTGCGCAGTCCCGCGTCGGTGCGGGCCATCCCGCAGTACTCCCACATGAGTTCGCCGAGTTCGCGGTGGAAGGAGTCGGGGGTGCGGTCGCCGTCGACGGCCAGCAGCAGGTTCAGCCGGTCCTCGGTTTCGGCCAGCACCTCCTGGACCACCGGATGGCCGGCGGCGACGGCCTCCTGGTGCGGGTTGCGCGCCAGGTAGTCGTTGATCGTGGCCGGCAGGACGAAGTAGCCGTCGGCCAGCCCCTGCATCAGGGCGCTGGCCCCCAGCCGGTTGGCGCCGTGGTCGGAGAAGTTGGCCTCGCCGATCGCGAACAGCCCCGGAACCGTGGTCTGCAGGTCGTAGTCGACCCACAGGCCGCCCATCGTGTAGTGCACGGCCGGGTAGATCCGCATCGGCACCCGGTACGGATCCTCGTCGGTGATCCGCTGGTACATGTCGAAGAGGTTGCCGTACTTCGCCTCGACGGCCGCGCGGCCCATCCGCCGGATCGCGTCGGCGAAGTCCAGGTAGACGCCCTGCCCGCCGGGGCCGACGCCGTGGCCCTCGTCGCAGACGTTCTTGGCGGCCCGGGAGGCGATGTCGCGCGGCACCAGGTTGCCGAAGGACGGGTAGATGCGCTCCAGGTAGTAGTCGCGCTCGTCCTCGGGGATCTCGTGCGGCGGGCGGGTGTCTCCCTTGGCCTTCGGCACCCAGATCCGGCCGTCGTTGCGCAGCGACTCGCTCATCAGCGTCAGCTTCGACTGGTGGTCGCCGGTGCGCGGGATGCAGGTCGGGTGGATCTGGGTGAAGCAGGGGTTGGCGAAGTGGGCGCCGCGGCGGTGGGCGCGCCACACCGCGGTGGCGTTGGAGTTCATGGCGTTCGTCGACAGGTAGAAGACGTTGCCGTAGCCGCCGGAGGCGAGCACCACCGCGTCCGCGAAGTGGGCGGAGACCTCCCCGGTCAGGAGGTCCCGCGCCACGATGCCGCGGGCCCGCCCGTCGACGACGATCAGGTCCAGCATCTCGGTGCGCGGATGCATCTCCACGTTCCCGGCGGCGATCTGCCGCGACAGCGCCTGGTAGGCACCGAGGAGGAGCTGCTGTCCCGTCTGGCCGCGGGCGTAGAAGGTGCGGGAGACCTGGACGCCGCCGAAGGACCGGGTGTCGAGCAGACCGCCGTACTCGCGGGCGAACGGCACGCCCTGTGCCACGCACTGGTCGATGATCTCGACCGAGATCTGCGCCAGCCGGTGGACGTTGGACTCCCGCGCCCGGAAGTCGCCGCCCTTGACGGTGTCGTAGAAGAGGCGGTGGACGGAGTCGCCGTCGTTGCGGTAGTTCTTCGCGGCGTTGATGCCGCCCTGCGCGGCGATCGAGTGGGCCCGGCGCGGGGAGTCCTGGTAGCAGAACTGGACGACGTGGTAGCCCTGTTCGGCGAGGGTGGCGCCGGCGGAGCCGCCGGCGAGACCGGTGCCGACGACGATGACCGTGTGCTTGCGCCGGTTGGCGGGGTTGACCAGCCTGGCCTCGAAGCGGCGCTTGTCCCAGCGCTCGTGGATCGGGCCGGCGGGGGCCTTGGTGTCGACGGCCGGTTCCCCGGCCGTGTAGTCGGTGTAGGGGGTCATCTCAGCTCACCACTCCGGTCATGACGCCCACGGGGACGGCGACGAAGCCGGCCGTGAGCAGCAGCGCGAGGACGTTGGCGACGGTCTTCAGGGCCCGGTCGTGGGCCCGGCTGCCGACGCCGAGGGTCTGGACGGCGCTCCAGAAGCCGTGCCGGATGTGCATGCCGAGGGCGAGCATCGCCACGATGTAGACGACGTTGCCGTACCAGGTGGAGAAGGTGTCCACGACGTTCTGGTACGGGTGGCCCTCCTGGAAGCCGCCCGGGTGCACGGTGCCGGTCGTCAGGTCGAGGACGTGCCAGACGATGAACAGGCCGAGGATGATCCCGCCCCACCGCATGGTGCGCGTCGCGTAGCTCGCCCGCGGCCCGAAGAGGTCCAGCGGCGCGAAGCGCCTCCGTGTGGGGCGGCGGCCGGGCGACGGGCGGGCGTAGTTGCTCGGCCGCGCCCTGATGCCGCGGCGGCTGAGCTGGTACGCGGCCGTGGCGTGGGCGACCACCGCGACGACGAGGACGACCCGGATCAGCCAGAGCGTCCACTCGTAGTGCATGAAGGGCTCGCCGACGGTGCGCAGCCAGTGGGCGTAGTGGTCGAACTCGCCCGCGCCGAAGTAGATCTTGAGGTTCCCGATCATGTGGGCGACCAGGTACAGCAGCATGATCAGGCCGCTGACGGCCATCACCGTCTTCTTGCCGACGGAGCTGTCCCACAGGGGGTGCCCGCCCGTCGCCCGGCCGCCGCCCCTCACGGAGCGCCGCCGCGCACTGCGCTGATCCGACGACCGTCGGTCCGTCCGCGTTGCCAATGCCATGGAGCCGACGGTAGGGAGGCATCCGGTCATCAGTCCAAGACATGGTGGAGCTGATCTCCATAGGCTGCTCCTATCGTTGATCTATATTCGCCCCATGCAGCTGCAGCAGCTCCGCTATTTCACGGCCGTGGCCGACACCCGCCACTTCACCCGCGCCGCCGAGCGCGAACACGTCGCCCAGCCCTCGCTCTCCCAGCAGATCCGGGCCCTGGAACGGGAGTTGGGCGCCGACCTCTTCCACCGCGCCCGCGGCCACATCACCCTCACCGACGCCGGCGAGACGCTGCTGCCGCTCGCCCGCCGGATCCTCGCCGACACCGAGACCGCCCGCCGCGAGGTCCAGGAGGTCGCCCAGCTGCGCCGCGGCCGGCTCCGCCTCGGCGCCCCGCCCAGCCTCTGCGCCAGCCTCGTCCCCGACGTGCTCAGCGCCTTCCACACCGGCTACCCGGGCGTCGAACTGATCGTCACCGAGGACGGCTCCCAGGACCTCGTCCGGGCCCTGGCCGACGGCGAGCTGGACCTGGCGCTGATCATCACCCCGCTGCCCGGCCAGGCCCCGGCGCTGGCCACCGCAGAGCTGCTGCGCGAGGAACTGGTGGTGGTCTCCGCCCCCGGCCGCCCGGCCCCGGTGACCGGCCGGCGCACCCGGATTCGTGTCGAGGACCTCCGCGGCCGCCCGCTGGCGATGTTCCGCCGCGGCTACGACCTGCGCGAATTCACCACCGCGGCCTGCCGCGCGGCGGGTTTTGAACCCACCTTCACCGTCGAGGGCGGTGAGATGGACGCCGTGCTCGGCTTCGTCCGGGCCGGGCTCGGTATCGCCGTCGTCCCCAGCATGGTCGCCGAACGCTCCGGCCTGCGCATCACCCCGTTCGCCACCCCCGGCATGCACCGGGTGGTCTCGGTCGCGCACCGCGGCGACGTCTCACCGCCGCGCGCCGCCCGCGAACTCGACCGCATCCTGCGGGCCCACCTGGCGAAGGGCACGGCGTGAGGCCCGCGGGCACCGGGCGCCGGTGCCGCCGGCCGGGCGCCGCGGTGCACCCCGGTCACACCCCCAGCTCCGCCTCCAGCACCCGCGCCACCGCGTCCTCGTCCCCGTCCAGTTCGACCCGCGCCGCCTCCTGCCGCCCGAAGGCGAACAGCGTCAGCTCGCCCGGCTCGCCGGTGACCGTCACCACCGGGGTGCCCCGATGCGCCACCGCCGTCTGCCCGTCCGGCCGCCGCAGCACCAGCCCCACCGGCGCCCGGCGGCCCAGCACCCGCGCCGCCCGCTCCAGCCGCGCCCACAGCGCGTCCGCGAAGACCGCGTCCGGCTCGCGCGGCGTCCAGTCCGGCCGGGCCCGCCGCACGTCCTCGGCGTGGACGTAGAACTCCACGGTGTTGGACGCCTCGTCGATCTGCTTGAGGGCGAACGGCGACATCCTCGGCGGGCCGGTCCTGATCAGCCGCAGCAGCTCCTCGTACGGCTTCGCCGCGAACTCGGCCTGCACCCGCGCGAGCCGCGCGGCCAGCGGCTTGACCACGATCCCCGCGGACGCGTCGGCACGGCGCTCGCGCACCACCACGTGCGCGGCCAGATCCCGCGTCGTCCAGCCCTCGCACAGCGTCGGCGCCTCGGGGCCCGCGCTCTCCAACAGGTCGGCCAGAAGGAGCCGTTCACGCTTCGCATGGGTCGACATACGGCCAGCCTACGACCGCCCCGCCCCACCTGCCACGGCGCATCGCCCCGGCCCCGCGCGCCCCGTCACCCGCGCAGCACCAGCACCCCCACCACCACCGCGGCCACCAGCGCCGCCACGAAGACCGCCGCCAGCACCCGCACCGCCATCTTCGCCACCCGGTCCGGGTCCGGCGGCGGTGGCGGGTCGGGGGAGGGCGACTGGTCCATGGCAGCAGGATGCCGCACGGCACAATGGACCCATGAGCAGCAGCCGTGTCACCGCCTCCTCGCTGGACCCCGCCGTCGCCGCCCGCCTCAAGCGCGGCGCGGACGGCCTGTTCCCGGCCATCGCCCAGCAGTACGACACCGGCGAGGTGCTGATGCTCGGCTGGATGGACGACGAGGCGCTGCACCGCACCCTCACCACCGGCCGCTGCACCTACTGGTCCCGCAGCCGACAGGAGTACTGGGTCAAGGGCGACACCTCCGGGCACTTCCAACACGTCCGGTCCGTCGCCCTGGACTGCGACGCCGACACCGTCCTGGTCAAGGTCGACCAGGTCGGCGCCGCCTGCCACACCGGAGCCCGCACCTGCTTCGATGCCGACGTTCTCACGAGCGCACCCGCCACCGACCAGTAGGCTCCGCTCCCATGACCACGGGAACCACCGGCACCGCCACACCCGACCTCGACACCTTCCGCACGCTCGCCGAGGACCGGCGGGTCATCCCCGTCACCCGGCGCCTCCTCGCGGACGGCGACACCCCGGTCGGCCTCTACCGCAAGCTCGCCGGCGAGCGCCCCGGCACCTTCCTCCTCGAATCGGCCGAGAACGGCCGTACGTGGTCGCGGTACTCGTTCATCGGAGTGCGCAGCGCCGCGACGCTCACCGCCCGCGACGGCCGGGCGCACTGGCTCGGCACCCCGCCGGTCGGCGTCCCCACCGGCGGCGACCCGCTCGCCGCGCTGCGCGCCACCGTCGAGGCCCTGCACACGCCCCGCGACCTCATCGAGGGCGAGGGACTGCCCCCGTTCACCGGCGGCATGGTCGGCTACCTCGGCTACGACATCGTGCGCCGCCTGGAGAAGGTCGGCGAGCACACCACCGACGACCTCGGCCTGCCCGAGCTCACCATGCTGCTCACCTCCGACCTCGCCGTCCTGGACCACTGGAGCGGCACGGTCCTGCTGATCGCCAACGCCATCAACCACAACGACCTGGCGACCGGCGTCGACGAGGCGTACGCGGACGCGGTGGCCCGCCTGGACGCCATGGCCGACGACCTCGCCCGCCCCGCGCCCGCGAGCGCCGCCGCGCTCCCGCCGACCGCGCTGCCCCCGTACACCGGCGAGTGGGGCGCCGACAACTTCAAGGCCGCCGTCGACGACGTCAAGGAGCGCATCCGGGCCGGCGAGGCGTTCCAGGTGGTGCCCTCGCAGCGGTTCGAAACCCCCTGCACGGCAAGCGCGTTGGACGTCTACCGCGTGCTGCGGGCCACCAACCCCAGCCCCTACATGTACCTCTTCCGCTTCGAGGGCAACGGAGACCCCGAGGGGGCGGCCTTCGACGTCGTCGGCTCCAGCCCCGAGGCGCTGGTCAAGGTCGAGAACGGCCGGGCCATGGTGCACCCGATCGCCGGCACCCGCCCGCGCGGCTCGTCCGTCCAGGAGGACCAGGCGCTCGCCGACGAGCTGATGGCCGACCCCAAGGAGCGCGCCGAGCACCTGATGCTGGTCGACCTCGGCCGCAACGACCTGGGCCGGGTCTGCGAGCCGGGCAGCGTCGAGGTCGTCGACTTCATGTCCGTCGAGCGCTACAGCCACGTCATGCACATCGTCTCCACCGTCACCGGCACGGTCGCCGCCGACCGCACCGCCTTCGACGTGCTCACCGCCTGCTTCCCCGCCGGCACCCTCTCCGGCGCCCCCAAGCCGCGCGCCCTGCAGATCATCGAGGAGCTGGAGCCGACCCGGCGCGGCCTCTACGGCGGCTGCGTGGGCTATCTGGACTTCGCCGGGGACTCCGACACCGCCATCGCCATCCGCACCGCCCTGCTGCGGGACGGCACGGCCTACGTCCAGGCCGGCGCCGGCATCGTCGCCGACTCCGACCCGGACGCCGAGGACACCGAGTGCCGCAACAAGGCCGCCGCCGTCCTCCGGGCCGTCCACACCGCCAACCACCTGGGCAAATGACCGGCCGCACCCCCGCACGGCGGCCCGCGAGGGCCGGTAGGCGATAGTGGTACGCGTGAGTGCCGTACCCCAGTCCCGTACCGACACCGAGCCGGCTCCCGCCCCGGCCCGGCCCCGCAGCAGCGCCCGGCGCTCGCTGGCCCTGGCGCTGCTGCTCGGCGCCGCCGGCGCGGGCCTGGCGCTGCTCGCCTCCGGCCGCACCTGGGCCCGGGGCACCGCGGCGCTCGCCCAGGGCGAGCTGCCGCGCACCGTGACCGGCGCCGACGTGACCGGCGTGCCCGGCGCGCTGGCGGTGGTCGGCCTGGCCGCCCTGGTCGCCGTCTTCGCGGTCCGTCGGGTCGGCCGGATCGTGGTCGCCGCCCTGCTGGCCCTCAGCGGCCTCGGCGTCACCGCCGCCGCCGCCCTCGGCTACGCCGACACCTCGGCGCTGCGCGAGAAGGCCGCCGACGCGGTCGGCCTGAACACCGCCGATGTGCATCACGTCACGCACACCGTCTGGCCCTGGGTGGCCGCCGCCGGCGGCCTGCTGCTGCTCCTCGCCGGGGTCCTGGCCCTGGTCTTCGGCCGCCTCTGGCCCGCGATGTCGGGCCGGTACGAGCGCACCCCCGGCGGCGCCCGCGGCCCGCGGCGCGCCGCGGCGCCGCCGGACCTGGAGCGCCCCGAGGAGATCTGGAAGTCCCTGGACCGCGGCGAGGACCCCACCCGGTAAAAGGGCCCCGCCCGGCATCGGTGACAATGGACGACGACATTCGCGCGCCCGGACCCCGGCGCGACTTCAGCAACGAGGAGCACTCCATGTCGAGCAGTGGCCACGGACACACCCCCGCCGCCTGGACCGGCGTCATCATCGCCTTCATCGGCTTCTGTGTGGCCGGTGCCTTCATCGTGGTGGGCAATGTCGCCGGCTTCTGGGCGGGCATGGTGCTGATCGGCGCCGGCGCCGTCGTGGGTGGCCTGATGCGCGCGGCCGGCCTCGGCCAGGAGCCCAAGCGCTCGGCCGAGCCCGCCGCGAAGGCCCGGCCGCAGGAGGGCTGAGCCCCGCTCCGCAGCACCCCGGAGGCGCCGCTTCCCGCCCCGTAGGGCCCGCGCCCCGTACGGCGGCGAAGAAGCTGCGCCTTCTTGCGTCCGGTAGCACCATCGGCACCGTGAGTGATCATGTGGTCCGGCCCCGGCCGGACACCTCCCGCGGGCCACTGCGCCGGCTCGCCGCACCGGCCGGCACCCTGGCGGCGGTGGTCGCCGCCTTCACCTGGGTCGGCACCGTCGACCCCAACGAACCGGGCCACTACCCGGTCTGTCCGCTGCGGCACCTCACCGGCCTGCTCTGTCCGGCCTGCGGCGGGCTGCGCAGCGCGCACGCCGTCGCGCACGGCGACCTCCTCGCGGCGCTCGGCGCCAACGCCCCCGCGGTGGCCGGCTACGCCGCGTTCGCGCTCTTCTGGCTGGTCTGGGCGGCCCGCGCGGTGCGCGGCCTGCCCACGCCGGGCCCGCGGCCCCGACCGGCCCACTGGTGGGCGCTGGGCGGCCTGCTGCTGGTCTTCACGCTCGTCCGCAACCTCCCCCTCGGCGCCGGACTGCGGCCGTGACGCACCCCCGTCCGCGGCCCGCCGCGGCCCCCGGGGCGTACCGCCGGGCACCCCGAAGTCGTCCAGTTCGTGGGACCGCGGTCAACCGGATGCGCTACCTGCCCCTCGCGGCGGATACCATCAAAGGACCGGCCGGGACGACGGTTCGCGTCCCACCGGCCGCTGTCCACCGCCACCCTTCAAGAAGGAGGCCGCTCGCGTGAGCGTGCTCGACGAGATCATCGACGGAGTCCGCGCCGACCTCGCAGAGCGGCAGGCGCGCGTCGGCCTCGACGAGCTCAAGGAGCGGGCCCGCAAGGCGCGCCCGGCCAAGGACGGCGTCGCCGCCCTGAAGGGCGAGGGCGTCCGGGTGATCTGCGAGGTCAAGCGCTCCAGCCCGTCCAAGGGCGCGCTCGCCGCGATCGCCGACCCCGCGGGCCTGGCCGCCGACTACGAGGCGGGCGGTGCCGCGGTGATCTCCGTCCTCACCGAGCAGCGCCGGTTCGGCGGCTCGCTGGCCGACCTGGAGGCCGTCCGCGCCAAGGTCGACATCCCCGTCCTGCGCAAGGACTTCATCGTCACCGCCTACCAGCTGTGGGAGGCCCGGGCCTACGGCGCGGACCTCGCGCTGCTGATCGTCGCCGCGCTGGAGCAGGAGGCCCTGGTCTCGCTGATCGAGCGGGCCGAGTCGATCGGGCTGACGCCGCTGGTCGAGGCGCACGACGAGGAGGAGGTCGCCCGCGCGGTGGCCGCCGGCGCGAAGATCATCGGGATCAACGCCCGCGACCTCAAGACCCTGGAGGTCGACCGCGGCACCTTCGCCCGGGTCGCCCCCGAGGTCCCCGACCACATCGTCAAGGTCGCCGAGTCCGGCGTGCGCGGCCCGCACGACCTGATCGCATACGCCAACGACGGCGCCGACGCCGTACTGGTCGGCGAGTCCCTGGTCACCGGCAAGGACCCCAAGGCCGCGGTCGCCGATCTGGTCGCCGCCGGCTCCCACCCGGCGATCCGGCACGGCCGGGACTGACCGGGCCCCGCAGGACAGGCACCCCGAGATGACCGCCGCCCCCCTCCGCCCCGAGGTCAAGTCCCGCCGCTCCCGGCTGCGTTCGGGCGGGCGGTGCCCCCTTGCGCTTCCCTCGTGGCACCGTGGCTGCCGGGCGCCCGCCCGCCGGGTCCGGGGGCGCCGGGTGCGGTACCACATCGGCTCCGAGCCGGGTCAGATCAACGGGCGGCGATGGCGTCCGGGGACCGCGCGCTGACGCGTCCGTCCCCGTAGCGGCGACGGAGCGGTGCGCGGAGCAGCCGTCACGCCATCCCGACATACCGGACCTCCGGGGCGCCGAGCCCCGGTCGAGGAGTGCTCAGATGTCCTCCGAAAGTTCCCGTTTCTTCCTTCCCGACCCGGAAGGCCAAGTCCCCAGCGCCGAGGGCTACTTCGGCGCCTTCGGCGGCAAGTTCATCCCCGAGGCGCTGGTCGCCGCGGTGGACGAGGTCGCCGCCGAGTACGAGAAGGCCAAGGCCGACCCGGCCTTCGCCGCCGAGCTCGACGACCTGATGGTCAACTACACCGGCCGGCCCAGCGCCCTCACCGAGGTGCCGCGGTTCGCCGAACACGCCGGCGGGGCCCGGGTGTTCCTCAAGCGCGAGGACCTCAACCACACCGGCTCGCACAAGATCAACAACGTGCTGGGCCAGGCCCTGCTCACCAAGCGCATGGGCAAGACCCGGGTCATCGCGGAGACCGGCGCCGGCCAGCACGGCGTCGCCACCGCCACCGCCTGCGCCCTCTTCGGCCTCGAATGCACCATCTACATGGGCGAGATCGACACCGAGCGGCAGGCCCTCAACGTCGCCCGGATGCGGATGCTCGGCGCCGAGGTCATCGCCGTGAAGTCCGGCAGCCGCACCCTCAAGGACGCCATCAACGAGGCGTTCCGCGACTGGGTCGCCAACGTCGACCGCACCCACTACCTCTTCGGCACGGTCGCCGGCCCGCACCCCTTCCCGGCCCTGGTCCGCGACTTCCACCGGGTCATCGGCGTCGAGGCCCGCCGCCAGATCCTCCAGCGCGCCGGCCGGCTGCCGGACGCCGCCCTGGCCTGCGTCGGCGGCGGCTCCAACGCCATCGGCCTGTTCCACGCCTTCCTGCCCGACACCGGCGTCCGCCTGATCGGCTGCGAGCCCGGCGGCCACGGCATCGAGACCGGCGAGCACGCCGCCACCCTCACCGAGGGCACTCCCGGCATCCTGCACGGCTCCCGCTCCTACGTCCTCCAGGACGAGGACGGCCAGATCACCGAGCCGTACTCGATCTCGGCCGGCCTGGACTACCCGGGCATCGGCCCCGAGCACGCCTACCTCAAGGACGTCGGCCGCGCCGAGTACCGCGCGGTCACCGACGACGCGGCGATGCAGGCCCTGCGCCTGCTGTCCCGCACCGAGGGCATCATCCCGGCCATCGAGAGCGCCCACGCGCTGGCCGGCGCCCTGGAGGTCGGCCGGGAGCTGGGCCCCGACGGCCTGCTGCTGATCAACCTCTCCGGCCGCGGCGACAAGGACATGGACACCGCCGCCCGCTACTTCGGGCTCTACGACAACGACAACGGCGCCGACCGCACCGGTGAGGGGGACAAGTGATGGCGGGCAACATCGAACTCCTGACGTCCGTCCTGGCGCAGGCCCGCGCCGAGGACCGGGCCGCGCTGGTCGGCTACCTCCCGGCCGGCTTCCCCACCGTCGACGGCGGCATCCGGGCGCTGACCGAGATGCTCGACGGCGGCTGCGACATCGTCGAGGTCGGGCTGCCGCACAGCGACCCGGTCCTGGACGGCCCGGTGATCCAGACCGCCGACGACATCGCGCTGCGCGCCGGCGTCCGGATCACCGACGTGCTCCGCACGGTCCGCGACGTGCACGCCGCCACCGGCGCGCCGGTGCTCTGCATGACGTACTGGAACCCTGTCGACCGCTACGGCGTCGAGCGGTTCGCCGCCGACCTCGCCGAGGCGGGCGGCGCCGGCTGCATCCTGCCGGACCTCCCGGTCGAGGAGTCCGAGGTCTGGCGCAAGGCCGCCGAACAGCACGGCCTGGCCACCGTCTTCGTGGTCGCCCCGAGCAGCCGGGACGAGCGGCTCGCCAAGATCACCGAGGCCGGCAGCGGCTTCGTCTACGCCGCGTCCCTGATGGGCGTCACCGGCACCCGCGAGTCCGTCGGCCGGGAGGCCGAGGACCTGGTGGCCCGCACCCGCGCCACGGCGGGCGCCCGTCGTGGGCTCCCCGTCTGCGTCGGCCTGGGCGTCTCCAACGCCGAGCAGGCCGCCGAGGTGGCCCGCTTCGCCGACGGTGTGATCGTCGGCTCGGCGTTCGTCAAGTGCCTGCTGGCGGCGGACGGCGACCTTGACGCCGGGCTGACCGCCGTCCGGGCCCTGGCCGGGCGGCTCGGCGACGGCGTGCGCCGGAACGGCGCGGCCCGGGACTGACCCCGGCAGATCGTCCGATCGGGCGAACCTCGGAGCGGAGGGGTGCGGCTGTGCCCCTCCGCTTCGTTGTCCACGGGCGTGAACCAGAAGAACCATGACGGCCCGAAGCGTGACGGAACGAGCAGCGCCCGCGAGCGGCTCCAGGCCCAGCGTGACAAGGAGAGGACGCGCGCCCGCCGGGTCCGCCAGTCGGCCGTCGCCGGCGCGGTGGTCGCGGTGCTCGCGGTGGCCGGCGGGATCGCCGTCTGGGTGTCCTCCGGCGGCGGCACCGGCAGCACCACCGACGACGCCTTCGCCCTCCCCAGAAAGGCCAGCGACGGCGACAAGCCCGCCGTCCAGGTGGGTCCGGCCGGCGCCCGTTCCACCCTCACCGTCTGGGAGGACTTCCGCTGCCCGGCCTGCCAGCAGTTCGAGACCGGCTTCCGCCCGGTGATCCACCAGCTCCAGGACTCCGGCCGGCTCAAGGTGGAGTACCACCTCGCCACCCTCATCGACGGCAACGCCGGCGGCACCGGCTCGCTGAACGCCGCCAACGCCGCCCTGTGCGCCCAGGACGCCGGAAAGTTCCGCGACTACCACGACGTCCTCTACTCCCACCAGCCGCCCGAGCAGCAGGACCGCTTCGGCGACAAGAAGTACCTGCTCCAGCTGGCCGGGAAGGTCCCGGGTCTGACGTCGGCCGCGTTCACCAAGTGCGTCCACGACGGCCGGTACGACGGCTTCGTCCGCAAGTCCAACGAGGCGTTCGCCAGTGGCGGCTTCCGCGGCACCCCGACCGTCCTGCTCAACGGCAAGGACCTCTCCCAGGTCAAGGGCGGCCGGGTCACCCCCGCGGACCTGAAGAAGATGGTCCTGGCGGCGGACAAGAGCAAGTAGCCCGGCCGCGGCCGTCCGGCCGGGCAGTCGGTACGGACCGCTGCGCCGCCGTGGCCGTTACGCAGCCGTTGCCGGGCGGGTTGTCGTCGACCCCGCCCGGCGCGGTAGCGTCGGTCCTGCCATGGACCTCGCATTCATTCCCAGCCCGTCGACCGGTGTCGTCCATCTCGGGCCGATCCCGCTGCGCGGCTACGCGTTCTGCATCATCATCGGCGTGTTCGTCGGCGTCTGGCTCGGCAACCGGCGCTGGGTGCAGCGCGGCGGCCGCTCCGGAACGGTCGCCGACATCGCCGTGTGGGCGGTGCCCTTCGGCCTGGTCGGCGGGCGTTTGTACCACGTCATCACGACGTACGAGCCGTACTTCGGCGAGAACGGCCACCCGCTCGACGCCTTCAAGGTGTGGCAGGGCGGCCTCGGCATCTGGGGCGCGGTCGCGCTGGGCGCGCTCGGTGCCTGGATCGGCTGCCGCCGCCGGGGCATCCCGATGCCCGCGTACGCCGACGCGCTGGCGCCGGGCCTCGCCATCGGCCAGGCGATCGGCCGCTGGGGCAACTGGTTCAACCAGGAGCTGTACGGCAAGCCGACCGACGTCCCGTGGGCGCTGAAGATCGACCCGGACCCGGCGATCGGCCGCATCGGCGGCACCTACCACCCGACGTTCCTCTACGAGTGCCTGTGGTGCCTGGGCGTCGCGGCGCTGGTGATCTGGGCGGACAAGCGCTTCCGCCTCGGCCACGGGCGGGTCTTCGCGCTCTACGTCGCCGCCTACTGCGCGGGCCGCGCCTGGATCGAGTACCTGCGGGTCGACGAGGCGCACCACATCCTGGGCCTGCGGCTGAACGTCTGGACCGCGTTGGTGGTCCTCGTCCTGGCCGTCGTCTACATGATCGTCTCCGCGAAGAAGGCCCCGGGCCGCGAGGAGATCGTCGAACCGGAGTGGCAGCTCGCCGAGGGCGGCCGGGAGGACGGCGGGAAGCCTGCCGACGGCTCGGCGTCCGGATCCGCCGCCGGGTCCGCCGAGGCCGCCGGAAGCCCGGGCGGCGCGAAGTCCTGAGGCCGGCCGGGAACGGCCCCCATCCGACCGGAGCGCCGGGCGGACCCGCTCGCACCGGGACCGCCCGGCGCTCCGCTGTGTCGGCCGGGTCCGGCGTGCCGTCCGGCGGCTGTCGGCCGCCGGCCCGTCACCGGCCGCTGGCCTCGGTCATCACCGTCCCTGCCACCAGGGCGCCGAAGGACTGCTCGTGGCGCAGACGGCGGGCCCGGTCGCGGGCGAAGACCTCGCGGGCGACACCGGCCAGCGCGACGGCCGGGGCGTGCAGGTCGAGCCGGCTGGCCCGGGCGACCTCGGCGCTCCACTCGGCGGGCACCGCCGCCGCGCCGTTCAGGGCGCCGGCGAGCGCACCGGTCATCGTGGCGATCGCGGCGCAGTCGCGCCCGTAGTTGACCGCGCCGAGCACACCGGCCCGGTAGTCGCCGTCGGCGACCAGCAGCATGCCCAGGGCGATGGGGAGTTCCTCGACGGCGTGCACGCGGGAGGGCCGGCGGGCGCCCAGGGACGGTTCGCGGTGGTTCGGGCCGACGGTGTCGTAGGGGGCGACCGCCGCCCGCAGCGGCACCAGCGCGGACTCGTAGTCGGTGTGCGGCGCGGCGACGTCGCAGACCGCCTCGATCGCCGCCCGGGTGCCGTCCTTCGCCAGCCGCAGGGCGTGTCCGACGACCGTGGCCGGGGTGGCGTCCGGCAGGAACGCGGCGGCCACCGCGGCGGCGAACACCCCGGCCGCCTCCCGCCCGTAGGAGGACTGGTGGGCGGCGGAGATGTCCAGCGCCTCGGTGTAGGCCCGGTCCGGATTACCGGCGTTGACGATGCCGACCGGCGTCATGTACATCGCCGCACCGGAGTTGACGATGTTTCCGACGCCGGCCTCGCGCGGATCGGCGTGGCCGTAGTGCAGCCGTGCCACGATCCACTTCTCGGCGAGGAAGATCCGCTGCAACGGCAGTGCCTCGGCCTCGAGTTCGGGGATCCAGCGGGGCGTGCCGATCAGGTCGGGGACGAGGTGGTCGGCGACGGCGTAGGCGTCGAGGTGGTCGCGGACCGTCTCGTAGACGCGGACCAGCGCATGGGTCATCAGGGTGTCGTCGGTGATGTGGCCGTCGCCCTTGTGGTACGGCGCGAGCGGTCGCGCGGTGCGCCAATCCGGGTGGAACGGCCCGACGATGCCCTCGATGCGGCCGCCGTGCCGGGCCACGATCTGTTCCGGCGTCAGGCCCTCGGCCGGCCCGCCGAGGGCGTCGCCGACCGCGGCCCCGACGAGGGCGCCGGCCGCCCGGTCCTCCAGCGGGGAGACCTCGGGCTCCGGGGCGCTGCCGCAGGGGGCCGGGGGCCCCTCGGGGTCCGGCGGCTCGGGGGCGGGCCGGGCCGGGGTGGCGGTGGTGGCGGCGTCCGTCATCGGGGTGTCCTTTCGCGGGCTGAGGGGGCCGTCGGGGCGGACGGCCGGAGGCGTCCGGAGTCCGTGTCCCGCCCGGTATCCGTCCCCCGCGGCGGCCCGGGTCTCCTGTCCGGGGCCGCAGGGTCACCCGGTCGACCGTCCCGGCGGGTGCCGCCGCCCGCAGACAGTCTTGTGATCCGGATCACAAGCTTGCCGTTTCGGTAAAGCCGCAGGTCAGCGAGGTAAGTTCGGCCTTCCTTGCTAGCGGAGCAGGGTAATCCGCGCATAACTTCGAGGGGTTGGAGGGGGAAGTGCCGCCATCGGCCCACGCCTCGCAAGGAGAGAGCAGGTCTGGATATGTCGGTCATGGAGATCATGGACGCCGCCGCGCCGACGCATGCGGCGCACCGCGACAACCACACCCACCGTGACGTGAACGGCGGCTGGTTGCGCCCCGCCGTCTTCGGTGCGATGGACGGCCTGGTGTCCAATCTCGCGCTGATGACGGGCGTGGCCGGTGGTGCGGTGTCGCAGCAGACGATCGTGATCACCGGCCTGGCGGGGCTGGCGGCCGGTGCGTTCTCGATGGCTGCGGGGGAGTACACCTCGGTGGCCTCGCAGCGTGAACTGGTGGTCGCGGAGCTGGACATCGAGCGGGCCGAGCTGCGCAAGCACCCCAAGGACGAACAGGAGGAGCTGGCGGCCCTCTACGAGTCCCGCGGGGTGGAGCCGGAGCTGGCCCGGAAGGTCGCCGAACAGCTCTCCCGCGACCCCGAGCAGGCGCTGGAGATCCACGCCCGCGAGGAATTGGGCATCGACCCGTCGGATCTTCCTTCTCCGACCGTTGCCGCCGTTTCTTCCTTCGGATCCTTTGCGTTGGGCGCGCTTCTGCCTCTCCTTCCTTATCTCTTGGGGGGCAGTGTGCTGTGGCCTGCGGTGCTGCTGGCGCTGCTCGGACTCTTCGGCTGCGGCGCGGTGGTGGCGCGGGTGACGGCCCGTTCGTGGTGGTTCAGCGGGCTGCGTCAGCTGGCGCTGGGCGGTGCCGCGGCGGCGGTCACGTACGGCCTCGGCGTGCTGTTCGGGACGGCGGTGGGTTGACGTCCCATTCGGGTGACCGCATGATGGCCGCGTTACCCAGCGGTTTCGGTTTGTTGACGACCGGGCATAAGGCCCTGGCGTCGCCGGGCAGTGTCGCTCGCCGAACGCCGCCGCAGAGGGCGGCTCCCAGTCCGAGAACGAAGCAGTCGTCCGCATCCCCGAAATTCCCCGAAATTCAGGCACACCGCCCGTGCGGCGTCCGGATGCTGGAAGGCATCTTTCGCTTTTCGAGAAGCGAGCCATCCTGTAACCTGCACGAAATTTCGCGGAGGGCCAACGTCGTCCCTCGGCAAAGCCTATTGCCACGACGACGTTGGGAGAGCCGATGCGCCACGCGTCCACGCACTCCGCGACCACCAGCAGCGCCGCCGCCGCTTGGTCGCCCCTGGACGGCCGCCCCGTCCAGCAGGGTATGTACGACCCGCGCAACGAGCACGACGCCTGCGGCGTCGGCTTCGTGGCCACCCTCACCGGCGAGGCCAGCCACGCCCTGGTCGAGCAGGCCCTGACCGTGCTGACCAATCTGGAGCACCGCGGTGCCACCGGCTCCGAGCCCGACTCGGGCGACGGCGCGGGCATCCTGCTCCAGATCCCGGACGCGTTCCTCCGCGCGGAGGCCACCTTCGAGCTCCCCGCGGCCGGCTCCTACGCCGTCGGCATCGCCTTCCTGCCCTCGGACGCCCACGAAGCGGCCGCGGCCGTCTCACGGATCGAGACGCTCGCCGACGAGGAGGGCCTCGCCGTCCTCGGCTGGCGGGTCGTCCCGGTCGCCCCGCAGCTGCTGGGCAACGGCGCCCGCGCCACCATGCCGGCCTTCTCCCAGCTCTTCGTCGCGGACCGGCGCAGCCCCGCCGACGGCGGGGACACCGGCCTGGCACTGGACCGCAAGGCGTTCGCGCTGCGCAAGCGCGCCGAGCGGGAGGCCGGGGTCTACTTCCCCTCGCTGTCCGCCCGCACCATCGTCTACAAGGGCATGCTGACCACCGGCCAGCTGGAGCCCTTCTTCCCGGACCTCTCCGACCGCCGCTTCGCCACCGCCATCGCCCTGGTCCACTCGCGGTTCTCCACCAACACCTTCCCGAGCTGGCCGCTGGCCCACCCGTACCGCTTCGTCGCGCACAACGGCGAGATCAACACGGTCCAGGGCAACCGCAACTGGATGCGGGCCCGCGAGTCCCAGCTGGCCTCGAAGCTCTTCGGCAACGAGGACCTGGAGCGGCTGTTCCCGGTCTGCACCCCGGACGCCTCCGACTCCGCCTCCTTCGACGAGGTCCTGGAGCTGCTCCATCTCGGCGGGCGCTCGCTGCCGCACGCGGTGCTGATGATGGTCCCCGAGGCGTGGGAGAACGCCACCGCCATGGACCCGGCCCGGCGGGCCTTCTACCAGTACCACTCCACGATGATGGAGCCCTGGGACGGCCCGGCCTGCGTCACCTTCACCGACGGCACCCAGGTCGGCGCGGTGCTGGACCGCAACGGTCTGCGCCCGGGCCGCTACTGGGTCACCGACGACGGCCTGGTCGTGCTCTCCTCCGAGGTCGGCGTCCTGGACATCGACCCGGCCAAGGTCGTCCGCAAGGGCCGCCTGCAGCCCGGCCGGATGTTCCTCGTCGACACCGCCGAGCACCGCATCATCGAGGACGACGAGATCAAGGCCCGGCTCGCCGCCGAGCAGCCCTACCAGGAGTGGCTGGACGCCGGTCTGATCGACCTGGCCGACCTGCCCGAGCGCGAGCACATCGTGCACACCCACGCCTCGGTCACCCGCCGGCAGCAGACCTTCGGCTACACCGAGGAGGAGCTGCGGGTCATCCTCGCCCCGATGGCCAAGGCCGGCGCCGAGCCGATCGGCTCGATGGGCACCGACTCGCCGATCGCCGCGCTCTCCGAGCGCCCCCGGCTGCTCTTCGACTACTTCACCCAGCTCTTCGCGCAGGTCACCAACCCGCCGCTGGACGCCATCCGGGAGGAGCTGGTCACCTCCCTGATCTCCTCCCTCGGCCCTCAGGGCAACCTCCTCACGCCCACCGCGGCCTCCTGTCGCAGCGTGACCCTGCCGTTCCCGGTGATCGACAACGACGAGCTGGCCAAGCTCGTCCACATCAACGCCGACGGCGACATGCCCGGCATGAAGTCCGTGACCCTCTCCGGTCTCTACCGCGTCTCCGGCGGCGGCGAGACGCTGGCCGCCCGGATCGAGGAGATCTGCGCCGAGGCCGACGCCGCCATCGCCGACGGCGCCCGGCTGATCGTGCTCTCCGACCGCCACTCGGACGCCGAGCACGCGCCGATCCCGTCGCTGCTGCTGACCGCCGCGGTCCACCACCACCTCATCGGCACCAAGACCCGCACCCAGGTCGGGCTGCTGGTCGAGGCCGGCGACGTCCGCGAGGTGCACCACGTCGCGCTGCTGATCGGCTACGGCGCCGCCGCGGTCAACCCCTACCTGGCGATGGAGTCCGTCGAGGACCTCGTCCGGGCCGGCACCTTCCTGCCGGGCGTGGAGTCCGAGACGGCCATCCGGAACCTCATCAAGGCGCTCGGCAAGGGCGTCCTGAAGGTCATGTCCAAGATGGGCATCTCCACCGTCGCCTCCTACCGTGGTGCGCAGGTCTTCGAGGCCGTCGGCCTGGACGAGGAGTTCGTCGCCAAGTACTTCCAGGGCACCACCACCAAGATCGGCGGCGCCGGTCTGGACGTCGTCGCCCGTGAGGTCGCGGCCCGGCACGCCAAGGCGTACCCGGCCTCCGGCATCACCGCCACCCACCGCGCCCTGGAGATCGGCGGCGAGTACCAGTGGCGCCGCGAGGGCGAGCCGCACCTCTTCGACCCGGAGACCGTCTTCCGGCTCCAGCACTCCACCCGCTCGCGCCGCTACGACATCTTCAAGCAGTACACGGAGCGGGTGAACGAGCAGTCGGAGCGGCTGATGACGCTGCGCGGCCTGTTCTCCTTCGCCTCCGGTCGCCCGTCGATCCCGCTGGACGAGGTCGAGCCGGCCTCCGAGATCGTCAAGCGGTTCTCCACCGGCGCGATGTCCTACGGCTCGATCTCCCGCGAGGCCCACGAGACCCTCGCCATCGCCATGAACCAGCTCGGCGGCAAGTCCAACACCGGCGAGGGCGGCGAGGACCCGGACCGGCTCTACGACCCGGCGCGCCGTTCGTCGATCAAGCAGGTCGCCTCCGGCCGCTTCGGCGTGACCTCCGAGTACCTCGTCAACGCCGACGACATCCAGATCAAGATGGCCCAGGGCGCCAAGCCCGGCGAGGGCGGCCAGCTGCCCGGCCACAAGGTCTACCCGTGGGTCGCCAAGACGCGTCACTCGACGCCCGGCGTCGGCCTGATCTCCCCGCCGCCGCACCACGACATCTACTCCATCGAGGACCTCGCCCAGCTCATCCACGACCTGAAGAACGCCAACCCGGCGGCCCGCATCCACGTGAAGCTGGTCTCCGAGGTCGGCGTCGGCACGGTCGCCGCGGGCGTCTCCAAGGCCCACGCGGACGTCGTCCTGATCTCCGGTCACGACGGTGGTACGGGTGCCTCGCCGCTCACCTCGCTGAAGCACGCCGGCGGCCCCTGGGAGCTGGGCCTGGCCGAGACCCAGCAGACCCTGCTGCTCAACGGCCTGCGCGACCGCATCGTGGTGCAGACCGACGGCCAGCTCAAGACCGGCCGCGACGTGGTCATCGCCGCGCTGCTGGGCGCCGAGGAGTTCGGTTTCGCGACCGCGCCGCTGGTCGTCTCCGGCTGCGTCATGATGCGCGTCTGCCACCTGGACACCTGCCCGGTCGGCATCGCCACCCAGAATCCGGTGCTGCGCGAGCGGTTCAGCGGCAAGGCCGAGTTCGTCGTCAACTTCTTCCAGTTCATCGCCGAGGAGGTCCGCGAGCTCCTCGCCGAGCTGGGCTTCCGCACCCTGGACGAGGCGGTCGGCCACGCCGAGGTCCTCGACGTGGCCCGGGCGGTGGACCACTGGAAGGCCCAGGGCCTGGACCTCGCCCCGCTGCTGCACGTCCCCGAACTGGCCGAGGGCGCGGTCCGCCACCAGATCACCACCCAGGACCACGGCCTGGAGAAGGCGCTGGACAACGAGCTGATCAGGCTCGCCACCGACGCGCTGGCCGCGGACACCGCCGAGGCCGCCCAGCCGGTCCGCGCCCAGGTCGCGATCCGCAACATCAACCGCACCGTCGGCACCATGCTCGGCCACGAGGTCACCAAGAAGTTCGGCGGCGCGGGCCTGCCCGACGACACCATCGACCTCACCTTCACCGGCTCCGCCGGCCAGTCGTTCGGCGCGTTCCTGCCCCGCGGCATCACCCTCCGCCTGGAGGGCGACGCCAACGACTACGTCGGCAAGGGCCTCTCCGGCGGCCGGATCGTCGTCCGCCCGGACCGCGGCGCGGACCACCTCGCCGAGTACTCCACCATCGCCGGCAACACCCTCGCCTACGGCGCCACCGGCGGCGAGCTGTTCCTGCGCGGCCGGGTCGGCGAGCGGTTCTGCGTCCGCAACTCCGGTGCCACGGTGGTCTCCGAGGGCGTCGGCGACCACGGCTGCGAGTACATGACCGGCGGCAACGCCGTCGTCCTGGGCGCGACCGGACGCAACTTCGCGGCCGGCATGTCCGGCGGCTTCGCCTACGTCGTCGACCTCGACCCGGCCAACGTCAACGCGGAACTGGCCGCCGCGGTCCGCCCGTTGGACGAGAACGACAAGCAGTGGCTGCACGACGTGGTGCGTCGCCACCAGGAGGAGACCGGCTCCACCGTGGCCGAGAAGCTCCTCGCCGACTGGGATGCCGCGGCCGCGCGCTTCAGCAAGGTCGTCCCGCCCACGTACCAGGCTGTGCTCGCCGCAAAGGAAGCCGCCGAGCAGGCCGGGCTCTCCGAGTCCGAGACCCACGAGAAGATGATGGAGGCGGCGACCAATGGCTGACCCCAAGGGCTTCCTGAACCACGAGCGCGAGCACGCCAAGACCCGCCCCGTCCAGGAGCGCGTCAAGGACTGGAACGAGGTCTACCAGCCCGGCTCCCTGCTGCCGATCATCACCAAGCAGGCGTCGCGCTGCATGGACTGCGGCATCCCGTTCTGCCACAACGGCTGTCCGCTCGGAAACCTCATCCCCGAGTGGAACGACTACGCCTACCGCGAGGACTGGACCGCGGCCAGCGAGCGGCTGCACGCCACCAACAACTTCCCGGAGTTCACCGGCCGGTTGTGCCCCGCGCCCTGCGAGGCGGCCTGCGTGCTGGGCATCAACCAGCAGCCGGTCACCATCAAGAACGTCGAGGTCTCCATCATCGACAAGGCGTGGGACAGCGGCGACGTCACCCCGCAGCCGCCCGAGCGGCTCTCCGGCAAGACCGTCGCCGTCATCGGCTCCGGCCCGGCCGGCCTGGCCGCCGCCCAGCAGCTGACCCGCGCCGGCCACACCGTCGCGGTGTACGAGCGCGCGGACCGCATCGGCGGCCTGCTGCGCTACGGCATCCCCGAGTTCAAGATGGAGAAGCGGCACATCAACCGCCGCATCGAGCAGATGCGCGCGGAGGGCACCAAGTTCCGCACGGAGGTGGAGATCGGCCGCGACATCGACGCGGCCAAGCTCCGCAAGCGCTACGACGCGGTGGTCATCGCCGCCGGCGCCACCACCTCCCGCGACCTGCCGGTGCCCGGCCGCGAGCTGAACGGCGTGCACTTCGCGATGGAGTACCTGCCGCTGGCCAACAAGGTGCAGGAGGGCGACCTGACGGTCTCCCCGATCACCGCCGAGGGCAAGCACGTGGTCGTCATCGGCGGCGGCGACACCGGCGCGGACTGCGTCGGCACCGCGCACCGCCAGGGCGCGGCCTCCGTCACCCAGCTGGAGATCATGCCCCGCCCCGGTGAGGAGCGGAACGCGAACCAGCCCTGGCCGACCTTCCCCATGCTCTACAAGGTCACCTCCGCGCACGAGGAGGGCGGCGAGCGGGTCTACTCCGTCTCCACCACCCACTTCGAGGGCGACGAGGACGGCAACGTCCAGTGGCTGCACCTGATCGAGGTGGAGTTCAAGGACGGCAAGCTGGAGCAGAAGCCCGGCACCGAGCGGAAGATCCCCGCCCAGCTGGTCACCCTCGCGATGGGCTTCACCGGCACCGACCAGCAGAACGGCCTGGTCGAGCAGTTCGGGCTGGAGCTCGACGCCCGCGGCAACGTCGCCCGCGACGCGGACTTCGCCACCAACGTCCCCGGTGTGTTCGTCGCCGGTGACGCCGGCCGGGGCCAGTCGCTGATCGTCTGGGCCATCGCCGAGGGCCGCTCCGCCGCCCGCGGTGTGGACCGCCACCTCACGGGAGCCAGCGCCCTGCCGGCCCCGATCAAGCCGACGGACCGCGCACTGACCGTGTGACGCACCGTCATCCGATGTCCCGTACAGCGTCGTACGGAGGCACGAGGACCGGGTGAGACCCCGGCTCTCGTACGGCGGCGCCTGTCCCCTCCCCCGACCGGAGGGCAGGCGCCGCGCTGTCTTTCCCGGCGGGTCCGCCGCCGGGCTTAGGGCGCTTCTGACGGATCTCCGCGGCGTCGCGACGCCTGGCACGCACTCCCCCACGCCTTGAGGGCGCGGCGGGACCCCCATGCGGCGTTGCCGAGATGTCTCCATGGCTCCGCCATGAAGCCATCCCGGCGCCGTGCGAGAGCACGCACCAGACGCCGCTCCTTCCTCCACGGAGATCCGTCAGAAGCGCCCTAGTGACCTGAGTCAGAGATTCGGTGGCAGTAGGCGGCGACTTTGTCGAGGATCTCGTCGGCTGTCTTCGTCCAGACGAACGGTCTGGGGTGCTCGTTCCAGTCGGCGAGCCAGGTTCGGATGTCGCGTTCGAGGGCTTGGACTGAGCGGTGGACGCCGCGCTTGAGCTTTTTCTGGGTCAGCTCGGCGAACCACCGCTCGACCAGGTTCAGCCAGGACGCGCTGGTCGGCGTGAAGTGCAGGTGGAACCGTGGGTGGGCAAGCAGCCACCGCTTGATGTCGGACGTCTTGTGGGTCGCGTAGTTGTCCAGGATCAGATGAACCTGCAGACCGGCCGGGACTTCCTTGTCCAGCTTCGCGAGGAATTTCTTGAACTCCGCTGCCCGGTGACGGCGGTGGAGGGAGCCGATGACCTTTCCGGTGGCGACCTCGAGAGCGGCGAAGAGGGTCGTGGTGCCGGCCCGGACGTAGTCGTGGCTGCGGCGTTCGGGAACGCCGGGCACCATCGGCAGGACCGGCTGGGACCGGTCCAGTGCCTGGATCTGCGACTTCTCGTCCACGCAGAGCACCAAGGCCTTCTCCGGCGGATCGAGATACAGACCGACGACATCGCGGACTTTGTCGATAAACAGCGGGTCGGTGGACAGCTTGAACGTCTGGGACCGGTGAGGGGCCAGGGCGAACGCCCGCCAGATCCGCGAGACCGTCGACTGCGACATTCCCGTAGCGGCGGCCATCGACCTCGTCGACCAGTGAGTCGCGTTCTTCGGGGTTTCCTCAAGCGTCTTGACGATGACCCGCTCGACGTCAGCATCGGTGATCTTCCGGGGGACACCGGGCCGCGGGTCGTCGCACAAACCGTCCAGCCCCCGCTCGATGAAGCGGCGCCGCCAGGTGCGGACCGTGTCCGGAGCGATCCGCAGCCGGCGGGACACCTCCATGATCGAGTGGCCCTCGGCGCACTCGAGCACGATCCGCGACCGCTGAGCCAGAGCCTGAGCCGTCGTACGCCGACGTAACCAGCCCTCCAGCACCGCCCGCTGGGCATCAGTGACCGACAACGGCGGAATCTTCGGACCCGGACGACTCATGCCCGACTAACGACGAATCTCTGACTCAGGTCACTAGCCGTCCCGCTGGGTGGGGAACCGCCGGCCCAACTGCCGGGCCAGTTCCCGGGCGGGCGCCGGGACGGGCTCCGGCGGGGGAGTGACCGGCGGCCGGAAGTCGTGCACCGGGGCACGCCAGGCGGACACGTCGATGCTGCCGTCGCCCAGCGGCAGCACCCAGCGCGGGTCCGCGTGCACCCGCAGCACCTGCGCCTCGATCTGGGTCCAGGCGCCGTCCGTCATCGTCCGCTCGCCGACCCGGCGCGCCTCCAACTGCACCGGGCAGTGCGCCAGTCGGGGCGGCCGGACCAGCTCGGACGGCTCCGTCCACGGCTCCTCCGGCTCGGTGCCGCAGTCCGCCCCTTCCTGCACCGCGTCCTCTTGGGGCGGCAGGTTGAAGACAACGTCGGGGCGTACCGCGAGATTCTGCGCGGTGCGCCCCCGGGAGGGCAGCCAGACGCTCACCACCGGCCCGAGGTCCCACCGGATCCGCAGCGCCACCAGCACGAACGTCCCGTCGTCGTTCTCCGTGGACAGCAGCGCCGGCACCACCGAACTGCTCTTCTCCAGCGCGGATTTCATGTTCCCGAGGATAGAAGCAGGACGATTCGGTGCTCACCGAAGTGTTATATGCGATTACGCTCTGCACATGATTCGATGGGACGCCGATCATGAAAACACCGCGGAAACCCCCGATCTGGCCGCCCTCGCGGCGCTGCTCGCGGACCGTACCCGCGCCGCCATCTGCATCGCCCTGCTCGACGGCGGCACCTGGACCGCCGGCGAACTGGCCGAGTACGCCGGGGTGGCGCCGTCCACCGCGACCGAGCACCTCAACCTCCTGGTCGCCGGCGGCCTGCTGGCCGAGGAGCGGCAGGGCCGGCGGCGCTACGTCAGGCTGGCCGGACCCGACACCGCCGAGACCCTGGAGAACCTCGCCGGCCTCGCCCCCTACCGCCAGGTGCGGATCCGCTCGCTGGCCGAGGCCAACCACCGCCGGGCCCTGCACCACGCCCGCACCTGCTACGACCACATCGCCGGGGCCCTCGGGGTGGCCCTCGCCGAGGCGATGACCGAACGCGGGCTGCTGGTGCGGGAGTACGGGCTGGAACTGACCGCCGCCGGCGCCGAGTGGCTGGTCGACCTCGGCATCCCGCACGCCGGCCACTCGCCGGCCCACCGCGCGCACGTGCGCACCTGCCTGGACTGGACCTCGCGCCGCCAGCACCTCTCCGGCGCGGTCGGCGCGGCCCTGTACCGGCACGCGCTGGAGCACCGCTGGATCATCAAGGCGCCCGCGAGTCGCATCCTCGCCGTCACCGAGGCCGGCCGGGCGGCCTTCCGCGGCCGGCTGGGGCTGCCCGACGAGGTGCTGACGCCCACGCCGCCGCCGCCGCGCGACCGGCCGGAGATCAGCCCTCGCCGACCTGGGTGATCCGGTCGTCGCCCAGGCGGCGTTGGACGTCCTGGAGGAGGATCCGCAGCAGCCCGGCCAGCTGCTCCTGCTCCTTCGGGCCGAGTACCTGGAGCAACTCCGCCTCACGGCCGAGGACTTGGTCCACCGTCGACTCCACCAGGTCGTGGCCCGCCGGGGTCAGCTCGACCAGGACGCTGCGCGGGCGTCCCTCGCCGGGCCGGCGGGTGACCAGGCCCTCGCGTTCGGCGCGGGCCACCCGCTGGGAGACCGCCCCGGCGGTGACCATCGAACGCCGGCCCAGCTCCCGGGTGCTCAGGGTGTACGGGGTGCCGCTGCGGCGCAGCACGCTCAGCAGGTCGAGGGTGGCGATGTCCACCCCGGCGCGGCCGAGCACCCGGCGGCGGTCGTCGCCCAGCAGCTTCGCCAGCCGCCAGAGGGGCGTGACGATCCCGATGGAGGAGACCGGTGTACCGGGGCGCTCGCGCTGCCAGGCGGCGGCGATCTCGTCCACCGGGTAGGGGGGCGGGCCGGCCGTCGTCCCGCCGTCGTCCCGCGCCTGGAAGTCGCTTGCCATCGGGCCTCCTGGAGGTGTTATGTTCAGGTCTAAATTTAGCACTGAACGACGGTCGCTCCGCGCGCCAGGAGTTTAGACCTGAAAATCAGGAGGGGTTCCGCACATGGCACGCAGCATCCTCATCACCGGCGGCGGCACCGGCATCGGCCGAGCCCTCACCGAACACTTCGCGAACCACGGCGACCGCGTCGTCATCACCGGCCGGCGCCCCGGCCCCCTCAAGGAGGCCGCGGCCGCGCTCCCCGGGACCACCGGCCTGGTCTGCGACCACACCGACCCCGACGCGCTCCTCCGGCTCGCCGCGGAACTGCCCGAGCGCCTGGACGTCCTGGTCAACAACGCCGGCGGGCAGACCGACTTCGACGCCGACGGCGCCACCGACCTGGCCTCCTACGCCCGGGACTTCCGCGCCAACCTCGACGCCAACCTGCTCGGCGCCGTGCTGACCACCCGCGCCGTGGACGACCGGCTGGCGGCCGGCGGCGCGGTGATCCACCTCGGCTCCATCGCCGCCGACCAGGGCTCCGGCTCCTACGGGGCGGCCAAGGCCGCACTGGCCTCCTGGAACATCGACCTGGCCCGGAACCTCGGCCCCCGCGGGATCACCGCCAACGTGGTCTCGCCCGGCTACATCACCGACACCGAGTTCTTCCGCGACAAGCTCGCCGACGAGCGCCGGGAGCGGCTGATCGCCGCCACCGCCACCGGCCGGGCCGGCACCCTGGACGACATCGCCGGTGCGGTGGCCTTCCTGGCCTCGCCGGGGGCCCGGCACATCACCGGCCAGGTGCTGAACGTCAACGGCGGCGCGCACACCACCCGTTGACGCCCGGGGCGGTGTGCCGGCCCGCTCGTCAGGTGGCGTCGCCCGCCACCGGCCGGGCCGGGAAGCCGCCGGTCGCGATCGGACCCCCGCGCCGTAGCCGGTGTCAGCCCTTCAGCAGCCGTTTGCCGGTGGCGGCGTCCACCACCTCGCGGCCCGCCAGCGGACTGCTCAGCCGCACCTTCGTCCGGTGCGTGGCCAGCTGCTCGGTGCAGACCCCCTTCGGGTTCTTCCGCTTTCCCCAACCGGACACCACCACCAGCTCCTTGGACTCCATGACCCGGGCGCCGTAGCCGACGTCGCAGGCGCTGTGGCCGACGGTCACCGTCAGCTCCCGGACGTCCTTGCTCGCGGGGCGGTCGGCGCCGGCCAGCGGCAGCAGCGCCTCGTGCCGGCCGGCGACGGGGGAGACCTTCGGCCAGTCATGGACGATCTGCGCGGCCCGCTGGGTGAAGGCGTCGCCGGTGCGGTGCGGCGGCGAACTGTGCACGGTCTGCGTGGCCCGGCCGCAGCCGGAGAGCGCGACGGCACCGGCCGCGGCGAGCGAGACGGCCCAGACGGTCGCACGGGCGTGCGGGCGGGTGCGGTGGACGGTGTTGTGCTGCATGGCGTGCCTCCTCGGTCGGTCGCGGATGGGACGTACCGCCGACGCGGCGGGTTCCAGGACGGGTGGGAGCCGGGGTCGGACCGGCTCGTGATCGACCAGGGCTATGCCTCGTACGGACCAATGCGCCGGGGAGGAAGGCCGGTTGAGGCTTCGGGGTAACGAGCGGATCCGTCCGGGCCGCGAGCGGGAGCAGGTGCCGGCCCGTAGCGGAAACGCCCGCGGAGGGCGCGTGAGCCCCCGCCGGCCGGGGCGCTGTCCGAGGGAACGGGGGCCCGCCGGGGCCCGCGCCTCAAGGGTGGTGCGAATCCCGCCCTTCGGGGCTGGGAGGATGCAGACGTTTGGCGTCCTCCCGGCGCGCGGCGCACCGGCGCGGGCGGGAGGCAAGCGGAAGTGAGGCACGCATGCAGCTGCACACCCACGAGTGGGGCGCCGGCGACCGGATCGCGGTGCTGATCCACGGGATCATGTCCGACCACCGCACCTGGCACCGGGTCGGCCCGGCCCTCGCCGCGCGGGGCTACCGCGTCATCGCCGTCGATCTGCGCGGCCACGGCCGCAGCCCGCGCGGCGAGTACGGCCCCGAACTCTTCGCCGACGACCTGGTGGACACCCTGCCGGCCGGTGTCGAGGTGGCCCTGGGGCACTCGCTGGGCGGGCTGGCGCTGTCGCTGGCCGTCGAGCGGCTGCGGCCGCGGCGCGCGGTCTACAGCGATCCGGCGTGGTCGACGGGGCCGCGGGACGTCGACCCGGCGGTGTTCCTGACGTTCAAGAAGGCCGACCCGGGCGTGGTGCGGTACTTCAACCCGCGCTGGGACGACACCGACGTCGAGATCGAGCTGGCCACCCTCGCGGACTGGGACACCGGGACGGCGCTGGCGCTGTCCGACGGCCGGCTGCGGGACCGGACGCCACAGCGGCCGGTGGTGCCGTCGCTGGTGCAGATCGCGGGGGAGGGGTTCCTCTTCACCGAGGAGACGGGGAAGGAGCTCGCCGGCCGGGGCTTCGAGGTCCGTACGGTGCACGGCGCCGGGCACACCATCCACCGGGACGATCCGGAGGGGTTCCTGGCCGGGTTGGAGGGCTGGGTCTGACCGAGGGTCCTTGAGTGACGTGCCGTCAGGTCTCGCAGTCCAGCAGGGTCCTGCACAGGCCGCAGCGGGCCTGGAGGCGGCCGCGCACCGGGACGCGGATCCGCTGCCAGCAGGTCGGGCAGGGGAAGGACACCCGCAGGGGCGCGTCGCCGGCGGCGGGTTCGAAGGCGTAGCCGGGGCCGGCGGGCGCGGGTGCGGAGCCGTGCCGGCCCTGGGCCGCGCGGCGGTCCTTGGCGTAGCGGAGCCGGGCGGCCCAGCCGGCGGCGGCGAGCGGCGGCCGCCGGGCGTCCTGGCGGGCCCGCGCCCGGCCGGCGGTGTACGCGTCGTACGCCTGGGGGCTGGTGAACCACGGCGCGGGGTCCTCGGCGAAGAAGGCGGCGCGCTTGGCCAGGACGTAGCCGAACTCCTCGGGTGTCAGATAGCCCAGCTTCTGGGAGAACGAGCCGTGCTCGCGGTAGGCGTCCAGCAGCAGCCAGCCCGCGCCGAGATAGGCGGCGGCGGTGTCGGTGAGGATCTCGTTGTCGCGGGTGCCGGGGAAGGACAGGTCCAGCCGGTGCAGCCAGACATGGGTCACCTCGTGGGCGAGGGCGGCGCCGATGTCCTTGCGGTGGCGCCGGAAGCGGTCGTTGAGTTCGACGAAGTACTCGGGCCCGGCGGTCAGTTCGACCGTCGCGGCGTGCTCCATCTCGCGGAAGGTGATCACGATCCGGGCGTCCGGCAGATGGAGTTGGCGGACCATGGCGCGGGCGACCCGTTGGGCGCCCAGATGGAGGTCCTCGTCGTCGTCGAAGGCGACGTCGACCGGCAGCACGCTGGTGGGAAAGGCGCTCACGGTGTCGTGGGACAGGCGCCGGAAGAGCGCCGTGAGGGCGGCGCGGACCGTGTCGAGATGGGGGAAGCCGTGCGCGATCGCGCTGCCGCCGGTGGTCATCCGCACACTGTACGGCCGGCGCGCGGGAAGTGGCGCATGGGCGTACGGGGCGTACGGGGTACGGGAGTTGGCCGGATGTTGACCCTTGTCACTCTTAACCCGCAGTCCACATAATCGCAGGGCGCTTTACGGGTTCATTGCCCAGATGCCCGGAGGCTTTGCGGTGTGCTGCCCTCGCTCACAGGAACTTTGCGGGCGGCATGCCCGGCTCTGGGATTGGCATGAGCCTGACATGACGCGCTCGACCCCCCACGAAAGGAAGCCCGTTGCGCAGCTCCCTGAAGCACCTCAAGAGATGCACCGCCGCCGGCGCCGTCGCCCTGGCCGCCCTCAGCCTCCAGCCGGCCGCCGCGCACGCCGCCCCCGCCCCCGGCGATCCCGTGCACCCCCACGTCGTCGGCGGCACCCGCGCCGACCAGGGTGAATTCCCCTTCATGGTCCGGCTGTCGATGGGCTGCGGCGGCGCCCTCTACGCCAAGGACATCGTGCTCACCGCCGCCCACTGCGTCGACGGCAGCGGGCCCGACACCTCCATCACCGCCACCGCCGGCGCCGTCGACCTGGAGGACGCGGCCGCCGTCAAGGTCAACTCCACCCAGGTCCTGCAGGCCCCCGGCTACAACGGCAAGGGCAAGGACTGGGCCCTGATCAAGCTCGCCAAGCCCATCGACCAGCCCACCCTGAAGATCGCCGAGAACGACACCTTCAACCAGGGCGACTTCACCATCGCCGGCTGGGGCGCCGACAAGGAAGGCGGCGACCAGCAGCGCTACCTCCTCAAGGCCACCGTCCCGTTCGTCGACGACGCCACCTGCCAGAAGGCGTACGGCGACTCCCTCACGCCCGGCGACGAGATATGCGCCGGCAAGCTCGACACCGGCGGCACCGACACCTGCCAGGGCGACTCCGGCGGCCCGATGTTCCGCAAGGACGACGGCGGCCAGTGGCTCCAGGTCGGCATCGTCTCCTGGGGCGAGGGCTGCGCCCGGCCCGGCAAGCCCGGCGTCTACACCGAGGTGAGCACCTTCGCGGCCGACATCAAGAAGGCCGCCGGCCAACTCGGCGGCTGACCCGGCCCGCAGCCGCGACGGCCGGGGCCCGGGGGTGTGCCCGGGCCCCGGCCCGTTCCGCCATCCGCCGCCGCGGCTTGCACGGCCCGCCCGCCGCGGTTCCGATGGAGCCATGCCGATCAGCGTGGTCATCGCCGACGACCAGGAGATGGTCCGGACGGGCTTCCGGATGATCCTGGAGAGCCAGCCCGACATCGAGGTCCTCGACGACGTCACCGACGGCGCCGCCGCCCTGGACGCCGTCGAACGGCTCCAGCCCGACGTGCTGCTGCTCGACATCCGGATGCCGGAAGTGGACGGCCTGGAGGTCACCCGCCGGCTCGCCGAGCGCGCCGCCGACCACCCCGAGTTCCACGACCGCCCCCGGATCGTCATCGTCACCACCTTCGACCGCGACGAGTACGTGCAGGCCGCCCTGCACGGCGGCGCCTACGGCTTCCTCCTCAAGGACGCCAGCCCCGCCCTGCTCGTCGAGGGGGTGCGCGCCGCGGCCGCCGGTGACGCCCTCGTCTCACCCGCCATCACGCTGCGGCTGCTGCGCACCATGGGCCCCGGCACCGGCCGCGCCCCCGCCAAGGCGCCCTTGGAACCGCTCACCGACCGCGAGGAGCAGGTCGTCCGCGCCCTGGCCACCGGCCGCACCAACGCCGAGATCGCCGACGAACTCTTCGTCTCGCTCTCCACCGTCAAGACCCACCTCGCCAACGTCCAGGCCAAACTCGCCGCCCGCAACCGCGTCGAGATCGCCGCCTGGGCCTGGGAATCCGGGCTGGCCACCGGCGAATGAGCCCGATGACCGGGTGGGCCCGCGCCCACCCCCACAAGGCCGCCGCCGCCAAGGCCGGCCTCGCCGCGGTCCTGCTCTTCCTCGTCGCCGTCGAGACCGTCGTCCTCGCCCGGCAGCCCACCCGGCCGCACGCCGTCGTCGTGGCCGCCGCCGTCGTGGTCTGCCTGTGCGCCGTCCCCTACCGCCGGCTCCCGCTCACCACCCGCGCCCGGATCGCCGTCGCGGTCTCCCTCACCGCCTCCGTCGTCCTGATCCCCGGCCGGCACGTCCTGCGCGTCTGGGGCCTGGGCGAGGGCATCGCCCTGCTCGTCCTGCTCACCGCCGTGGTGCGCGGCGCCCCCGGCCGCACCGCCGCCGTCCTCGGCCCCCTGCTCGGCCTGGCCTGCGTCCTGGCCCCCATGCGGGACATCCGGCTGGGCGTCTTCACCGTCCTCTACGGCGTCCTGACCGTCGTCGTCACCGCCTACTCGCTGATCCTGCGCTGGCAGGACGCCCAGCGGCTGCGCGACCTGGCCGCGGTCCGCGACGCCGAACGCCTGGAACTGGCCAGGGAACTGCACGACGTCATCGCCCACCACGTCACCGGCATCGTCGTCCAGGCCCGCGCCGCCCGCTTCACCGAACTCGACGGGCCGCGGGCCGGCGCGGCCTTCACCCGCATCGAGACCTCCGGCGGCGAGGCGCTCGCCGCCATGCGCCGCCTGGTGCGGGTGCTGCGCGAGGGCGAGGCCCGCACCACGCCGGTCGCCGGGCTCGCCGAGGTCCGCGCCCTCGCCGACGCGTTCGCCCGCACCGGCCCGCCGGTCACCCTCGACCTCGAACCCGGTCTGGACCGCACCCTGCCCCCCGAGGCATCCGCCGCCGTCCACCGCATCGTCCGCGAGGCCCTCACCAACGTCGGCAAGCACGCCGCCGACGCCACCGCCGTCCGGATCACCCTGCACACCGTCCCGCGCGGCGTCGAACTCCGCATCGCCAACGACGGCGGCGACCCCGCCCGCCTCTCCGAACAGGCCCGGGGCGGAGGCTTCGGCCTGGCCGGCCTCGCCGAACGCGCCGAGGCCCTCGGCGGCACCCTCACCGCCGGCCCCGCCCCCGAAGGCGGCTGGCAGGTCACCGCCGTCCTCCCCGTCACCGGCCCGGACGGCGACTGACCCGCGGCACCGCCGCCGCACATCCGTCCAACACCTCCCGCCCCGAGTCCATGGCCCCGCGCCCCACCCGCCCCGCACGCTGTCCGCCGACAGGCCGCACCGCCACCGAGGAGGACGCGCGTGACCGCACAGCCAGGGCCCAGCCGCAGACAGCTCGTCGCCACCACCGCGCTCGCCGGCGTCGCCACCGCCCTCCCGCCCGGCACTCGCACCGCCACCGCCGCACCCCGCACCGGGCCGGTGCGGCTGCGCTCCACCGCGCTGGACGTCCGCGTCGACCCCGCCTTCCCCCGCGTCCTCGACTACACCGACCGCACCACCGGCGCCGTCCTGCACGCCCAGCCCGACCCGGTGGCCACCCTCCTGATCGACGGCGTCCCCCACACCCCGGCGGTCACCGCGAAGTTCGCCGCCGACCGGGCCGACTACCGGCTCGAACTGGCCGCCGGCAGCACCATCGACGTGACGATCACCGTGGACGCGCACCGCGTCGACTGGCGCGTCACACGGATCGCCGACACCTCGGGACTGCGCGTCGGCACCCTGCAGATCCCCGGTCTCGCCCTGCTGTCCGTCCGCAGCGACCAGCCCGGCGCCGCACTGCTCGCCGCCACCGTCCAGCTCGACAAGGCCAGCAGCGGCGACACCCTCGTCACACCGCGGACCGACAGCCCCGCCGCCCGACCCACCGGCTGCGCCTACGCCGTCGTCGCCCACGACACGCTCGGCGGCGCCGTCGAGACCAACACCGTCTACGACAGACCGGACCCCGCCGCCGGCACCACCTGGGAGAACGGCCGCCTCTGGCACGAGACCGTGCGCGGCGACGGCCACACCGCCGCCCGCCTCGCCCCCGGCCAGTGGACCCACCGCGCCGCCACCTCCCCCCTCGACGCCACCGAACCCCTCCCGTACGCCACCGTGATCATCACCGGCGACCGCAACGGCGACGGCAAGGTCGACTGGCAGGACGCCGCGATCGCCTTCCGCGACATCGCCGTCACCCCGCGCGGCACCGACGAGCAGCATCTGCGCGTCGTCCCGCACATCCCCTTCAACTTCGCCTCGCAGGCCACCAATCCGTTCCTCGCCACCCTCGACGACGTCAAACGGATCGCACTGGCCACCGACGGGCTGCGCCAGTTCACCCTCCTCAAGGGCTACCAGTCCGAGGGCCACGACTCCGCGCACCCCGACTACGCGGGCAACTACAACGAACGCGCCGGCGGCCTCGCCGACCTCAACACACTCGTCAGCAAGGGAAAGTCGTGGCACAGCGACTTCGCCGTCCACGTCAACGCCACCGAGTCCTACCCCGTCGCCCACGCCTTCTCCGAGAAACTCGTCGACAGGACGAACAAGCAGTGGGACTGGCTCGACCAGAGCTACCGCATCGACCAGCGCCGCGACCTCGTCTCCGGCGACATCATCAAGCGCTTCGCCGACCTGCGCCGGGACACCGACCCCGCCCTCGACACCCTCTACATCGACGTCTTCCGCGAGTCCGGCTGGACCTCCGACCGCCTCCAGCGCACCTTCCGCGAACAGGGCTGGAACGTGACGAGCGAATGGGGCCACGGCTTCGAGCGCTCGTCGCTGTGGTCGCACTGGGCGACCGAGACCGACTACGGCCCGGACACCTCGCGCGGCATCAACTCCCGGCTGATCCGCTTCATCCGCAACCACCAGAAGGACGTTTTCGCCGACAAGTGGCCCACCCTCCTCGGCGTCCCCCGCATGGGCAACTTCGAGGGCTGGACCGGCAAGACCGACTGGACCGCCTTCTACCGCCTCATCTGGACGGACTCGCTGCCCGCCAAGTACCTCCAGGCGCAGCCCGTCAAGACCTGGGGCGAGCACGAGATCACGTTCTTCGGGGACCCGGCGACCTCGGTCAGCGACGCGTCCGGCAGCCGGCGCATCACCACCGACGGCCGCCTCGTCTACGACGCGGGCAGCTACCTCCTGCCGTGGGAACCGCGCCGCGCCGCCGACCCCGACCGCCTCTACCACTACAACCCCAAGGGCGGCAGCACCAGTTGGTCCCTGCCGCGCGGCTGGGCCGGTCGCAGCCGGATCGCCCTGTACCGCCTCACCGACCAGGGCCGCGTCTTCGTCTCCCACGTTCCTGTGGGCGGCGGCAAGGTGACGCTCCACGCCGAGGCCGACCAGCCGTACGTTCTCCACCGCGACCGCAGCGATCTCGACCGCGACCCGAAGTGGGGCGAGGGCACCCCGCTGTACGACCCCGGCTTCAACTCTGGCTCCCTGAAGGGAGCTTGGAAGGTGTCCGGGCCCGCATCCGTGGAGCGCAGCGACCTCGGCGACTACGAACTCGTCATCGCGGGCGGGGCCGCCGCCACCGTCTCCCAGCGCCTGTCCCGCCTCGCACCCGGCGGCTACGCGGCGTCCGTGCAGGTCGAGGTCGGCGCCACGGCGGGGGAGCGGCGCCGGGCATCCCTGGAGATACGCACCGGCGACGGCGTCACCGCCGCCAACTGGACGGACACCTCCACCGCCGTCAACCACGTCGCCGCCGACCGCAAGCACGGCACCCGCTTCCAGCGCATGTTCACGTACTTCACGGTGCCCGAGGGCGGCGGGCCCGTCACGCTCGCTCTGCGGGCGGCGGCCGGCCCGGCCCGCGTCCGCTTCGACAACATCCGGGTCGTCCCGGCCGGCCGGCCCGCCCTGCCCCGAGGCACCCTCGCCGCCGAGGACTTCGAGCACGTCCCGCAGGGCTGGGGCCCGTTCGTCAAGGGCGACGCCGGCGGCTCCACCGACCCCCGCACCCATATCGCCCGACGCCACGCCCCGTACACCCGGCGCGGCTGGAACGGCAAGGCGATCGACGACGTCGTCGACGGCGGCCAGTCCCTCAAGTCCCGGGGCGAGAACACCGGCCTCGTCCACCGCACCGTCCCGCACACCGTCCGCTTCGTCCCCGGCCGCCGCTATCGCGTCGCCTTCCGCTACGAGAACGAGAAGGCCGGGCAGTACGCCTGGATCACCGCCGTCGACGCGCCCGCCACCCGCGAACTCCTCCGGCAGCCGCTCCCGGTCGCCACCCAACCCGCCGTCCACGCCTACGAGTTCACCGCGCCCCGGCACGGCGACGCCTGGGTCGGCCTGCGCAAGACCGGCGACGACGGCACCGCGGAGTTCGTCCTCGACGCCTTCCGGGTGACCGAGATCTGAAGGCGGGCCCGCGGGCCAGGTGTCGGGGCCGTCGGCCCCCGGCACCCGGCCCGCGGCGTCCCGACCGCCCCGCCGCCCCCGTGCCCCCTCCCGAACGCCCCCATCCCGCCCTCTGGCGGCCCGCCGGTCCATGGACGAAGATCGGAAGCGATCGGACGGTTCGTCGACCCGACGGTGCCAGGGAGCGACACGGCGACGGGAGGCCCGCCGGCATGTACCACACCTGGATGCGCTACTTCACCCCCAGCCCCCTCCACCACCGCCTCGGCCTGGTCTGCCTCGGCGTCGGCCTCCAGCACGGCACCCTGCCGCCCGTCGGCCCCCGCACCCTCGACCACCACGTCGCCGTCGTCGTCCACGCCGGCCGCGGCTGGTGCACCACCCCCGACGGCCACCGCCGCACCGTCACCGCCCCCGCCCTGCTCTGGCTGCTCCCCGGCGTCCCCCACCACTACGGCGCCGACCCCGACACCGGCTGGGACGAGAGCTTCGTCGACTTCACCGGCCCCGCCACCGACACCTACACCGAGCTCGGCTGCATCGACCCGCACCAGACCCTCGTCCCCCTCGCCGACACCGGACCGGCCCGCGCCGCCATCGGCCGCATCGCCCGCGCCGCCCGCCGCGACAACCCCCTCCTGGACGTCGAGACCGCCGCCGCCGTCCACGAACTCCTCGTCGCCCTCCGCCGCGCCCGCGCCGACACCGCCCCCGACGGCCGGCCCGTCCTCGCCGCCCTCGCCCGCGACGCCTTCCTCCCCCTCTCCGTCGCCGAACACGCCGCCCGGCACGGCATGACCCCCGCCGAACTCCGCACCGCCGTCCGCCGCGGCGCCGGCTGCAGCCCCAAGGACTACCTCCTCGGCATCCGCCTCGGCCGCGCCAAGGAACTCCTCGTCGCCACCGAACTCCCCGTCGCCGCCGTCGCCCGCCGCGTCGGCTACGACGACCCCGCCTACTTCAGCCGCCTCTTCACCCGCCGCGTCGGCCTCGCCCCCGCCCGCTTCCGCGACCGCCAGACCCGCACCGTCCCCGGCGGCTGGTCCACCCGGATACCCGACCCCGCGGACCCGCCCAGAGTGGAGTGACCCCCGAAAACCCCTCCGCCCGGTTCCCGCGAAACCCCCCGTACCCCCGCCACCCCGCCGTGGCAAGCTGCACCACATGCCCGTACTGCAGCGTCCCGAAGCCGAAGCCCGCGCCCGCCGGATCCACGTCGACCGCTACGAGATCGCCCTCGACCTCACCCACGGCGACGAGGAGTTCACCTCCCGCACCGTCATCCACTTCACCGCCGTCGAACCCGGCGACACCTTCGTCGAGATCCGGCCCGTCACACTCCACACCGCGACCCTCGACGGCCGCCCCCTCGACCCCGCCGCCCTCGACGACAACCGCCTGCCCCTGACCGGCCTGACCGCCGGCCCCCACGAGCTCCGCCTCGACGCCACCATGCGCTACTCCCGCACCGGCGAGGGCATGCACCGCTTCACCGACCCCGCCGACGGCGAGAGCTACGTCTACACCCAGCTCTTCATGGACGACATCCAGCGGGTCTTCGGCGCCTTCGACCAACCCGACCTCAAGGCCGCCTTCGACCTGACCGTCACCGCCCCGCCCACCTGGACCGTCCTCGCCAACGGCCGCACCGGACAACTCCCCGACGGCACCTGGAAAGCCGCCACCACCCCCCGCATCAGCACCTACCTCGTCGCCGTCGCCGCCGGCCCCTGGCACTCCGTCCGCACCGAACACGCCGGCCTGCCCTTCGGCATCCACTGCCGCCGCAGCCTCGCCCCCCACCTCGACACCGACGCCGAGGAAATCCTCGACATCACCCGCCGCTGCTACGACCGCTACCACCAGATCTTCGAAGAGCCCTACCCCTTCGACTCCTACGACCAGGCGTTCGTCCCCGAATTCAACGCCGGCGCCATGGAGAACCCCGGCCTGGTCACGTTCCGCGACGACTTCGTCTTCCGCTCCGCCGTCACCGACACCGAACGCCAGACCCGCGGCGTGGTCATCGCCCACGAAATGGCCCACATGTGGTTCGGCGACCTCGTCACCCTCCGGTGGTGGGACGACATCTGGCTCAACGAGTCCTTCGCCGAATACATGGGCTACCAGGTCCTCTCCGAAGCCGGCCGCGGGGGGTCTGGGGGGACTCCCCCCAGAAAGTGGGGCACCGACACCTGGACCGACTTCGCCGTCGCCCGCAAGGGCTGGGGCTACGACGCCGACCAGCGCCCCTCCACCCACCCCGTCGCCCCCGCCCCCCACGACGTCCCCGACACCGCCTCCGCCCTCCTCAACTTCGACGGCATCTCCTACGCCAAGGGCGCCTCCGCCCTGCGCCAACTCGTCGCGTGGATGGGCGAGAAGGACTTCCTCGCCGGCATCAACGACCACTTCGCCCGCCACCGCTTCGGCAACGCCACCCTCGCCGACTTCCTCGACTCCCTCGCCCGCGCCACCGACCGCGACGTCCACACCTGGGCCGAACGCTGGCTGCGCACCACCGGTGTCGACACCCTCACCCCCGCCGTCACCGAGGAACCCGGCACCTGGCACCTCGACATCACCCACACCGGCAACCGCCCGCACCGCATCGCCGTCGGCACCTACGACGCCGACCCCCACCACCCCGACCGGCTCACCCCGCGCGACCGCTTCGACGTCGACATCCCCGCCGACGGCGACCCCACCCGCCACACCTTCCCCCGGGCCGCCCCCGCCCTCGTCCTCCTCAACGACGGCGACCTCGCCTACGCCAAGGTCCGCTTCGACCCCGCCTCCTGGCGGACCGCCGCCCGCAGCCTCTCCTCGCTGCCCGACCCGCTCACCCGCGCCGTCGTCTGGAACGCCGCCCGCGACCTCGTCCGCGACGGCCAACTCCCGCCCACCGCCTACCTCGACGCCGCCCGCGACCACCTCCCGCACGAGACCGACCTCGCCATCGTCCAGGGCGTCCTCGCCTTCGCCCGCACCCAGATCGCCGACCGCTACCTCACCCCCGCCGACCGCCACACCGCCCTGACCACCCTCACCGCCCTCGGCCGCGACCTCCTGCGCCGCACCGAAGGCCCCGGCCACGGCCCCGCCGCCGGCCTCCGCCTGACCGCCGTCCGCACCCTCATCGACAGCGCCACCACCCCCGAAGGCATCCAGGGCTGGCTCGACGACGGCAGCGTCCCCGGCGGCCCCGCCCTCGACCACGAACTGCGCTGGCGCATCCTCGGCCGACTCGCCACTCTCGGCGCCGCACCCACCGACGCACTCCACGCCGCCATCGACGCCGAACTCGCCCGCGACCAGAGCGCCACCGGCCGCGAAGGCGCCGCCCGCTGCCGCGCCGCCCTCCCCGACCCGGCCGCCAAACAGGCCGCCTGGGAAGCCCTGTTCACCACCGACGAGGACACCGCCCCCTCCAACTACCTCTTCACCGCCACCGCCAACGGCTTCTGGGCCCCCGAACAGCAGGACCTGCTCCGCCCCTACGTCACCCGCTACTTCACCGACGTCCCCGCCCTCGCCGCCCACCGCGGCCCCGCCCTCGCCCGGGCCGCCGGACGCAACGCCTTCCCCACCCCCTTCATCGAGGACACCACCCTCCGCCTCGGCGAGACCTGCCTGGCCGAGAGCGACCCGACACCGGCCCTGCGGCGCACCCTCGTCGACCAACTCGACGACCTGCGCAGGGCGTTGCACGTCCGCACCGCCGACGCCGCGCGGTAGCACGCCGGCGGCGCGGGGCGCGGGTGCCATCGGGCGGAAGCCGCCGGTGGCACCCGCGTCGCTTCCGCGCCACCCCGGCACCCGCTCCTCGACGGTGCGCAAGACCGCAGGCAACCGAACATCTGCGGGACACCCATCCCACGAAAGGGTGATACCGGCGCAACAGGTGGATACCCGCCGTACCGGACCAGTAACTTAGGTCGGCCTAAGACCCGGTACCCGGGCACCCAACTCCCTTTGAAGAAGAGCCTCTTGATGCCAGTCGCCCCTGCCGGCACCGCCCTCGCAGGCGGCGCCGACGGCCCCCGTGCGCTCCGCCCCCTCCTCGACACCGTCCTCGACGCCCTCACCACCGGCGCCCAGGACCGCTCCGGCCCCCTCCCGCCCGGCGGCCCCGACACCGTCGCCCGCGCCGTCCGCGACGCCTGCCTCCCCCTCCTCCCCGAAGAGGGCATCGGCCCGCACACCGCCCTGCGCACCCTCGTCCACACCCTCGCCGCCGGCGCCGCCGACCCCGCCGACCCGCACTGCGCCGCCCACCTGCACTGCCCCCCACTGGCCCTGGCCACCGCCGCCGACCTCGCCGCCAGCGCCCTCAACCCCTCCATGGACTCCTGGGACCAGGCCCCCGCCGCATCCGAACTCGAAACCCTCACCGCCCGCGCCCTCGCGGCCCTCGTGTACCCCGAGGCCGACGCACCCGACGCCCTCGTCACCACCGGCGGCACCGAGTCCAACCAACTCGCCCTCCTCCTCGCCCGCGAGGCCCACCGCACCACCGAACCCACCGGCTCCACCGGCCCCCTCCGCATCGTCTGCGGCGCCAACGCCCACCACAGCATCCACCGCGCCGCCTGGCTGCTCGGCCTCCCCGAACCCCTCACCCTCCCCACCCCCGACGGCACCCTCGACCCCGCCACCGTCCACACCTGCCTCGCCGAACTCACCGGCCGCAGCGGCTGCACCGGTCGGGTGCTGCTCACCGCAACCGCAGGCACCACCGACGCCGGCGCCATCGACCCCCTCCCGGCCCTCGCCGACCTCGCCGACCACCACGGCGCCCGCCTCCACATCGACGCCTCCTACGGCGGCCCCCTCCTCTTCAGCGCCACCCACCGCGCCACCCTCACCGGCCTCGCCCGCGCCCACACCGTCACCCTCGACCTGCACAAACTCGGCTGGCAACCGGTCGCCGCCGGCCTCCTCGCCGTCCCCGGCGCCGCCACCCTCACCCCCCTCGCCCACCAGGCCGACTACCTCAACCCCGACGACGACACCGAAGCCGGCCTCCCCGACCTCCTCGGCCGCTCCCTGCGCACCACCCGCCGCCCCGACATCCTCAAGATCGCCGTCACCCTCAAGGCCCTCGGCCGCCAGGGCCTCGGCGACCTCGTCGACCGCACCCTCGCCGCCGCCCGCACCCTCGCCGACCTCATCGACGCCCACCCCCGCTACGAACTCCACTCCCGCCCCACCCTCACCACCGTCCTCTTCCGCCCCACCGGAGCCGACGACACCACCCTCGCCACCATCCGCCGCTCCCTCCTCGCCGAAGGCCACGCCGTCCTCGGCCGCGCCACCACACCCACCGGCCTCTGGCTCAAAACCACCCTCCTCAACCCCCACACCCAACCCGGAGACCTCACCACCCTCCTCAAACTCGTGGAAGGCCACACCCCGCGATGAACACCCCGCCACACAACGAGCCCGACACCCCCACCGACACCCCCGGCCCCGAAGAGCCCCTCGACCTCATCGGCATCGGCATCGGCCCCTTCAACCTCTCCCTCGCCGCCCTCGCCCACCCCCTCACCCAACTCCGCACCGCCTTCTACGACCAGCGCCCCGCCTTCCACTGGCACCCCGGCCTCCTCATCGACGGCACCACCCTCCAAGTCCCCTTCCTCGCCGACCTCGTCACCCTCGCCGACCCCGCCAGCCCCTGGACCTTCCTCAACTACCTCAAAACCCGCGAACGCCTCTACCCCTTCTACTTCGCCGAGCGCCTCCACATCCACCGCGCCGAATACGACGCCTACTGCCGCTGGGTCAGCGAAAACCTCCCCACCCTCCACTTCGGCCACCACATCGACGCCGTCCGCTGGAACCACGAACGCCACCTCTTCGAAGTCGACTACACCCAACTCGACGCCGACGGCGAAGCCGAAGCCCTCGGCCGCACCCACGCCCGCAACCTCGTCCTCGGCATCGGCACCGCCCCCCACGTCCCCGTCCCCCTCCGCCCCCTCGCCGAGGCCCCCACCGTCCCCGTCATCCACTCCGCCGACTACCTCGACCACCGCGAACGCCTCCTCGCCGCCGACCACCTCACCGTCATCGGCGCCGGCCAATCAGGCGCCGAGATCTTCCTCGACCAGCTCCGCACCCGCCCCACCGGCCGCGAAAACCTCCACTGGCTCGCCCGCACCCCCGCCTTCGCCCCCATGGAATACAGCAAACTCGGCCTGGAACACTTCACCCCCGACTACACCCGCTACTTCCACGCCCTCCCCGAACGCACCCGCGACGAACTCCTCCCCGCCCAATGGCAGCTCTACAAGGGCATCGACCACGACACCCTCGCCGCCATCCACGACGAGCTCTACCGCCGCACCCTCGACGGCGGCTGGCCCAACGCCGTCCTCACCCCCGGCGTCCAGGTCCGCACCGCCGGCCGCGTCGGCACCACCAAAGTCGAACTCCACCTCGAACACGCCCAACAAGGCAGCCGCTCCCGCCTCACCACCGACGCCGTCGTCCTCGCCACCGGCTACCGCGAACGCCGCCTCGACACCCTCCTCGCCGCCCTCGACCCCTACCTCCGCCGCGACGCCTCCGAACGCCCCCGCATCGACGAACACCACCGCCTCGTCCTCGACCCCGCCATCACCGGCTCCGTCTACGTCCAGAACGCCGAACGCCACACCCACGGCGTGGGCGCCCCCGACCTCGGCCTCGCCGCCTGGCGCAGCGCCACCATCCTCAACTCCCTCACCTCCACCTCCACCTACCCCCTCCCCACCCGCACTTCCTTCACCACCTTCGGCCTCACCCAACAACCCCCGACCCGCCGCACCGGCACCGTCCCCCGCCAGGGCTCGAACCTCGTCCCGCGCCACTGAACGCCACCGCCCCTCCACCCCAACCCGCACGGACCGGGGGAGAGGGGCGGCGCCCGCACCGACACGGCGCGACCCGGGTCACCCGCCCTGGAACACCGGCACCCCCGCCCGCGTCAGCCGCCACCCGGCCGCCGCGAACACCGCCGGATCGATCACCTTCTTCGCCTTCACCCACGCGATGATCGTGTTCCGGATCTCGTCCGAGTTCGACCACACCGACGTCGCCTTCGCCACATGCGGGAAGCCACCACCGCCGTTCGCCCGGTAGTTGTTCACCGCCAGCACGAACTGCGCCTGGTCGTCCAACGGCTTGCCCTGATACCGCAGGTTCGTGATCCGCGAACCCGCCGACTTCGCGATGTCGATGTCATACGTCAGCCCACCGACCACGTCGTAGTTGAAGTCGGGCGTGTTGTTCGCGTTCGTCAGCTTCGCCGGATCCACCGGCGCACCCGGCGCCGTCTGCACGAAATACCGCGCCGAGAACTCCAGATAGTCCCGCAGCTGCGCACCCGTCAACAGCCGCGCATCCAGCGTGTTCTCGTACACATACAGCCCCGCCACATCACGCAGCGACACCTGGCCCGCCGGAATCGCCGCCGACCGCGAGAAACACGCCGCCTGCGACAGCACCGGCAGTGCGGCGTACTTCGTGCCGGCCAGCGCCGACTTCACCGTGTCCACCTGCACGAAATTGATGAAGTCGATGATCGGCGTGTCCTTGTACGGAGCCTCGGCCGCCGACATCGCCGCCTTGCACGTCCCCACCACCTGATTCACGTACTTCACCACCGCCTGATGCTCACCCCGCACCAGTCGCGCGATCTCCGGATCCTCCACCGCCGTATTGGCGTTGCGCACCTCCGCCTTGACCGACACCACCTCCCAGCGGCCCCGGCACCACTCCACCTCGAAATCGAAGACACTCAGCCGCATCCCCCACATCAGCGGCTCGGACAGCACCACGCTCCGGCCGGTCTCCTTGTTCACCACCGTCCGGGACGCCACCTCCTTGTGCGTATGACCCACCAGAATCGCGTCGATACCCGGCACCTGCTCGGCCACCAGCGACGACGCGTTCTCCGGATACGGCAGCGCATCCCCGTACGACGTCGCACCGTCCAGGCCCGAATGATCCGTACAGACCACCACGTCACAGCCGAGCGAGCGCAGCTTCGGCACATACACCTTCGCCTGCTCGACCAGCCCCGAAAACGTCAACTTCCCCTGCACATTGGCCTTGTCCCACACCGCGATACCAGGATTCGTCAGCCCCAGAATCCCCACCCGGACATCCCGGTGACCCGGCACCTTGATCCGCTTCACCACATACGGCGGAAACGCCGGCTTCGACGTCCGCGCATCCAGCGCGTTCGCCGCCAGCAACGGGAAATCACACTGCTCCTGGAACTTCCGCAGCACCGGAATCCCGTAATTGAACTCATGATTGCCGAGCGCCGCCGCGTCATACCGCATCCGGTTCATCGCCAGCGCCATCGGATGCTTCGGACCGTGCGGCGCCGTGATCGGATCGACCCGCGCGTAGTAGTACGACAGCTGAGTGCCCTGAATGATGTCACCCGCGTCGATCAGCAACGTACGATGCCGCCCCGCCTCCTTGCGGGCCTGCTCCACCAGCGTCGAGATCTTCGCCAGCCCGACATCGTTGTGCGCCGCGTCGTCATACTCCTTGTCGGTGAAATAGTCCCAGTTCAACACGTGCCCGTGCACGTCCGTCGTGCCCAGCACCCGGAACGGGACCCGCCCGCCCCGCCCACGCCCCGGCCGGGACTCCTGCGCCTGCGCACCCTGCGGCAGCGCCCCCGTGAGCGCCACCCCCGCACCGGCCGCGGCCGAACGCCCCAGAAACTTCCGGCGGTTGAACGACATATCGACGCCCCCAAGAGGTCAGATGGTCCCCATGCGCCCGGTGGCACGCCGCCCCGGAACAACGCGCGTAGATTGTGGCCCCGACCACCCCTGTCGCAACAGCCCCACAACGTTGCGAACAGGTGACTCCCAGGTGACCAGTTGACCGAAAGACCGGCACCGACTGGCAAGCTGACCCCATGACCGACCCCACCCTCCCCTACGGCACCCCCGAGGCCCCCCGCCTCGCCGTCCGCGGCGAAGCCCACCTCGAAGTCGACCCCGAAATCGCCCGCATCACCGTCACCGTCAGCGCCCGCGGCACCGACCGCACCACCGCCCTCACCGACCTCACCCGCCGCAACGAACACGCCCTCACCCTCATCAAGAGCTACGGCGACGCCGTCGAACAACTCGAAACCGGCAGCTTCACCCTCACCCCCCAACTCACCGACAAAGGCCGCCACGAACGCATCCGCGCCTACCACGGACGCGTCACCCTCACCGCCACCCTCAACGACTTCACCGCCCTCGGCGAACTCACCACCCGCCTCGCCGACCTCGAACTCACCCGCGTCGACGGCCCCTGGTGGGCCCTCCGCCCCGACTCGCCCGCCCACCGCAGCGCCCGCACCCAGGCCGTCCACGAAGCCGTCCAACGCGCCCGCGAATACGCCGAAGCCCTCGGCGCCACCCTCGACGCCGTCCTCGAAATCGCCGACATCGGCGCCGAAGGCCATCCCCAGCAACAGGGCTACGGCTTCGCCGCCCCCGGCGGCGCCCGCAGCGCCGCCCTCGAATCGGCCCCCGCCCTCGACCTCGAACCACGCCGCCAGACCGTCCACGCCAGCGTCAACGCCCGCTTCACCATGACCCGTCCCGCACTGTGAGACCAGCCTGCGCGAAGCCGTAATTCCGCTCATCGGAGCGGCTTCGCGCCCATTCCAAAACTTGTCAACAGGCTTTCACCAAGCGGTCGTTGAGCAGTCACGTCACCACACTTCCCTACCGCCCGGTAAGTCATAGGGTCGAAACATGCGCCGAGCAAAAATCGTCTGCACACTGGGCCCCGCCACCGACTCGTACGAGCAGATCAAAGCCCTCGTCGACGCCGGAATGGACATCGCCCGCTTCAACCTCAGCCACGGCACCTACGCCGACCACGAAGCCCGCTTCGACCGGGTCCGCAAAGCATCCGAGGAATCCCACCGCAGCATCGGAATCCTCGCCGACCTTCAAGGCCCGAAGATCCGCCTGGGCCGATTCCGCGAAGGTCCCGTACTCCTTGAACGCGACGACACCTTCACCATCACCGTGGAAGACGGCATCGAAGGCGACCGCCACCTCTGCGGCACCACCTACTCCGGCCTCGCCGACGACGTCACCCCCGGCGAACGCATCCTCGTCGACGACGGCAAGGTCACCCTCGAAGTGACCGCCGTCGAAGGACCCCGCGTCCACACCAAGGTCATCGAAGGCGGCATGGTCTCCGACCACAAGGGCCTCAACCTCCCCGGCGTCGCCGTCTCCGTCCCCGCCCTCTCCGAAAAGGACCAGGACGACCTCCGCTGGGCCCTGCGCTACGGCGCCGACGTCATCGCCCTCTCCTTCGTCCGCAGCGGCCACGACATCCGGGACGTCCACCGCATCATGCGCGAGGAGAAGCGCTTTCTCCCCGTCATCGCCAAGGTCGAAAAACCCCAGGCCGTCGAGAACATCGACGACATCGTCGCCGCCTTCGACGGCATCATGGTCGCCCGCGGCGACCTCGGCGTCGAAATGCCCCTGGAAACCGTCCCGATCGTCCAGAAGCGCGCCATCAAACTCGCCAAGCGCAACGCCAAACCGGTCATCGTCGCCACCCAGATGCTCGACTCGATGATCGACAACTCCCGCCCCACCAGGGCCGAGGCCAGCGACGTCGCCAACGCCGTCATCGACGGCACCGACGCCGTGATGCTCTCCGGCGAGACCAGCGTCGGCAAATACCCCACCGAGACCGTCCGCACCATGAGCCGCATCGTCGAGGCCGCCGAGGAGGACATCCTCGCCAAGGGCCTGCCACCCCTGACCGAACGCAGCAAGCCCCGCACCCAGGGCGGCGCCGTCGCCCGCGCCGCCGCCGAGATGGGCGACTTCCTCGGCGCCAAGTTCCTCGTCGCCTTCACCCAGTCCGGCGACACCGTCCGCCGCCTCTCCCGCTACCGCTCGCCCATCCCCCTCCTCGCCTTCACCCCCGACCCGGCCACCCGCTCCCAACTCAACCTCACCTGGGGCGTGGAGACCTTCCTCGGCCCCACCGTCAACTCCACCGACGAGATGGTCGCCCAGGTCGACGAGCAGCTCCTGAAGATCGGCCGCTGCAAGAAGGGCGACGTCGTCATCATCACCGCCGGCTCCCCGCCCGGAGTCCCCGGCTCCACCAACCTCGTCCGCGTCCACCACATCGGCGAGGACGAGATCCAGAAGTAGCCCCACCCGCACGCACCCGCTCCAACTCCGCTGGGCCGAGGTAACTGACTGCCGTCCCGTCAGTACTTCGGCCCGATGTGTTGGTCCATGAGCAAGACGGAGGCACGCTTGGCGACGGAGATGTTGTAGGTCTCGCTGCCGCGTCGGGTGGCTTTCCACTCGACGCCGACTCTGTCCAGCGTCTCCGAGCAGAGTCGGCGGATGTCCACGGACTTGTTCGTGAAGAAGTACCGCGGGTATTCGTAGCGCTTGCGCTCGCCGCTGACCATCCGCGTCGTCCAGTTGGTGATCCGGCACCCGTCGGAGTGGACGAGTCCCCGGATGAACTCCCAAGGGTGTGCGTCCACGATCCGCTGCTGCCACCCTTCGAGGACGATCGGCCGCTCGTGCTTCTTGCCCGGGCCGTGCTGAGGGAACATGCACCATAAGTGCTTGGAGTAGACCTTCACGTTGTGGCAGCCCTGCTTGCTGACGCGGCACACCGAGTTGTCGGGGAAAACCGCCCGCATTGCCGTCTCACAGTCGTCCATGAGACCGGGCCAGTTGTCGTCGCAGGTGATCATGAGGCTCGGTACGCGGTGCCCCGAATACTGGATGATGTGCCCGTCGCCGAGGTAGAGGGCCAGCAGGTAGGCGTAGGCCACTTCGTCGAGCTCGCAGCCGTCGCAGCGAGGGCACCGGGGCGCGTGCCGTCCCGGACACTCTCCGCGCTTGGCGCGGTCCATATGTCGCCAGTAGCTGATGGTTCCGAGGGGGATCCCCAAGGCTCGGGCGACGTCGGCGTTCTTCGCCCCCGCGCGGAGCCGGGCGACCGCCCGCTGTCGTACGTCTGTGTCATGAAAACGCATATCGTCACTGTGCGTGACGGAGCGTGCGGAGGGAGTGATTCGCGAGGAAGTTCACGAGAAGGTGAAATTCCGCTTGATCTGTGAGTGCCGGGTGCGGGATTCGAACCCGCAAGCCCTCTCGGGCAGATGTGTTTGAGACATCCGTGTATGCCATTCCACCAACCCGGCCGGCGGCACGAGACACCATACCGTGTAAGTAACGAGCACCGCCCCTAGGTAGGCTGCAATGGCACCACCTGCCTGGAACGAGGAGTCCCCTTGAGCGCCGCCGAGCCCCAGCAGCCTGTCGCCGATGGCGACCAGTCGCACGTACCGCCGCTGACCACGCGCGTCGTGATCGCCGAGGACGAGGCGCTGATCCGCCTCGACCTCAAGGAGATGCTGGAGGAGGAGGGCTACACCGTCGTCGGCGAGGCCGGAGACGGACAGAAAGCCGTGGAACTGGCCCGGGAGCACCGCCCCGATCTGGTCATTCTTGACGTGAAGATGCCGATCCTCGACGGGATCTCGGCGGCCGAGAAGATCGCCGAGGAGAGCATCGCGCCGGTCCTGATGCTGACCGCGTTCTCGCAGCGCGAACTCGTCGAGCGGGCCCGGGACGCGGGCGCCATGGCATACCTCGTGAAGCCGTTCAGCAAGAGCGACGTCGTGCCCGCGATCGAGATGGCGGTGTCGCGGTTCACCGAGCTGCGGGCGCTGGAGCAGGAGGTCGCGGACCTCACCCAGCGGCTGGAGACGCGGAAGCTGGTGGACCGGGCGAAGAGCATTCTGCAGACCCAGTACGGGCTGACGGAGCCGGCCGCGTTCCGGTGGATCCAGAAGACGTCGATGGACCGTCGGCTGTCGATGCACCAGGTGGCCGAGGCGGTCATCGAGGACGCGACGGAGCGTCAGCAGCAGAAGGAGCAGGCGAAGAAGAAGGAGCAGGGGAAGGACCAGTAGGGCTCTGGTCGCTCTGGTCCTGTTCCGGAATTGCCGGAATCGAACGCCGGCGGTGCCTGTGGGCGCCGCCGGCGTTTTCTGTTCTGTGAAGTGCGGACGGCCCCAAGTGCGGACGGCCCCGCCTCCGGAGGTCCGGGTGCGGGGCCGTGGTGCCGGGCGGTGGGGCGCCGGCCGGGTGGCCGGTGTGCGGACGTCAGGCGCGGTACATGTCGGGGTCGACGTCGCGCAGTACGCAGGTCAGGCGGGCGGTGCAGATCCGCTTGTCCTGCTCGTCGGTGATGACGATCTCGTAGGTGGCGGTGGTCCGGCCGCGGTGTACGGGGGTGGCGACGCCGGTGACGAGTCCGGAGCGGATGCCGCGGTGGTGGGTGCAGTTGAGGTCGACGCCGACGGCTGCCTTGGCGGGGCCGCCGTGGAGCATGGCGCCGACGGAGCCGAGGGTCTCGGCCAGTACGGCGGAGGCGCCGCCGTGCAGCAGTCCGTAGGGCTGGGTGTTGCCCTCGACGGGCATGGTGCCGACGACGCGCTCCGGGGCGGCCTCGGTGACCTGGACGCTCATCCGCTCGCCGAGGTGTCCGGCGGAGAAGAGGGCGGGCAGGTCGACGCCGATGCCGGCCCACTGGTCGAGGATCTCCTGCGGGAAGGTGGTCGTGCTCTGCTCACCCATGGGCTGCTCCGTTTCGCTCGCCGTTGGACGCGGCTGTGGATCCGCTGTTGATCGTCGCGGGTCGGTGCCTGTTCCTATCAGGCCGTCGTGCGGGCGTGTGCCGCGGGGTGGTGCCCCGTTGTCGGCGGTCAGTCGTTGTGCGTGGTCTCCAGCCGGATGACCAGGGATTTCGAGGCCGGGGTGTTGCTGGTGTCGGCGGTGTGGTCCAGGGGCACCAGGACGTTGGTCTCGGGGTAGTAGGCGGCGGCGCAGCCGCGGGCGGTGGGGTAGTGGACGACGCGGAAGCCGGGGGCGCGGCGTTCGCTGCCGTCGGTCCATTCGCTGACGAGGTCGGCGTAGTCGCCGTCGGCGAAGCCGAGTCGGTGGGCGTCGTCGGGGTGGACGAGGATGACGCGGCGGCCGTTGGTGATGCCGCGGTAGCGGTCGTCGAGGCCGTAGATGGTGGTGTTGTACTGGTCGTGGGAGCGGAGGGTCTGGAGGAGCAGGCGTCCTTCGGGGGCGGTGGGGTGTTCCACGGGGGCGGCGGTGAAGTTGGCTTTGCCGGTGGTGGTGGGGAAGCTGCGGCTGTCGCGGGGGGCGTGCGGGAGGGTGAAGCCTCCGGGGCGGGCGATTTTGGTGTTGAAGTCTTCGAATCCGGGGATGACGCGGGCGATCCGGTCGCGGATCGTGGCGTAGTCCTTTTCGAACGCGGCCCAGGGGGTGTTGCTGCGGTCGCCGAGGGTGCGGTGGGCGAGGCGGGCGACGATGGCGGGTTCGGAGAGCAGGTGGGGGCTTGCGGGTTCCAGGCGGCCGCGGGAGGCGTGCACCATGCCCATGGAGTCCTCGACGGTGACGAACTGGTCGGCGCTGGTCCCGTCCGGGCGGACTTGGCGGTCGCGTTCGGTGCGGCCGAGGGTCGGCAGGATCAGGGCGCGGGCGCCGGTGACGACGTGGGAGCGGTTGAGTTTGGTGGAGACGTGCACGGTGAGGCGGGCGCGTCGGACGGCGGCTTCGGTGACGTCGGTGTCGGGGGTGGCGGAGACGAAGTTGCCGCCCATGGCGAAGAAGACCTTGGCGTCGCCGTCGCGGAGGGCGCGGATGGCGCGGACGACGTCGTAGCCGTGTTCGCGGGGCGGGGTGAAGCCGAATTCCTTTTCCAGGGCGTCGAGGAAGGCGGGTGCGGGCCGTTCGAAGATGCCCATGGTGCGGTCGCCCTGGACGTTGCTGTGGCCGCGTACGGGGCAGACGCCGGCTCCGGGGCGGCCGATGTTGCCGCGCAGCAGGAGGAAGTTGACGACTTCCTTGATGGTGGGGACGGAGTGCTTGTGTTGGGTGAGGCCCATTGCCCAGCACACGATGGTGCGTTGTGAGGCGAGGACCATGGTGAGGGCGTGTTCGATCTCGTCGCGGGTCAGGCCGGTGGCGCGCAGGGTTTCGTCCCAGTCGTCGTCGGCGCCGGCGAGGGCGGCGAATTCCTCGAAGCCGTGGGTGTGGTCGCGGATGAAGTCGTCGTCGAGGGTGCCGGGGGTGGTTTTGGCCTCTTCGAGGATGCGGCGGTTGAGGGCGCGGAAGAGGGCCTGGTCGCCGCCGAGGCGTACCTGGAGGAAGAGGTCGGTGAGGGCGGTGCCGCCGCCGGCCAGGCCGCGGGGGGTCTGGGGGTTCTTGAAGCGTTCGAGGCCGGCTTCGGGCAGCGGGTTGATCGAGATGATCTTGGCGCCGTTGGTTTTGGCCTTTTCCAGGGCGCTGAGCATCCGGGGGTGGTTGGTGCCGGGGTTCTGGCCGGCGACGATGATCAGGTCGGCTTTGTAGAGGTCTTCCAACAGGACGCTGCCCTTGCCGACGCCGAGGGTTTCGGTGAGGGCCGAGCCGGAGGACTCGTGGCACATGTTGGAGCAGTCGGGGAGGTTGTTGGTGCCGAGTTCGCGGGCGAAGAGCTGGTAGAGGAAGGCGGCCTCGTTGCTCGTCCGGCCGGAGGTGTAGAAGACGGCTTCGTCGGGGGAGGCGAGGGCGGTGAGTTCTTCGGCGACGAGGTCGAAGGCGCGGTCCCAGGTGATGGGTTCGTAGTGGTCGGCGCCTTCGGGGAGGTACATGGGGTGGGTGAGGCGGCCTTGTTGGCCGAGCCAGTAGCCGCTGCGGGTGGCGAGGTCGGTGACGGGGTGGGTGGCGAAGAAGTCGGGGGTGACGCGGCGGAGGGTGGCTTCTTCGGCGACGGCTTTGGCGCCGTTCTCGCAGAATTCGGCGGTGTGCCGTTTGTCGTCCTCGGGCCAGGCGCAGCCGGGGCAGTCGAAGCCGTTCTTCTGGTTGACCCGGAGCAGGGTGAGGGCGGTGCGGCGGACGCCCATCTGTTGCTGGGAGATCTTCAGGGCGTGGGTGATGGCCGGGATGCCGACCGCGGAGTGCTGGGGCGCGCCGACCTCGGGCGCGTCCTGGACGGGGTCCGACGCGGGCGGCTTGGCTGCCATGGCGCTCTCCCTGGGGTCGTGTGCCGGGTCGCGGCGGGTCGTTGCCGTGCACATCTGAGTGGTGCGTTGTCGATCCTGTCATGGACGTGTGGCGGGCAGTAAGGGGATGGCGGGCGGTCGGGTGTCGGCGGGCGCGGCGGGGATTGTCAGTGGGCCGTGGCAGGATCGGGGGCGTGGCAGGAAAGGCAGTGAAGATGAGCGAAGCGACCGGCGGCGAGGCGGCGGGTGGCCGTCCGCGCCTGCTCCTGATGGACGGGCATTCCATGGCGTACCGGGCGTTCTTCGCCCTGCCCGTGGAGAATTTCACCACCGCGACCGGGCAACCGACCAATGCGATCTACGGCTTCGCGTCGATGCTCGCGAACACGCTGCGTGATGAGGCTCCCACGCATTTCGCGGTGGCGTTCGACGTCTCGCGCAAGACGTGGCGGTCGGAGGAGTTCCCCGACTACAAGGCGAACCGTTCCAAGACGCCCGACGAGTTCAAGGGGCAGGTGGAGCTGATCGGGGAGCTGCTGGACGCGATGCACGTCAAGCGCTTCGCGGTGGACGGTTTCGAGGCCGACGACGTCATCGCCACGCTCGCCACCCAGGCCACCGCCCAGGGCTTCGAGGTGTCGATCGTCACCGGTGACCGGGATTCCTTCCAGCTGGTCTCCGATGACGTCACGGTCCTCTATCCGACCAAGGGCGTCTCGGAGCTGACGCGTTTCACGCCGGAGAAGGTCGCCGAGAAGTACGGTCTGACGCCGGCCCAGTATCCGGATTTCGCCGCCCTGCGCGGTGATCCGTCGGACAACCTCCCGGGCATTCCGGGTGTCGGTGAGAAGACCGCCACGAAGTGGATCAATCAGTTCGGTTCGTTCGCCGAGCTGGTGGAGCGTGCCGACGAGGTGAAGGGCAAGGCGGGGCAGAATCTCCGCGATCACCTGGAGTCGGTGAAGCTCAACCGCCGTCTGACGGAGATGGTCCGCGACGTCGAGCTGCCCTGTGGCCCTGCGGAGCTGACCCGCCTGCCTTATGACCGCGAGGCCCTCAAGGTCTTCCTGAATGCCCTGGAGATCCGTAATCAGGGTCTGCGGGACCGCCTGCTGGCCGTGGATCCGGGGGCTGCCGAGAGTGCGGAGCCGGCCGAGCCGGCTGCCGGCGTCGAGGTGGACGGCACGGTTCTGGGCACCGGTGAGCTGGCCCCGTGGCTGGTCGAGCACGGTGCCGGGCCGCTGGGTGTGGCCACCGTCGATGTGTGGACGCTGGGCAGTGGCAGTGTGGCCGAGGTGGCGCTGGCCACGGCGCACGGCCCGGCTGCCTGGTTCGATCCGGCGCAGCTGGACGAGGCCGACGAGCGGGCCTTCGCCGCCTGGAGTGCCGATGCCGCCCGCCCCAAGGTGATGCACAACGCCAAGGGTCTGATGCGGGTCTTCGGCGAGCACGGCTGGCGTATCGACGGTGTCGCCATGGACACGGCGCTGGCCGCCTATCTGGTCAAGCCCGGTCGTCGGTCCTTCGCGCTGGACGCGCTGTCGATCGAGTATCTGGGCCGTGATCTCGCCCCGGCTGCCGCGGGGGACGGCCAGCTGGCGTTCGGTGCGGACGAGCAGGCCGAGGCGGAGGCCCTGATGGCGCAGGCCCGCACGGTTCTGGATCTGGGGACGGCGTTCGGTGCCAGGCTGGCCGAGGTCGGTGCCGCCGATCTGCTGCGCGAGGTGGAGCTGCCGACCAGTGAGCTGCTGGCCCGGATGGAGCGGGCCGGTATCGCCGCCGACCGGGGTTGGCTGGAGCGGATGGAGCAGCAGTTCGCCGGCGCCGTCCAGCAGGCGGTCAAGGAGGCGCATGCGGCGGCCGGCCATGAGTTCAACCTCGGCTCGCCCAAGCAGCTCCAGGAGGTCCTTTTCGGCGAGCTGGGTCTGCCCAGGACCAAGAAGACCAAGACCGGCTACACCACCGATGCCGACGCCCTGGCGTGGCTGGCAGCCCAGACCGACAACGAGCTCCCGGTGATCATGCTCCGCCACCGGGAGCAGGCCAAGCTGCGGACCACGGTCGAGGGTCTGATCAAGACCATCGCGGCGGACGGCCGGATCCACACCACGTTCAACCAGACCGTCGCGGCCACCGGCCGGCTGTCCTCCACCGATCCGAATCTGCAGAACATCCCGGTGCGGACGGACGAGGGTCGGGCGATCCGTCGCGGTTTCGTCGTCGGCGAGGGTTTCGAGTCGCTGCTGACCGCCGACTACAGCCAGATCGAGCTGCGGGTGATGGCGCACCTCTCCGAGGACGAGGGCCTGATCGAGGCGTTCACCTCGGGTGAGGATCTGCACACCACCGTTGCCTCCCAGGTGTTCTCGGTGGCCAAGGCCGAGGTCGATCCGGAGATGCGCCGCAAGATCAAGGCGATGTCCTACGGCCTGGCCTACGGGCTGTCCGCGTTCGGTCTCTCCCAGCAGCTGGGCATCCAGCCGGACGAGGCCCGCAAGCTGATGGACACCTTCTTCGAGCGGTTCGGCGGGGTGCGGGACTACCTCCAGCGCGTCGTCGAGGAGGCCCGTGCCACCGGTTACACCGAGACGATCCTCGGCCGCCGCCGTTATCTGCCCGACCTCAACAGCGACAATCGCCAGCGTCGTGAGATGGCCGAGCGGATGGCGCTGAACGCCCCGATCCAGGGCACCGCCGCCGACATCGTCAAGATCGCGATGTTGCGGGTGGATGCTGCGCTGCGTGCGGCGGAGCTGTCCTCCCGGATGCTGCTCCAGGTCCATGACGAAATCGTGGTCGAGGTGGCTCCCGGTGAGCGGGCCCGGCTGGAGGAGCTGGTCCGGAAGGAGATGGCCGCCGCCGTCGAGCTCCGTGCCCCGCTGGATGTCTCGGTCGGTTCGGGCGGGGACTGGGAGTCGGCGGCGCACTGACGCCGCTCCGGGGTGCGTTCGGTGGTCGCGCCGTCCGCACCCCGGCTGTTCCGTTGCGGTCGTCCCGTCGGTCCGTGTCAGGCGGGGCCGGCCTCGGCGCCCGCCGGGCTTCCCGGTGCGTTCCCGTCCGTCGCGGCCGCGTCGCGCCGTGCCCGCCGGCCCCGTAGCCGTAGTGCCGCCGTGCAGACCAGCAGTGCCGGTACGAGCCCGGCGCCTGCCCCGAAGAGCAGGTCCGGCAGGTAGTCGAACCACCCCACCGTCGTCCCGTGGACGGTGTATGCCCGCAGCGTGCGGTATCCGCCGCCGAGCAGTGCCCCGAGGGCCACCACGGCGGTGAGCGACAGCCGCAGGCGCAGCGGCAGTTCGGGTATCGCGGGCCCGGTCCCACTCGTTCCGGCCGTGGGGCGGGGCCGTGGCGCCGTCCACAGGAACCATCCGACCACCGCCAGGCCCAGCGCCGAGGTGGTGTACTGCAGATACATGGCCAGTGGCCGGCCGGCCACCACGGTGTCGAGCACCGGCAGCAGCCGGGCGCCCCAGCGTCCGGGGTGGGTGAAGGCATCCCAGCCGACGTGCGTCGCGGCGCCGAGCACCGCCGACACCACGAACCAGGCGGCTGCCAGGGCCCGTTCGCGGGTCGTGTGTGGCCGCCGGGGCGGGTTCGGGGTGCCGGGCGCCGGCCGCTCGCGTCCGGTCCGCGGCAAGAGTGCGCGCAGCGGCTCGCGCACCAGGAGCCAGCCGCCGACCAGCAGCGCGCTGAGCAGTACGTCCACCGTCACCACGCCGGCCGGGGAGTGGGTGAACGTGCCGAATTCCATGCCGCCGGGAACGAAGGTGGCCGCGTAGTACGTCGTATCCGGTGCGAACGCCCCGGCGACCAGCGCGGGGGCGATCAGGGGGCCGCGGGCCGTGCCGGTGCGGCGGAGAAACGGCAGGACGGCGGCGGCATGGCTCAGAGTGAACGGCATCGGCCCCTCCTTGATCGATTCGGATCATTATGTGGCCGATGGGAGTGGTGACGGTGCGGCCCGAGTTGTCGTAGTGTCGCCGGAGTTGGGCGCTGGGGAGTGCGGCACGGCGCCACACCTCGGAAGCCGGACAGCGGCGACCGGTGCGCGCGGCAGGTCGACACGGAGGGGACACCACGTATGGCAGCCACATTCCGGCGGCGGCTCCAAAGGGGAGTGGCTTCCACGGCCGTGGCGGCGGCCGCGCTGGCCGCGCTCACCGCCTCCCAGGCGCCCGGTGTCGCCGAGCGCGCGGCCCGCGCCGACCGCAGCCCGGTGCCGCCCGCCGACACCCCCATCGACGGCGGCTCGTCCTACTTCACCGACCTGCCGCCTCTCAAGTCCCCCGCCCCACCGAAGGGTTCCGGCCACTCCGGCGACAGCGGCGGCGTGTTCCACGGGCCCTCCCAGGCGGGTATTCCGGCCACCGTCCTGGCCGCCTACAAGAAGGCCGAGGACCAACTCCGCGCCTCCGAACCGGGTTGCCGGCTGCCCTGGCAACTGCTCGCCGGGATCGGCGAGGTGGAGTCCGGTCACGCCCGCGGCGGCGCGGTCGACGCCGCGGGCACCACCCTCTCGCCGATCCTCGGGCCCCGGCTCGACGGCCACGGCTTCGCCCTGATATCCGACACCGACGGCGGCCGCTACGACGGCGACACCACCCTCGACCGCGCCGTCGGCCCGATGCAGTTCATCCCCTCCACCTGGTCCCGGGGCGGCCCGCGCGGCGAGGGCTGGGGCGCCGACGGCAACGGCGACGGCGTCAAGGACCCCAACAACGTCTTCGACGCCACCCTCGCCGCGGGGCGTTACCTCTGTGCCGACGGACGCGACCTGTCCGATCAGGCCGACCTCGACCGGGCCGTCCTCGGTTACAACGACTCCGCCGAGTATCTGCGTGTGGTGCTGTCCTGGTACACGTTCTACCGGAAGGGCACGTTCGAGGTACCGGACGGCAGCGGCGCGCTCCCCGTCCACCGCGGCGGCGGCACGTCCGCCACCCACACCGGTCCCGGCAAGCGCCCCGGTGGCGAGCAGGCCGCGCCTTCGGCCCCCGGTGGCACCTCGGGCCGGACGAAGCCCAACACCCCGGCGGTTCCGGGCGGTTCGCCGCGCCCCGGTCGTTCCACCGGCCCGACCCACGGCGACGGCACGCCGACGCCCGCCCCGTCCCCGAAGCCCAGGCCGGTCCCGCACCCCACGCCCACCCCGAAGCCGCCCACGAAGCCCGCCCCGCCCGCCGCCCTCGAAGCGGTCGCCGACAAGGACGGCAAGGCCCTGACGGCCACCGTGGGCACCGACTTCGCCACCGCGCCCCGGGTGCGCGCCGAGGACGCCGACGGCAAGCCGGTGGCCGGCGCCGCCGTCCGCTTCACCCTCGGCGCCGGCGCCACCGGCACGCGGTTCCCCGGCGGTGCCACGACGGTCACCGTGACCACCGGCAAGGACGGCCTGGCGACCGCCCCGACGCTGCACGCCGGTGACACCGCCGGCCCGTTCACCGTCCGCGCCACCTCTGCCGCCACCGGCCGCACCGTGCCGCCCGTCGACTTCGCCGGCACCGTCACCGCCAGGCCCGCGCCGAAGGTCGACGCGCTCGCCCGGACCTCCGACAAGCAGCTGACGACGGCGGCCGGCGGGGCGTACGCCGACGACGCCGTCCAGATCAAGGCGACCTTCCACGGCAAGGCCGCCGCCGGAGTGCCGGTCACCGCCACCCTGGTCACCGACGACCCCAAGAAGCCCGTCGAGAACGACCGCGGCCCCTACTTCAAGGACCCCAAGGCCACCGGTGCCGACAAGGACAAGCCCGTCCGCACCCTCACGGGCCTCACCACCGGCGCCGACGGCCTGCTCACCCTCCCGAAGCTCTACACCGACGCCCACCCGGGCACCTACCGGCTCCGGCTGACCACCGCCGACGGCGCCGTGCTGACCGTCACCCTCACCGTGACGGGGCCGGCCGCCGCCTCCTGACCGCCCGGCCCTCGGGCCGTACCGCCACCGTCACCGCCGTGCCGCCCGTCCACCGGGACGGCACGGCGGTGAAACGTGTTCTCATCTCCGCCGCCCGTTGCTACCGTGCCCCCGCCCTGACACCGCGTCGGGCAGTTCTCCGGGAGGACGGCCATGCGCGCCCTGACAGCAGCCGCGATCGGACTGGCCGCGGCGCTCGCCCTCGTCTTCACCATCACGGCGATCGGCGCCCCCGAGGGCCGGACGTCCCCCGAGCCGCTGCTGACCACCGTCCCCGCACACCCCTGAGGGAGGGACGCCCGCCATGCGCCGAACCTCGCCCGGCACCGGGGCGCACCCGGCGAAGCCGCCACGAGGGATGCGCCGCCCCGCGAGCCTCGTCCTGCTCGGCCTCGCCGCCTTCTTCACCGCCCTGTCCCCGCTGATGCGGTGGTACGCCTTCCCCCGCCTCGCCAAGATCCCGCCCAGCCAGTACCAGGACATGGTCCTGGAGGCCCGGCCGGCCACCCTCCTCGACTACGGCACCATGAAGGCCCGGCAGGTACCCGAGGTCACCATCGTGCAGACCCTCAAGGGCAACGTCGCCGAGGCCCACCGGGTCGAGCGGACCACCGGCCGCGACGTCGTGGTCTGGGACACCCTCTCGTTCGTCGCCGGACCCGACGGCAAGATGGTCTCCGAGATCCCCGAGCGCTACGTCTTCGACGCGCACTCCCAGGAACCCGTCCACGCCGCCGGCGAGATGGTCGACGGCGACCCCGTCCGCCGCTCCGGCATCGAGTACAAGTGGCCGTTCCTCACCGAGAAGCGGGACTACGCCTACTTCGACGCCCAGACCCGCACCTCCGCCCCCATCCACTACGAGGGGACCCGCACCTTCCACGGCCTGGAGGTCTACTACTTCGAGCAGACCGTCCCCTGGACCAGGGTCCCGCTCCCCAGGAAGATGCCGGTCCAGGGCGTCACCCCGGAGACCGTCGCGAAGGCGGGCACCACCCGCTGGTACTCCACCAGGCGGATGTTCTGGGTCGACCCGGTCACCGGCGCCCCGGTCAACGGCGAGGAGATCCACAAGGAAGAACTGCGCGGCGGCCAACTGGTGCCCGGCGGCGGCAAGGTGACCGCCTTCGCCGGCCATGTGAGGATGCGCGCCGACTACGTCGCCTCCACCCTCGCCCTCGTCAAGTCCCAGCGCACCCTGGTCCTGCTGCTCACCAGCTACCTTCCCTGGGGCTTCCCGGCCCTCGGCGCCGTCCTCCTCGCCGCCGGCCTGCTGCTCGAAGCCCGCGGCCGCCGCCCCCGCCCGCGACCGGCGTCCGAGGGCGTTGTCAGTGGCGGGTCGTAGCGTGGAGGCATGACATCGACGAAGCGAACGACGAAGCCGACGGCGAGGCGGACACAGCGACCGTGCGGCCCTCGAAACGCCTGCCGGGCAAGGGAGTTGACGTCGCCCGGTGCTCCGGGGGAGCGGGGCGCGCGGCGCCGTCCGCCCCGCGGTGGGACGGCCCCGCCCGGCGGGCTCTCACCCCCGCCGCAGCCGCGCCGTGGTGTGCCGGGTTGGCTCGGCTGTCGAAGGGTCCTCCGGCCAGGGGTGCTTGGGGTAGCGGCCGCGCAGCTCCGCCCGGACGGCCCGGTAGCCGTCCCGCCAGAAGGACGCCAGATCCGCCGTGACCGCCGCCGGCCGCCCGGCGGGCGAGAGCAGATGCACCAGCACCGGCACCCGCCCGTCCGCCACCCGCGGCGACTCCCGCAGGCCGAACAACTCCTGGAGTTTGACGGCCAGTACGGGCTGCTCGCCCCCGTAGTCCACGCGCACCCGGGAGCCGCTCGGCACCTCGATCCGCTCCGGCGCCAGCTCCTCGAAGCGCACCGCCGCACCGGTCGCCCACGGCAGCAGTCGGGTCAGCGCCTGTCCCGCGTCCACCCGCGCCAGATCGGCCCGCCGCCGGGCCCGCCCCAGCTCGGTCCCCAGCCACTCCTCGACGCGCTCCAGCAGTGCCGCGTCGGAGACGTCGGGCCACGGTGCGCCCAACTCCCGGTGCAGAAAGGCCATCCGCTGCCGCACCGCGGTCGCCCCGGCGGTCCACCGCAGCAGTCCGAGGCCCTCCCGCCGCAGACCGTCCACGACGGCGGCGCGCAGCAGTCCGGCATCCGGTGCGGTCAGGGGGCGGGCCGCCAGCTCGATCGCGCCCAGCCGGGTCACCCGCCGGGCCACCACCTCGCCGTCCGACCATCGCACCTCCTCCCCGGAGGAGTACAGCGCCTCGGCCGCGGCCACGGCGGTCTCCTCGTCGATCACCGCCGCGAGCCGGATCCGCGCGGACGCCGCGGTCACCGGCCGGTCCGCCACTGCGACCGCCAGCCAGGCCGCGTCCCGCAGCCGGGACCCGTCCCCGGCCCGGCTCCCGGCCCCCGCCCCGGCCAGTTCGGCGCCGGTCCCGGACGCCATCAGGTAGCTGCCGGCCGTGCGCGCCCGGGCCACCCGCTCCGGGAAGGCCAGCGCCGCGACCAGCCCGGCCGCCGCGTCCTCCGGGGCCGGGCCCGTGCCCGCCTCCGGCCGTTCCTCCGTGGCCCGCTCGGGCTCACCGGCCGCCGAGGCCAGCCGCCGCGCCTCCTGCCGCCATCGCGCGGCGTAGGCGTCGCCGCCCCGGCGCGCGGTGCGCCAGGCGGCCGCCAGGTCGTCCCCGTAGGACCGCGGCGGTTCCTCGCTCAGCAGTGCCACCACCTCCGCGGCGCGCCGCACGCCGACCTCGGGCGCCCCGTCCAGCAGTGCGCGGGCCAGCCGCGGGTGCAGTCCCAGCCGCGCCATCCGGACGCCCCGCCCGGTCGCCCGGCCGCCGGCGTCCACCGCGCCGATCGCCGTCAGCACCTCCCGGGCCGCGGCCAGCGCCCCGGCCGGCGGCGCATCGAGCAGCGCCAGCCCGCTCGCGGACGGATCACCCCAACAGGCCGTCTGCAGGGCGAACGCGGTGAGGTCGGCGACCTTGATCTCCGGGTCCGGGAAGCGCGGCAGCCGCCCGTCCTCCCCCTCGGCCCAGCAGCGGTAGACCACCCCGGGCCCCTGCCGCCCGGCGCGCCCGGCCCGCTGCCGCGCCGCCGCCCGGGAGGCACGTACGGTCGCCAGCGCGCTGAGCCCTCGCGCATGGTCCATCCGTGGCACCCGGGCCAGCCCGCCGTCCACCACGACCCGCACGCCCGGCACGGTCAGGCTGGACTCCGCCACGGAGGTCGCCAGCACGACCCGGCGGGCCCCCGCCGCGCCGCCCGCCAGCACCGCGTCCTGCACCTCGGCCGGCGCCCGCCCGTGCACCTGCAGCACCTCGGCGTCCACCCCGGCCAGCTGCCCCGCCACCCGTGCGATCTCCCCGACCCCGGGCAGGAAACACAGCACATCGCCGGACCGCTCGCGCAGCGCCCGCCGCACCACGGCCGCGACATGCGCCAGCAGCGCCGGATCCACCCGCATCCCGTGCGGGGGCTCCACCGGCCGCTCCGGCGGCGCCCACACGACCTCCACCGGGTGCGAGACGCCCTCCGCCGCCACCACGGGCGCCGGCTCCCCGGCGCCGCCCAGCAGCCGCGCCCACCCCTCCGCATCCGTCGTCGCGGAGGCGGCGAGCAACCGCAGCTCCGGCCGCAGCGCCGCCCGTACGTCCAGCAGGAAGGCCGCGCAGGTGTCGGCGTCCAGATGCCGCTCGTGGCACTCGTCCAGCATCACGACGTCCACCCCGGCCAGCTCCGGATCGCGCTGCAGTCGCTGCAGCAGCACTCCGGTGGTCACCACCTCCACCGTCGTGCGGGGCCCGGCCCGCCGCTCCCCGCGCACCGTGAAGCCGACGCGGTCGCCCACCCGCTCACCGAGCAGCCACGCCATCCGCCGCGCCGCGGCCCGGGCCGCGATCCGGCGCGGTTCGGCGACGAGCACCCGCCGCCGCGGCCCCGCGCCGGTCAGCCCGGCCAGCTCCAGCGGCACCAGCGTCGTCTTGCCAGTGCCCGGCGGCGCGCACAGCACCGCGGTACCGGTCGTGTCGAGGGCGCTGCGCAGCGCGGGCAGCGCACTGCGGACGGGCAGTTGGGCGAGGGCGGCGCCGGGTGTACCGGCGGCCGGGGAAGGGGTGCGGCTCACCGCTCCAGTCTGCCGCCCGGGCACCGGTCCCCGGCCGCCCGCCCCGGCATGATCCGCCCCGGGAGCGCTACGCCCCGGCCGCCTCGCACACGAAGATCGCCGTCCCCGGGATCAGATGCCCCCGCAGCGGAGACCAGCCGCCCCACTCCTGGGTGTTCCACTCGGGCCACTCCGGTTCGACGAGGTCCACCAGCCGGAAGCCGGCCGCCACCACGTCGCGCACCCGGTCGCCCAGCGTCCGGTGGTGCTCCACGTACACCGCCCGGCCCTCCTCGTCCTGCTCGACGTACGGCGTGCGGTCGAAGTACGAAGCCGCCACCGACAGGCCCGCCGGCCCCGGCTCGTCGGGGAACGCCCAGCGGATCGGATGGGTCACGGAGAAGACGAACCGCCCGCCCGGCCGCAGCACCCGGCGGACCTCCCGCAGCACCCGCACCGGATCGGCCACGAACGGCAGCGCCCCGTAGGCGGAGCACGCCAGGTCGAAGCAGCCGTCGCGGAACGGCAGCGCGCCCGCGTCCGCCTCCACCAGGCCGACGGGGCCGCCGCTGTCCGCGCCGGCGAGCCGCAGCGCGTGCTGGAGCTGCCGGTGGGAGAGGTCCAGGGCCACCGGGAGTGCGCCCTGGGCCGCCAGCCAGCGGGAGCACTGCGCAGCGCCGGCACCGATCTCCAGGACCCGCCGGCCCCTCAGCTCCGCGGCCGGCCCCAGCAGCGCGGCCTCCGCCTCGTCGAGCCCCTCCGGGCCCCACACGAACCGGTCGTCCCCGAGGAAGGCGCCGTGCTCCCTCTGGTACTCGTCCGCGTTGCGGTCCCACCAGCCACGGCTGGCCCGGCTGCTCTCGGTGTCCGACGCGTCACGACGCGTCGCCTCCGGCTCGCTGTCCCTCACGTATTGGCTCATCGCGCCCGTCGTCGTAGTCTTCGCTGTGCTTGTCGCAGCGGGGGACTGCGAGGTCGTACGACCTCGCAGAACAATCGCGTGCGCCGGTTACGGGGCGTTCCGCCCCGGCTGTGCGCCTTTGGCGCATTGACCCTGTCCGGCTGCCCCCGTATGCTACAAGTTGCGCTGCGGGCCTGCGCGCCTCGGACGGAGCAGGCCGCGCTCGCATCTGTATGAATGTCCCCTCGGTTTTGAGGCGTTTCGGTTGGCTCCGGTTTTGCGGGGCTCCGGAGGGTGCGCCTTAGACGCTGTCCGGTCTGATGCAGAGGCGATACGGGCTCTCGGCGTAGCAGTACCTACGACTTCAATGTCCGTACCGGAGCCCTTTCCCACATGACGAGCAGCACCGAGACCACCGCCACCACCCCGCAGGTTGCGGTCAACGACATCGGTAACGAGGAAGCTTTCCTCGCCGCGATCGACGAGACGATCAAGTACTTCAACGACGGCGACATCGTCGACGGCGTCATCGTGAAGGTCGACCGGGACGAGGTCCTGCTCGACATCGGTTACAAGACCGAAGGCGTCATCCCGAGCCGTGAGCTCTCGATCAAGCACGACGTCGACCCCAACGAGGTCGTCGCCGTCGGTGACGAGATCGAAGCCCTTGTTCTCCAGAAGGAGGACAAGGAAGGCCGCCTGATCCTCTCGAAGAAGCGCGCCCAGTACGAGCGTGCCTGGGGCACCATCGAGAAGATCAAGGAAGAGGACGGGATCGTCACCGGTACCGTCATCGAGGTCGTCAAGGGTGGTCTCATCCTCGACATCGGCCTCCGCGGCTTCCTCCCGGCCTCCCTGGTCGAGATGCGCCGTGTCCGCGACCTTCAGCCCTACGTGGGCAAGGAGCTCGAGGCCAAGATCATCGAGCTGGACAAGAACCGCAACAACGTGGTCCTGTCCCGCCGTGCCTGGCTGGAGCAGACCCAGAGCGAGGTCCGCCAGACCTTCCTCACCACCCTCCAGAAGGGTCAGGTGCGCTCCGGCGTCGTCTCCTCCATCGTCAACTTCGGTGCCTTCGTGGACCTGGGTGGCGTCGACGGTCTCGTCCACGTCTCCGAGCTGTCCTGGAAGCACATCGACCACCCGTCCGAGGTCGTCGAGGTCGGCCAGGAGGTCACGGTCGAGGTCCTGGACGTCGACATGGACCGCGAGCGCGTCTCCCTGTCGCTCAAGGCGACCCAGGAAGACCCGTGGCAGCAGTTCGCCCGGACCCACCAGATCGGTCAGGTCGTCCCGGGTAAGGTCACCAAGCTCGTTCCGTTCGGTGCGTTCGTCCGCGTGGACGAGGGCATCGAGGGCCTGGTCCACATCTCCGAGCTGGCCGAGCGCCACGTGGAGATCCCGGAGCAGGTCGTCCAGGTCAACGACGAGATCTTCGTCAAGGTCATCGACATCGACCTGGAGCGCCGCCGCATCAGCCTCTCGCTGAAGCAGGCCAACGAGTCCTTCGGCGCCGACCCGTCGGCGGTCGAGTTCGACCCGACCCTGTACGGCATGGCCGCGTCCTACGACGACCAGGGCAACTACATCTACCCCGAGGGCTTCGACCCGGAGACCAACGACTGGCTGGAGGGCTACGAGGCCCAGCGCGAGGCGTGGGAGCAGCAGTACGCCGAGGCGCAGCAGCGCTTCGAGCAGCACCAGGCCCAGGTCATCAAGTCCCGCGAGGCCGACGAGCAGGCTGCGGCCGAGGGCGCTGCCGCTCCGGCGGCCGGCGGCCAGGGCGGCGGCAACGTCTCCGGTGGCTCGTACTCCTCGGAGTCGGCGGACAACTCCGGCGCCCTGGCGTCGGACGAGGCCCTCGCCGCGCTCCGCGAGAAGCTGGCCGGCGGCCAGAGCTGAACGGTCCCACCGTCAGCGCTAGCCGGTTGAGGTAGCTGAAGACGCGAGGCCCGCCCCCTTCGGGGGGCGGGCCTTCGTCATGCGCGGGCTGCGGTGGTGGGCTGCGGGGTGGTGGCCGGGGGCGGGCCGACCGGCGTGCTCCTGCCCCGCCGTGTCCGGTGGCTGGAGCAGCCCTGGAGCGAGGTCCGCCAGACCTTCCTCACCACCCTCCGGAAGTGTCAGGCGCGCTCGGGCGTCGTCTCGTTCATCGTCAACTTCGGGGCCTTCGTGGACCTGGGGGCGCCGGGAAGACCCGTGACAGCAGTTCGCCCGGACCTGCCAAAGCGGAAGGCCGGCGCGCCGGACCGCAGGACGAGCTGGGTGCGGGGCTCGCAGCCGTCGTTGGTGGTGCGGACACTGGGCCTGTTCTCGACGAGCACCTCGTCGGCCTTGATGCCGGCCGTGTCGGCCGTGGCGGCCCATGAGGCGTCGAAGCGGAGGCCGGGCGGACTCCTGCCGCCGAAGGCGTTGCCGATGATCGGGGCGCCGGTCGTGCCCTGCTCGATGCCGGCGTTCTCCCCGCCGACACCCGCGCCGATCATGTCGTTCAGGATTCGCCCGCCCTTGCTGGACGTGCGGCAGTGCACGCCCTCCTCGGCCAGGTCGTGGACGGCGACCGCGTCGATCACCGTGCCGCTCGCGGCGTCCGTCACGATGCTCTTCCGGCCGCCGGTGACGGTGATGCCCGGGACGGTCCGGCGCCCCGTCCAGATGGCGCCCGTACCTGCCGTCGGCTGCGGGGGCCAGGTGTGCGGCGATGGAGAAGGCGCCCAAACGTCCGGTGCGCAGTCAACTTCCTTTCTGTACATGAATATTGGGCGGGTAGGTGAATCGACGGGGCGTGGTGAAGCTGGAGATACGGACTGAGTGGTGCCATGGGTTCGCGTGGGGATGCGGGCGCCGTGCGGTGGGGGAGCGGGGCGATCGGTCGCGGAGGGCGAGGGTCCATTGACGTGAATGGTGGGTGGTGAGGAGGGGGCGGAGAAGGTGTGCGGGGCGGTGGCGGTGCGGGGACCGGGGCGGCGGGGCGGGAATGCCTGGGGCCGCTCGGGACGTTGTCACCCATGGACACGAGGAGGAGCGGTCACTGTGTTGGATCCGCAGGGGTTGTACGAATGGGAACCGAGCGGGCTGGCGGCGGTCGAGGCGATCACGGCCAGGGACTCCGCCGGTCTGGTGCTGCTGTACCACTTCGAGGGTTACATCGACGCCGGTGAGACCGGTGAGCAGATCGTGGAGCGGCTGCTGGACGGCCTGCCGCACCGGGTCGTGGCGCGCTTCGACCACGACCGGCTGGTCGACTACCGCGCCCGCCGGCCGCTGCTCACCTTCGAACGCCACCGCTGGACGGCGTACGAGGCCCCGAGCATCGAACTCCACCTGGTCGAGGACGCCACCGGAGCGCCCTTCCTGCTGCTGTCCGGACCCGAACCGGACGTGGAGTGGGAGCGGTTCGCGGCGGCGATCCGGCAGATGGTGGAGCGGCTCGGCGTCCGGCTGTCGGTCAACTTCCACGGCATCCCGATGGGCGTTCCGCACACCCGGCCCGTGGGCCTCACCCCGCACGGCAACCGCACGGACCTGATGCCGGGTCACAACAGTTTCTTCGACGAGGCTCAGGTGCCGGGCAGTGCGGAGTCCCTGGTCGAGTTCCGGCTGGCCGAGGCCGGTCACGACGTCCTGGGCGTGGCGGCGCATGTGCCGCACTACATCGCCCGGTCCGCGTACCCGGACGCCGCGCTGACCGCGCTGGAGGCCGTGACGGCCGCCACGGGCCTGGTGCTGCCCAACGCCGCGCACTCGCTGCGCACCGAGGCGCTGCGGACACAGGAGGAGATCGAGCGGCAGATCTCCGAGGGCGACGAGGAACTGGTCGCCATGGTGACCGGCCTTGAGCACCAGTACGACGCGGTGGCCGGAGCGGAGACCCGGGGCAACCTCGTTGCCGAGCCGGTGGAGCTCCCGTCGGCCGACGAGATCGGCCGGGAATTCGAACGCTTCCTGGCGGAGCGCGAGGCGGAGGGCGGCGGGGGCGCGATCTGAGGCGGGCTGGGCGGGACCGAGTGGCTTGGGGCGGTTGGTGGGGCCCCGGTTGGCGTCGGGACCGGCCGGTTTCCGGGGCCGGTCGGCTGGGTGCCGCGGTGGCTCGTCGCCGGGCTTGGTGTGCCTGCCGGGCCGGGCGCGCCCGTTGCGGCCCTCGGGATCGTCGTGCGCTTCCTTCCTTGGCCTCGTTCGTCTCGTTCGCTTTCCGTGCGTCCTTGGTCGATGAGGGGCGTGGCGCGTCTGCGGCGTCGGCCTTGTGCGGGATGCCCTCCCGGGCGCTCCGCGATGGCGTCGGGCGTATAGCGTGGGGCCATGGTGAAGGTGGGGCTGACCGGCGGGATCGGTGCCGGCAAGAGTGAAGTGTCGCGGCTGCTGGCGTCGTACGGTGCGGTGATCGTGGACGCGGACAAGATCGCACGCGAGGTCGTCGAGCCCGGAACGCCCGGACTCGCGGCGGTGGTCGAGGAGTTCGGGGAGGACGTCCTCGCCGCGGACGGCACTCTGGACCGGCCGAAGCTGGGCGCGCTGGTCTTCTCCGACCAGGAGAAGCTGAAGGCGCTCAACGCCATCGTGCACCCGCTCGTGGGCGCCCGGTCGGCCGAACTCGAGGCGTCGGCCGGACCGGACGCCGTGGTGGTCCACGATGTACCGCTCCTGACGGAGAACGGCCTGGCACCGCTCTACGACCTGGTCGTGGTCGTCGACGCGGCACCGCAGACTCAACTGGACCGGCTGGTGCGGCTGCGCGGCATGGCGGAGGACGAGGCTGGGCGTCGGATGGCGGCGCAGGCCACCCGCGAGGAGCGACTGGCCATCGCCGATCTGGTGATCGACAACGACGGTCCGCTGGAGGCGCTGGAGCCCCAGGTCCGCAAGGTCTGGGAGCGCCTGCGGGGCGTCTGAGACCGGGCGATAGCCTCACCGCCATGACAACACCCACCGAACTCGCCCCCAAGACCGCCGGTACCGGCAGCGGGCCCGATTCCGCTGCCGCGGACTCCTGTCCCGCGGCAGGCTCCGTCGACGCCGCTCCTGCCTCCTTCGTGGTGAACGTGCCCGGCCTCGCCGACACCGACCTGGAGCCGGAGCCCCTCGACCCCGAACAGATCGTCTCCGGTGACCCGGTGGTGACCGGCAAGGTGCTGTGGGAGGCGCCGGACGGCCGCCAGATCCGCGGCATCTGGCAGATCACACCGGGCGTGGTGACGGACACGGAGGCGAACGAGCTCTTCGTGGTCGTCAGCGGGCGCGCCACCATCGAGGTCGAGGGCGGCCAGGTCCTGGAGGTCGGGCCGGGCGACGCCTGCGTCCTGCGCGAGGGCGACCGCACACGCTGGACGGTGCACGAGACACTGCGCAAGGCGTACCACATCAGCCTCTAGCGACGGATGCGTCGGCCTCAGCGTGAGGGGCTGACGTCGGTGCGGGACGCGCCACCGGCAACGGGCACCCGACGGACGGGACCGTCGCACGGGGAATGCGGCACCGAACCCCAGTGTTGACGACGTGGTTGGTGCACTGCACAGATCGCGGTGCGGAGCATGGCCGTCCACGGCCTGCCCCGACGACCCCCGGAGAGGAGACGGTCCGTGCCCGAGCGCAGTCCCGAGACACATGTCATCGACTACCGTGCCGCGGAGCAACTACTGGCCGCCCGCGACCCGCGCGGCGCGATCAGGCTGCTCGATTCGGTCATCACCGCGCACCCGGAGCACACCGCGGCGCGACTGCTGCGGGCCCGCGCCTTCTTTCTCTCCGCCCAACTCCGCCCTGCGGAGCTGGAGTTCCAGATCGTCCTGGAACGCGAACCGGACAACGCCTTCGCACACTTCGCCCTCGCTCGCACACTGGAACGTGCCGGCCGTCCCGACGAGGCCCTGCGCCACTTCCGCCTGGCGGCCGCCCTGGAACCGCGCCCGGAGTTCCTCGAAGCCGCCCGTTTCGGCCCCGACCGGGGCAACGGAGGCCGTGCGGCCGGTCCGGACGACGGTGCTCCGTGACCGCGGCCACCAGCGTCCGTGAGCCCGTCACCGCCCACCGCTGGTGACGTGCTGCGGCTACGGTCTGGAGTCGCGCCGCCGACCGGAGTTGTCACGTATCTCGTTGTGTCCCCGGTCGGGCTCGTAGGGCGGTATGTTCCTGCCGGGTTGGTAGTGCGGTCCCTGGTGGATGTGCCGGATCACCATGGCCAGGTCCGCGAGGGTCACCGCGGCCAGTGCGGCACAGGCGGCCGCCCACTGCGGCCGGCCGGCCATCACGAACGCCACGGCGCCGGCAACCGTCCACAGCAGTCCCCACAGGGCCAGCCCGAATCGCATACGCAGTGGGCTGCGCGCGTGGAGAGGCTCATCACCTGTGCGCATGGCCATCCATCTCCCGTCTCCAGCATCCTCCTGATCGTCACGTCCGTCACGTGCCGTTGTGCTCCTCCCCGGCCTCCCGTGAGGGGGCCTTCCGGTGTTGCCCGTCCCGCCCCGGCGGGGCGTCGCCTTCCGGGCGGGGGTCGCCGGCCGGGTGGGCGTTGATCCAGGACAGTCCACCGATGTCGAGCCGGGACCGGGCGCGGGTCACCGCGACATAGGCCAGGCGGGCCTCGTCGAGGTCGATGGGACCCGGCAGCGGCGTGCCGTCCGCGTCGCGCTCGTCGAGATCGTCGGGGCCGGTGAAGTCGTCGGCGATGCGCACACCGGACCACTCGCGGCCCTTGGCGCGGTGGGCCGTGGACACCGTGACCTCTGCGGACGCCTCCGGCGAGAGGTGCTCCAGTGCCCGGAGCACGGCGTCCGCGCCGTGTTCGTCGATGAGCTCCACCAGGGGCAGCAGGTCGCGTCCTGCCGGGTCGAACTCGGCGTACTCACGGAGCTCGGACCAGCTCTCGAAGAGCATCAGCTCGGGGTGTGCGGTGCGCCGGCCCGCGGCGAGGTCCTGGGCGGCGCGGGCCAGGGCCCGCAGCGGCTCACCGCCGCCCGCGAGCGCGACCGTGCGGTCCGCCTCCAGCTGCCGTATCACCTCGACCATGGCGCCCACATTCGTCCGGCACAGGATCGCCTCGGCCCTGGGGAGTCGGCACAGTTCGGTCTCCTGGTGGGGCGACCCCGTGAGGCGGATGGGGGCGTCGACGATCGCCAGCCAGCGGTTGGCCTCGTCGGCGAGCGCAGGGCCGAAACGGAAGGAGCGAGAGAGGCTGAGATGGGTGCCGTCGAAGCCGGTCATCACATCGCGGGCACCGCGCCAGCCGTAGATGGCCTGCGCTGAGTCCCCGACGAGGACCAGCTGCGCGTGCTCGCGCTGTGCGGTGAGGACCTGTTCGACGACCGGGTTGGTGTCCTGTGCCTCGTCCAGGAGGAGGAAGTCCGCCGGGATGACGGGGGCGCTCAGCGCCCACATCTTGAGGTAGTGATCGTGCTCGAAGCGGACCACGCCGTGGTCGGGGTGGTGCAGATCGGCCCAGGCCCTGCGGGCGTAGGGCAGGACGAGACCGGCGAGCTGGGCGTGCAGTGGCTCGGACTCGGCTCCGCGCAGCGGCGGGACGTGATGGTGGGCGATCTCCTTGTCGGCCGACTGGCAGAAGCGGGTGACGGTGCGCAGGACGGTGTAGGAGAGGGCCTTGTTGTCGACCTTGCGCGGGCCGATGCGTAAGCACATGCCCTCTTCGATCCCGAGGGCGGCGCCGGTGCGCCAGCCCGCCCGGCGAGGGGCGTTCAGACGCGCTTGGTAGCGCCTGCCCACGGCCGTGTAGGCGAGCGCGTGGGCGGTGCCGCAGCTCACCTCGGCGGGGAAGGTGCGGGCGGCGTGGCGGGCGACAGAGCGGTTGAAGGCGAGATAGCGGCCGGCGCGGCGCTGCCGGCGCGCGGTGTGCGCCAGCATCGCCAGGGTCGTCGTCTTGCCCGTGCCGGCGCCGGCCTGGATCACGAGGTGCGCTCCGGTCGGAAAGGCTTCCGCCGCGGCGGTCTGCTCGGGGGTCAGGATGTGCATGGGGGCTCCCGTGTGTGGTGTCGTCGTTCGTGTCGGTTGGTGCCTTGGCTCGGGTCTTGGTTCGGTGTTCGTGCGGTGGGTTGCGGTGCGTTGTTGCGGTCAGGTGTCCGCTGCGGCAGGCGCCGTATGCGATTTCGTCACTGACTGTAATCGAATCGATGCAGGCGTGGGCGGAGTGCGCTCGGCCTGTGGATAACTCCGTAGCGAAGTGGCCGCGCGTCGTCCGTGAGGCTCCGGCGGCGGGGCTTTGTGCTGGTCGGACGGCCGATGCCGGAAGGTGCCGAGTTGCTGCGGGGGTGCCTGCGGGTCGGGCGGGAGGCGGCGCGCGGGCGGATTGTCAGTGGCGTCTGCTTTCCTCGACATCACGCAGAGCCGCGATGGCGCGGACGGCGCGGGAGGTCGCGGGAGAAGGGGGAGGGCGCGGAAGGAGGGGCGCGGGACCGACCGGTCGAAGAGCGCGCCGTGATCGCCTGAGATCGCCGCGGCCGTCGGAGAGCGACGGGGGAGACGACATGAGGACGACCGTAGACTCGCAGGTCGGGGACGTAGCAAAAGGTGACCGGATGCGACGGGCCCGGTGGGCGCCGTCAGCGGCGTCGAACGATCCGATGGCAGGGGACGGCATGACGAGGTGGCACGAGGCGTCGGGAGGGACGCCTCGGTCGTCCGTCACCCCTGCCGGCGGTCGGCCTGTGGCGGTGAAGAGGGCCGGCACGGCGGACGCCGGGGTCGAGGACCGGGCCGCGGAGGTGACGGGCTGTGCCGCACTCTTCCTGCCGGCCCGGACGCCGCGTGCCGGAACGGTCGCCTTCTGGCGGCCGGACGGCGGGGCGCTCCCCGACACCGCGGCCGGATCGGCCGAGGCGGGCGACGACCGGCGGTCGTGGCCGCGCGGCGAGATCACGCGACTGACCGTGGCCCGGCGCCATGGCGGCGGTGCGCGGAGCCGTATCGTGCCCGCACTGGTGCTGCCCCTGCCCGAGGCGGTTCCGGTGCTGGTCCGGGCCCGGCACGCATCGGAGGCCCACCCGGCCGCGGCCTGCTGGGGCGCGGCCACCCTGCACGCGCTGCACCTCGCCGCCCGGGGGCGACTCCTGCCGGGCCTGACCGGTGAGGACACCGACGCCTGGCGGGCCGGCCCGCTCGACCCGGACGACATCGCGCACCTCCGGGCCATCGCCGCCGCCATGCCGGCAGAGGCGTACGCGGCCCCCCTGCCCGACAGCCGGCCGCTCCGCCTGCCCGACCCGGCCGCCCTGGTGAGGGAGTTCGTGGACGCCGTCGTCGACACCCTGCCGCGCACCCCGGCCGCCGCGCTGGTGGCCGGTGCCCCGTTCGCCGCGACGGCGCCGCAGTACCTCCCGGCCGCCCGGGAGTGGGCGAGCGAGGTCGCGGCTGGTACCGATGCCGGAGTGCGGATCTCGCTCCGCCTCGACCTCTCCCCGTCCCGGCTCTTCGACACCACGGGGGAGGGCGCGGCCGAAGGCGAGGGGGCAGGGCGTACGGCCGGGGGCGGCACCGTCGAGGAGCGCCGGGCGGCGGCGGCCGTCCTCCAGGTCCACAGCCTCAGCGATCCGACGCTGATGGCCGATGCCCGCCAGCTGTGGGAAGGCGGGGCGCCCGACGCCTTCGGTGCGCGGTCCCGCGCCGATGCGCTCCTCGCGCTGCGTCGGGCCACCCGTGTCTGGCCCCCGCTCGGCCGCCTCCTGGAGCGCCCGGTACCCGACGTACTCCCGCTCGGCGAGGACGAGTTGTACGACCTGCTGGGGGAGGCGACCGCTCGCCTGGGTACCGCCGGGGTCGCCGTCCACTGGCCTCGGGAGCTGACCCGCGGCCTGACCGCGACGGCGGTGCTGCGCCCCGCGCCGGGCTCGGCCGCGGACGGCTTCGGTTTCTTCGATGCCGGTCAACTGGCGGAGTTCCGCTGGCAGTTGGCCATGGACGGTGTGCCGCTCAACGAGGCCGAGATGGACGCGCTCGCCGAGGCGCACCGCCCGATGGTCCGGCTGCGCGATCAGTGGGCCCTCGTCGACCCCGATCTGGTCCGCAAGGCACGTAAGCGCGAACTGGGCTATCTGGACCCGGCCCGGGCGCTCGCCGCGACGCTCGACGGCACCGCGGAGGTGGACGGCGAGGAGGTCGAGGTGGTGCCGCTGGGCGTGCTCGCCGACCTCAGGGGCCGGCTCACCACCCGGGAGCGCCGGCTGCCCCAGCCGCCCGGTCTCCACGCGACCCTGCGCGACTACCAACTGCGCGGCATGGCCTGGCTCGACACCATGGTCGCCACCGGAGTGGGCGGCTGCCTGGCCGACGACATGGGCCTGGGCAAGACCATCACCGTCATCGCGCTCCACCTCCACCGGCGGCCCGTCGCCCCCGTACTCGTCGTCTGCCCCGCCTCCCTGCTGGGCAACTGGCAGCGCGAGATCGAACGCTTCGCTCCCGGCACGCCCGTGCGCCGCTTCCACGGCGCCGGCCGCAGCCTCGACGGCGTGGACGGCGGCTTCGTGCTGACGACCTACGGGACGATGCGCAGCAGTGCCGCCGAACTTGCTGGCCGCACCTGGGCATGGGTCGTCGCCGACGAAGCGCAACACGTGAAGAACTCGCGTTCCTCCACGGCCAAGGCGCTGCGCGGCATCAAGGCACCCGCGCGGATCGCCCTGACCGGCACGCCCGTGGAGAACAACCTCTCCGAGCTGTGGGCGCTGCTGGACTGGACGACCCCCGGACTCCTCGGCCCGCTCAAGACGTTCCGGGCGCTGCACGCCCGGGAGGTCGAGGGCGGTGAGGACCCCAGGGCGGCGGAACGGCTGGCCGCACTGGTGCGGCCGTTCATCCTGCGCCGCCGTAAGTCCGACCCCGGCATCGCGCCCGAACTCCCGCCCAAGACCGAGACCGACCACCCGGTCCCGTTGGGGCGCGAACAGGCCGCGCTCTATCAGGCCGTGGTCCGCGAGACCCTCGCCCGGATCGAGGGCGCCGAGGGCATGGCGCGGCGCGGCCTGGTGATGAAGCTGCTCACCGCCCTGAAGCAGATCTGCAACCACCCCGCGCAGTACCTCAGAGAGGCCGCCCCGGGCCTCGCCGCGCGCTCCGGGAAGCTCGAACTGCTCGACGAACTCCTGGACGCCATCCTCGCGGAGGACAGCGCCTCGCTGGTCTTCACGCAGTACGTCGGGATGGCGCGACTGCTCGAACGCCATCTCGCGGTCCGGGGCATCCCCCACCAACTCCTGCACGGGGGCACGCCGGTGGCCGAACGGGAGAGGATGGTCGACCGCTTCCAGGAGGGCCGGACGCCGGTCTTCCTGCTGTCCCTGAAGGCGGCCGGCACGGGACTGAACCTCACCCGTGCCGGACACGTCATCCACTACGACCGCTGGTGGAATCCGGCGGTGGAGGAGCAGGCCACCGACCGTGCCTACCGCATCGGCCAGACCCAGCCCGTCCAGGTCCACCGGCTGATCACCGAGGGCACGGTGGAGGACAACATCGCCCAGCTCCTCACCGCCAAGAAGGCCCTCGCCGACGCGGTGCTCTCCGGTGGCGAGAGCGCACTCACCGAGCTGACCGACGCCGAACTAGCCGATCTCGTCTCCCTCAGGAGCGCCCGATGAGCCCCGGGCAGCGGCGTCGGGGCGCCGGCTCCGGGAACACCGTGGCGGCGGACCGACTGCTCCGCGCCGACCGTTCTCGCACCTTCCCGCCGCTGCCGCGCCCCGACGGCGCCGACGGGCCCCGTGCGGCGTCCTGGTGGGGCCGTGCCTGGCTGGAAGCACTGGAGAGCAGTGCGCTCGACGCCGCCCGCCTCGCCCGCGGCCGGACCTACGCCGGCGACGGCCATGTCGACACCATCAACGTCACCCCGGGCCGGGTGATCGCCACCGTACGGGGCAGCCGGCCTCGCCCGTACACCGCCGAGGTGCGGGTCAGAACGCTCGACGAGCAGGAGTGGGAAGCCCTGCTGGACGGCGTGGCCGCCCGCTCCGACCGGCTCACCGCGCTGCTGGGCAAGGAGTTGCCCCGTGCGCTGGCAGAGGGGGATGTGCCGCTCCTGCCGGAGCCGGGGGAGCTGGTGCCCCGGTGCTCCTGCCCGGACAGCGGCCGGCCTTGCAAGCACGCCGCCGCGCTGTGCTTCGAAGTGGCCCGGCTGCTGGACGCCGACCCCTTCGTCCTGCTGCTGCTCCGCGGCCGGGGCGAGCGGGAGCTGCTCGATGAACTGGCCCGCCGCAATGCCGGCCACGACGCCCGGGAAAGCCGGGTACGGGCCGCGCTTCTGGCGGTGGCGGCATCCGGGAGCGGAGGATCCGCTACGGTGGCGCCGGCAGCCACGCCGGTATCCATGTCGGCATCGGCATCCGTGCCAGCATCTTCTGCTCCTGCTCCTGCTCCTGCGTCTTCGCGTTCGGCGTCGGCGTCGGCGTCGGCGCGGGCCTGGGCATCCGGAGACGCCGCGGCGACGGCGTCCGCGTCGGCCTCGGTGCCGGGGGCCGTGCCCCTGGCTGCGCCCCAGCCCCGAGAGGCCGTCGACAGTGATGGCGAGGCCGTGCCCGCGGCGGCCGCACCCCGTGGCGTACTGGCTCGGGAGGCCCTCGCCGACCGGCCCCGGCGGCCGCTTCCGCCGCCCATGGCGGTGCCGCCGCGCCCGGGTCAACCGCCGGCCCTCCCGGACGCCGTCGGCCTCCCGTTCGACGCGGCGACCCTCGAACTCCTCGCCGCCGATGCCGCGGCACGTGCCCACGGCTGGCTGTCCGCGGCCGGCCCCGACGAAGACGCGGGTCCGGCCGGCCCCGGCCCGTTCGCGGCGCTGCCTCCCTGGGAGGACGCCATCCGTCTGGCCGCGACCGCCCACCCCACCGCCGGGCTGACAGCCACCACCCGTGCGCTCTACCGCGAGGTCGCGGCGGCCACCGGCCGCACTCCCGCGGACATCGCGCGTTCCGTCGCCGCCTGGCGACAGGGCGGCGCCGAAGGACTCGCCCTCCTGGAACGCACCTGGAACCCCCCGGCCGGCGACTTCGACCGGGCCCGCAGCGCCCTCCTGGCCGCCGGTCTGCCGTCGCTGCGCCCGCACGACAACCACCTCACCCACGCCGGCCGCGGCATCCAGCTGCGCTTCGGCCGCGACCACCGCTGGTATCCCTACGAATCCGAGCCCGGAGCCGACGACTGGTGGCCCACCGGCCCCGCGGACCCGGACCCCGTGGGCGCCCTGAGCACCCTGCTGGCACGATGACTAACCTCAAGGTCGTGGAAGGTCTCGACGCACTCACCCGCTCCCTCGCGCAGCGCACCCCCGAACAGCTCGCCGCACTCCTCACCCGTCATGCCGAGCCGCTCGCCCGCCGGCCCGCGCCCACCGAACTCCGTGGCCTGGCAGGCGCGTTGTGGTCCTACGAAACCCTCCACCACGTGGTGCTGCACCTCGACCACCCGCGACTGCAGGTGCTCGCCACCACCGCCCGCATCAGCCAGGAGCGCGCCGCCCGCGACGCCGCCGTCCCCGCCGCCCCCGTCCCGGGTGCCGACTACCAGTCCCTGATGGCCCACCGGCTGTCCTTCCCGCAGCTGGCCAGCGAACCGGTCTCCCGCGAGGACATCCATGCGGCGCTCGGCACCGCCGTCCCCGGAGCCGCGCGGACCGCCGCCGAAACCGCCCTCGACGCCCTTTGCGCCGACGGCCTCGCCGTCCTTGCCGGGGACGGATCCGTCGTCGTGCCGCCCCGCATCCCGCAACTCCTCGCCGCCCACGACCTGGGCCCGTTCGCACCGCACGCCCCGGCGCCCGTGCCGGACGGCGCGGCGCCGCACGACGGCTGCCCCGGCGCGTCCGCCGTGCCCGCCCCGCGGACCTCGCCGTCCGACGAATCCCAGGCGGCTGCGGCGCACCTGGTCACCACCGTCGAGCGGCTGCTCGCCTCCCTGGCCACCGAGCCCGCCACACTGCGCAAGTCCGGCGGTCTGACCGTCCGCGAGGTCAAGCGCCTGTCCAAGGCGGCCGGCGCCACCGAACCGCACACCCGGCTCCTGCTCGATCTCGCCCTGGCCGCCGGCCTGATCGCGCTGACCCGCAGCCCTTCGGGAATCACCGCGCTGCCCACCCACACCTACGACGACTGGCTGGCCCGCCCGCCCGGCGCCCGCCTCGCTCCCGTACTGGCCGCCTGGTACGCCCTGTGGGACATCCCCACCCACACCCCGTTCGGTGAGACGCCGACCGCCCTGGTCCGCGGCCACGACCGGCACGCCCCCGCACTGCGGCACGCCCTCCTCGCCGCCCTGGCCGACGTCCCGCCGGACGCCGGCTCGACGTCCCCGCCCCTGCCCCTCCCGGACTCGCCGGACGACGAGCACGCCCTCGCGCGACTGCGCCACCTGCTCCGGACAGCGGACTGGTACCGTCCGCTCGCCGTCACCGAGCAGCCGATGGCCGAGGAGCGCGCCGTCCACACCCTCCACGAGGCGGCCTGCCTCGGGCTCACCGCCCACGGCACCCTCACCCCGCTGGGCAGGGCCCTGCTCGCCGACCCGACACGCCTCGACGAGCCGCTCCGCGACCTGCTCCCGCCACCCGTCGAACGGGCTCACCTCCAGGCCGACCTGACCGCCGTCGTGCCCGGCCGCCCCGCCCCCGAACTCGCCGGGCTGCTCGGCACCGTGGCCGACCGGGAGTCCGAGGGGCACGCCGTGACCTGGCGTTTCACCCCCGGCTCGGTCCGCCGCGCACTGGATTCCGGCCACACTGCCGACACCCTCCGCGACGCGCTCGCCGCCGCCTCGGCCACCGGCACCTTGCCGCAGCCCCTGGGCTACCTCATCCAGGACATCGCCCGCACCCACGGCCGGATGCGGGTCGTGCCCGCCGCCTGCTGCGTCCGCTCGGACGACGGGGCCCTGATCGCCGAACTCGCCGCCCACCACGCCCTGCGCGAGCTGGAGCTGCGCACCCTCGCCCCGACCGTCCTGGTCAGCGCCCGCCCGCCGGCCGCCACCCTGGACGCCCTGCGCGCCGCGGGCTACGCCCCCGCCCTGGAGTCCGACACCGGCGCCGCCACCGTCGAACGGCTCCCCAGCCACCGCACCGCGGCGCCGGGCCCCACCCGCGATCCGCACGCCGCACTCGCCCTTGCCCAACGCCTCCTGGGACAGCGGCCGGAGACGCCGGAGAACGCGACAGGCGGAGCCGGCTGATCCGTCCGCGCGATCCACAGCCGTGCCGCGTTGTCAGTGGCATCAAGTAGCGTTTTTCGCGTAGGGAGTCGACCGATGGGGGGAGCCGGCATGGGGGACAACGGAGCGGACGTCGGACGCGTCCGGAACGACTTGAGTGGGACTGTACACGGCCCGGTGATCCAGGCCGGGGTGGTCCAGGGCGATCTGCACTTCGAGATGCCGCGGCGGGAGCAACCGGTGCCACGGCAGGTGCCGGCCGCGCTCCGGCAGTTCGTCGACCGCGAGCCGGTGCTGGCCGAGATCGACGGCTGGGTGGGCGACGGCGGCGGCCTGGCGGTGCTCAGCGGCCTGCCCGGAGTGGGCAAGAGCGCGACCGTACGGAGATGGGCGGCGGGGGAGCGCGGCCGCTTCCCCGGCGGCGAGTTCTACATCGACTTCGCCGAGCTGCGGGCGCAGAGGGGCGGCGACGTCTCGGCCGGGGTGAGCCACTGCCTGCGGGCACTCGGCGTCGAGGACGAGTATCTGCCGGGCACCCTGGGGGAGTTGACGGCCCTGCTGCGCAGCCGGACGGCGGACGACCGGGTGCTGATGGTGCTCGACGACGTGACCGAGCCGGCGCAGGTACGGGCGCTGATCCCGGGCGCCCCCGGCAGCGTCGTTCTCGCGACCAGCCAGTCCAGGCTCGGGGAACTGCTCGGCGAGGGCGCCCGCCTCATGTCGCTCGAACCCCTGTCGCCGGAGCACGGGCTGGAGTTGCTGCGCGGGCTGTGCGGGGAGAAGCGCATCGCCGCCGGCGACGAGGACGCGGCGCTGCGCATCGTGGCGAGCTGCGGCGGGCTGCCGGTGGCGCTGCATGTCGCCGCCGCGCGGCTGGTGATGCATCCAGGTTTGCCGGTCGCCGCGCTGGCCGATGAATTGGCCGACGACCGGCGCCGGTTGGAGGCCCTGCGCCGGGGAGAGGAGCGCCCGGTGTCCGCTGTCCTCGGAGTGGCCTACGCGGGGCTGCCCGCACCCGCCGCCCGGCTCTACCGACTGCTCGGCCTGCATCCCGGCCGCCGCTGGGACGCCGCATCGGCCGCCGCGGCAGCCGGGACGACCGTCGCCCACGCCGCCGGGCAACTCGACGTCCTGGACGCCGCGAGCCTGGTCACGATGGCCGCGGACGGGCGTTACGAATTCCACGACCTGGTGCGCCTGCACGCCCGTGAACAGGCCGTCCAGGAGGACGACGAGGTCGCACGCACCGCGGTCGTGGCCCGCGTCGTCGAGCATCTGCTCACCCGCGCCGCACAGGCCGATCTCGCCGTCATGGGCCGCCGGTTGCGCATCGGGACATATACGGATCGGCTGGGGGAGGCAGACCGTGCCACCGCGTTCGCCGACCGGCAGGAGGCGTTGGACTGGCTGGACGCCTGGCGCGCCGAGCTGCTGTCCGCCCAACAGACCGCCGCGGACCACGGATGGCACCGCCAGGTCTGGGAGCTCGCCGAGGCGCTCACCGCGCTCTTCCTCAACCGCCGGTACCTCAACGACTGGGTGAGAAGCGGTGACTTGGGCGTCCGCCACGCCGCGGCGGACGGCAATCCCGCCGCCGAGGCCCGCCTGCGCACCCTGCTGTCCCGCCCCCTGATGGACCGCGACGAGCTGCGCCGCGCCCGCCGGGAGCTGGAAACCGCCGTCGCCCGTGCCGACGAGTCCGGCCACACCCTGCTCCGCGCCTCCGCCCGCGAGTTCTACGGCCGCTACTGGGACCGCTGCGACCCGGCCCGCGCCGTGGCGACCTACGAGGAGGCGATGGTCCTCTACCGCGCCGCGGGCGACGACCGCGGCATCGCCATCGGCCGCTACTTCATGGGCCGCGCCCAGCACGCCGTCGGCAGCACAGAGGAGGCCCGGGCCACCCTGGAGGGGGCCTACGACGGGTTCATGGCCATCGACGACCGGCGGATGGGCGCCCGCGCGCTGGCCGCCATCGGGGGCGTGCTCCGCGACCTGGGGGAGACCACGGAGGCCGTGGCGGCACTGGAGGAGGCCGGCTCCATGCTGCGCGAGCGCGGAGCCGTCCACTACGAGGCGCAGGTCTGCGAGACGCTGGCCGAACTCGCCGAGCAGTGCGGTGATCACGAGCAGTGGCGGCGCCATCTGACGCGCGCCTTGGAGATATACGAGGCGGGCGGCGGCCCGCGTGCCGTGGAGTTGCGCCGCAGACTGACGGAGACCTCGGCCGGTGCGCAGGGTCGGGTCGGTACGAGCGGCGGGGAAGGCGCCGGCCACACCGATACCGGCACCCACACCGACACCGGCACGGACGCCTCCGACAGCAGCGCGGGGTAGTGCCGGCGGGGGAGCACCGGCGGGGCAGTGCCAACGGCGCGGAGCCATCGGACGTCTGCTCAGGACGGCGCTTCGCAAGCGGGCCCGTCAGAGGGCGGGGCGCGGCCCGCTCGTCCGGCGGGTGAGGCGGAGCGCCACATCCTCGGTACGGCCGCCGAGGGCAAGGGTGACGAAGCCTTCCAGGGGGTGCCCGGCGCGCAGGCAGGCGTAGACGGCGGCGGCCAGGACCGTGGCGTCGTCCAACCGGCCGGTGGCGGACACCTCGACGGTCCGGCCGTCGCACAGCCCGACCCGGCAGCCCCGGCCGGCGACGATGGCGGAGGCGAGCAGCGCGCCGGGGTAGCGGGCGAAGGTGTCGTCGATCCACCGGTCGGCGCCCACGGCGGTATCGGCGGCGGTCCGACGGACGAGGACGGAGGCGCTCTCCGGCCACTGCCGGTCCCACTCGTCGTCGGCACAGGACAGATGACGGAACGGGCCCCCGGGAGCATCGCGCCGATCGTCGGGAAAGAGGTCGGCGACGGCGGCGGGGGTGCGTTCGACGGATATCCGAAGGCCGTCGGGCCCACCGGCGCCTTCGGAGAGGGAGGTGTGGACGTAACAGGCGGTGGCCGGTTCCTTTTCCGGTTCCGGGCGGCCCTGAGGGACGGGCGGCGCCGGGGCGCGCCGCGGAGGTGGCGCGCCGGCCGGCTCGGGGAGTCCCAGCAGGCCGTAGACGGCGGTGCGCAGGAGTCCCAGGGCCCGGCCCGGTGCGGCGAAGGCGCTTTCACCGACCTTGCGCACCCGCTCCCCGGTGTCGTCGCCGTCCGTTCCGCCCAGGTCGAGCACCCGCTCGATCTGCGGGCGCAACGGTGCCTCGGGGCGTAGCCGTGGGGCGATCCGGCCCAGTTCCGCCATGGGTGTGCCGGTGACGGCCTCGTCATCGCCGAACGTGCCGAGCAGCAGCGGCGTGCCGAGCGCCGCGCCGTAGAAGGTGACCGACCCGTGGTCACCGATCAGCAGGTCGGCGGCGAGCAGGGTGGCCTGCCAGCCGGCGGTCGGCGGGATCGTCAGCAGCCCGGCGTCGTGCGCGGAGTCGAGGTGCGAACGGAGGGTGTAATCGCCGTGGGCGGAGGTGATGTTGGGGTGGGTGACCAGTGCAACCGCGTAGTCGTCCAGGGGGAGTTCGGCGAGCAGGCGGGCCGGGAGAGCGGGGTCCCGGCCCAGGACCGAGTGATCGCGCCAGGTCGAGCTGATCATGACCAGCCGCCGCCGGTCCGTGAGGCCGAGCGCCCGGCGGTAGCGGTCGCGCAGCGCCCGCCCGTCGAGCAGCGCGTCGTAGCAGGGGTCGCCGACGAGCAGGGTGCGGCCGGACGTGGCGGGGTGCGCGGCGGCGAGCTGGGCCGCCTGGTCCGGGTGGGAGATCGCGAGCCGGGCGCGTCCGCTGCGCAGCAGCGCGTCCGGGACGACACCGGCCAGTCGGTCGCGGTCGCTGCGGGAGTCGGGGACGACCTTGTGGAAGCCGACCCCGTGCGGCAGTACGAGCACCGGGCAGGTGTGGTGCCCGGTGGTGAGATCGGCGTTCTCGGTCGCCGTGATGATCAGGTCGGGGGAGACCCGGGGGAACTGGTGCCAGGGCAGCACTCGGGCGCCGACCGAGTGGAGCAGGGCGTGCACGCCGTCGTTGAAGGCCGAGCTGGGATCGAAGGCGAAGACCAGGTGGAGGCGTGGGTCGTCGCGCAGGACGGGACGGAGGACGTCGAGGACCCGGACGGTCGAGGTGACGGTGCGGGCGATGACGACGACCAGCCGTTCGCCGGGGAAGGTCTGCCAGCGCTCGGGATCGTCACCCACGGGCACCCGCAGTGGAGGCAGCAGCCCATGGGTGGTGTCAGCCGCCGCCGGGCACGCGCACCCATCTGCACAGCCGTCCCGCCCCCGACCTCCGACCCTCGCCCGCGGTTCGCGGTTCGCGGTTCGCGGTTCGCGGTTCGCGGTTCGCGGTTCGCCACCAGGTTGCGTCGTAGCGCGCGTCACCTTTTTCCGCAACCCCCTGGTGGTGACGATCGCCGGCGGCCGCGCCGCCGGCGATCGGAGATGTATACCTGGCGTCCACCGTAATTCAGGGCCGAGGCAGTGCCCGGGCCAGGGGCCGGGTCTCAGGCCCCGCCGGGCTTCCGGCGGCCGCCGTTGACCCGCCGCAGGCGCAGCGACGCGGGGCCGAAGCCGAGGGGGCGGGGCAGTCTGCGGGGCGTCTGCTCGGCTCCGGGGGCGCCCGGCGCGGCCGCGGGCGGCGGCGCCGTGAGCGCGGCGGCGGAAGGGGCGAGCGGGGACGGTAGCGCGGGCGGGGTGTCCGGGGCGTCGGGGTCCGGTGGCCGTACCGCGGACGACGGCGCTGCGGGTGCCGCTTGCGGGGTGCACGGGCGCGGTGGGTGGGCCACGGAGACGGCGGGCCTGACCACGTCCACATAGGCGCGGCAGACCGGGGGCAGTCCGGCGGCGGGGACGCGTAACCCGCTCATGGCGCCGTGCACCACACGCGTGGCCAGCGACGGCCGTGGCGCACCGGCACGCGGGGACGGCGGCAGCTCCGCGCCGGTGGCCAGCGCCCACGGTGCCTCGACGAGACGGCCGATGGCGCGCTGCACCCGACGGCCCAGCGCGGGGTCGTCCAGGCCGTGTCGCCGCAGCGCCTCGCGGAGCGCGGCGGCGCCGTGCGCGGCGAGGGACAGGCCCTGCCCGGAGTCCGGGTTGACCGAGGTCACCGCGCCGCCGAGGGCGACGAACCCGGAGGGCCAGCTGGGCAGTTGCTCGTAGCGGTGGCGGCGGCTGGAGGTGTCGCGGGTCAGCCGTACCTCGCTCAGCGGCTCGGCGTCGGCGATGAGGTCCCCGATGGCCGCGTGGATCCGGCGGGTGAACGGCACGAAGCGGTCGGCGCGTTCGGACGGCCGCTCGCCGCCGCTGCCGCCGGTGAGGGTGACCAGCCAGCGCCCGTCCTCGATCGGGACCAGCGTCGCGGTCCGCGCGGCCGGGAGCAGGGAGGCCGACGGGTTGCCGCCGCCCGCGGCGCCGACCGGACAGCAGTCCGAACGGGCGGTGAGCACCGGGGAGTTCTCGTATCCGGGCGGTGTGCGGAAGATGCGGGTGGCACAGACGATGCCGGAGTCCCGGACGTCCTCCGGGACGGCGGGCAGGCCCAGCGCCGACAGCCGGTCCGGGGTCGTGGAGGAGCGGCCGGTGGCGTCGACCACGAGGTCGGCGTCCAGGCGGTACGTTTCACCGCTGGTGGTGTCGCGGACCCACACCCCGGTGACGTGCTCGGCGGTGCCGGTCAGCCGCCCCGCCTCCGTGCCGTCGAGGACCGACACCCCGGGCAGGGCCGGCACCTGCTCGCGCACGACCCGGTCGAGCAGATCGCGGGAGCAGGCGAACACCTGCCGCGTACGCGCCCGGCGGGCGGACCGGCCGGGCGGCAGCGGCCCGACGGCCTCCGACGGCATCGCGAGCCGGTGGGCGCCCTCGGCCAACCACCGTTCGACCGTGCCGGGCAGCAGGCTCTCCACGACCCGGGCGCCGTCCGACGCCAGCAGATGGGTGTGCCGTGGCTGCGGAAGATCCGTGGGTAACGCCGGCGTCCGGGGCAGCCGCTCCCGCTCGACCACGATCACGTCGGCGTACGCGGACAGTGCCGCGGCGGCGAGCATGCCCGTGAAACCGCCGCCGAGCACCACGGCGAGGTACGGGTGCGTGAACTGGAGCCCGGCGCTGGTCGTTCGACTCGACGCGTTCATGGGCGGTCCCTTTCTCGGCGGTGGCGCGCGAATCCCGGGCCGGGCCGGGCCGCGACCAGAAAGGGCGGTGCGGCGTACGGCCGGGAGTGGCGGCGCGCGGCGGCGATGACGGCGTCGGCGGCGTCGGTGACCCTTGCGGTCAGAGACGGCAGGGAAGCAGACGCGGTTCGCAGGATGCGCAAAGGTGCCGGCGGAAGAGGCAGAGCCCGTTGCGGGTCCCGGCAGGCCGGCGCGAACGCCGGCCTGCCGCCCCCCGATTTCCCCATCATGATTCCCCCTCAGGCCGTGTCCGCCGTGCCGCGGCCCGGGCCCCGTCCTCCGCCACTCCCCGCCCGGTTCACCGGACGGGGCGGGTCGGCACCGCTGCCTCGCGCGCCGTGCTCTGCCCTTGGGGACGTGGCCGTCGGCTCTCGTCAACGGCGGACACACGTCCGGATGGTAGGCGGCGGCGATCACTTCCGGTAGCCGAAGGCGAGTGAGGGATGTGTGGGAGCCACCCGCCGTATACCGCTCGGTAGATCGATGACAAACCGGTTCATTAGGTGCGAAGCGAAGCGAACTTTTCTCGCGACACGAGAAAACTTCCGGGAATTCGGGGTACGAGGGGGGCCACCGGGCCCAGAAAGTCCGAAGGGTTGGCGCGAAATGATCGGGAGGCGGCGGTTCGCCCGGCGTCGTGCTTACCCTGAGCGGGCACCGCACCGGAGAATCTGAGGGAGAGTCGTGCGCGCGATCGTGATGCGAGAATTCGGCGGCCCGGACGTGCTCCGCCTGGAGGACGCCCGCGAGCCGACGCCCCGCGCCGGGCACGCGCTCGTCGACGTGACGCTGGCGGGTGTCAACTACGCCGATGTGCACGTCCGCGGGGACACCTACCTCGCGCCGGTCGAACTGCCGTACATACCCGGCAACGAGGTCGTCGGAACCCTCGACGGCGGCCGGCGGGTCGTCGGACTCACCCGAGGCGGCGGCTACGCGGAACGGGCCCTGCTGCACCGCCGCGTCACCTGGGACGTCCCCGACGCCGTCAGCGACGAACAGGCGGTCGCGCTGGCCCTCCAGGGCAACAGCGCCTGGCATCTGCTCTTCACCGCGCTGCGCCTCACCGAGGGCGAGAGCGTCGTCGTCCCGGCCGCGGCGGGCGGCGTCGGCACACTGGCCGTCCAGCTCGCGGCGCGGGCCGGCGCGAAGGTCATCGGCCTCGCCGGCTCCGCGGCCAAGCGCCGACTGGCCCTGGAGCTGGGCGCGCACGCGGTCGTCGACTCCACCGCCGAGGACCTCACCGAGCGCATCCTGGACGCCGCCGGCGGCCCGGTCGACACCGCGCTGGAGATGACCGGCGGCGCCACCTTCGCCCGGACCATGGCCGCCGTGGCACCGCGCGGCCGGCTCGCCGTCTACGGCTTCGCCGGCGGTGAGTTGGCGAACGTGTCCACCCGGGAGCTGATGGAGCGCTCCCTCACCGTCTCCGGCTTCTGGCTGCCCCAGCTCTACGCGGACCGGACGGCGCTGCCGACCTCCATGCGGGCGCTGTTCGACGCCGTCGCCGACGGCTCTCTCAGGACACTGACCGGCACCACCTACGCGCTCGGGGAGGCGGCGCGGGCCCACCGTGATCTCGCCGCCCGCACCCCGACCGGGAAACTCGCCCTCGACGTCACCCGGTGACACGGGTGCCCCCGGGGGCGGGGCGCCGAGCACCGCACACGCCGTGCGCCTTCGGGCGCGGATCACTGCCAGGAGAGAGAGCACACGATGGGCCAACGCACCGCAGCGTCGCAGTCCACGGCTCCGGAGGCCGCGCAGCACACCGGTCGGCCCTCCAGGAGCGCGGCCGCCGGCGGCTCCCGGACGTCCGGATCCGGTCATGCCGAGCGGGTCTTCCTCGTCCAGACCGCCTTCGCCGAGCTCGGCGGGTCCGCCCGCGGGCCCGGTGAGATCGCGGAGTTCACCGGCCTGGACGACTCCGTCGTCTACCGCATCCTGCAATCCGGCATCTACCAGCGGATCTTCGAACGGGTGGACCGCGGCCTCTACCGGCTGCGGACCTCGGCCGCCCAGCTCGCCTTCACCGCCCTCGACCACCGTCTCGACGGCGCGCAGACGGTGCTGAGCGACCTGCGCGAGGCGACCGGAAACGGGCTGGCGTTCCTCTACATGGTGGCGCCCTTCTCCGGCGCGCAGCGGCAGTGCGTCGACATGGCCGTCGGCGACTCCGACCTCGCCGAACTGGGCATGACCCCGCGCGATGTGCTGTCCGTGACCCGTTCCCTGCGCACCGGAGCCTCCGGGCGCACCATCCTCGCCTACCTCCCCGAGGTCCTCCAGCAGCGCGTACTGGCCGAGCCCGTGCCCGAGCAGGCGGGGCCCGGTGTCTACCGGGACAACGACGCGCTGCTCGCCTCCCTGGCGGAGGTCCGCGACCTCGGTCACGCGGTGGGCTACGAGGAGTGCATGGCCGGCTGGAACTCCTGTGCCGCGCCGATCATGTGGGACGGGGCCATCATGGGCGCGGTGCTGCTGCTCAAGCAGAAGACCGTGATGCCGGACGTCCCCCGGAGCGTCGTCGAGGCGACGAAGGAGGCGGCGGCCGTGCTCAGCCGCTACGGGGCGGCCCGGCCGGCCATGGAGCGCTGAGTCCGGATCGCGGCTCCGCACGGCCCGACGGCTGTGCACGAGGCGACTCGCCTCTCTACTGTGACACCACGTGCGACACCGTGCGCACGACGGCCGAGGGGGTCCGATGGAAGCAGAACTGGTGGCGCTGGCCACGACCGGGGCGACGACGCTGGTGCAGCAGATGGCGACCGAGGGCTGGGGCGCGCTCCGCCGGCGGATGGCGGCCCTGCTCGCCAGGCGCCGCGGCGCCGAGGCGGAGGCGGTCGGCCGCGAGCTGGACGAGACACGTGCCGAGGTCGTCAACGCCCAGGAGAACGGCGACGAGTTGGCGGTCGAGGACGCCGTCGCGCGATGGCGGATCGAGCTGCGGCGGCTGTTCGCCGAGGACCCGGCCGCGGCGGCCGAACTGCGCCGTCTGCTGGACGAGGTGGCGCCCCGGAACGACCAGGGTGCCACCGTGCGGGATGTCCACAACACCGTCAGCGGCGGCGTGAGCGGCATGGTGGTGCAGGCCGGCATCGTCTCCAACGTCCATCCCGGTAACCGGCCCGGTGGGCCGCACGCCCGCTGACCGCCGACGGCCGGCGCCCACCGAAGGGGCAGAATGGCCGGGTGCGGCTCGAAGCGATCACCTGGGAACGGCTCACCGACGCGCTCGCCGCGCGCATCGACGCGCTGACCGCGCACGACGGGAGCCCCTGGCTGCGGGTGGCGGTCGACGGGGCTCCCGCCGCCGCCCCCGGCGATCTCGCCGGGCGGCTCGCCGAGGCGCTGCGGCTCCGGGGGCGGGCGGTGCACAAGGCCGGCACCCACGGCTTTCTGCGGCCCGCCTCGCAGCGCCTGGAGTACGGCCGCGAGGACCCCGACTCCTACCACGACGAGTGGTTCGACCGGCGGGCCCTGTGGCGCGAGGTCTTCCAGCCGCTGGAACCGGGCGGCACCGGGCGGGTGCTCCCCGACCTGTGGGACCCGGAGGCGGACCGTGCGACCCGCAGCCCCTACGTGGAACTGCCGCCCGGCGGTGTGCTGTTGCTGCACGGTCCGCTGCTGCTCGGCCATTGGTTCCCCTTCGATCTCTCCGTGCACCTGCGGCTGTCTCCGGGGGCGCTCGCCCGCCGTACGCCGGAGGACCAGCGCTGGACGCTGCCGGCGTTCGCCCGCTACGAGGCCGAGACCCGGCCGGGGGAGACGGCGGACGTCGTCGTGCGCGCCGATGACCCCCGCCGCCCGGCCTGGAGCGGAGCTGCCGGCTGAGCCGCCCGCCGAGGGGTACTTCGCGATCTTGGACATGACGGTCCTTTCCGGGCGGTCCCGGCGACCGTCCCCCGCTGTGAAAAACCGTACGACCGACCACTGACAATCGACCGCAAACGCCCCAACGCGGGCCGCTGAGCAGCGTGTTCACCGCTGCCGATAGCGTGCGGGGATGACCGCATCGTTCGACGCAGCAGACCCGCATCCGCCCCTGCCCGGCAGCCAGGGACCCACCGCGACCGTGGAGATACCGCCGCGCGCCGTCGGCGCCGTGGCGATGACCTACGCCCCCGACCCGGACGGCGACCCGGACCCCGGCGAGATCGTCTGGACCTGGGTCCCCTTCGAGGAGAACGACGGGCGCGGCAAGGACCGGCCGGTGCTGGTGGTGGCCCGGGAGCCGGCCGGGACGCTGCTGGCAGTGCAGCTGTCGAGCAAGCGCCACAACGACGACCGCGACTGGGTGGCGATCGGCGCGGGTCCCTGGGACCGCGCGGGGCGCGACTCCTGGATCGCCGTGGACCGGGTGCTGCGGGTCCACCCTGGCGGTATGCGGCGCGAGGCGTGCGCGCTCGACCGGGGCCGTTTCCACCTCGTCGCCAACCGGCTGCGGGAACTCCACGGCTGGCGCTGACGCTCCGCGTCCGGGACGGCCGGCCGTCCCGGACGCCCCCGGCGGATCAGGCGTCGGCCAGCGCCAGCAGCTTGGTGACGGTGTTCCAGTTGCGCGCGGTGGCCGTCACCCCGAGCCGGGCACGGCCGACCGCGTCGGCGAGCCTGGAGCGCCCGATGCCCTGCGGGCACCACAGGTACAGCTCGCGGCCGAGCAGCCGGAACCGGTCCGGCGCGTACGCGGCCTCGTCGAGCGCGTCCAGCCCGGCCGTGTCGGCCGGCGGCCCGGACAGGAACGTCACATGCAGGGTCCTGGGCTCCGGCACGGCGGCCGGGAACGGGTTCCCGGCGACGGTGGCGGCCAGCTCGTCGCGGGTCCGGACGAGCACCGGCACCGTCAGGCCCAGCTCGGCCGCTATCCGCTCCTCGAACCACCGGGCGGTCTCCCGCGGCGGAACCCCCGGATCGGCGAAGACGATGTTGCCCGTCTGCAGGAGGACGGTGACGTCGGACAGTCCCAGGGAACGGGCCAGCTCCAGCTGGTGGGCCTTGGGGAAGCGGTTGTGGCCTCCGACGTTGATCCCGCGGAGCAGGGCGATCTGACGGGACATGCGCGGCCCTTCATGGACGGTGCCGGCCGACGGGGCGGAGCCGCGGCGGCGGGGACGGGAACGGACGGGACACGACCGCGGCGGAGCGGCCGGGCGGTGCTCAGAACAGGGGAGCGGGCAGCACGCCCTCCAGGGCCAGCAGCAGCCGCTTGGCCTCCAGACCGCCGCCGAAGCCGCCGATCCCGCCGTCGCTGGCCACGACCCGGTGGCAGGGCACGACCACGGGGAGCGGATTGGAGCCCATCGCCGCGCCCACCGCGCGGGCCGCGCCCGGCTCCCCGACCCGGTCGGCGAGGTCCTGATAGCCGACCACGCTGCCGTACGGGACGTCGTCGGCCAGCGCGTGCAGCACCCGGGCGTTGAACCCCCCGGACAGGGACCAGTCCAGGGGGACCGTGAAGCTCCGCAGCTCACCGGAGAAATAGCGGGCCAGCTCGGCGGCGGCCGTCGCCAGATGGGGCGTCTCCGGGATCGGCGGCCCGCCGAAGGCGCCCTCCAGACGGGCCAGCGCCCGCCGGGTCACCCGCTCGTCGGCGTGGAAGGCGACCTGCACCAGGCCCTCCCCGGTCGCCGCGAGCAGCAGCGGGCCGACCGGGCTGTCGATGCGCCTCCAGGCCCAGTCGCGGTGGGCCGGGCGGGCCGCCTCCTGGGCGGCGTCCGGCGCCGGGGCCGATTCCGGGTCGTGCTCTGCGTTCGTCACGTGACCAGCGTAGGACCGGCCACCGACAACGCGGCGGGCGGCGGACCGCCGGCCGCCGCCGGAGCCCCTCCCCGCCGCGCCGGAGAGGTCAGGAGCGGTCCCCGTCGAGCGCGTCGCGCACCACGTCGGGCTTGTTGCTGATGATCCCGTCGGCCCCCAGGCCGGCGATGCGGACCGCGCCCTTGGCGTCGTCGACGGTCCAGGTGTACACCTCCAGCCGCCGGCGGTGCGGGCCCCGGAGCCTGTGCACCGCCTCCACGTACTTCCGGGTGACAGCGATGTGCGGCGCGTTGATCTGATCGCAGTAGGCGGCGTACTTGGGCAGGTCGGCGACGGTGGGGCTGCCGAGGAAGCCCGTCTTGACCGCCGGGTCCAGGCGGTGGAACTTCCTGATCGCGTCGGCGTTGAAGCTCTGGACGATCAGACGGCGCCGGACGTGCCCGCTGTCCAGCCAGCCGTCGCGGCGGAGCTCTTTGAGCGCCTGCCGCTCGATACCGGGATAGAGCTCGGGGTTCTTCAGCTCCATCAGCAGCTTCTGGCCGTTGTCCTCGACCTCCTCCAGGTACTCCTCCAGCGTCGGCACCCGTTCACCCTTGAAGCGGGAGCCGAACCAGCTGCCGGCGTCCAGCTTCTCGACCTCCCGGAGCGTGAAGTCGCCGACGTTCCACGGGGAGCGGTCCGGGTAGATCTTCTTGGCGTTGGTCGTCCTCGCCAGCGAGGTGTCGTGGAGGACGACCAGCTGTCCGTCCTTGGTGCGCTGGACGTCGTTCTCGACCCAGGAGATGCCGAGCCGGTCGGCGGTGTCCACCGAGGCGAGCGTGTTCTCGGGCGCGTACGCCGCGGCGCCGCGATGGCCGACCACCACAGGGGGATGCCCGTGGACCGCGGCCTGGGCCCCGGAGGCGGGCAGGGCGAGCGCGGACAGGCCCATGAGGGCACCGGTGACGGCGGCGACGTGGCGGATACGCATACGGACTCCTCGTGACGTCGTGGAGGTGAGCTGACGTGAAGTGAGGTGAACGGGGCGGACGGACGGAGCCTCGCAGCCGGGCCGGAGCGGGAGCCGGACGTGCGGTGGCCGGGCGTGGAATGAGAAATGGCCGGTTTTCCGTGCGGAGCGTCGCAGTTGCAGGATGCCCGGAATGGCGGTGCAGCAGACGTACGTCCCGACGTCGTCCAACTTGCCGGAGCCGCGGCTTCCGCGCATCTTGACCGACGATGAGTCACCCGTCGCTCAGTTGACCGTTTTTACCGGGCGTGACCGGGGCATACCGCCCTGCCCGGCCCCGACGGCCCGGTCCGCCGCCCTGCTCGGCCCCGGCCGTCGCAGGCGGGCCCCCGGACGGCCGGTGGTCCGGTCGCTGCCCGACGCGGCCCGCCCGGCTCGCCCCGGTACTTTGGCGGCCCTCGGAAAGTCGCAGGTCAGGGCCGATGCGGCAGGCATTGTCAGTGGCGAGTCGTACGGTGGATCCCATGCGGCCCGTTTCCCAGATCGAACGCACGGTGGCGCCCTTCGAGGTCGTCAGCCCCTACCAGCCCAGTGGCGACCAGCCGGCGGCCATCGCCGAGCTGGACCGCCGCATCCGCGGTGGTGAGAAGGACGTCGTCCTGTTGGGCGCGACCGGCACCGGCAAGTCGGCCACCACCGCGTGGATGATCGAGAAGCTCCAGCGCCCGACGCTGGTCATGGCGCCCAACAAGACCCTCGCGGCACAGCTCGCCAACGAGTTCCGCGAGCTGCTGCCCAACAACGCCGTCGAATACTTCGTCTCCTACTACGACTACTACCAGCCGGAGGCGTACGTCCCGCAGTCCGATACGTACATCGAGAAGGACTCCTCCATCAACGAGGAGGTCGAACGCCTGCGCCACTCCGCGACCAACTCGCTCCTCACCCGGCGCGACGTGGTCGTCGTCGCCTCGGTGTCCTGCATCTACGGCCTGGGCACGCCGCAGGAGTACGTCGACCGGATGGTGCCGCTCAAAGTCGGTGACGAGATCGACCGCGACCTGCTGCTGCGCCACTTCGTCGACATCCAGTACACCCGCAACGACCTGGCGTTCACCCGGGGCACCTTCCGGGTCCGCGGCGACACCATCGAGATCTTCCCGGTCTACGAGGAGCTGGCCGTCCGGATCGAGATGTTCGGCGACGAGATCGAGGCGCTCTCCACCCTGCACCCCCTCACTGGCGAGGTGATCAGCGAGGACCAGCAGCTCTACGTCTTCCCCGCCAGCCACTACATCGCCGGCCCCGAGCGTATGGAGAAGGCCATCGCCGGGATCGAGGCGGAGCTGGCCGACCGGCTCGCCACCCTGGAGAAGCAGGGCAAGCTGCTGGAGGCCCAGCGGCTGCGCATGCGCACCACCTACGACATCGAGATGATGCGGCAGATCGGCTCCTGCTCGGGCATCGAGAACTACTCGATGCACCTGGACCACCGCGAGCCGGGCACGGCGCCCAACACCCTCCTGGACTACTTCCCGGACGACTTCCTGCTGGTCATCGACGAGTCGCACGTCACCGTCCCGCAGATCGGCGCCATGTACGAGGGCGACGCCTCCCGCAAGCGCACCCTCGTCGACCACGGCTTCCGGCTCCCGTCCGCGTTGGACAACCGGCCGCTGAAGTGGGAGGAGTTCCTGGAGCGGGTCGGCCAGACCGTCTACCTCTCCGCGACGCCCGGCCCGTACGAGCTGTCCCGCGGCGACGGCTTCGTGGAGCAGATCATCCGGCCGACCGGTCTGGTCGACCCGGAGGTGGTGGTCAAGCCCACCGACGGCCAGATCGACGACCTGGTGCACGAGATCCGCAAGCGCACCGAGAAGGACGAGCGCGTCCTGGTCACCACCCTCACCAAGAAGATGGCCGAGGACCTCACCGACTACTTCCTGGAGCTCGGCATCCAGGTCCGCTATCTGCACAGCGACGTGGACACCCTGCGCCGCGTGGAGCTGCTGCGCGAGCTGCGGTCGGGCGAGTACGACGTGCTGGTCGGCATCAACCTCCTCCGGGAGGGCCTGGACCTGCCGGAGGTCTCCCTGGTGGCGATCCTGGACGCCGACAAGGAGGGCTTCCTGCGCTCCGGCACCTCGCTGATCCAGACCATCGGCCGAGCGGCGCGCAACGTCTCCGGCCAGGTGCACATGTATGCCGACAAGGTCACCCCGGCGATGGCGAAGGCCATCGACGAGACCAACCGCCGCCGCGAGAAGCAGCTGGCGTACAACAAGGCGAACGGCATCGACCCGCAGCCGCTCCGCAAGAAGATCGGCGACATCGTCGCCACCCTCGCCCGCGAGGAGATCGACACCCAGGAGCTGCTGGGCAGCGGTTACCGCAAGCACGGCGACAAGGACGGCAAGGCCAAGGCACCGGTCCCGGCACTCGGCGGAAAGGCCGGCAAGGCGGCCAAGGGCAAGGGCGGCAAGGGCGCAGAGGTGCTGACGGACCGTCCCGCCGCCGAACTCGCCGAGACCATCGAGGAGCTGACGGAGCGGATGCGGGCGGCCGCCGCCGAGCTGCAGTTCGAGGTCGCCGCCCGCCTCCGGGACGAGGTCGGCGAGCTGAAGAAGGAGCTGCGCCAGATGAAGGAGGCCGGACTGAAGTAGGCGGCGAGGCGTCGGCGACCCATCGGCGGCCCGCTCCGGGGCACCGGGCGGGCGGGTCGTGGGGTCGCCGGGTCGGCAGCAGAACGTCACCCGGGCGTTGCGGCTGCGCCACCGGAGCGGGGCTCGGCGCGCCTTCGGACGGCCCGTGTGCGTAGGGTCGGGAGAAGCCGCCCGATCACAGGTCACCGGACCGGCCGGCCGGGAGTGGTGAGGTGGCGCCGCGTGCCGGTCGCCGGGGGCCGGGCGGGGCGTCGGCTCCGGACGTTCCGACGGGACGCCGGCCCGGTGCGGAGGGTCCGCCGGCGGCCCTGCAGCGCCCGTGGACGCGCCGCGGTACCGACGAGCGACCCGTACGACACGCAGGGGGAGAACGATGACGGCGGAGCTCGTCCGGGGGCAGACCCACCCGCTGGACCGCACCCGGGTGGAGATCCGGGTCGCGGCCGCCGTGCCCCTGTTGGCCGCGGTCGCGCTCGGCGACGAGCGGGGCAGGCTGCCGGGCGCCGAGGCCGTGGTCCGTCCGGGCGCACCCCGACGGCCGGGCGTCGAGCTGCCCTCGCGGGTGGCCGCCGAACAGCGCATCGCGGTCGATCTGGACGCGCTGCCCGGCGCCGTGCACCGGGTGAGCGTGCTGCTGGTCCTGCCGGACGAGCCCGGCGTGCGGCGCGGCTTCGGTGCCCTCGCCGCGCCGTCGGTCGCCGTGACGAGCCCCGGTGGCACCCACCTCGTCGGCTGCACCCTCACCGGCCTGGGCCCGGAAACCGCGCTGGTCGCCGTGGAGCTCTACCGGCGGCGGGGCGCCTGGCGGATCCGCGCCGTGGGCCAGGGGTACGCCGGAGGGCCGGCGGAAATGCTGCGTGACCAGGGGTTGCCGGAGGCCGCGGAACTGGCCGCGGAGATCACGGCGGCCGCTGCCCGGCAGCCGGCACCGGCCGACCCGGCGTCCGGCCCCGTCCCGGTGGCGGACCCCGCCGCTCCCGGCGAGCCCGCCACTCCGTCCTCCGGCCCCCGCATCGACTACCGCCATCCCCGGCGCCCCACCACCCCTGCGGCGGCCCGTATGCCTTCCGTGGCGCCCCCGCCCCCGCCGTCCGCCGGCCCGGTCGCCGCGCCCGATGGTCCGGCGGACCCCGCCGCGCCGGTCGCCGGCGACGCCAACGGCTGGAGCTTGGAGGAGCGGCTCTACAACCAGGTCCGGGGCCTGTTCGAGGATCTGGCCCGGTCGGTGGCGGCGTACCGCGGCGCCGCCGGCTTCGCCGCTTCCCGTCTGGAGCGGGAGCTAGACGAGGCGCTCGCCGACCCCCGTGCCCGTATGGACGGCGCCACCGAGGCCGCCCGCGCCGCAGCCCGGGAGCGGCACGCCGACCTGGTCGGCCGGGCCCGCGCCGTCCTCGACCGCGACCTCGCCCAGCTCACCGCCGTGTCGGAGGTGGTCGAGCCCGCTCTGCCGCCCGCGCTCGCGCGTTGGGACAACCCGGTGTGGCACGGCTACGAGGTGCCGCGGCAGCACCCGATGGCGGTCCGGCTGGGCGATCTGCACCTCCCGGAGGCCCCTGGCCTGCGCGTTCCGCTGCTCGTCCGGCTTCCGCTGGAGCGCGGCCTGTGGATCGACAGCGGCCCCGGCCCGTATCCTCGCGCCGGGTACGACGCCGAGCGGGAGTTCGGCCGCCGGGAGCTGGGCAGCGCGCTCACCGACGCCCCGCCCGACGAGGCCGCGCTGGCACGCCTCGCCCTGGAGACCGCCGTCGCCCTCGCCGCCCGCCTGCTGGCCGCCCATCCGCCGGGCGGGTACGCCGTCCAGGTCATCGACGCCGCCGGTTCGGCCGGGCCGGCGCTGGCCCCGTTGCGGGAGAGCGGCGCGCTGCCCGAGCCGCCGGCGGCCGGCGCCCGGGGCGTGGCCGCGGTGCTGGGGGCGCTGACCCGGCGGGTCGACCTGCTCCAGATGGCGCTGCGCCACCGCGCCACCGAGGCCCTGCCGCCGGAGCTGGACCCGGCCGAGCAGCTGGTGATCGTCCATGACTTCCCGCACGGCTTCGACGACCGCGCCCTGAACCAACTGCGCTATCTGGCCGACGAGGGCCCCGCGGTCGGGGTCCATCTGATGCTGGTGGCCGACCGCGAGCGGGCACGGGAGTACGGGCCGGTCCTGGACCCGCTGTGGCGGGCGCTGCTGCGGCTGACCCCGGTGCCCGACGACCATCTCGCCGACCCCTGGGTCGGCCATGCCTGGACGTACGAGCCCCCGCTCGCGCCCCGGCGCAGCGAGGTGGTCCGCCGGGTGATGGAGCGCGTCGCCGAGGCCCGCCGCGCCGCGGGACCGTGCCCCGGCTGACCCGTCAGTCTCCCGAAGGGGTGCCACCCACCAGCGGTTTTATCCTTCCCTTTGCCATTTCATGAATCGCCTTTACTCTTTCTGGTACGGAGGGCGTCCAAGTCCCCCGGCAGCGACGACGCTGTGAGTGCCGTACGACCCTGCCGGAGGCAGCAGTGGACGTTTCCCCCACCCTGTGGGCGCTGACCATCCTCGGTCTGTGTGCCCTGATCGCCGTCGACTTCTTCATCGGCGGACGCAAACCCCATGAGGTGTCCCTCAAGGAAGCCGGCATCTGGACCGGTGTCTGGATGGGGCTCGCCGCGCTGTTCGGGCTCGGCCTGCTGCTGTTCGGCGGCGGTGCGCCGGCCGGTGAGTTCTTCGCGGGCTTCATCACCGAGAAGTCGCTGAGCGTCGACAACCTCTTCGTCTTCGTCCTGATCATGGGCAAGTTCGCGGTCCCGGCCGTCTACCAGCAGCGGGTGCTGATGGTCGGGGTGCTGATCGCGCTGGTGCTGCGGGCCGGCTTCATCGGCGCCGGCGCGGCGATCATCGCCAACTTCTCCTGGGTGTTCTACCTCTTCGGTGCGTTCCTCATCTGGACGGCGTGGAAGCTGATCCAGGAGGCGCGGTCCGGCGACGAGGACGAAGAGTTCGAGGAGAACCGTTTCCTGAAGGCGGTCGAGCGCCGCTTCCCGTCCACCGACCAGTACCACGGCACCAGGCTGTTCGTCGTGGAGAACGGCCGGCGGCTGATGACGCCGATGCTGATCGTCATGCTGGCGATCGGCACCACCGACGTCCTGTTCGCCCTGGACTCGATCCCGGCGATCTTCGGCCTGACCCAGGACCCGTACATCGTCTTCACCGCCAACGCCTTCGCCCTGATGGGCCTGCGGCAGCTGTACTTCCTGATCGGCGGGCTGCTGAAGAAGCTGGTGCACCTCTCCTACGGCCTGTCGGTGATCCTCGGGTTCATCGGCGTGAAGCTGGTGCTGCACGCCCTGCACGAATCCGGGGTGGCCGTCCCGGAGATCAGCATTCCGGTCTCGCTGGGCGTGATCTGCGCCGTGCTGGCCATCACGACCGTGACCAGCCTGCGGGCCTCGCGGCGCCAGGCGGTCGGGGAGTCCGCCGAGGCGACCGAAGAGGCCGGGGCGGGCACCCGCGGGTGAACGGGAGGGCCCGGCGGGCGGTGTGTCGCCCGCCGGGCCCTCGGTCGGTCTCCGGTCCCCTTACCAGCCGCGGGCCCGCCACTCGGCGAGATGCGGCCGCTCGGTGCCGAGCGTGGTGTCGGAGCCATGCCCCGGATAGACCCAGGTCTCGTCGGGCAGTTCGTCGAAGAGCTTGCGCTGCACGCCGTCGAGCAGGGTGCCGAACCGCTCCGCGCTGCCCCAGGTGTTGCCGACGCCGCCGGGGAAGAGGCAGTCGCCGGTGAAGACGTGCGGGTGGCCGTGCGGGTCGTCGTAGACCAGCGCGATGCTGCCCGGGGTGTGCCCCACCAGATGGCGCGCGGTCAGGCGGACGCGGCCCACGGTCACCGTGTCGCCGTCGTCGAGCAGAACGTCCGTGGGGACGGGGATGCCCTCGGCATCGTGCCGTCCCGCGTACGTCCGCGCACCGGTGGCGTCGACCACCTCGCGCAGCGCGCCCCAGTGGTCGCCGTGCTGGTGCGTGGTGACCACCGACGCCAGGCCGCTGTCGCCGATCAACGTGAGGAGCGTGTGCGGCTCGGCGGCCGCGTCGATCAGCAGTTGCTCGTCGGTCGCACGGCACCGCAGCACATAGGCGTTGTTGTCCGTGGGGCCGACCGCGACCTTCGAGATCATCAGGTCCGTCAGCTCGTGCACGTCGGCCGGTCCGCCGACCTTCACTGCTCCGCTGTAGGTCATGACACCAACTCTAGAGCGGGGGTACGACAGGCAGCGGTCCGCCGTGGGCGTCCAGACGGGCACCGTCCGCGCGCCCGGTCAGCCAGCCGACCAGGTCGCGTGCCGAGCCGCTCACCACCACCGGGGCGGTCGCGTCGCCGTCGGCGGGGCCGCGGCGCCCGGTGTGCCACCGGCGGCCGTCGTCGTCGCGCAGCTCCAGCGCAGGCAGTTCCGGATGGCCGGCGAACTTGATCCCGGCGAGGAAATCCAGCTCGCTGTCCACGAAGGCCGGCGGCAGCTGGTCGACGCTGTAGCCCACGCCCAGGTCGACATGGTGGAGTTCGACCTCGGCCAGCCGGCGCAGCGCCAGCCGGTCGGTCCGCTCGACGACGCCGTTGCGCATCTCGACCTGGAACGCCCGGCGGTCCTCCGGGACGGCTTCCGCCGCCGCCTCGAAGCGGGCCGTGCTCTCCCGCAGGTCCTCCAGATGGGCCGCCAGCGGACGGTCGGCGCCCCGCTCGATGTCGCCGTCGCGCGCCGCGGCACTGGCGTACATCGGCGTGCGGACACCCGTCCGTGCCCAGGTCAGGAGATTGGTCAGGGCGTCGGCGTTGCGGGCCAGATGGGCCAGGACATGGCCCCGGGTCCAGCCGGCGAGCAGCGACGGCTCGCCCACCGCGGCGTCGTCGAGCTTGCCCAGGGAGATCAGCAGCCGGTCGGTGGCCTCGTGGACGGCGGCCACATCGCGCGGGAAATCAGGAGGGATGGTCATGGCCCGACGCTAGCGCCGGCCGGGCCCGTTCGGGAGGCGAACGACAGCCTTCAGGGCGGAAGCGGGGTGGTGCCGGTGGCACGCGCGGTGCGTGCCGGCGTGGAAGGGGCGGACGGGGCGACCGCCTCTTCCACGCCGTCCGCCCCCCCCGGCCCGTCCGGCGGGTCGGATCCTAAGCAGGCACCGCGGCGGGCGCCCCGAACCACCGGCCCAGCGCCGCGTCCAACTCCTCGTAGGCGCCCGGGGTTTCGGCCGCCCAGGCGGTGCAGCCGTCCGGGCGCACCAGGAGGCCGGCCAGGTCGGGCCGGTCCGGGCACGCCACCGTCAGCACGCGCACCCGGTCCTGGTGGCCGGCCGCGCGCTCGCGCAGGGCCGGGTCGTCGGCGAGGTCGAGCAACAGCCCCCGGCCGTCGTGCAGATGGTCCGCGAGCCGGTGGCCGTCGGACAGTTCCAGGTCGGGCGCGCTGCGGCCGGTCAGCGGGTGGCTGCCGGGCAGGTCGTAGCGCTGCCAGACGCCGGAGATCTTCTTGACGAAGAAGGTGGTGGCGTCGGTCGTCCCGGAGAGTTCGGCGATCACCTCGCGCAGCGCCTGGGCATGCGACTCCGGCCGCATCAGCGCCACTTGGGCCCGGGTCCACTCCAGCACCCACGCACCGATGGGGTGCCGCTCGGCGGTGTAGGTGTCGAGCAGTCCCTCCGGGGCCCGGCCGTGCACCGTGGCGGCCAGCTTCCAGCCGAGGTTCATCGCGTCGCCGATACCGAGGTTGAGGCCCTGGCCGCCGAACGGGGAGTGCACATGGGCCGCGTCACCGGCGAGCAGCACCCGGCCCCGGCGGTAGTCGGGCACCTGGCGGGCGTTGTCCGTGAAGCGGGTGGCCGTGTGCACCTTGGTGATCGTCACGTCGGGGACGCCGGAGACCCGGCGCAGCGAGGTCTGCAACTCCTCGGCGGTGATGGGGGCGTCGCGGTCCGCGGGCGGCCCGTCGAACTCCACGGTGAGGATCCGGCCGGTCATCGGCCCGTGGACGTAGGTCCCAGTGTCGGTCCACGTCCAGCCGGCCCCGAGCGCGTCGGCACCGGTCATCTCCACGATGGCCTGGTGGCCGGTGATCTCCGGAGCGGTGCCGGGGAACGGGAAGCCGGCGAGCCGGCGCACCGTGCTGCGGCCGCCGTCGCAGCCCACCAGCCAGCCGGCGCGCAGCGAGCCCTCCGAGGTGTGGACGTGGACCCCCTGGTCGTCGGCGTCCAGGCCGGTCAGGCTCACCCCGCGGCGCAGGGCCACGCCCAGCTCGGCGGCGCGCGCCGCGAGCAGCCGCTCCAGGGCCTCCTGAGGGACGAGCCCGACCTCGGCGGCCGGGCCTCTGGTGCCGAACTCCGGGTCCGACTCGTCCAGGAGGTCGCCGCGGAGCATGATGCCCGCGAAGTGCCCGGCGAACCGCGGCGCCGCCTTGACCGTGCCGGCGTCGGCCGCCTGCCGCTGCCGCATGAACGAGCTGAACTGCGCCATGGCGGCGCGCTGCACCTCGACCAGCCCGGGCAGCATGCCCCGCCGGTAGAGGGCTTCCGAGCTGGGGGTGTTGATCGCCCCCGCCTTGATCGTGGGGTCCACCTCGGTCAGCCGCTCCAGGACGACGACCGAAACGTCCGCCAGTGCCAATTCGCAGGCGAGCATCAGCCCCACCGGGCCGCCCCCTGCCACCACTACGTCTGCGTCGTGCTTCATGAAGCGAGAGTGTAGTCACTAAAAATTTATTCCCGCTACAATTTTCTCCGGAAAGCTGCGGAAGGAGAGACGGTGGCGGAAAAGAAGCCTTCGGGGGAGCGGCGGCGCATGGCGGACGAGGGGGAGCGGGGCGCGCAGCCGAGTCTGCGCGAGCGCAAGAAGCGGCTCACCCGGGAACGGATCTCCGGCGTCGCCACCCGGCTCTTCGTCGAGCGCGGCTTCGACGACGTCACCGTCGCCGAGGTGGCCCGCGCCGCCGAGGTCTCCACGATGACGGTCTTCAACTACTTCCCGCGCAAGGAGGACCTCTTCCTCGACCGGATCCCGGAGGCCGTCGAGCTGCTCGTCGGCGCGGTACGGGAGCGCGGCGCGGACGAGACGCCGCTGGCCGCGCTGCGCCGGCTCGCGCTGGACCTGCTCGCCGAGCGCCATCCGCTGGGCGGGCTGGGGGAGGGGTTCGAGTACTTCTTCCGCACGGTGCTGGAGGCGCCGTCGCTGCGGGCGCGGGCGCGCGAGGCGGTCGAGGAGGTCGAGGGCGCGCTGGCCGGGGCGCTGGCCGAGGCGGCCGGCGGCGACCCCGCGCGGCCCGACCGGGGCGCCCGGCTGGCCGCGGCGCTGATCATCGCGGGGTGGCGGACGTGCTACGTGGAGGCCGCCGCCCGGCAGCTGGCGGGTGACCCCGCGGACGAGGTCGCCGTTGACCATGAAGCAGTGATCCGGCACACCTTCGAGGCGCTGGAACGGGCGCTGCCGGACGGAGGCCCGGTCCCGGGGCGACCGCGGGGCGCCGGCCGTCGTACGGCGTAACACCTGGTCATCGCGGTGGGAAGGGTGTGGCGCCGCCACACGTTTGGGTGAAGAGGGCTTGCGAGGCCCGTAAATCGAATGCACGTGCTATAGGCTCGTGTGTGGCATCCCAAAGACAGTGCCGCGGCGGCCCCCATACCCTTGGTCGGGGGCCCCGCTCCGTCCCGCCGCCTCTGCTCGCTCACCGCGCGGCGGGCGCAGCCCGTGGCTTCCGCCCCTCTCCAAGAAAGGTGCCGACCGGCGTGGCCGACCGTCTCATCGTCCGTGGCGCTCGCGAGCACAACCTCCGCAACGTCTCGCTCGACCTCCCCCGCGACTCCCTCATCGTCTTCACGGGGCTCTCCGGGTCGGGCAAGTCCTCGCTCGCCTTCGACACGATCTTCGCCGAGGGGCAGCGGCGCTATGTCGAGTCGCTCTCCTCGTACGCCCGGCAGTTCCTCGGGCAGATGGACAAGCCCGATGTGGACTTCATCGAGGGCCTGTCCCCCGCGGTCTCGATCGACCAGAAGTCGACCTCGCGCAACCCGCGCTCCACGGTCGGCACGATCACCGAGGTCTACGACTACCTCCGCCTGCTCTTCGCCCGGATCGGCAAGCCGCACTGCCCGGAGTGCGCGCGCCCGATCGCCCGGCAGTCGCCCCAGGCCATCGTCGACAAGGTCCTGGAGCTCCCCGAGGGCAGCCGCTTCCAGGTGCTCTCGCCGCTGGTGCGCGAGCGCAAGGGCGAGTTCGTCGACCTCTTCTCCGACCTCCAGACCAAGGGCTACAGCCGGGCCCGGGTCGACGGGGAGACCGTCCAGCTCACCGACCCGCCGAAGCTGAAGAAGCAGGAGAAGCACACCATCGAGGTGGTCGTCGACCGCCTCACGGTCAAGGACAGCGCCAAGCGCCGGCTGACCGACTCCGTGGAGACCGCCCTCGGGCTCTCCGGCGGCATGGTCATCCTCGACTTCGTCGACCTCGACGCCGACGACCCGCAGCGCGAGCGGATGTACTCCGAGCACCTCTACTGCGCCTACGACGACCTCTCCTTCGAGGAGCTGGAGCCCCGCTCCTTCTCCTTCAACTCGCCCTTCGGCGCCTGCCCGGACTGCACCGGCATCGGCACCCGCATGGAGGTCGACCCCGAGCTGATCATCCCGGACGAGGAGCGCTCGCTCGACGAGGGCGCCATCCACCCCTGGTCCGGCGGCCACACCAAGGACTACTTCGGCCGTCTGGTCGGCGCGCTCGCCGACGCCCTGGGCTTCCGCACGGACATCCCCTGGGCCGGCCTGCCGCAGCGCGCCAAGAAGGCCCTGCTGTACGGCCACAAGACCCAGATCGAGGTCCGCTACCGCAACCGCTACGGCCGCCAGCGGGCCTACACCACCGCCTTCGAGGGCGTGGTGCCGTTCGTCAAGCGGCGGCACAGCGAGGCGGAGAGCGACAGCAGCCGGGAGCGCTTCGAGGGCTATATGCGCGAGGTGCCCTGCCCGACCTGCGACGGCACCCGGCTCAAGCCGATCGTGCTCGCCGTCACGGTCCAGGAGAAGTCGATCGCCGAGGTCGCGGCCATGTCGATCAGCGACTGCGCCGACTTCCTGCGCACCATGACGCTCAACGCCCGCGAGAAGACCATCGCCGAGCGGGTCCTCAAGGAGGTCAACGAGCGGCTGAAGTTCCTGGTCGACGTCGGCCTGGACTACCTCTCGCTGAACCGCGCGGCCGGCACCCTCTCCGGCGGCGAGGCCCAGCGCATCCGCCTCGCCACCCAGATCGGCTCCGGCCTGGTCGGCGTCCTCTACGTCCTCGACGAGCCGTCGATCGGCCTGCACCAGCGGGACAACCACCGGCTGATCGAGACCCTGGTGCGGCTGCGCGACATGGGCAACACCCTGATCGTGGTGGAGCACGACGAGGACACCATCAAGGTCGCCGACTGGGTCGTCGACATCGGCCCCGGTGCCGGCGAGCACGGCGGCAAGGTCGTCCACAGCGGCCCGATGAAGCAGCTGCTGGCCAACAAGGACTCGATCACCGGCCAGTACCTCGCCGGCAAGAAGGCCATCGCGACGCCGGACGTCCGCCGCACCACCGACCCGGCCCGGCAGCTGACGGTCCACGGCGCGAAGGAGAACAACCTCCGCGACATCGACGTCTCCTTCCCGCTCGGGGTGCTCTCCGCCGTCACCGGCGTCTCCGGCTCCGGCAAGTCGACGCTGGTCAACGACATCCTCTACACCCACCTCGCGCGCGAGCTGAACGGCGCCAAGTCGGTCCCCGGCCGGCACACCCGGGTCGCCGGCGACGACCTCGTCGACAAGGTCGTGCACGTCGACCAGTCGCCGATCGGCCGGACCCCGCGCTCCAACCCGGCCACCTACACCGGCGTCTTCGACCACGTCCGCAAGCTCTTCGCGGAGACGATGGAGGCCAAGGTCCGCGGCTATCTGCCGGGGCGCTTCTCCTTCAACGTCAAGGGCGGCCGCTGCGAGAACTGCTCCGGCGACGGCACCATCAAGATCGAGATGAACTTCCTCCCGGACGTCTACGTCCCGTGCGAGGTCTGCCACGGCGCGCGCTACAACCGCGAGACGCTGGAGGTGCACTACAAGGGCAAGTCCATCGCCGAGGTGCTGGACATGCCCATCGAGGAGGCACTGAGCTTCTTCGAGGCGGTGCCCACCATCGCCCGCCACCTCAGGACGCTCAACGAGGTCGGTCTCGGCTACGTCCGGCTCGGCCAGTCCGCGCCGACCCTCTCCGGCGGCGAGGCGCAGCGCGTCAAGCTGGCCAGCGAGCTCCAGAAGCGCTCCACCGGCAGCACCGTCTACGTCCTCGACGAGCCCACCACCGGGCTGCACTTCGAGGACATCAGCAAGCTCATCAAGGTGCTGTCCGGCCTGGTCGACAAGGGCAACACGGTCATCGTCATCGAGCACAACCTCGATGTGATCAAGACCGCGGACTGGGTCATCGACATGGGCCCCGAGGGCGGCAGCGGCGGTGGCATGGTCGTCGCCGAGGGCACCCCGGAGCAGGTCGCGGGCATCCCGGCCAGCCACACCGGCAAGTTCCTGCGGGACATCCTCGGCGAGCGGGTCAGCGACGCGGCGCCGGTCGACGGCGGGCCCCGGAAGCCGGCCGCCCGGAAGACCGCGGCGAAGAAGGCGGTGGCCGCCGCCAAGTCCGCCGGGAAGACGACGGTGACGGCCTCGACCGCGGCGAAGAAGACCGCCGCCAAGAAGACCACGGCCAAGAAGACCACGGCCAAGGCCGCGGCGACGGCGGCCGAGAAGGCACCGGCCAAGAAGACCGCCGCCAAGAAGACGGCGACGCGGGCCCGCCGGGCCTCCTGACGCCGCACCGGCCGCAGTCGCACCGCACAGCGGGGGCGGAGCCTCGGGGGAGAGGCTCCGCCCCCGCTGTCGTGCCCGGGGATCCGGCGGCTCAGGCGGCCAGTTCCGCGGCGAACGGCGGCTCGGCGCCCGCCCGGGAGCAGGTGACGGCGGCCGCCCGGGCGGCGAAGCGGAGGATGTCCTCCCAGTCGTCGTCGGTGAGCCTGTCGACCGCCGCGTACGACAGCGCGCCATGGGCGTCCAGCCGGTGCAGCAGCGCCGCGTTGACGGTGTCACCGGCGCCGATGGTGTCGACGACGGCGACGTGCTCCCCGGGCACCGCCACCTCGCCGCCGCCCCGCGTCAGCACCGTCAGCCCATCGCCGCCGTGGGTGAGGACGACCGCCGCGGGGCCGGCGGCCAGCCACTCCCGGGCCGCCGCGCACACCGCCGCCCGACCGGCCCCGCCCGGCTGCGGGGCCGCCCCGGCCAGCCACAGCGCGTCCTCCTCGGACAGCTTCAGCAGCGCCAGCTCCGGCAGCCACGAGCGGAAACGGGCCCGGTAGGCGTCCGGATCGGCGATCAGCCCGGGACGGATGTTGGGGTCGAGCGCGGTGAACACCCCGCGCCGGGCCTCCCGGCGCAGCAGCGCCTCGTACGCCCCGGCGCCCGGCTCCAGCACCAGCGAGCAGGTGCCCAGCGAGAGCGCCCGCACCGCCTCGGGCAGCGCCGGGGGCAGGGTGAAGAGCCGGTCGGCCGTGCCCTCCACGTAGAAGCCGTAGCCCGCCGAGCCGTCCGGGCTGATATCCGCCACCGCCAGGGTGGTCGGCTCCGGCCCGCGCTGCACCAGCGAGGTGTCCACCCCGCCGTCGCGCAGCCCGCGCAGCAGCGCCGCGCCGAAGGTGTCGGTCGAGACCCGGGAGCAGAACGCGGCGGGCGAACCCAGCCGCCCCAGCGCCACCGCGGTGTTGTACGGCCCGCCGCCGCGCCGCGGCAGCAGCGCCGGCAACGAGCCGTCCGGGGAGGGCTGTTGACTGGGGACGAGGTCGATCAGCGCCTCGCCGGCGACGACGATCACGGGGTGCGGGTCCTTTCCTCCGCCGGCCGGGTCCGGCCGGTCATCGGTTGCCGGGGCCGGTCCGAAGCGGTCTCGGGGCAGCCGCACGAGGTGCGGTGCACGAAGGCGCAGGGCAGCCGGACGGTGCGCGGCGGCCGGCCCGGCGCGTCCAGTCGCTCCAGCAGCAGCCGGACCGCGGTGGCGCCCAGTTCCCTGCTGGGCTGGGCGATCGCGGTCAGCCGCGGGGTGAAGAGGTCGGCCCAGGAGAAGTCGTCGAAGCAGGCCAGCGCGATGTCCCGGGGCACCTCCAGGCCGAGGTCGCGCAGCGCCCGGAGCGCGCCGATGGTCATCGCGTTGTTGGCGGTGATGATCGCGGTGGGCCGCTCCGGCGCGGCGAGCAGATGGCGGGTGGCGTCCTGGGCGCCCTCCGCCTCGGAGTTGCCGCCGGCCAGCAGTTCGGGCGCGAACGGCAGTCCGCGGGCGCGCAGCCCCGCGCGGTAGCCCTCGACCCGCTCGGTGGTGGTGCTGAGACCGGGCAGGCCCGCGATCAGCCCGATCCGGGTGTGCCCCGCGCCGGCCAGGTGCTCGACGAGCCGGCGGACCGGGCCGGTGCTCTCCGCGCAGACCTGGTCGAAGCCGTCGCCCACCAGCCGGTCGAGGAAGACCGTGGGCACCTGGCGCTTCGTCAAGTAGTCGACCATCTCGGCCGGTTCGGCCGACGGCGCGACGATCATGCCGTCCACCCGGCGCTCGTGCAGCAGCTGGACGACCTTGCGTTCGTGCCGCGGATCGTCGTGCGGGTCGGCGATCAGCAGGCTGTAGCCGGCCTCCAGGGCGCCGGCCTCGACGCCCTGGAGGATCTCGGTGAAGTACGGGTTGCTGATCGCCGAGACGGCCAGGCCGATGGAGCGGGTGCGGGAGGTGACCAGCGAGCGGGCGAGGGTGTTGTGGGTGTAGCCGAGCTCCTCGATGGCGGCCAGCACCGCGGCCCGGGTGTCCGGGCGCACCGGCCGGGTCTCGTTCACCACGTGCGACACCGTGGCCACGGAGACGCCCGCGCGCCGTGCCACATCCACCATCGTCGTCATCCGGCTCTTTCCTCCCCGACGCCCCGGCGCGCCGTGCCCGGCTGCCGGCCGACGGCCGCTCCCGTCCGTTCGCCGCAGTCCATCACAGTACGTGGGCGGCGGACCAAACGTAAACGCTTGCGTAAGCGTTTACGTGTCGGCGGTTCTTCTGTAGTGTCCCCGCCATCGAATCCGCACGACGTCGTGAGGAGGCGCCGATGCGCGCTCTCGTGGTCACCGCACCGGGCTCCCGGGGCACCGCTGTCACCGAACTGCCCGACCCCCGCCCGGAGCCCGACGAGGTGGTGGTGCGCGTCACCTCCTGCGGTCTGTGCGGCACCGACCTGCACGTCCTCGGCGGCGAACTGCCGGTGGTCCGCTATCCGCTGGTCCCGGGGCACGAGCTGACCGGCGAGATCGTCGCGGTGGGCGGCGCGGTGCGGGACCGGGCGGTCGGCGAGCGGGTCGCGGTCGACCCCAACATGCCGTGCGGCGCCTGCCATTACTGCCGGATCGGCCGCGGCAACCTCTGCGAGGACTACACCGCGATCGGCGTCACCCGGGCCGGCGGCTTCGCCGAACTGGTCGCCGTCCCGGCCCGCTGCTGCCACGTCCTGCCCGCGCACCTGTCGGAGGCCGCCGCCGGCCTCGTCGAGCCGCTGTCCTGCGCGGTGCACGGCCTCGACCGGCTCCCGCGCCGCCCCGGCGAGCACTACCTGATCTACGGGGCGGGCACCATGGGCCTGATGATGGCCGCGCTGGTGCGGACCGCCGGCGCCGCATCGGTCTCCGTGGTGGACCTCAACGAGGAACGGCTGGCGTTCGCCCGGTCCTTCGGCGTGGACGCGGCGGTGACCGACGCCGACGCCCTCGACCGGGCCCCCGGCTTCGAGGTGGTGATCGACGCGACCGGGGTGGTCGCGGCCATCGAGGACGGGCTGGGCCGGGTGCGCCGCGGTGGCACCTTCCTCCAGTTCGGGGTCGCCGACCCCAAGCGCGCGGCGTCCTTCTCGCCGTACCGCGTCTACAGCCAGGAGATCGACATCATCGGCTCGATGGCGGTGCACAACAGCTTCCAGCCGGCCATCGACCTGCTGGCCGCCGGCCTCGATCTGGACCCGCTGGTCTCCGACGTCCACGGGCTGGACGACTTCGACGAGGCGGTGGCCCGCTTCCGGGCCGGTACCGGTCGCAAGATCCACATCGCCCCGCAGAAGGGCTGAGCGCCATGCCCGCATCCGCCAAGGCCGTGCCCGTATCGATCAAAAACGCGCTGATCTGGGTCTTCGGCGCCCTCGGGGGCATCCTCTGGGGCTACGACACCGGTGTCATCTCCGGCGCCATGCTCTTCCTCAAGCGCGATATCGCGCTCACCCCGCTCCTGGAGGGCCTGGTCGTCTCCGGCCTCCTCGTAGGGGCGATGCTCGGCGCCGGCCTCTCGGGGCGGCTCTCCGACTCCTGGGGGCGCCGCCGGCTGATCCTGATCGCGTCCGGGGTCTTCGTCCTCGGTACCCTCGGCGCGGCCTGCGCCACCGGGGCCGCCGCGCTGATCGCGTTCCGCTTCGTGATCGGGGTGGGCGTGGGCATCGCCTCCGTCGTCGTCCCGCTCTACCTCACCGAGCTCGCGCCCAAGCACCTGCGCGGCGGGCTCACCTCGCTGATGCAGCTGCTGGTGACCGTCGGCATCTTCGTCGCCTACGTCACCGACTACCTGCTCGCCGGCTCCGGGGCCTGGCGCTGGATGATCGGCCTGGGCGTGGTCCCGGCCGCGGTGCTGGCGCTGGGCATCGTCACCCAGCCGGAGAGCCCGCGCTGGCTGGTGAGCAAGGGCCGGGGCGGACAGGCCCGCGAGGTGCTGACCCGGCTCCGCGGGGACGCCGCGGCGGCGGGCGAGGAGCTGGCCGAGATCGAGCGGACCGAGCGCGCCGAACGGGAGGCGAGCGAGCCGCTGAGCCTGCGGCGGCTGCTGTCGCCGCAACTGCGGCCGGTGTTCACGGTCGGGATGCTGCTGGTGTTCTTCCAGAACTTCGTCGGCATCAACACGATCATCTACTACGCACCGACCCTGCTCACCGACATCGGGTTCGGGTCCCGGGGCGCCATTCTCGCCAACGTCGGCATCGGCCTGCTCAACATGGTGATGACGCTGCCGGCGATGCGGCTGATCGACCGCAGGGGCCGCAGGCCGCTGCTGCGGATCGGGGCGCTGGGCATGTGCGCGGCGATGGTGGTGCTGGCCGCCACCAACCTCTCCGGGCTCGGCTACGGCGCGCTGCTCTCCACCCTCACCCTGCTCGGGATCGCGCTCTACATCGCCTCGTTCGCTGTCTCCTGGGGGCCGGTGCAGTGGGTGATGCTGCCGGAGCTGTTCCCGATGCGGATCCGGGCCGCCGCGGTCGGCCTGTGCGTGCTGTTCAACTGGCTTTTCAACATGATCGTGGCCCTGGTCTTCCCCTCGCTGCTGCACGCCTGGGGCGCCGGGGCGAACTTCCTCTTCTTCGCCGGGACGACGCTGCTGGCGTACCTCTTCGTCCAGCGGCTGCTGCCGGAGACCAAGGGCCGCAGCCTGGAGGAGATCGAGGCGGAGCTGCTGCGGGGCGGGGTGGACCGCCGTCCGGGCGAGCGGGCCGCCCCGGTATCGTCTGGGGCCGACGCCGCCCACTGACCAGGAGGTACCCCATGAGCGTGTCCCCGGACCGCCGGACCGTGCTGCGCGGGGCCGCGCTCGCCGGTATGGCCTGTTTCGGTGCCGCCGCGTGTGCCGCGGGCGAGCAGGGCGCCGCCAAGCGGCCGTCCTCGGACGCCCCGGTCGAGCTGGGCCCGGCCACCGAGGTGCCGGTCGGCGGCGCCAAGCTCTACGCCGCGCAGCGGCTGCTGGTCTCGCAGCCCGCCAAGGGCGAGTTCAAGTGCTTCAGCGCCGTGTGCACGCACATGGGCGGGACGCTGAACAAGATCGAGAAGGGGCAGGCCGTCTGCCCGCTGCACGGCAGCCACTTCGAGGTGGCCACCGGCAAGGTCGCCCAGGGCCCGGCGAGCACCCCCCTGGAGGAGGTCCCGGTCAAGGTCGCGGGCGGCAAGCTGGTCGCGGGCTGAGCCGCCGCCCCGCCGCCGCGTTCACCCCCAGTCCCAGGCGATCCCCAGGATTCCGGGCCGCACCCCCTGCTCGACCACGTGCACCGCGTGGTGCCGGCCGCTCAGCGTCAGCTCCTGCCGGCCGGTGCGCGGGGCGCCGGCCGACGCCTGGGCGAAGCGGCGGCAGCGCACCGGCAGCGCCGCCTCGTCGAACCGCACCTGGAGGACGTACTGGCCGCCGGCGAAGCTGAAGCCGCGCACGTACTCGGAGCTGGGACCGCCGCTGCCGTCCTCGAAGGCGTAGCCGAAGACATGGGTGTCGCCGGCCCGCAGCCGGGTGTCGAAGAGCAGCTCGGCGACGACCACGCCGCTGGTCCCGTCCCCGCGCACCCGCCCCAGCCGGCAGTTCTCGCCCGCCCGCACCCGCACGCGGGACGGGTCGCAGCCCGTGTCGCCCCGGTGGATGGCGATATAGCGGTCCACGCCGTCCCGGTGGGCGCGCACCACCTGCAGCGACTCCCGTTCGCTCAGCTCGCGCCCGGCCCCGATCCGTACCCGTTCGTGGTGGCCGACCGTGTGCACCCCGCCGTCCGCGGGGGTCTCCAGCTCGGCGAAGAGCTGCTGGAGGCAGTCGGCCGGCGCCACCAGCGAGCGGTACGAGCGGGCCGGCGGCCGCTCGACCTCCGGGCGGGGGCCGCCCTCGGGCACCAGGAGCCGGTGCAGCGACCGGTCGGGCAGGCCGAGGACGTCCTCCAGGGCGCGGACCGCGCGCAGCGACTCGGGGCGCTGGGGGCGCCGGGCGCCCTGCTGCCAGTAGCTCAGACTGGTGACCCCGATGGTGATGCCGCGCTGGGCGAGCTTGTGCTGGACGCGGGTGAGCGCCAGCCCGCGGGCGGTGAGGGCGCTGCGCAGGGCGAGATGGAACGGGCCGGTGCGCAGCAGCTGCGCCAACTCGGCCGAAACGGGAGGGCTCTGCGTGATGTCGGGAGTGTTCTGTGCCATTGCCTCAATCCTCCGGCGCGCGCGGTGAATGTTCACAACCGGAACGCACGGCGCACGCGCTCCCTGCTCGTTCACTGCAGGACGCCGGGCACCGGACGTTCACATCCGGGCCCGCTCGTCCACACCCCCATGTCACCTCGCATTGAAGCGTGTTGACCTGCCTGCGACAACACCCGATGCTCCTCAACAGCATCCGGATGCGCTCCTCTCTCCCCCTCACCCCACACGGGAGGAACGCCATGTCCCACTCTCCGTCCGTGCGGCGCGGGCGCCGCAGATGGCTGTCGGCCGCCGTGTTCGCCGCCGTGGCCCTGACCGGGCTCCCCGGCACCGCCACGGCCGCTCCGCAGGCCGCCAACCGCCTCGACATCAGCATGCAGGCCCAGCAGAAGACCAACTGGTGCTGGGCCGGTTCCGGCAACACCATCGCGACCTGGTTCGGCCGGAACTACAGCCAGAACCAGTTCTGCAACGCCGCGTTCGATCGTCAACAGGGCTCCACCTGCCCCAACAACCAGGCCACGCTGGGCAATGTGCAGAACGCATTCGACTGGATGGGCATCAATCCTGGCTCGTATGTGACCGGTTGGCTCCGCTACAGCACCGTCCAGAACGAGATCAACGCCAACCGCCCCATCGAGACCCGAATCGAGTGGGCGTCCGGTGGCGGCCACATGCACGTCCTCTACGGTTTCGACACCTCCCGCAACTGGTTGTACTGGGGCGACCCCTGGCCCTCCAACAACCGGTACAACTGGGGCGACTTCGACTACTACGTGAACGGCAGCTCCTTCTCCTGGACCCACTCCCTCTACCGGATAGGAGCCTGAGGCCATGCCGAAGCGCATCGTCGTCCGCGCCGCCGCCACGGGCACCCTCGCCGCCGCCCTCCTCGGCCTCGCCCCGCACGCCGCCCTGGCCGCCGCGCCGGCCCCGCCCGCCCCGCCGCGCGACGGCCTGACCGCCGCCCACGACGCGGCCACCGCCCCGGCGACCCTGGACACCCTGGCCCGCTTCTTCGCCGCCGCCCCGGCCAAGGACGGGGCCCGCGCCGGCCTGACCGCACCGTCCCGCACCGCCCCGCAGGTCGAGGGCGCCACCGTCCCGGTCTACGTCCTCTCGCCCGACTTCGTCCGCGGCCGGGCCGACGCCCCGGTGGCCCGGCTGGAGTTCATGGCCACCAGGGCCGTCGCCGCCGACGGCCGCACGGCGTCCGTGTGGACCGCCCGCCAGGGCGCCTCCTGGAAAGTCGTCAACATCGCCAGCGGCGACGACGAGACCCGCTACGCCGCGGCCGGCGCCGGCCGCGGCGGCACGGTCTTCCACGAGCCGCAGATCGACGCCTGGTACGTCCAGCGCGGCGACCGCATCGAACCCCTGGACGCCGCCGCCCGCAAGGCCGTCGGCGCCCACGGCACCACCGTCGCCGCCTACCAGAAGCGGGTCGCCGCCGCGTACGGCGACAAGCTCCCGGGCTCCGCGTACGACAAGCGCGGCGAGGCCGGCGGCTTCGGCCCCGGCGGTGCGCCGGCCGGCCCCGGCGCCAGCCGCGCGCCGCACCCGCTCGCCGCGGACGAGGCCGATGCGGCCGACATGGCCGCGGCGGAGACGGCGGCCGGCGACACCTTCCCGGTGACCGCCGCCTCCACCGTCGCGGGCGCGGCAGCAGTGCTCGCCCTGGGCCTGTCGGCCGTCGCGGCCGCGCGCCGGCGCCGCGCCCGCTGACCGCACCCCGCCCGCACCACCGGAGCCCGTCCCTCCGCCCGCACGCCGGGGCGCTGAGGGGGCGGGCTCCGCCGCCCCGGGCCGGATTGTCGGTGGCGGTCAGTAGGGTGGTGGGCATGGCAGACCCCAGTAGCTACCGACCCAAGCCGGGACAGATCCCCGACTCGCCGGGGGTCTATAAATTCCGCGACGAGCACGGCCGGGTCATCTACGTAGGCAAGGCCAAGAGCCTGCGCCAGCGCCTGGCGAACTACTTCCAGGACCTGGCCGGGCTGCACCCGCGCACCCGCACGATGGTGACCACCGCCGCCTCGGTGGAATGGACCGTGGTCTCCACCGAGGTCGAGGCGCTCCAGCTCGAATACAGCTGGATCAAGGAGTTCGACCCGCGGTTCAACGTCAAGTACCGCGACGACAAGAGCTATCCGTACCTCGCGGTGACCCTGGGCGAGGAGTTCCCCCGCGTCCAGGTGATGCGCGGCGCCAAGAAGAAGGGCGTGCGCTACTTCGGTCCGTACGCCCACGCCTGGGCCATCCGCGAGACCGTCGACCTGCTGCTGCGGGTCTTCCCCGTGCGGACGTGCTCCGCCGGCGTCTTCAAGCGTTCCGCCCAGATCGGCCGCCCCTGCCTGCTCGGCTACATCGGCAAGTGCTCGGCCCCCTGCGTCGGCCGGATCTCCCCCGAGGACCACCGCGAACTCGCCGAGGAGTTCTGCGACTTCATGGCCGGCCGCACCGGCGCCCACATCCGCCGCCTGGAGCGCGGGATGCAGGAGGCGGCCGAGGAGATGGAGTACGAGCGCGCCGCCCGCCTGCGGGACGACATAGGCGCCCTCAGACGGGCCATGGAGAAGAGTGCGGTGGTGCTCGCGGACGCCACCGACGCCGACCTGATCGCCCTCGCCGAGGACGAACTCGAGGCCGCCGTCCAGATCTTCCACGTCCGCGGCGGCCGGGTGCGCGGCCAGCGCGGCTGGGTCACCGACAAGGTCGAGGCGGTCACCACCGGCGATCTCGTCGAGCACGCCCTCCAGCAGCTCTACGGCGAGGAGCAGGGGGACGCGGTCCCCCGGGAGGTGCTGGTCCCGGCGCTGCCCGACCCGCTCGAACCGGTCGCCCAGTGGCTCACCCAGCGCCGCGGCTCCCAGGTCTCGTTGCGCATCCCGCAGCGCGGCGACAAGAAGGACCTGATGGCCACCGTCGCGCGCAACGCCCAGCAGGCGCTCGCCCTGCACAAGACCCGGCGCGCCTCCGACCTGACCACCCGCTCCCGCGCGCTGGAGGAGATCGCCCAGGCCCTCGACCTGGACACGGTCCCGCTGCGCATCGAGTGCTTCGACATCTCGCACCTCCAGGGCGAGGACGTCGTCGCCTCCATGGTGGTGTTCGAGGACGGGCTGGCCCGGAAGAGCGAATACCGCCGCTTCCAGATCAAGGGCTTCGCCGGCCAGGACGATGTCCGCGCCATGCACGAGGTCATCGGCCGCCGCTTCAAGCGCTATCTCCAGGAGAAGCAGAAGTCGGGGGAGTGGACGGAGGAGCCCCCGGAGGACACAGCGGGGGAGGCGGTCATGGAGGCGGCCGTGGAGCCGGGCGCCGAGGCGGGCTCGGCCGCCGCGCCGGCCGAGCCCGGCCCGGCCGCGGCCCTCACCGACGACGAGGGCCGCCCCAGGCGCTTCGCCTACCCTCCCCAGCTCGTGGTCGTCGACGGCGGCGCCCCCCAGGTCGCGGCCGCCCGCCGCGCCATGGACGAGCTGGGCATCGACGACGTCGCGGTCTGCGGCCTGGCCAAGCGCCTGGAGGAGGTCTGGCTGCCCGGCGAGGACGACCCGGTGGTGCTGCCCCGCAGCAGCGAGGGGCTCTACCTCCTCCAGCGGGTCCGCGACGAGGCGCACCGCTTCGCGATCACCTACCAGCGCAGCAAGCGCGGCAAGCGGCTGAAGTCCTCCCCGCTGGACGCCGTCGCCGGGCTCGGCGAGACCCGCCGCCAGGCCCTGCTGAAGCACTTCGGCTCGCTGAAGAAGCTGCGGGCGGCCACGGTCGAGGAGATCTGCCAGGTCCCGGGCGTCGGCCGGAAGACCGCCGAGACGGTCGCCGCGGCGCTGGCCGCCGCGGCCCCGTCCGCCCCCGCGGTGAACACCGCCACAGGAGAGATCATTGAGGATGACGAGGCCCCACCGGCCGCGTTGTCAGCAGAACGGGGGCAGGACCGATGAGCACACCGCACGAGACGCAGGAAACCGAGAGAGACGGTGCACAGGTGAGTACGGGCACGATGCGCGAAGCCGATCAGGGCGAGAGCGCCGCGATCCCCGAGCTGGTGATCATCTCCGGCATGTCCGGCGCCGGCCGCAGCACGGCGGCGAAGTGCCTGGAGGACCTCGGCTGGTTCGTCGTCGACAACATCCCGCCCGAGCTCATCCCGCCGATGGTCGAGCTCGGCGCCCGCTCCCAGGGCAACGTCGCCAAGATCGCCGTGGTCGTCGACGTCCGCGGCCGCCGTTTCTTCGCCAACCTCAAGGCGTCCCTGGCCACCCTCGACGCACAGAACGTCAAGCGCCGCATCGTCTTCCTGGAGTCCTCCGACGAGGCCCTGGTGCGCCGCTTCGAGTCCGTCCGCCGCCCGCACCCGCTCCAGGGCGACGGCCGGATCGTCGACGGCATCGCCGCCGAGCGCGACCTGCTGCGCGAACTGCGCGGCGACGCCGACCTGGTCATCGACACCTCCAGCCTCAACGTCCACGAACTCCGCGCCAAGCTCGACGCCCAGTTCGCCGGCGAGGAGGCCCCGGAGCTGCGCGCCACGGTCATGTCGTTCGGCTTCAAGTACGGCCTCCCGGTCGACGCGGACATGGTCATCGACTGCCGCTTCATCCCCAACCCGCACTGGGTCCCCGAACTCCGGCCCTTCACGGGCCTGAACGACGAGGTCTCCGACTACGTCTTCAAGCAGCCCGGCACCAAGGAGTTCCTGGACGGCTACACCGACCTGCTGCGCCTGGTCGCGGCGGGCTACCGCCGCGAGGGCAAGCGCTATGTGACGATCGCGGTCGGCTGCACCGGCGGCAAGCACCGCAGCGTCGCGATGTCCGAGAAGCTGGCCCGCCGGCTGACCTCCGACGGTGTGGAAACGGTCGTGGTGCACCGGGACATGGGGCGCGAGTGACCTCCCGTACACCGCGGCTCCGCCGGGTCCGCCGCTTCGTCCCCAGCGGCCGCGCGACGAAGGGCGCCACCCCCAAGGTGGTGGCGCTCGGCGGCGGCATGGGCCTGTCCGCCTCGCTCGCCGCGCTGCGCCGCATCACCCGCGACCTGACCGCCGTGGTCACCGTCGCCGACGACGGCGGCTCCAGCGGCCGGCTCCGCGACGAACTGGGCGTGCTGCCCCCCGGCGACCTGCGCAAGGCGCTGGCCGCGCTGTGCGGCGACGACGACTGGGGCCAGACCTGGGCCCGGGTGATCCAGCACCGCTTCCAGAGCGAGGGCGAGCTGCACGACCACGCGGTGGGCAATCTGCTGATCGTCGCGCTGTGGGAGCAGCTCGGCGACCACGTCCAGGCCCTCGACCTGGTCGGCCGGCTGCTGGGCGCGCACGGCCGGGTGCTGCCCATGTCGGCGGTGCCGCTGGAGCTCCAGGCCCAGGTCAAGGGGCTGGAACCAGAGCACCCGGACGCGATCGGCACGGTCCGAGGCCAGGCCACGGTCGCCCTCACCCGCGGCGAGGTGCAGTCCGTCCACGTCGTCCCCGAGGACCCGCCGGCCGTCCCCGAGGCGGTGGCCGCCGTCCGTGACGCCGACTGGGTGGTGCTCGGCCCCGGTTCGTGGTTCTCCTCGGTCATCCCGCATCTGCTCGTCCCCGAGCTGCGCGTGGCCCTGGAGGAGACCCAGGCCCGGAAGGTCCTCTCGCTCAACCTCGCACCCCAGCCGGGCGAAACCGAGGGCTTCTCCCCGCAGCGTCATTTGGAGGTTTTGGCCCGACACGCCCCTAAACTCGCCTTCGACGTGGTGCTGGCCGACGAGGCCGCGGTGCCCGACATCGACGGTCTGACGGTTGCCGCCAAGCAGCTGGTGGGCAGCGAGGTCGAGCTGGCCGCGGTCGCCCGACGCGGAGACGACGCCCGGCCCGGTGCCGGTGGAGCCCCCGACCGGCACGATCCGGAACTGCTGGCAGCCGCGTACGACCGTATTTTTCGGATGCATGGAAGGATCGGCCCATGGCGATGACGGCTGCGGTGAAGGATGAGATCTCCCGGCTCCCCGTCACCCGGACCTGCTGCCGGAAGTCGGAGGTCTCGTCGATCCTGCGGTTCGCGGGTGGTCTGCACCTGGTCAGCGGCCGCATCGTGATCGAGGCGGAGCTCGACACGGGCATCGCCGCCCGCCGGCTCCGCAAGGACATCCTGGAGATCTTCGGGCACTCCTCCGACCTGGTGGTGATGGCCCCCGGCGGCCTGCGGCGCGGCAGCCGCTACGTCGTCCGCGTGGTGGCCGGCGGCGACCAGCTCGCCCGGCAGACCGGCCTGGTCGACGGCCGCGGCCGTCCCATCCGCGGACTGCCACCACAGGTGGTCTCCGGCGCGACCTGCGACGCCGAGGCCGCCTGGCGCGGCGCCTTCCTGGCCCACGGCTCGCTGACCGAGCCCGGCCGTTCGTCCTCCCTGGAGGTCACCTGCCCCGGCCCCGAGGCCGCCCTCGCCCTGGTCGGCGCGGCCCGCCGTCTCGGCATCGGCGCCAAGGCCCGCGAGGTCCGCAGCGTCGACCGCGTGGTCGTCCGTGACGGTGACGCCATCGGCGCCCTGCTGACGCGGCTCGGCGCCCATGAGTCGGTGCTGGCATGGGAGGAGCGGCGGATGCGCCGCGAGGTCCGGGCCACCGCCAACCGCCTCGCCAACTTCGACGACGCCAACCTCCGCCGCTCCGCGCGGGCCGCGGTCGCCGCCGGCGCCCGGGTCCAGCGCGCCCTGGAGATCCTCGGCGAGGAGGTCCCCGAGCACCTCGCCGCGGCCGGCCGGCTGCGCATGGAGCACAAGCAGGCGTCCCTGGAGGAGCTGGGCGCGCTGGCCGATCCGCCGCTGACCAAGGACGCGGTCGCCGGCCGCATCCGGCGCCTGCTGGCGATGGCCGACAAGCGCGCCCAGGACCTCGGCATCCCGGGCACCGAGTCCAACCTCACCGAGGAGCTCGCGGACGGCATGGTCAGCTGACGCGGCCGCCGCTTTCCGCGCGCCCCCGGCACCCGTCATCGGGTGCCGGGGGCGCCTGCGTGCGGGCCGCCGGAAGGGGCCGGAACGGACCGTGCGTCAGAGGGGCTCGAAGCCGCTCACCTGAGCATCTTTCGGCGCCGATGTCAATGTCACGTACGTCTCGTTGAGGGGGTAGGGTCGGAGGCGGTCGGGGACAGCCCATACAGCTCGCCGGTATCCAAAACCGGCGTACCAACGAGGAGATCGGTTCGTGACGATCCGCGTAGGCATCAACGGATTCGGCCGCATTGGTCGCAACTACTTCCGCGCGCTCCTGGAGCAGGGTGCGGACATCGAGATCGTCGGTGTCAACGACCTGACCGATAACGCCACCCTGGTCCACCTGCTGAAGTACGACACCATCCTGGGTCGCCTGAAGCAGGACGTCAGCCACACCGACGACACCATCACGGTCGGCGACCAGACCTTCAAGACGATGGCCGAGCGCGACCCCGCCAAGCTCCCCTGGGGCGAGCTGGGCGCCGACATCGTCATCGAGTCGACCGGCATCTTCACCAAGCGCGAGGACGCCGCCAAGCACCTCGCCGCCGGCGCCAAGAAGGTGCTCATCTCCGCGCCCGCCAAGGGCGAGGACATCACCATCGTGATGGGCGTCAACCAGGACAAGTACGACGCGGCCAACCACCACGTCATCTCCAACGCCTCCTGCACCACCAACTGTGTGGCGCCGATGGCGAAGGTCCTCGACGAGAGCTTCGGCATCGTCAAGGGCATGATGACCACGGTCCACGCGTACACCAACGACCAGCGCATCCTGGACTTCCCGCACAGCGACCTGCGCCGTGCCCGGGCCGCCGCGGAGAACATCATCCCGACCTCGACGGGCGCCGCCAAGGCCACCGCCCTGGTCCTCCCGCAGCTCAAGGGCAAGCTGGACGGCATCGCCATGCGCGTCCCGGTCCCCACCGGCTCGGTCACCGACCTCGTCCTGGAACTCGACCGCGAGGTCAGCAAGGACGAGATCAACGCCGCCTTCCAGAAGGCGGCCGAGGGTCAGCTCAAGGGCATCCTGGAGTACACCGAGGACCCGATCGTCTCCTCGGACATCGTCAACTGGCCGGCCTCCTGCACGTTCGACTCCTCCCTTACGATGGCGCAGGGCAAGCAGGTCAAGATCGTCGGCTGGTACGACAACGAGTGGGGCTACTCCAACCGTCTGGTGGACCTCACCACGTTCGTCGGCGGCCAGCTCTGATCACCGCCTGACGTCACCCAAGGCACCGGAATGTGAGGACGGGGCTCGCAGGGCGCGGAAACGCGCGCTGCGGGCCCCGTCCCATGACGGACTACAACGGAGTCACTTCACATGAAGACGATCGACGACCTCGCCACGGAAGGCGTCGCAGGCAAGCGGGTCTTCGTCCGCGCCGATCTCAACGTCCCGATGGACGGCACCACCATCACCGACGACGGCCGGATCCGCGCCGTCGCCCCGACGATCGCCAAGCTCGCCGGGCTCGGTGCCAAGGTGATCGTCGCCTCCCACCTGGGCCGTCCCAAGGGTGCGCCGGACCCGGCCTTCTCGCTGGCCCCGGCGGCCGAGCGGCTCGGCGAGATCCTCGGCCAGGCCGTGGCGTTCGCCACCGACACGGTCGGTGAGTCGGCCGCGTCCGTGGTCGCGGGTCTGGCCGACGGTCAGGTGGCCGTCCTGGAGAACCTCCGCTTCAACGCCGGCGAGACCAGCAAGGACGACGCCGAGCGCGGCACCTTCGCCGACCGGCTCGCCGAGCTCGCCGACCTCTACGTCGGCGACGGCTTCGGTGCCGTGCACCGCAAGCACGCCTCCGTCTACGACCTGCCCAAGCGGCTGCCGCACGCCGCCGGCGACCTGATCGCCACCGAGGTCGGCGTCCTGAAGAAGCTCACCGAGGACGTCAAGCGCCCCTACACGGTCGTCCTCGGCGGTGCGAAGGTTTCGGACAAGCTCGCCGTCATCGACGAGCTGCTCGGCAAGGCCGACCGTCTGCTGATCGGCGGCGGCATGGCGTACACCTTCCTCAAGGCCAAGGGCTACGAGGTCGGCATCTCCCTCCTCCAGGAGGACCAGATCCCGACCGTCACCGAGTACATGGAGCGCGCCGCGAAGAACGGCGTCGAGCTCGTGCTGCCCGTGGACGTGCTGGTCTCCGCGGACTTCCCCGACCTCAAGACGAAGGCCCCGGCCGACTTCGAGACGGTCGACGCCGACAAGATCCCCTCCGATAAGGAGGGCCTCGACATCGGCCCCAAGTCCCGTGAGCTGTTCGCCTCCAAGATCGTCGACGCCGAGACCGTCTTCTGGAACGGGCCGGTCGGCGTCGCCGAGCACCCTGACTACGCCGGTGGCACCACCGCCATCGCGCAGGCCCTGCTCGACAGCACGGGCTTCACCGTCGTCGGCGGCGGCGACTCCGCCGCGGCCGTCCGCAACCTGGGCTTCGACGAGTCGAAGTTCGGCCACATTTCGACCGGCGGCGGCGCCAGCCTCGAATACCTCGAAGGCAAGACGCTCCCCGGCCTCGCCGCTCTGGAGGACTGAACAACCGTGAGTGACCGCACCCCGCTGATGGCGGGCAACTGGAAGATGAACCTCAACCACCTCGAGGCCATCGCCCACGTCCAGAAGCTCGCCTTCGCCCTCAACGACAAGGACTTCGACCAGGTGGAGGTCGCGGTCCTGCCGCCCTTCACCGACCTGCGCTCGGTGCAGACCCTCGTCGACGGCGACAAGCTCAAGATCAAGTACGGCGCCCAGGACCTGTCGGCGCAGGACTCCGGCGCCTACACCGGTGAGATCTCCGGCGCCATGCTGGCCAAGCTCAAGTGCGCCTACGTGGCCGTCGGCCACAGCGAGCGCCGCCAGTACCACGGCGAGGACGAGGAGATCTGCAACGCCAAGGTGAAGGCCGCCTTCAAGCACGGCGTGACCCCGATCCTGTGCGTCGGCGAGGGCCTCGAGGTCCGCAAGGCCGGCAACCACGTCGCGCACACCCTCGCCCAGCTCGACGGCGGCCTGAAGGACGTCCCGGCCGAGCAGGCCGAGACCGTCGTGATCGCCTACGAGCCGGTGTGGGCCATCGGCACCGGCGAGGTCGCCACGCCGGAGGACGCGCAGGAGGTCTGCGCGGCCATCCGCGGCCGCCTCGCCGAGCTCTACAGCCAGGAGCTGGCCGACAAGGTCCGCATCCAGTACGGCGGCTCGGTCAAGTCCGGCAACGTCGCGGCGATCATGGCGCAGCCCGACGTGGACGGCGCCCTGGTCGGCGGCGCGTCCCTGGACGCGGACGAATTCGTGAAGATCGTCCGCTTCCGCGATCAGTAGCAGCTATGACGACGGGCCCGGCCCGTCGTACCCTGTCGGGGCCGGGTCCGGTGTCGTGCGCACCGCCCGGCCCCGCACCGTCCGGCAGCGCCCGGCCGGCACGTTCCGTCCGACAGTCCTCAGAGAGTTGGTCCAGCCGTGGTCATCGGGTTCTCGATCGCCCTCATCGTCTTCAGCGTGCTGCTGATGATGTTGGTGCTCATGCACAAGGGGAAGGGCGGCGGTCTGTCCGACATGTTCGGCGGCGGCATGCAGTCCTCGGTCGGCGGCTCCTCCGTCGCCGAGCGGAACCTCGACCGCATCACCATCGTGATCGGTCTGCTGTGGTTCGCCTGCATCGTGGTGCTCGGCATCCTGGTCAAGCTCGGCAGCTGACATACCGTCGGGGGCGCGGCCTATCATGAAGGGAGCGTCCCGGGACGGTAACTCGTGTCACTGGACGCGCGTTGGGCCTTACGTACACTGGGGCGCCCGCAGCGCAGTTGCTGTGAGAGGCACGCGGCACCATTACGCAGGGAGTTACGACCGTGGCAAGTGGCAACGCGATCCGAGGAAGTCGGGTCGGGGCGGGGCCGATGGGGGAGGCCGAGCGCGGCGAGTCCGCGCCGCGCATCCGCATCTCCTTCTGGTGCTCCAACGGGCACGAGACGCAGCCCAGCTTCGCCGGCGATGCCCAGGTGCCGGACACCTGGGACTGCCCCCGCTGTGGTTTCCCGGCCGGCAAGGACCGGGACAGCCCGCCGGACCCGCCGCGCACCGAGCCGTACAAGACGCACCTCGCCTACGTTCGGGAGCGCCGCAGCGACGCCGACGGCGAGGCGATCCTGGCCGAGGCGCTCGCCAAGCTCCGCGGCGAGATCTGACGGCTCCGCGGCGCACCGCGCACACCCGCTCACGACGACCGGCCCGGCCGGAGGGGACACCGTGCCCCTTCCGCCGGGCCGTTCGCGTGCCCGGGGGCCGCTCGCATCTGAGGAGCGGGTTAGGGAGGTTGACCCAGGCCCGTTGTCAGTGGTCGCCCCTACGGTCGGGAGGAGCGGCGGATCCCGCTCGGGGGTCCGGGGGAGGCGTGGTACGGGGGGCGGGCCATGGCGCGGACGGCGGCGGAAGCGGGCGGCGCGGCGGGAGTCGGCGCGTTCGTCCGGCGCGGTGGGTTCGGGCGGCTGTGGAGTGCCGCGGCGGTGTCCCGCTTCGGCGATGTGCTGCGCGGCACCGCCCTCCCGCTGCTCGCCCACGCTTTGACGTCCGATCCGCTGCTGATCGCGCTGGTCACCGCCTGCGGCTTCGCGCCGTGGCTGCTCTTCGGGCTGCTCGGCGGTGCGATTGCCGACCAGGTGGACCAGCGGCGCGCGATGTGGGCGGTCGATGTCCTGCGCGGGCTGCTGATGGGCGGCTTCACGCTGGCCGTGGCGGCCGGTGCGGCCTGCATCGGGCTGCTGCTGGCGCTGTCCATCGCGCTCACCACCCTCCAGACGCTCTTCGACAACGCCGCCACGGCCCTGCTGCCCACGGTGGTGCCCAGGGAGTCGCTGACCTCCGCCAACGCCCGTCTGATGACCGGCCAGGAGGTCGTCGGCCGGTTCGTCGGGGGACCGGTGGCGCCGCTGCTCATCGGGGTGGGCGCGGCGCTGCCCTTCGCGGTCGACGCGGCGACGTACCTGATCGCCGCGGCCCTGGTGGCCTCGCTGCGCACCGGCGCACCGCCCCGGCCGCCGGCCCCCTCCGGGGGCACCCTGCGGAGGGAAATCGCCGAGGGCATAAGGGCGTTGTGGGGTGACCGGGCGCTGCGGGGGCTCTGCCTGTCGGTGGCGCTGGCCAACGTCGGCATGGGCGCGCTGATCGCGGAGCTGGTCGTGGTCGTCAAGGACTGGCTGGGCGCCGGGGACTTCGGCTATGTCGCGGTGACGACGGGGTACGGCGCCGGCACGGTCCTCGGCGGGCTGCTGGTCGGCCACGTCGTCGCCGCGGTCGGCGGCCGGTTCCGCACCCTGCTGGTCGTCGGCGTGGTACAGACCGCGGTGCTGGTGGTGTTCGGCACGGTGCGGGCACTGTGGCCCGCGGCCCTGGCGCTGGCCCTGTTCGGCTGCGCCGGCACGGTGTGGAACGTCCTGGAGACCACGCTGGTGCAGCAGCGCGCCCCCGAGGCGATGCTGGGCCGGATCAGTGCCGCCTTCCGCACGGTCTCGATCGCGGGCACACCGGCGGGCGCGCTGCTGGGCGGTGCCGCGGCGGTGGCCTGGGGGCCCAACTCCCCGGCGCTGGTGGCGGCCGTGCTGCTGGGGGCGGGTGCGGTGATGCTGACACCGCTTGTCCGGGCCGGCGACGGCACCTCGTCCCGCAGGGGACAGATACCTCATACCACGCTCTGATCCTTTAGGTTGGAGGGCGGCGGGGCCGCTAACGAGATGAAGAAGGCTGATGTCCGAATGAACGCAGAAGGCCGCGGCAGGCTCGACCAGATGCCCGAGTGGGCGGCGTTGAGCAAGCACCGTGAGCAGCTGGGGGAGGTGCACCTGCGCGAGCTGTTCGCCAAGGACCCCGGCCGCGCCGGGCGCCTCACCCTCCAGGTCGGCGATCTGCACCTGGACTACTCCAAGCACCTGGTCACCGACGAGACGCTGGGGCTGCTCCGCGAACTCGCCGCGGCGACCGGCGTGGTCGAGCTGCGGGACGCGATGTTCCGCGGCCAGAAGATCAATTTCACCGAGGACCGCTCCGTGCTGCACACCGCGCTGCGCGCCCCCGGTTCGGCGGTCGTCACCAGCGACGGGCAGAACGTCGTCCCCGCCGTGCAGCACGTCCTGACGCGGATGAGCACCTTCGCCGACCGGGTCCGCTCCGGCGACTGGAAGGGCCACACCGGCCGGCGGATCAAAACGGTCGTCAACATCGGTATCGGCGGCTCGGATCTGGGCCCCGCGATGGCGTACGAGGCGCTGCGCGCCTTCACCCACCGGGACATGCAGTTCCGCTTCGTCTCCAACGTGGACGGCGCCGACCTCCACGAGGCGGTCCGCGACCTGGACCCGGCCGAGACGCTGTTCATCATCGCCTCGAAGACCTTCACCACCATCGAGACGATCACCAACGCCACCTCCGCCCGCGACTGGCTGCTGGCCGGCCTGGGGGCCGAGAGCGGGGGAGCGGTCGCCAAGCACTTCGTGGCGCTGTCGACCAACGCCGAGAAGGTCACCGAGTTCGGCATCGACACCGACAACATGTTCGAGTTCTGGGACTGGGTCGGCGGCCGCTACTCCTACGACTCCGCCATCGGCCTCTCGCTGATGATCGCGATCGGCCCGGAGCGGTTCCGCGAGATGCTGGCCGGCTTCCACCTCGTCGACGAGCACTTCCGCACCGCCCCGCCGGAGGAGAACGCCCCGCTGCTGCTGGGCCTGCTGGGCATCTGGTACGGCAACTTCTGGGACGCCCAGTCGCACGCCGTGCTGCCCTACAGCCACTACCTCTCCAAGTTCACCGCCTATCTCCAGCAGTTGGACATGGAGTCCAACGGCAAGTCCGTGGACCGCCGGGGCCGGCCGGTCGGCTGGCAGACCGGCCCGGTGGTCTGGGGCACCCCCGGCACCAACGGCCAGCACGCCTACTACCAGCTGCTCCACCAGGGCACCAAGATGATCCCGGCCGATCTGCTCGGCTTCGCCCGGCCGGTCGAGGACCTCCAGCCGCACCTGGTCACCCAGCACGATCTGCTGATGGCCAATCTCTTCGCGCAGGGCCAGGCGCTGGCGTTCGGCAAGACCTCGGACGAGGTGCGCGCCGAGGGCGTCGCGGAGGAGCTGGTGCCGCACCGCACCTTCAAGGGCAACCACCCCACCACCACGATCCTGGCGTCGGAGCTCAGCCCGTCGGTGCTGGGCCAGTTGATCGCGCTCTACGAGCACAAGGTGTTCGTCCAGGGCGCGGTGTGGAACATCAACTCCTTCGACCAGTGGGGCGTCGAGCTGGGCAAGGTCCTGGCCAAGCGCGTCGAGCCGGCGCTCACCGAGGGCGCGGAGGTGCCGGGCCTGGACGCCTCCACGGCCGGCCTGGTCGCCAAGTACCGCGAGCTGCGCGGGCGTTGAGACACGGACGCCGACGGCCCCACTCCCGCGGAGGGGGTGGGGCCGTCGGCGTCAGGGCGGCGCGCCGGTGGTCCGGTGCGCCGTCGCCTCAGGAGGAGGCCGGGGGGTAGAGACCGCGCGGCAGCTGGGCGGCGGCCGCCTCGTCCAGCAGCCACAGCGTCCGGCTGCGGCCGCGGGCGCCGGCCGCCGGGGCCTGCACCTCGCCCGCGCCGGAGAGCGCGATGGCCGCGGCGTTGGCCTTGTCCTCGCCGGCCGCCAGCAGCCAGACCTCCCGTGCCGCGCGGATCGCGGGCAGGGTCAGCGAGATCCGGGTGGGCGGCGGCTTGGGCGCGCCGTGCACCCCGACCACCGTCCGCTCCTGCTCGTGGACCGCGGGGAGCTCGGGGAAGAGCGAGGCGACATGGGTGTCCGGGCCGACGCCCAGCAGCAGGACGTCGAAGGCCGGTACCCGGGCGCCGGTGGTCCCGGCCGCGGACTGGTAGTGCTCCGGGCCCGCGGCGGCGGCCAGTTCGGCGGCGTACGCCTCGGCGGCGGCGTCCGCGTCATGGCCGTACGGGCCGTCCGAGGGCGCCATCGCGTGCACCCGCGCCGGGTCCAGCGGGACGCTGTCCAGCAGCGCCGCGCGGGCCTGGGTGATGTTGCGCTCGGGGTCGCCGTCCGGAAGGAACCTTTCGTCACCCCACCACAGGTCCAGCCGGGACCAGTCGACCGCGTCCCGGGCGGGCGCCTCGGCCAGGGCCGCGAGCAGCCCGTTGCCGTTGCGCCCGCCGGTCAGCACGACGGAGGCCGAGCCCCGGGCCGACTGGGCATCGACGATCTTGGTGATCAGTCGGGCCGCGGCGGCCTTGGCCATCAGCTCCTTGTCGCGGTGGACGACGACCTGCGGGGTGCTCACTTGGCGGCCGCCTTCTTGGCCGGCGCCTTCTTCGCCGCCTTCCTGGCGGAGGCGTCACCGTCCGCCCCGGCGTCCGCCGCCGACCCGCCGTCCGCCGGGGCGGGCCGCGGGTCCGCGGCGGGCGCCCCGGCGCCCGGCACCTGGAGACGCTCCACGCCGTACTTCAGCGCGGCGGCGTAGATGTCGTCCGGGTCGAGCCGGCGCAGTTCCTCGGCGAGCAGCTCGGAGGTCTCCCGGCGCTTGAGCGCCACCGCCCGGTCCGGCTGACCGGGCATGGCGAGCGTGGCCAGGGAGGCGTCCGGGCGGCCCAGGACGATGGTGCCCGCGGTGGTCTCCAGCCGTACCTCGGTGAGCCCGGGGCCGGCCGAGACGGCGCGGGTGACCGGGACGTCCAGCCGCGCGGCGAGCCACATGCCGAGCAGCTCGCAGCTGGGGTTGAACTCCTCGCCCTCGACCACGGCCGAGGTGACCTGGCACGGCGACTGGTCGAGCGCCGCCGCCAGCATCGAGCGCCACGGCGTGATCCGCGTCCAGGACAGGTCGGTGTCGCCGGGGGTGTAGGTCTCGGCGCGACCGGTCACCTCCGCGATGGGCTCCTCGGCGGCGTAGGCGTCGGTCACCCGGCGCTGGGCCAGCGCGCCGAGCGGGTCCTTGGCCGGGTCCAGCGGGGCGTTGACGGCCCACCAGACCACGACCGGGGCGTCCGGCAGGAGCAGCGGCAGCACCACGGACTGGGCGTGGTCGATCGCCTCGCCGTACAGCCGCAGCACCACCGTCTCGCCGGTGCCGGCGTCCGTGCCCACCCGCACCTCGGCGTCCAGCCGGGCCTTGGCGCGGTCGCGCGGGGTCCGGCTGACCCGCTTGATGACGACGAGTGTGCGCGAGGGGTGCTCGCGCGAGGCGTCGTTGGCGGCCTTCAGCGCGTCGTAGGCGTTCTCCTCGTCGGTGACGATGACGAGGGTGAGCACCATGCCGATGGCCGGGGTGCCGACCGCGCGGCGGCCGCGGACCAGTGCCTTGTTGATCTCGCTGGCCGTGGTTTCCGTCAGATCGATCTTCATGGCCGACGCCAGCTCCGTCCGTCTCGTGCGAGCATTTCGTCCGCCTCGACGGGGCCCCAGGTGCCCGCCGGGTACTGCGCGGGCTTGCCGTGCTTGTCCCAGAACTCCTCGATCGGGTCGAGGATCTTCCAGGACAGCTCGACCTCCTCCAGCCGCGGGAAGAGGTTGGCGTCGCCGAGCAGCACGTCGAGGATCAGCCGCTCGTACGCCTCGGGGCTGGACTCCGTGAAGGACTCGCCGTACGCGAAGTCCATCGACACGTCGCGCACCTCCATGGAGGTGCCCGGGACCTTGGAGCCGAACCGCACGGTCACGCCCTCGTCCGGCTGGACGCGGATGACCAGGGCGTTCTGCCCCAGCTCCTCGGTGGCGGTGTGGTCGAAGGGGGAGTGCGGGGCGCGCTGGAAGACCACCGCGATCTCGGTGACCCGACGGCCCAGGCGCTTGCCGGTCCGCAGGTAGAACGGGACGCCCGCCCAGCGGCGGTTGTCGATCCCCAGCTTGATGGCCGCGTAGGTGTCGGTCTTCGACTTGGGGTCGATGCCGTCTTCCTGGAGGTAGCCGACGACCTTCTCGCCGCCCTGCCAGCCCTCCGCGTACTGCGCCCGGACGGTCTCCTTGCCCAGGTCCTTGGGCAGCCGGACGGCGCCCAGCACCTTGGTCTTCTCGGCCACCAGCGCGTCCGCCTCGAAGGAGGCGGGCTCCTCCATGGCGGTCAGCGCGAGCAGTTGGAGGAGGTGGTTCTGGATGACGTCGCGGGCCGCGCCGATGCCGTCGTAGTAGCCGGCCCGGCCGCCGATGCCGATGTCCTCGGCCATCGTGATCTGCACGTGGTCGACGTAGGAGCGGTTCCACAGCGGCTCGAACATCGTGTTGGCGAACCGCAGCGCCATGATGTTCTGGACCGTCTCCTTGCCCAGGTAGTGGTCGATCCGGAAGACCTCGTTGGGCGGGAAGACCTCGTGGACGATCTGGTTGAGCTCCTGCGCGCTCTTCAGGTCGTGGCCGAACGGCTTCTCGATGACCGCGCGGCGCCAGGAGCCGTCCTTCTGGTCGGCCAGCCCGTGCTTCTTGAGCTGCTGGACGACCTTGGGGAAGAACTTCGGCGGCACCGAGAGGTAGAAGGCGTAGTTGCCGCCGGTGCCCTGGGCCTTGTCGAGCTCCTCGATGGTGTTCTTGAGGGTCTCGAACGCCTCGTCGTCGTCGAAGTCGCCGTGGACGAAGCGGCAGCCCTGGACCAGCTGCTGCCAGACCTCCTCGCGGAAGGGCGTACGGGCGTGTTCCTTGACGGCCTCGTACACCTCCTGCGCGAAGTCCTCGTTCTGCCACTCGCGACGGGCGAAGCCGATCAGCGAGAAGCCCGGCGGCAGCAGACCTCGGTTCGCGAGGTCGTACACCGCGGGCATCAGCTTCTTCCGTGACAAATCGCCCGTGACGCCGAAAATGACCAGGCCCGACGGCCCCGCGATACGCGGGAGCCGTCGGTCCGCGGCGTCACGGAGCGGATTCGCTCCATGAACAGCGGTCAAGGGATCAGCCCTCCGAGGGAGCGAGGCGCGCCAGCTCCGCCTCGGTCGACTTGAGCAGGTCGTTCCAGGCGGCCTCGAACTTCTCCACGCCCTCGTCCTCCAGGAGCTGCACGACGTCGTCGTACGAGATCCCGAGCGCGGCGATCGCGTCGAGGTCGGCCTTGGCGCCGGCGTAGGTGCCGCGCACCGTGTCGCCGGTGATCTCACCGTGGTCGGCGGTGGCCTCCAGGGTGGCCTCCGGCATGGTGTTGACGGTGCCCGGCGCGACCAGCTCGTCCACGTACAGGGTGTCCTTGAACGCGGGGTCCTTCACGCCGGTGGAGGCCCACAGGGGACGCTGCTTGTGGGCGCCCGCCTTGTCGAGGGCGGCCCAGCGGTCGGAGGAGAAGACCTCCTCGTACGCCTGGTACGCAAGCCGGGCGTTGGCCAGCGCGGCCTTGCCCTTGAGGGCCTTGGCGGCGTCGGTGCCGAGCCTCTCCAGGCGCTTGTCGATCTCGGTGTCCACACGGGACACGAAGAACGAGGCCACCGAACGGATCTTGGACAGGTCCAGGCCCGCGGCCTTGGCCTTCTCCAGACCGGCGAGGTAGGCGTCCATCACCTCGCGGTACCGCTCCAGCGAGAAGATCAGCGTGACGTTGACGCTGATGCCCAGGCCGATCACCTCGGTGATGGCCGGCAGGCCCGCCTTGGTGGCCGGGATCTTGATCAGCGTGTTCGGGCGGTCCACCAGCCATGCCAGCTGCTTGGCCTCGGCGACGGTCGCCACGGTGTTGTGCGCCAGCCGCGGGTCCACCTCGATGGAGACCCGGCCGTCCTGGCCACCCGTGGCGTCGAAGACCGGGCGCAGCACGTCGGCCGCGTCCCGGACGTCCGCCGTGGTGATCATGCGGATGGCTTCCTCGACGGTGACCTTGCGGGCGGCGAGGTCGGCGACCTGCTGCTGGTAGCCGTCGCCCGAGGAGATCGCCTTCTGGAAGATCGACGGGTTGGTGGTGACGCCGACGACGTGCTGCTGGTCGATCAGCTCGGCCAGATTGCCGGACGTGATGCGCTTGCGCGACAGGTCGTCCAGCCAGATCGCCACGCCTTCGTCGGAGAGGCGCTTGAGTGCGTCTGTCATGGGTTTAAGCATCTCCTACTTGTCGTATACGGGCGTCAGCGCGCGGCGGCGGCCAGCGAGGCCCGGGCGGCGGCGGCCACCGCTTCCGGGGTGAAGCCGAACTCGCGGAAGAGGAGCTTGCCGTCGGCCGAGGCGCCGAAGTGCTCCAGCGACACGATCCGGCCGGCGTCGCCGACGTAGCGGTACCAGGTCAGGCCGATGCCGGCCTCCACAGCCACCCGCGCCTTCACGGACGGCGGCAGCACGCTGTCCTTGTACGCCTGGTCCTGCTCCTCGAACCACTCCACCGACGGCATCGACACCACGCGGGTCGGGACGCCCTCGGCCTGCAACTGCTCGCGTGCCGCCACGGCCAGCTGCAGCTCGGAACCGGTGGCGATCAGCACGGCCTGCGGCTCGGCGGCCGTGCCGTCGGCCCCTTCGGCCTCGAAGCGGACGTAGCCGCCCTTGGCGGTGTTCTCGTCGGCCTCGTACGTCGGCACGCCCTGACGGGTCAGCGCCAGACCGTGCGGGGCGCCCACGCGGAACTCCTTCGTCCAGCGGCGCATGATCTCGCGCCAGGCGAGCGCGGTCTCGTTGGCGTCGGCCGGGCGCACGATGTTCAGGCCCGGGATGGCGCGCAGCGAGGCCAGGTGCTCGACCGGCTGGTGGGTCGGGCCGTCCTCGCCCAGACCGATGGAGTCGTGCGTCCACACGTACGTCACCGGCAGGTGCATCAGGGCCGACAGCCGGACGGCGTTGCGCATGTAGTCGGAGAACACCAGGAAGGTGCCGCCGTAGATGCGGGTGTTGCCGTGCAGCGCGATGCCGTTCATCTCCGCGGCCATGGAGTGCTCGCGGATGCCGAAGTGGACGGTGCGGCCGTACGGGTCGGCGCCCGGCAGCGGGTTGCCCTCCGGCAGGAACGACGAGGTCTTGTCGATGGTGGTGTTGTTCGACCCGGCGAGGTCGGCGGAGCCGCCCCACAGCTCGGGGACGACCGCGCCCAGCGCCTGGAGGACCTTGCCGGAGGCGGCCCGGGTGGCCACCGCCTTGCCGGTCTCGAAGGACGGGATGTGGTCCTCCCAGCCCTCGGGCAGCTCGCCCGCGGCGATCCGGTCGAACTCGGCGGCGCGCTCGGGGTTGGCGGTGCGCCAGGCGGCGAACGACTTCTCCCACTCGGCGCGGGCCTCGCGGCCGCGGTCCAGGGCGCGGCGGGTGTGCGCCAGCACCTCGTCGGCGACGACGAACGACTTCTCCGGGTCGAAGCCCAGCACCCGCTTGGTGGCGGCCACCTCCTCGGCGCCCAGCGCGGAGCCGTGCGCGGCCTCGGTGTTCTGGGCGTTGGGGGCCGGCCAGGCGATGATCGAGCGGACCGCGATGAACGACGGGCGCCCGGTCTCCGCCTTGGCGGCCTCCAGGGCCGCGGCCAGACCGGCCGGGTCCAGGTCGCCGTTGGGCAGCTGCTCGACGCGCTGGACGTGCCAGCCGTACGCCTCGTAGCGCTTGAGGGTGTCCTCGGAGACGGCGGTCTGGGTGTCGCCCTCGATGGAGATGTGGTTGTCGTCCCACAGCATGACGAGGTTGCCGAGCTTCTGGTGGCCGGCCATGGAGGACGCCTCGGCGGCGATGCCCTCCTGGAGGCAGCCGTCACCGGCGACGACGTACACCATGTGGTCGAAGGGGGAGGTGCCCTGCGCCGCGTCGGGGTCGAACAGGCCGCGCTCGTAGCGGGACGCCATCGCCATGCCGACCGCGTTGGCGACACCCTGGCCCAGCGGGCCGGTGGTGGTCTCCACGCCGGTGGTGTGGCCGTACTCCGGGTGGCCCGGGGTCTTCGAGCCCCAGGTGCGGAAGCCCTCCAGGTCCGCCAGCTCCAGACCGTAACCGGCCAGGAAGAGCTGGATGTAGAGGGTCAGGCTGGAGTGGCCGGCGGAGAGGACGAACCGGTCCCGGCCGGTCCAGTCCGCGTCGGCGGGGTCGTGCCGCATGAGCTTCTGGAAGAGAACGTAGGCGGCGGGCGCCAGGCTCATGGCCGTACCCGGATGGCCGTTACCGACCTTCTGCACGGAATCCATGGCCAGGACGCGGACGGTGTCCACCGCCCGCTGGTCCAGTTCGGTCCACTCGAAATCTGTGGTGGTCGGCTTGGTGCTCACCCTGAGTCAGGGCTCCTCTCCACATGTCGAACGCGGACGGCAGATCCGCCCAGGCGGTGTCGAGCCTACCCCCGCGAATGCGCCCGCCTTTTCGACGCTCAGTCGGCGATTCAGGCGCTCAGTCGGTGCTCAGTCGGCGGTCCTGGCGCTCACCCGGCGGGTGGGGTCGCGATCGCGGGAGAACTTTCGCTTCGGGGAACTTCAACGGCACTCGGGGCATTCCCGGCACCGACCGCGCCCCGGGGCTGCCCCCAGGTCCAGACTGCCGGGCCGCGGGCGCCTCCGCCTCCCGAACGCCCGGCGGACGAGCCGGGAAAGCTCCGGACAAACCGCCGCCGGACCCGTGCCGCAGGCCGCCGCGGCCGTCCCGCGGCCGGGCGCCCAACACGACCCCACCCCCGCGAGAGCCGCCGTATGGCCAACGTCTAAAGTGGCGTGGTAAGCGCAAGCCTTTACCGGGTGTTCACCGCCGGCGGAGCTTGCTGGCCTTATCTCCGCGGCTGCGGCCGCAGACGTTACTTCCAGGGGTGTGCGTGACGGCCGTCGAAACCCGTCCTGCGGGGGGGCTCTCTCAGGTCCCCGGGAGTCCCGGTAACCGGCCGTTCGGGGCCCGGCTCAAGGGGTTCATCGCGCTGACCAAGCCGCGGGTCATCGAGCTGCTGCTGATGACGACGGTGCCGGTGATGTTCCTGGCGGCCGGCGGGGTCCCGGACCTGTGGCTGGTACTGGCCACCTGCGTCGGCGGCTATCTGTCCGCCGGCGGTGCCGCCGCGTACAACATGTACCTCGACCGCGACATCGACGCGATGATGGACCGCACCTCCCAGCGTCCGCTGGTGACCGGCGTGGTCTCGCCGCGCGAGTGCCTGGTCTTCGCCACCGTCCTCGCGGTCGGCTCCACCGCGTGGTTCTGGTTCCTCGTCAACCCGCTGTCGGCGATGCTGTCCCTCGGGGCGCTGCTCTTCTACGTCGTCGTCTACACCATGATCCTCAAGCGGCGGACGAGCCAGAACATCGTCTGGGGCGGCATCGCGGGCTGCATGCCGGTCTTCATCGGCTGGTCCTCGGTGACCAACACGGTCTCCTGGGCCTCGTGCGTCCTCTTCCTCGTCATCTTCTTCTGGACGCCGCCGCATTACTGGCCGCTGTCGATGAAGGTGACCGACGACTACAAGCGGGTCGGCGTGCCGATGCTGCCGGCGGTGGCGGGCAACAAGGTCGTCGCCCGGCAGATCGTCGTCTACAGCTGGGTGATGGTGGCGGTCTCGCTGCTGCTCCAGCCGCTGGGCTACACCGGCTGGTTCTACACCGCCGTCGCAGTCGCCTGCGGCGCCTTCTGGCTGTGGGAGGCGCACGCCCTCCAGTCCCGCGCCAAGGCCGGCGTCACCGGGGCCAAGCTCAAGGAGATGCGGCTCTTCCACTGGTCCATCACCTACGTCTCGCTGCTCTTCGTCGCCGTGGCGGTGGACCCCTTCCTGCGCTAGGTCCTGTCTGACGGGTCGGCACCCGGGCCGCCCTCCGTTCGTCTCGGAGGGCGGCTCCGCTGCATCCGGTGCGTTCCGTCCACCGCGCTCACCGTGCTCGTTCCGGGTGCGTGCCAGCCATTGGGAGGCGGGCGGGAGTTCGGCGAGGCGGCCCGGGCCGGGCGGTGGGTGTGGGGGATCACCCTTACAAATGCGCTACTGGTGGGTAGCATGCTGACCATGGCAGACACCCAGCAGGCGGACGAGCAGGCGGCGGGCGGCCCGGCCGCCGGGACCACGGCCGAGAAGCGGGCCGACAAGCAGGCGGCCCGGCTCGCCCGGCAGATCCGCGCCTTCGCGAGCACGCACGGCGGCTCCGCCGAGGGCCAGCTCGCCCACATCGGCCGCGGCCGCACCCGGATCGCCCTGGTCGGTGCCAACGGCGAGTGGGGCAACCTCGTCGCGGACAGCTACTCCGCCGCCGAGAAGGCCGCCGAGCAGGCCGGCATCGCCCTCCAGGACGACTTCGACGGCGAGTTGGCCGCCAAGGTCCGCACCGGCCGCTACGAGTGGTCCCGGATGGCCGGTATCCAGCTGGGCGGCCCGGCCAACGCCTGAGCCCGCGCTCCCGCCCCGGTGCCGTGCGCCGGGGCGCATCGCCCGCTACCTCACCACCCGCTCGGCCGTTAAGCTCACCAGGCGCGGTGGACCGGCCACGCCCGGCGGGCCGACGGCGAGGAGAGGCGGATGGACACACTCCCCCCGCTCATCGACCAGTACAGCCACGGCGCCGTCCACGGTGAACTCGGCCTCGGTTCCTTCGAGGCCCATCTGGCCGCCGCCGTCGGCGCCCAGGGCCCGGCCCCCGCGGGCACCAGCCACTTCGACACCCGCACCGGCCTGGCGTTACGCCGCTGGTGCCCGCCGCTGCTGGGCCTGGAACCGCACTGCCCGCCGGTGCGCTATCTGGCCCGGCGGCGCGAGATCGGCGCCTTCCGCGCGGGCCGGAAGCTGCTCCGCGGCACCGGCATCGGCACGTTCCTGGTGGAGGCCGGTGCGCCCGGCGTCCTGACCTCGGCGCCCGAACTCGCCGCCGCCGCACAGGGCCGCGCCCACGAGGTCGTCCGTCTGGAACCGCTCGCCGAACAGGTCGCCGACACCTCCGGCAGCGTCGACTCCTTCCTCGGCTACACCGCCGAGGCCCTCTACTCCGCCGCCCAGCACGCCATCGCCTTCGCCTCCGGCGCCGGCTACTGCGAGGGGCGGGCCCCGGAGGCGGGCGAGGTACGGCGGGCCGCGGACCGCTGGCTGCGCGGGCGCCGCCCGGGGGAGCCGCTGGGGGAGCCGGCGCTCGTCCGGCACCTGCTGTGGAGTGCGGTGGCCACCGGGCTCCCGGTGCAGCTGCACTGTGCCGATCCGCAGCCGCTGGCGGCCTTCCTGCGGGCCACCGCCGGGCTCGGCTGCGACCTCGTCCTGCTGCCCCGGGCCCCGCACCACCGGCGGGCCGCGCAGCTGGCCGCCGTGCACCCGCACGTCTACGCGGACACCGGCCCGTGCCCCGAGGAGACGCTGGGCCAGGCGCCGTTCGGCAAGCTGTTGTTCTCCTCGGGGGCACGCGGACTGCCCGAGCTCTACGTCACCGCCGCACGGCTCTTCTCACGGGCCATGGCCCGCGTCGTGGGGGAGTGGACGGCCGAGGGGCTGTGCGCCGCCGCGGACGGACGGCGGATCACCGAGCTGGTCGGCTCGGGGACCGCGCGCCGGGTCTACCGGCTGGCGGCGGAGGCCGGCTGAGCGGCCGGGGCCTCGACGGCGGCCGCCGCGGGCGGGCCGTCCACCGGGCGCGGCCCGCGCTCGCGCAGCGACAGGCAGACCCGCAGCACCGCGATCCACACCAGGGACGCGCCCAGCATGTGCAGCCCGACGACGATCTCCGGCAGACCGGTGAAGTACTGGACGTAGCCGATGACGCCCTGCAGGGCGAGGCAGCCCAGGAGTTCCAGCGCCGCCCGGCGCGGTGCGGCCGGGGCCTTGACCGCGCGCAGCGCGAACCACAGGGCCACGCTCAGGCCGACCACGACGTAGACGAAGTCGACGTGGAGTTGGGTGATCTCCTGCCAGTTCAGCGGGATGCGGTGCACCTTGTGGGCGTCGCCCGCGTGCGGGCCGGTGCCGGTGACGACCGTGCCGACGACGGTGAGCGCGCCGGTGGCCGCCACCAGCAGCCAGGCCAGCTGCCGCACCGGGCGGGCGACCGCGTCGCGCGGCTCCTCGTCGCCCTCCTTGGCGCGCTGCCAGGACACGACACAGACCGTCAGCAGGGCGCTGGTGAGCAGGAAGTGCGCCGCGACGAGGTACGGGTTCAGGCCGGTCAGCACGACGATGCCGCCCCAGACCGCGTTGCCCATCACGATCCAGAACTGCGCCCAGCCGAGCCGGGTGAGCGAGCGGCGGCGCGGTGCGCGGGCCCGGGCGGCGATGATGAACAGCCCGATGAAGGCGCACAGCACGTAGGTCAGCAGGCGGTTGCCGAACTCGATGAGGCCGTTGATGCCCATCGCGGCGGTCGGGGTGAGGCTGTCCGGCGTGCACTTGGGCCACGTCGAGCAACCCAGACCGGACTCGGTCAGCCGGACCGCGCCGCCGGTCACGACGATGACCACGGCCATCACGACGGTGGCGAGCGCCGCCCGCTCGACGAAGCGCGCGGAGGGCTGCCAGCGGCGGGCGATCAGCTCAAAGGGATTCAGCGTGTTCGGCACGGGAGCCATCGTAGGCGGGCCGCTTGTGCGAGTTTTCACGAGGGTCGGGTTGGGGCCGTTCCGGCCGGTGGGCCGGGGTGCCCGCTACTCCCAGCGGAAGAACCGGGCCGCCGCGCCCAGCCCCAGCGCGGCCCAGACCGCGAGGATGCCGAGGTCGGCCCAGGGCGTTCCGGCACCGTGCTGGAGCACCGCCCGCAGGCCGTCCGAGAGCGCGGAGATCGGCAGGAACTGGAGCACCTGCTGGGCGCCGGCCGGGAACTTGTCCAGCGGGACGATCACCCCGCCGCCGACGAGCAGCAGCAGGAAGACCAGGTTGGCGGCGGCCAGGGTGGCCTCGGCCTTGAGGGTGCCGGCCATCAGCAGGCCCAGCCCGGAGAACGCGGCGGTGCCCAGCAGGAGCAGCAGGACCACGGAGACGGCGCCGGTCGCGGCGCCGTGCGGGGACCAGCCCAGCGCCAGGGCGACCGCGGTGAGCAGGACGACCTGCAGGACCTCGGTGACCAGCACCGCGCAGGTCTTGGCGGTCATCAGCCCCCAGCGCGGCAGCGGCGAGGCGGCCAGCCGCTTGAGCACGCCGTAGCGCCGCTCGAAGCCGGTGGCGATGGCCTGTCCGGTGAACGCGGTGGACAGCACGGCGAGTGCCAGGACGCCCGGGGTGAGGAAGTCCACCGACCTGCCGGCGCCGGTGTCGATGATGCGGACGGCGGAGAACAGCACCAGCAGCAGCGTCGGGATGACGACCGTCAGCAGCAGCTGCTCGCCGTTGCGCAGCAGCATCCTGGTCTCCAGGGCGGCCTGCGCGCGGATCATCCGGGGCAGCGGGGCCGCCCCGGGGCGCGGGGCGAACGTGCCGGTCGCGGTGCCGGCACCGGTCTCGACGGCGGTCATGCGCGCAGCTCCTTGCCGGTCAGTTCCAAGAAGACGTCTTCGAGGGTGTGGCGTTCGACGGCTATCGCGTCGGGCAGTACGCCGTTCTGGGCGCACCACGAGGCCACGGTCGCCAGCAGTTGCGGGTCGATCCGGCCCTGGACGCGGTACGTGCCGGCGGTCAGTTCGGCGGCGACGCACTCGGCGGGCAGGGCCTTGAGGAGCGAGCCGATGTCCAGGCCGGGGCGGCCGGAGAAGCGCAGGCTGTTCTCGGCCCCGCCCCGGCACAGCTCCTCGGGGCTGCCCTGGGTGACGACCCGGCCGCCGTCGATGATCGCGACGTCGTCGGCGAGCTGCTCGGCCTCGTCCATGAAGTGGGTGGTCAGCACGACACCGACGCCGTCGGCGCGCAGCTCCCGGACGAGGTCCCAGGTGGCGCGGCGGGCCTGCGGGTCGAGGCCGGCGGTCGGCTCGTCCAGGAACACCAGCTCGGGGCGGCCGACCACGGCCATCGCCAGGGCTAGGCGCTGCTGCTGGCCGCCGGACAGCCGCCGGTAGGGCGTCCGTCCACAACTGCCCAGACCCAGTCGCTCGATCAGTACGGGCACGTCGAGGGGGTGGGCGTGCAGGGTGGCGGTGTGCCGGAGCATCTCCTCGGCCCGGGCGCCGGCGTAGACCCCGCCCGACTGGAGCATCACGCCGATCCGGGGGCGCAGCGCGGCGGCGTCGGCGAGCGGGTCCAGGCCCAGTACGCGGACCCGTCCGGCGTCGGGACGCCGGTAGCCCTCGCAGGTCTCGACGGTGGTGGTCTTCCCGGCGCCGTTGGGGCCGAGGACCGCGGTCACGGTGCCGCGTGCGACGGTGAGGTCGAGTCCGTCCACGGCGGTCTTGCCGCCGTACCGCTTGACCAGGCCGACGACCTCGACGGCGGGCTCGCCGGCGGAGCGGGGGGCGTCCCCCGAGGAGGTGCTGGGCATGCCGGGAAGTCTACGGAGCGGGCCGGGGCGCCGGGAGCGGGGGCCGGAACCCGATCCGGGAACGGGCGGGAGGATGCGCGGCGGCCTCCTGTGGCCGGCGGTGGTTCCGGAGCGTGACGGACGGACCCGAAATTAGGTAACCCTTAGTGACGGAGGCCACCGGTCCGTGATCCGGTACGGGCTTGAATCGATTTGACGAATTACGCAACAATGGCGTTGTGAAAAAGGTGCGCGAGGACCGGAAGAGGCCAGCGGCCCGGCAGCCCGCCGGCCCCGTTTCGTCCACCCCTGCACACGACGATCAGCACGGCACTCGCAATCGCGTCGCCCGCTCGATCCTCGACCACGGCCCGTCCACCGCGGCCGAGCTGGCCCTCCGGCTGGAGCTGACCCAGGCCGCCGTCCGCCGTCATCTGGACGCGCTGGCCGCCGAGGGCGTCGTGGAGCCCCGCGAGAAGCGGGTCTACGGCACCCGCGGCCGCGGCCGCCCGGCCAAGGCGTTCGCCCTCACCGACTCCGGACGGGACGCCTTCGACCAGGCGTACGACGGCCTCGCCGCCGACGCGCTGCGCTGGATCGCGCAGAGCGCGGGCGGCGGTCCCGAGGGCGAGGCCGCGGTCGCCGCGTTCGCCCGCGCCCGGATGGCCGCGCAGGCCGAGAACTATCGCGAGGCGGTTGAGAGCGCCGAGCCCGAGGCCCGCACCCAGGCCCTGGCGAAGGCGTTGACCGCGGACGGGTACGCTGCTACGGCGCGCAGTGCGCCCAATCCCCAGCTCGGTGAACAGCTCTGCCAGCACCACTGCCCGGTCGTCCATGTCGCCGAGCAGTACCCGCAGCTGTGCGAGGCGGAGACCGAGGTCTTCTCCCGATTGCTCGGGACCCACGTACAGCGCCTTGCCACCATCGCCCACGGCGACGGGGTGTGCACGACCTTCGTCCCGAAGGCCGGCGCCGGCAAGGCAGCTCACCGCACCGGTGAGCGCCCCACACAGACCACCACAGCATCTGCTAGCACGGCCGGGAGGAACCCCGCATGACGCTCCCCACGGAGACTGCTCACCCTGAGCTCGAGGGGCTGGGCAACTACGAATACGGCTGGGCCGACTCCGACGTCGCCGGTGCCGCCGCCAAGCGCGGCCTCTCCGAGGACGTCGTCCGCGACATCTCGGCGAAGAAGAACGAGCCGGAGTGGATGCTCAAGCTGCGGCTGAAGGGCCTGAAGCTGTTCGACAAGAAGCCGATGCCGACCTGGGGCTCGGACCTCTCGGGCATCGACTTCGACAACATCAAGTACTTCGTCCGCTCCACGGAGCAGCAGGCCGCCTCCTGGGAGGACCTGCCCGAGGACATCAAGAACACCTACGACAAGCTCGGCATCCCCGAGGCGGAGAAGCAGCGCCTGGTCGCCGGCGTCGCCGCGCAGTACGAGTCGGAGGTCGTCTACCACCAGATCCGTGAGGACCTGGAGAAGCAGGGTGTCATCTTCCTGGACACCGACACCGCGCTGAAGGAGCACCCGGAGCTCTTCCAGGAGTACTTCGGCACCGTCATCCCGGTCGGTGACAACAAGTTCGCCTCGCTGAACACCGCGGTGTGGTCCGGCGGCTCGTTCATCTACGTGCCCAAGGGCGTCCACGTCGACATCCCGCTGCAGGCCTACTTCCGGATCAACACCGAGAACATGGGCCAGTTCGAGCGGACGCTGATCATCGTCGACGAGGACGCCTACGTCCACTACGTCGAGGGCTGCACCGCCCCGATCTACAAGTCCGACTCGCTGCACTCGGCCGTCGTCGAGATCATCGTGAAGAAGGGCGGCCGCTGCCGCTACACCACGATCCAGAACTGGTCGAACAACGTCTACAACCTCGTCACCAAGCGCGCTGTCGCCTACGAGGGCGCGACGATGGAGTGGGTCGACGGCAACCTCGGCTCCAAGGTCACCATGAAGTACCCGGCGGTCTACCTCATGGGCGAGCACGCCAAGGGCGAGACCCTGTCCATCGCCTTCGCGGGCGAGGGCCAGCACCAGGACGCCGGCTCCAAGATGGTCCACATGGCGCCCAACACCTCGTCCAACATCGTCTCCAAGTCGGTGGCGCGGGGCGGTGGCCGGACCTCCTACCGCGGCCTGGTCGAGATCGGCGAGGGCGCCGCGGGCTCCAAGTCCAACGTGCTGTGCGACGCGCTGCTGGTGGACACCATCTCCCGCTCCGACACCTACCCCTACGTCGACGTCCGCGAGGACGACGTGTCCATGGGGCACGAGGCGACGGTCTCCAAGGTCAGCGAGGACCAGCTCTTCTACCTGATGAGCCGCGGTCTGAGCGAGCAGGAGGCGATGGCGATGATCGTGCGCGGTTTCGTCGAGCCGATCGCCCGTGAGCTGCCGATGGAGTACGCGCTGGAGCTCAACCGGCTGATCGAGCTGCAGATGGAAGGCGCGGTCGGCTGACCCCGGCCCCCGCAGCGAACGACTCCCGACAGAACGCAGAAAGCGAGCTAGACGACAGCCATGGCTGAGGCTCAGACGACCATCCCGGCGGGTTCCACGACCACCGGCTCCATCGCGGTGGCCGCGGAGTCCACCGTCGCCACCCGGATGAGCGCACCGCCGTCCTTCGACGTGGCGGACTTCCCCGTCCCGCACGGCCGCGAGGAGGAGTGGCGGTTCACGCCGCTCTCCCGGCTGCGCGGGCTGCACGACGGCACCGCCACCGCCGGCGGCCCGGACCTGAAGATCGACATCAGCGCGCCCGAGGGCGTCACCCACCAGCTCGTCGACCGTGCCGACCCGCGGGTCGGCAAGGCCGGCAAGCCGGTGGACCGGGTCGCCGCCCAGGCGTACAGCGCCTTCGAGAAGGCGTCCGTGGTCACCGTCCCCAAGGACACCGTGCTCACCGAGCCGATCCGGATCCGGGTGCACGGCGAGGGCGGCACCGCCTTCGGCCACCAGGTCGTCGAGCTGGGCGCGTTCGCCGAGGCCGTGGTCGTCATCGACCACACCGGTGACGGCGTGCTCGCCGCCAACGTCGACTACCTCCTCGGCGACGGCGCCAAGCTGACCGTGGTCTCCGTCCAGGACTGGGACGACACCGCCGTCCACTGCGGTCAGCACAACGCCCTGGTCGGCCGGGACGCCACCTTCAAGTCCGTGGTCGTCACCTTCGGCGGCGACCTGGTCCGCCTCCACCCGCGGATCGACTACCAGGGTCCCGGCGGCGAGGCCGAGCTCTACGGCCTGTACTTCACCGAGCAGGGCCAGCACCAGGAGCACCGCCTCTTCGTCGACCACGACACCCCCAACTGCCGCTCGCACGTGACGTACAAGGGCGCCCTCCAGGGCCAGGACGCGCACGCGGTGTGGATCGGCGACGTGCTGATCCAGGCGGCGGCCACCGGCACCGACACCTACGAGCTCAACCGCAACCTCGTCCTCACCGACGGCGCGCGGGTCGACTCGGTCCCCAACCTGGAGATCGAGACCGGCGAGATCGTCGGCGCCGGCCACGCCTCGGCGACCGGCCGGTTCGACGACGAGCAGCTCTTCTACCTGATGGCCCGCGGCATCCCGGCCGACGAGGCGCGCCGCCTGGTGGTCCGGGGCTTCTTCGCCGAGCTGGTCCAGCAGATCGGCGTCCCGGACGTCGAGGAGCGCCTGATGAACAAGATCGAGTCCGAGCTGGAAGCGTCCGCGGCATGACCTACGTACGCGCGGCCGCGCTGAGCGAGCTGGAGGAGGACACCCCGAAGAGGGTGGAGATCGACGGCACGCCGGTCTCGCTCGTCCGCACCGAGGGCGAGGTGTTCGCGATCAACGACATCTGCTCGCACGCGAACGTCTCCCTCTCCGAGGGCGAGGTCGAGGACTGCGCGATCGAGTGCTGGCTGCACGGCTCCAGCTTCGACCTGCGCACCGGCAAGCCGTCCGGCCTCCCCGCGACGCGCCCCGTCCCCGTTTACCCCGTAAAGATCGAAGGGGACGACGTGCTCGTCTCCGTCACCCAGGAGTCCTGAGTCACCCATGGCAACGCTTGAGATCCACGACCTGCACGTCTCCGTCGAGGCCGAGAACGGCCAGCGCGAGATCCTGAAGGGCGTCGACCTGACCGTGAAGCAGGGCGAGACGCACGCCATCATGGGCCCCAACGGCTCCGGCAAGTCGACCCTCGCCTACTCCCTCGCGGGTCACCCGAAGTACACGATCACCGGTGGCACCGTCACCCTCGACGGCGAGGACGTCCTGGAGATGTCCGTCGACGAGCGGGCCCGGGCCGGCGTCTTCCTCGCCATGCAGTACCCGGTCGAGGTCCCCGGTGTCTCGGTCTCCAACTTCCTGCGCACCTCCGCCACCGCCATCCGCGGCGAGGCCCCCAAGCTGCGGCTGTGGGTCAAGGAGGTCAAGGAGGCCATGGAGCGCCTCCAGATGGACCCCGCCTTCGCCGAGCGCAACGTCAACGAGGGCTTCTCCGGCGGTGAGAAGAAGCGCCACGAGATCCTCCAGCTGGAGCTGCTCAAGCCGAAGATCGCGATCCTCGACGAGACCGACTCCGGCCTCGACGTCGACGCGCTCCGCATCGTCTCCGAGGGCGTCAACCGCGTCCGTGAGACCGGGGAGGTCGGCACCCTGCTGATCACCCACTACACGCGCATCCTGCGCTACATCAAGCCCGACCACGTCCACGTCTTCGCCAACGGCAAGATCGCCGAGTCCGGCGGCCCGGAGCTGGCGGACAAGCTGGAGGCCGAGGGCTACGAGGCATACGTGAAGGGTGGTACGACCGCGTGACACAGCTGCCGGGCCTCCTCGACACAGAGGCGATCCGCAAGGACTTCCCCCTCCTGGACCGCCAGGTCCACGACGGCAAGAAGATCGTGTACCTGGACAACGCGGCGACCTCGCAGAAGCCGCGCCAGGTGCTGGACGCCCTGAGTGCCTACTACGAACGTCACAACGCCAACGTCCACCGCGGCGTGCACGTGCTCGCCGAGGAGGCCACGGCGCTGTACGAAGGCGCCCGCGACAAGGTCGCCGCCTTCGTCAACGCACCGAGCCGCGACGAGGTGATCTTCACCAAGAACGCCTCGGAGTCGCTCAACCTCGTGGCCAACATGCTCGGTTGGGCCGACGAACCCTACCGCGTGGACCGCGACACCGAGATCGTCATCACGGAGATGGAGCACCACTCCAACATCGTTCCGTGGCAGCTGCTCTCGCAGCGCACCGGCGCGAAGCTGAAGTGGTTCGGGCTGACCGACGACGGCCGGCTGGACCTCTCGAACATCGACGAGGTCATCACCGAGCGCACCAAGGTCGTCTCCTTCACCCTGGTGTCCAACCTCCTGGGCACGTTCAACCCGGTCGAGACGATCGTCCGCCGCGCCCAGGAGGTCGGCGCGCTGGTGGTGATCGACGCCTCGCAGGCCGCGCCGCACATGCCGCTGGACGTGCAGGCGCTGCAGGCCGACTTCGTGGCCTTCACCGGCCACAAGATGTGCGGCCCGACCGGTATCGGCGTGCTGTGGGGCCGCCAGGAGCTGCTGGAGGACCTCCCGCCGTTCCTCGGCGGTGGCGAGATGATCGAGACCGTCTCGATGCACTCCTCCACCTACGCCCCCGCGCCGCACAAGTTCGAGGCCGGTACGCCCCCGATCGCCCAGGCCGTCGGCCTCGGCGCCGCGGTGGACTACCTCACCTCGATCGGCATGGACAAGATCGCCGCGCATGAGCACGCGATCACCGAGTACGCCGTCAAGCGGCTGCTGGAGGTCCCCGACCTGAAGATCATCGGCCCGAGCACGGCCGAGGACCGCGGGGCGACGATCTCCTTCACGCTCGGCGACATCCACCCGCACGACGTGGGCCAGGTCCTCGACGAACAGGGCATCGCGGTCCGGGTCGGGCACCACTGCGCGCGCCCCGTCTGCCTGCGCTACGGAATTCCCGCGACCACGCGAGCGTCGTTCTATCTGTACTCCACCCCGGCCGAGGTCGACGCCCTGGTCGAGGGCCTGGAATACGTGCGCAACTTCTTCGGTTAACGAGCACCGCCTTCGGTCGACGAAGACCGCATGAGCACAGCGGACGAGGACGAGGACTGACTGAGTCGTGAAGCTGGATTCCATGTACCAGGACGTCATCCTGGACCACTACAAGCACCCTCATGGGCGCGGTCTTCGGGACGGCGACGCCGAGGTGCACCACGTCAACCCCACGTGCGGTGACGAGATCACGCTGCGCGTGAAGTACGACGGCACGACGATCGAGGACGTGTCCTACGAGGGCCAGGGCTGCTCCATCAGCCAGGCCAGTGCGTCGGTGCTCAACGACCTCCTGGTCGGCAAGGAGCTCGGCGACGCGCAGCGGATCCAGGAGACGTTCCTGGAGCTGATGCAGTCCAAGGGCCAGGTGGAGCCGGACGACGCCATGGAGGAGGTGCTGGAGGACGCGGTGGCGTTCGCCGGCGTCTCGAAGTACCCGGCGCGCGTGAAGTGCGCCCTGCTCAGCTGGATGGCCTGGAAGGACGCCACGGCCAAGGCCCTTTCCCAGGAGGCGAAGACCGCATGACCGACACCCCGACCACCACCAAGCCGGCCTCGGAGGAAGAGGTCCGCGAGGCGCTGTACGACGTCGTCGACCCCGAGCTGGGCATCGACGTCGTCAACCTCGGCCTGATCTACGGCATCCACATCGACGACGCCAACATCGCCACCATCGACATGACGCTGACCTCGGCGGCCTGCCCGCTGACCGACGTCATCGAGGACCAGGCGCGGTCCGCCACGGACGGCATCGTCAACGAGCTGAAGATCAACTGGGTCTGGATGCCGCCGTGGGGCCCGGACAAGATCACCGACGACGGCCGCGAGCAGCTGCGGGCGCTGGGGTTCAACGTCTGAGGGCGCCCTCCTCGCGGCGCCGCCGCACGGTCCGACGGCCGTGTCCACCGGGTTCTCCCGGCGGGCACGGCCGTTCCGTCGTTCCGGGCGGGCGTCCGAGGGCGGCCGGCGTTGTGTACGGTCGTACGCAACGCTGTGTACGGTCGTACGCATGGCCTATCTGACGCTCGCCGGCGCGATCCTCTCCGAGATCCTCGCGACCACCTCGATGAAGTACAGCCATGGCTTCAGCCGGCTGTGGCCCTCGCTCGGCACCACCGTCGGGTACGTGCTCGCCTTCGCGCTGCTGGCGCAGACGCTGAAGTCGATGAGCGTCGGGACCGCGTACGCGATCTGGGCCGGGACCGGCACCGCGGTGATCGCCGCGATCGGCATGGTGTTCCTGGGGGAGAGCACCAGCGCGCTCAAGATCCTCGGGGTGCTGCTGGTCATCGCCGGGGTCGTGGTGCTCAACCTCGACGGGGCGCACTGATGCCGCGCCGCTACGACCCGGACCGCCGGCAGCGGATCATCGACGCGGCGATCGCGGTGGTCGGCGAGCGGGGGATCGCCGGGCTCAGCCACCGCGCGGTGGCCGCCGCGGCGGACGTCCCGCTGGGCTCCACCACCTACCACTTCGCGAGCCTGGACGATCTGCTGGTCGCCGCCCTGCGGCAGGCCAACGCCCGGTGGCTGGCGGACTTCACCCGCTGGGTGGAGAGCCTCGACCCCGCCCTGCCGCTGGCCGACGAGGTGGCCCGGCTGGTCGGCGAGACCCTCGCCGGGGACCGTGCGCGGGCGGAGCTGGAGTACGAGCTGTATCTGGCCGCGCTGCGGCACGAGGCGGTGCGGCCGATCGCGGCCGAGTGCCTGGACGAGATGGTGGCGCTGCTCGGCCGGCGGATCGGCGACCCGGCCACCGCCCGGGCGGTGGTGGCCCTCACCGACGGCCTGCTGCTCCAGCACCTGCTCACCGGCCGGCCCTTCCAACCGGCCGTGGTGCACGAGGGGTTGGCGGGGGTGCTGGGCACGTCCCGCTGACCGGGCCCGGCGGCCCGGGGCCCGACCCGGCGGCTGGTGCGACCCTACGAGCCGGGCGGTGCGGACGACCCCGGCGGGTCGTGCGACCCTACGGGGCGGGACCGATCGCTGAGACCGGTTCGCCTCCGCGGGCGGGCTCCGGTTAGGTTTCCAGCATGACCGATGCTGCAACCCCCCGTACGACCGGCGCCGTCGCCGCCGGCCTGGCCACCCTCGCCGAGGACGGCACCGTTCTCGACACCTGGTTCCCCGCGCCCGAGCTGGCCGACGCGCCCGGCCCGGCCGGCACCGAGCGGCTGGCGGACGACCGCGCCGCCGAGCTGCTGGGCGACGCCGTCCGCAAGGCGATCGGCCCCGACCCGGTCCGCGGCGTGGAGGTCGTGGCCGTCCGCACGGTCATCGCCTCCCTGGACGACAAGCCGCTGGACGCGCACGACGCCTACCTGCGCCTGCACCTGCTCAGCCACCGCCTGGTCAAGCCGCACGGCCAGAGCCTGGAGGGCGTCTTCGGCCTGCTGGCCAACGTCGCCTGGACCTCGCTCGGCCCGGTGCCGGTCGACCGGCTGGAGACGGCCCGGCTCAACGCCCGCGCCGAGGGCCTGCACCTCCAGGTCACCAGCGTGGACAAGTTCCCGCGGATGACCGACTACGTGGCGCCCGCCGGCGTCCGGATCGCCGACGCCGACCGGGTGCGGCTGGGCGCCCACCTCGCGGCCGGCACCACCGTCATGCACGAGGGCTTCGTCAACTTCAACGCGGGCACCCTGGGCACCTCGATGATCGAGGGCCGGATCAGCGCCGGTGTGGTGATCGGCGACGGCTCCGACATCGGCGGCGGCGCCTCCACCATGGGCACCCTCTCCGGCGGCGGCAAGCAGATCATCTCGATCGGCGAGCGCTGCCTGCTCGGCGCCGAGTCCGGCATCGGTATCGCGCTGGGCGACGAGTGCGTGGTCGAGGCCGGGCTGTACGTGACCGCGGGCACCCGGGTCACGCTGCCCGACGGCCAGATCGTCAAGGCGCTGGAGCTCTCCGGTGCCGACAACATCCTCTTCCGCCGGAACTCCACCACCGGCACCGTCGAGGCCCGCCCGAACAAGGCGGTCTGGGGCGGTCTGAACGAGATCCTGCACAGCCACAACTGACCGGCGTCGCCCGGAAATCGGTCCGCGCCCCGGGCCCGGCGGTCCCTCCGCCGGACCCGGGGCGTGCCCGCTTCCGGGCCCGGACCGGTCGCCCGGCCGCGCCGGTAGGGTGGCCGTATGCGTGATCTTGTCGCGGGGGTGCGGTATCTGGGCCGGGGCGTGCGGTGGGCCGCCCGGCACGGCCGGTGGTGGGGGTTCGGGCTGATCCCGGCGCTGATCGCGCTGGTGCTCTACGCGGGGCTGCTCACGGTCCTCGCCCTGTGGGCCGGCGATGCCGCCGCCTGGGCCACGCCGTTCGCGGACGGCTGGGGCTCCCCGTGGCAGGGGCTGCTGCGCGGGCTGTTCGTGGCGCTGCTGCTGGCCGGCGGGCTGACGCTGTCGGTGCTGACGTTCACCGCCGTCACCCTGCTGATCGGCGACCCCTTCTACGAGTCGCTCTCGGAACGGGTCGAGGAGAGCGAGGGCGGCTGCCCGCCCGGCCCGGACCGCCCGCTGTGGCGGGAGATCGGCATCGCGCTGGGGGAGATGGTCCATGTCCTGCTGCGCGCCGCCGGGTTCGGGGTGCTGCTCTTCCTCCTGGGCTTCCTGCCGGTCGTCGGGCAGACCGTCGTCCCGGCCGTCGGCTTCTGCGTCTCCGGCTTCTTCCTCGCCGTGGAGCTGACCACGGTGGCGATGCAGCGCCGGGAGGTGCCGGTCCGCGAGCGGCTGCGGCTGCTGCGCGGCCGGCCCGGGCTGGCGGTCGGCTTCGGGACGCCGCTGGTGCTGCTGTTCCTGATCCCCTTCGCGGCGGTGCTGCTGATGCCGGGCGCGGTCGCCGGGGCCACCCTTCTGGTGCGGGACCTGATCCCGGCGGGGCCGGGCCCCGGGGCGGACGCGGGAGCGGTCGACGGGCCGGCTGCCGGGCCGGTTGCCGGGGCTGCGGCGTCCGCTGGGGACGAGCCCGAGGGGCGGTCCGCGCCCGCCGCCCGGTGACGCGTCCGACGGCGTCCTCAAGGAGCCCGGAACGACGGAGCGGCCGCCGCACCAGCCGGTGCGGCGGCCGCTCGGGCGTACTGCCCTACCCGCGTCAGTCAGCCTTGCGCGACCGCGGCTTCAGGTCCTGGGTACGCTCGGCGGCGGACTCCGGCGACTGCGACCGGTGCTGTTCGGAGCGCCGCTCGGCGGCCCGGTCCTGCTTGCCCGACTTACGGTTCTGCGACTTCGGCATCATGACTCCTTTTGTCTCGCCGAAAATGGTGCTTGCACAGCCCAGTACCGCACCCCCGGGCGCGGTCGGCCCCCGGGAGTGGGCCAGTGGAGTGACGAGACGGTCACTGCGGGTGAGGTAAGGGGTAGGAGTGTGGGCGTCAGGGCCTGACCCGCAGCACCTGCGGGCCGTGGTCGGCTGCGTTGCCAGCGGCGTGCACCGGGTCGGATCACACCGGTTCGAGGGGTGTTCCTGTGCTGTCCGGTCGCCGGTAGCGACTTGAGCTGACAGTCGATCAGGCCGTCATGCGTGAAGAGTTCGGCGCTATCTGCCGGGCGGTGTGGAACACCGCTCTCGATCAGCGCAGGCAGTACCGGCGGCGGGGTGCGTGGATGAACTGTGTGTACGTGGAATCCGGGTGCTGGCCGCCGAGGCGGACTGCATGCCGAGCGGTCCGCCGGCGAGGGCGGCACGGGCGGGCCACCGCGGTGCGGGCGACCGGTCTGCGGAGCGTACGACGGGATGGCACCCGCGCCTCCGGAGAAGGGGGGTAAGCGGGGTGAAAAGGCGGCGGAGCGGGGCCGGCGTTCGCGCTGAGCGCGTCAATCCCTTGCGTGCGCAAGGGAGTTGCCGAGGTTCTCCAGGTGGACGGGAGTGTACGGGAGGGTGAACCGCCCGACATGGGGAGAATTCCGTCTACGCTTGGGCGGCGCACGAGCCGACGTCCGTCCGAGGAGCTGAGCCAGATGTCCGCAGACCGCCCCACGATGCCGCCGGTGCGGCTGCACCCCGAAGCGGAGCTGGCCCGGGCCGCGCTGAGTGCCCCGCTGCTGGCCCGCGCCGCCCGGCTCGCCCGCTGGGCGGAGTCCGGCGTGCCGGTCGGCGTCGGCGGCGAGCTGCTGGCCAAGCCGCTGGCCGCCGCCACCGAGCACCTGGGCCTGGCCGGCGACGAGGACGGCCCCTCCTACACCGCCGAGGCATGGCAGCTGGCGGTGGACACCGGGCTGGTCGAGATCACCGAGCACGAGGACGGGGACGCCGAGGACGCCGCGAACCTCCCCGACGACGCCGCGGTCGGCACCGCCACCCCCGGCGAGGAGCTGGGCCTGCTCACCGCCGGCAGCCCCCAGGACGTCCTGGACATCTGGCTCGGCGGCATGGAGACGGTGCTCGCCGACGCGGTCGCCCCGGACCTCTCCGACATCGCCGAGCAGCTCGCCGAGGGCGGCGAACTGGACCTGGACGCCCTCGACTGGAACCCGGAGGAGGAGGCCGAGCTGCTGGACGGCATCCTCGGCAACCTCTACCTCCTCGGCGCGCTGAACGAGCTGCCCGACCAGGACGTCCCGCTGCCCGCGCTGGCCGCCTCCATGATCGTGCCGGACGACATGGACGAGCCCACCGACGAGATCCTCGAAGAGGTCTCCGAGGCGATGATGCGGCTCGACGACCAGTTCCGGGTGCTGGAGCCGATCGGACTGGTCGCCTACCGGCCCGTCGACGAGGCGCTCATCGAGGAGCTGGACGAGGAGGGCGAGACGGTCCGGGCCGCCGAGCCGCTGGAGGACGAGGACGTCGCCCGGTACGGCATGGTCCGGCTCACCCCGCTCGGCGTCTGGGCGGTCCGCGCCCGGATGCTGGACGCCGGCGTGGAGGCCCCGGCCGTCGGCGACCTCGCCGGCAAGGACGCCGAGGTCCTGCTGGAGGCGCTGCCCGACTACCCCGAGGCGCTGGCGCAGGCGGAGGCCGAGCAGTGGCTGGCCGCCCGCACCCCGCTGGACGCCGCCCGGGGCCTGCTCGCGGCCGCCCGCGGCGACGACGAGCGCGGCCCGCTGCGCCGGCTCGCCGCCCAGCAGGCCCTCTCGCTGGTCGGCCCCGAGGCCGAGCCGGCGCTGCGCGAGGTCCTCGACGACCGGCACCTGGGCGGACTGTCCCGGGTCTGGCTCGCCGAGCGCGCGCTGCCCGGCATCCCCGAGCCGTCCCAGGACATGGTCTTCTGGCTGACGGTGGACACCATCGCGGCCCAGCTCGGCGACACCGGCGAGGAGGCGGCGGCCGAACTCAGCGAGCTGGTGGGGGCCCTGACCGAGCAGCACAGCGGGTTCTTCGACGCGGTCTGGCGGGTGGACCACCCGGCCACCGCGGAGGTGCTGGAGGCCATGGGCCGGCTGCACCCGGACAAGAAGGCCGCCAAGGAGGCCCGCAAGGCCGCCTTCAAGGCGCGCTCGCGGGGCGCCGAACCGGGCGCGGTCTAGGCCCTGGTGGCTGTGGCGGCGCCCCGGCTCAGTCGGTCGGGGCCGTCGCCGTGAGCAAGTAGTAGTCCAGCAGCCCCGTCTGATAGGCCGTCAGGTACTGGCGGGGCCACTTCTCGCGCAGCTCCGGCCGCTGCTCCATGTAGCGGTCGTAGGACTCCCAGACACCGTCGCCGATCGGTGTCACCGCGACGTCCCGCAGCCCGGCCGCGTCGAACGTCGCGGCCACGTCGTCCACCAGGTGCGGGACGTCCAGCCCGTCGGCGTACGGCGGCAGCAGCTGGGGCAGCACCCGGACCGCGTCCGGGACCCGGGCGAAGAAGGTGGTCAGCGCGAACCGCCCGCCCGGGCGCAGCACCCGCACCGTCTCTCGCGCGAAGCCGGCCAGGTCGCGGAAGTGCTGGGCGGCCTCGACGGAGTAGACGAAGTCGGCGCAGGCGTCCGGCAGCGGCATCCGCTGGGCCGGGCCGAGCACGAACTCCAGCCGGCGGGGGCCGGCGTCCGCGCGGAGCAGGTCGGCGTTGGCCTCCAGGGCGCGGGCGATCTGGTCCGGGTGGGCGTCCAGCCCGATCACCGAGCCGAAGTCGAACTCCCGCAGGGCCAGCGCACAGCCCAGCCCGCGCCCGCAGCCGACCTCCAGGGCGGTGCGGCCGCGCGGCCGGTCGTAGGTGTCCAGCACCAGGCGGTAGAGGTCCTGCTCGCTGCGGAGCCGGTCGTCCTCGGTCAGCGGGCGGCCGGCCGGCTCTGGGAGCCAGGCCCAGTACCCGAAGTTGATGAAGCCGCCGGTGAACGCGGGGACGGTGCTGAGGTCCTCCTCGCCGTAGGTGGCGGCGACCCGCTCGGGGAGGTCCGGACGGTGTGCGCCGTCCGGGTGGTCCGGGGGCCCGGGCCGGTCGGATCCGCCGGCCGGGGGCGGCTGCTGGGTCATCGGACGCTCCTCGTCGTAAGGCGTGGGGGAGGGGGCCGAGGGGGACGGGTTCCCGGGCGCGTACGGATGTTGAAGGGAAGGTGAGCACGACGATACGGACGACACAATTCTCGATCCTGGACCGCTCCCGCACCAGGGAGGCACACCCGTCGGCCGCGGGGGAGCCTGGGGTACCACCGGTTCCGGGCCGCCGGGCACCACAGTGTGCCCGGCGTCGCCGGCTCCGCGCCCACCGGCCATCAGCGCCGGCGCGCGGATTGCGGCACGCGCAGGGCGGGCGCTGGTCATCGGCGACTTCCGGGCCCCGGAGAAGCTGCTCGCGGCCGTCGAGGAGTACCGCGCCGGGTTCCGCCCGTCCGGGCTCCGGCCGCGGCCGCGGGGACCGGCCCCACCCTCGCGCACCGCGGCGGCCTACAGCGCGGCCGCCGCGGGCTTGACCATGCCGCGCACCGTGCGGGCGTCGACGAAGTCGCCGAGCGCGGTCATCTCCCACTCGCCGGAGTACTGGCGGATCAGCTTGGCCATCATCACGCCGGTCCGCGGTTCGGCGCCGGTCAGGTCGAAGCGGACCAGCTCCTCGCCGGTCTGTGCGTCCGTCAGCCGGCAGTACGCCTTGGCGACCTCGGAGAACTTCTGGCCGGAGAAGGAGTTGACGACGAAGACCAGGCCGGTGACCTGCGGGGGGATCCCGCCGAGGTGGACGGTGATCACCTCGTCGTCGCCAGCGCCGTCGCCCGTGAGGTTGTCGCCGGAGTGCTGGATCGCGGCGTCGAGGATCCTGAGCTTGCCGAAGTAGCAGCTGTCGATCTTGTCGCGGTCCGGGCCGTAGGCGATCACCGAGGCGTCCAGGTCGATGCTCCGGCCGCGCCGGGCGGGCTCCCAGCCCAGGCCCATCCGGACCGAGGCGAGCAGCGGGCGGCCGCCCTTGACCAGCGAGACGGTCTGGTTCTTCCGGAGGCTGACCCGGCCCTTGTCGAGATTGATCTTGCCGGTGGCGGGCGCGGGGGCCTGCGGGGCCGGGGACGCGGCCTGCGGGGGCGGGGCGACCGGTGCGGGGGCGCCGGTGGGCGGTGCCCACTGGGCCGGCGGGACGGGGGCCGGGGGTGCCGGCGGGGCCGCGGGCGCGGCGGGCGGCTGCGGTGCGGACGCCGCCGGGGCCGCCGGCTCCTCCACGCTCACCCCGAAGTCGGTGGCGATGCCGGCCAGGCCGTCGGCGTACCCCTGGCCGACCGCGCGGACCTTCCAGCCGCCGCCGCGGCGGTAGATCTCCATGACCACCAGCGCGGTCTCCGGGCCCAGCCGCGGCGGGGTGAAGGTGGCCAGGACGGCGCCGCCGTCGGCGTCCCGGACCGTGCCGGTCGGCTCGGTGCCGGCGAAGGTCGCGCCGGGCGCGTCCAGACTCGCGGTGACCACGACCTTGTCGATCTCCGCGGGCACCGCCGAGGTGTCCACCGTGATGGTGTCGCCGTCGGACGCCGCGCGATGACTCACCCCCGGCCCCGCCGGCTGGTTGTAGAAGACGAAGTCGTCGTCGGAGCGCACCTTGCCGCCGGCGGTCAGCAGCAGGCCCGACACGTCCAGCCGGACGGGGGCGGTGACGGTCACCGCCACCCGCGCGGCGGCGAGCGGGAGGTTCGAGCCAGGAGTCATTGCGGTCATGCCAGCCCTAACGGTCAGCGGGGTTGCGCGGTTCCCCGCGCCGGGCCGCCCCGGAGGCGGCCGGGCGGGCGTCCGCGCCGGTCAGCGCCGGGCCCGGGAGTTGCCGAAGAGCAGCCGGTAGGCGATCAGCAGGATCAGGGCGCCGGCCACCGCGGAGATCCACATGGCCGGGTCGTAGAAGTCCTTGGGGATCGGGCGGTGCAGGAAGCGGGTGGAGAGCCAGCCGCCGAGGAAGGAGCCGGCGATCCCGGTCAGGGTGGTGCCGACGAGGCCGCCCGGGTCCCGTCCCGGCAGCAGGACCTTGGCGATCACGCCTGCTATCAGGCCCAGGAGAAGCCAGCTGACGATGCCCATGGTGTGTACCTCGTTCTCGCGTGTGTGCTGCGGCCCGCCCGGAGGCGGTGTGCCGGTGCCGGGCGGGCGTTGTGCCCTCAAGGACGCCGGGGGACGGGGACGAGGTTCCGTACGGTGACGGATCGTCCGGGAATCGGTGCTAGTACTGCCACCTGGGCGGGTTCGTGCAGAAGGTCCCGCCGAGATGGGCGTGCTCGGGGTCGTCCGGGTCGGGTTGGCCCTGGGCGGCGAGGAGTTGGGCGGCGTACGGCTCGGAGTCGTCCTGCGGGTCGTAGCCCAGGGCGCGGGCGGTGGACAGGTCCCACCACAGGCGGGTGTTGGCGGAGGAGCCGTAGGCGACGGTGTGGCCGACGTGTTCGGCGGTGAGTGCGGCGTGCAGCAGCCGGGCGCAGTCCGCCGGGCTCAGCCAGATCGAGAGCATCCGTACCGTCGTCGGTTCCGGGTAGCAGGAGCCGATGCGCAGCGAGACGGTCTCGATGCCGTGCCGGTCCCAGTAGAGGGCGGCGAGGTCCTCGCCGAAGCACTTGGAGAGGCCGTAGAAGGTGTCCGGGCGGTGCGGGGTGTCGGCCGGGATGGCGGCCGAGCCGTCCGGCGGCCGCGGGGTGAAGCCGACGGCGTGGTTGGAGGAGGCGAGGACCACCCGCCGCACGCCCGCCTCCCGGGCCGCCTCGTAGAGCCGGTAGGTGCCCTCGATGTTGGCCCGCAGGATCCGCTCGAAGGACGACTCCAGGGAGATGCCGGCGAGGTGGACGATCGCGTCGACCCCGCGGACCGCCGCGCGCAGTGCCCCGGTGTCGGCCAACTCGGCGGTGACCGCGTCCGGTTCGCCCTCGATCGGGCGGCGGTCGAACAGCCGCAGCCGGTGGCCGTACGGCGGCAGCAGCTCGCGCATCAGGGTGCCGACTCCGCCGGCGGCGCCGGTGAGCAGGACGGTGCGGGGTGCGGTCATGGGCGTACTCTTCCGGCTGGGCGGCGGGGACGTGTCCGCGGACGTCGCCGACCGGGGCCACCGGACCCGGGTTCCCGTGGAGGGACGCGTCACGAACGGGGGGACACGCTAGGAAGCCGCGTCCCGGCCGGTCAAGGCGGTTGACGGGGTGGCCGAATCGGCTTGTGCGGCCGGGCCCAGGGCAGTGGTGCCGCCTCCGTGCCCGCTTCCTGACTCCCCGTCAGGTGGGCGAAGACCACGACATTGCCCAGATACTCCTGCCGGGCCCGGCTGAAGCCGCCGCCACAGGTGATCAGCCGGAGTTCGGGCCGGCGGGCCTCGCCGTAGACCTTCTCGTCGGGGAAGTGCCGGCCGTCGTAGACCTCCACCGCGTCCACGGTGAACACCGCGGTCCGGCCGTCCGCGCGCAGGATGCGCACGGTGTGCCCCTTCTTCAGGGCGCCCAGGCGGTAGAAGACGGCCGGGCCTGCGCGGGTGTCCACATGGCCGGCGATCAGGGCGGTGCCGGTGGCGCCCGGCGGGGTGCCCTCGGCGTACCAGCCCGCCAGATCACGGTCGCCGACCGGCGGCGGGGCCAGGCTGCCGTCCGCGGCCAGCCCCAGCCGGGTCAGCGGGGCGTCGATGTGCAGGGACGGCACCGCCACCCGCAGCGGTTCGGCGGGCGGCAGCGGTGGCACGGCCCGCCCGGTGGCCGGGGCCTTGCCCGGTGGTCCGCCGGTGAACCCCTGCGCGGCGGGCGGCTGGGGCGGCGGCGCGGTCTCCCGGGCGCCGCTGACGATCAGCCAGGCGCCGGCGCCGCTCGCCAGGACGGTGACCGCGGCCGCCGCCGCACCGGCCGCCCGCGCCCGGCCGTGCCGCCACCCGCGCCGCCCGCCCTTCGGAGGCGGTGGCGGGGGAGCGGGGCCCGCGGAGGCGTCGGGCGGCACGTCGGGCGGCATGGCCGGCCGGGAGCCGGGAGCGCGGCCGGGTCAGTACCGGCCGCCGGGGCGGCGCCGGCGCACCAACCAGACCCCGCAGGCCGCGGCCGCCAGCACCACCCCGGCGCCGGCCGCGATCTCGGTGGTGTTGATGCCGTCCTCGCTGGTCGAGCCCTCGCCGGTCTTCATCTTGCCCTTGGGCGGCGTGGTGGGGCCGGTGCCGCCGGGCGAGGGCGCGGCGGAGTGCTCCTTGGCCGGCATGCTCGGCGCCGCGCTGCCGTGCTCCTTCCCGGGGCTCGCGCTCATGCCCGGGCTCATCTGCGAACTCGGGCTCGCGCTCGGGCCGGCGGACGACTCCTGGGAGGCGACCCGGACCGTGCCGGTGAGCGCCTTGCCGTCGGCGCACTTGCCGCCGATCCCGTAATTCCCGGGCTTGGTACCGGGTTTGACCGTCACCTTCCCCACCAGGGAACCCTTGGCGGAGCCCGGGGCGAAGGCGACCGTGCCCCCGCCCAGCGCGGCGGCGTCCACGCTCGCCGAGCGGCTGGCCCCGCACCCGGTGGTGGAGAGGGAGACCGTGGAGCCGGCCGTGGCCGTGCGCGGGGAGACTTCGATGGTGCCGAAGTCGCCGGCGTACGCCGCGGTGGCGGCCAGACCCAGGGCGGCGGCGGGCAGCGCGGCACCGGTGAGCAGTCGGGTGGAACGCATGGGAACAACCTCCGCGAAGCGCGGCCGTGGCACACGTGCGCCACTGGGAAGTCGTTGGAGTTCCGCGCCTCCACCCACGAGATAAGCCGCAGCCGGCCGGGCGGTCCTGCTGGCCTACGGAGAACGGGTGAGCGGGCCCGGCCGCCTGGGCCGTCCGGGTTCCGCGGGGCTCAGAGCCGCCGCGTGGCCAGCGCCAGCCGGTCCCGGGCGTCGAACAGCGCGTCCTTGACCGTCTGCTCGTGGGCCGGGGTCAGCCGGGCCACCGGGACCGAGCAGCTGAGCGCGTCCCGGGCCGGGGTGCGGTAGGGGATCGCCACGCCGAAGCAGCGCAGGCCGACGGTGTTCTCCTCGCGGTCGACCGCGAAGCCCTGCGCGCGGACCGTGTGCAGCTCCTCGATCAGCCGCTCCCGGTCGGTGATCGTGTGCGCGGTCAGGGCCGGCAGGGCGGCCGGCAGCATCGCCCGCACCTGGTCGTCGGTGCGGGTGGCGAGCAGCGCCTTGCCCAGCGCGGTGGAGTGCGCGGGCAGCCGGCGGCCGACCCGGGTGAACGGGCGGAGGTGGTGCTGCGACTGACGGGTGGCGAGGTGGACGACGTTGGTGCCGTCGAGCCGGGCGAGGTGGACGGTCTCGGTGGTGTCGTCGGAGAGCCGGTCCAGGGTCGGCCGGGCGGC